>CAZDOY010000010.1:51714-85505 GCA_964507185.1 uncultured Thermoanaerobaculia bacterium
CGACCGGGCGCTCTGTGATGTTCGTGGAACCGGGACGGCGTCAGACCTTGCGGATAGCCGTCTCCTTTTCTGTGACACTCGCCCGCATGAAGTCGCGGTTGAGCCGGGCGATGAAGTCGATGCTGATGCCCTTGGGGCATACGGCCTCGCACTCGCCGTGGTTGGAACAGCCCCCGAAGCCCAGCTCCTCCATCTTGTCGACCATGCGCAGGGCGCGCTGCCACCGCTCGGGCTGCCCCTGCGGCAGGAGTCCGAGGTGGGAGATTTTGGCCGCCGTGAAGAGCATGGCCGAGCCGTTGGGACAGGCCGCCACGCAGGCGCCGCAGCCGATGCAGGCCGCCGCGTCCATGGACAGGTCGGCCTTCTCCTTGGAAATCGGCGTGGCGTTGGCGTCGGGGGCGCTGCCCGTCCTGGCCGAAATGAAGCCGCCAGCCTGGACGATCTTGTCCAGGGCGGTTCTGTCGATGATGAGGTCCTGAACGACCGGAAACGCCTTCGAGCGGAAGGGTTCGATGACGATGGTCTGCCCATCTTTGAAGTGGCGCATGTGGAGCTGGCAGACCGTGGTCTTCCTCATCTGGCCGTGCGCGAAACCGTTCACCATGAACCCGCAGCAGCCGCAGATGCCCTCACGGCAGTCGTGCTCGAAGGCGACGGGGCGATCGCCCTTCAGGATCAACTTCTGGTTGAGGACGTCGAGCATCTCGAGGAAGGACATGTGTTCACTCGCGTCCTCCAGTTCGTAGGTTACGAACTTTCCCTTGTCCTCTGAACCCGCCTGACGCCAGATCTTCAGTTTCAGCCTCATTTGTAGCTCCGCTGAGTGAGGTGGACATATTCGAAAGCCAGGGGTTCCTTGTGCAGGGTGGGATTTTCGCCCACGCCCTTGAATTCCCAGGCCGACACGTAAGAATAGTCGTCGTCGTTACGAAGCGCCTCGCCCTCCGGGGTCTGGTGCTCTTCCCTGAAGTGCGCTCCGCAGGATTCGTCGCGCTCGAGCGCGTCGTAGACCATGAGTTCGGCGAATTCCAGGAAATCCGCCACGCGCCCGGCCTTCTCGAGTTCCTGGTTCAGGTCGGCGCCCTCACCCGGCACCTTGACGTCCTTCCAGAACTGCTCCCGCAATTCGGGAATGCGCTGGAGGGCGGTCTGCAGCCCCTTTTCGTTCCGGGCCATGCCGCAGCCCTCCCAGAGGATTTTGCCGAGTTCCTTGTGGAAGGTGTCCACCGTGCGGCTGCCGTCGATGGAGAGAATGCGGCGGATCTTCTCCTCCGCTTCGGTTTCGACCTGCTTGAACGCGACGTGGTCAACGGGCAGACGGTCTGCGGGCGACACCCTGGCCAGGTAGTCACCGATGGTATAGGGAATCACGAAGTACCCGTCCGCGAGGCCCTGCATGAGGGCGCTGGCCCCGAGGCGGTTGGCGCCGTGGTCGGAGAAATTCGCCTCGCCGAGCACGTGCAGGCCTTCCAGGTTGCTCATGAGGTTGTAGTCCACCCAGAGGCCGCCCATGGTGTAGTGGATGGCCGGGAAGATTCTCATGGGCTGCTTGTAGGGGTCCTCGCCCGTGATCCGCTCGTACATCTCGAAGAGGTTGCCGTAGCGCTCGCGGATGACGTCCTCGCCCAGCCTGTTTATGGCGTCGGCGAAGTCGAGGTAGACGCCCAGGCCCGTGGGCCCGACGCCCCGTCCCTCGTCGCAGACCTCCTTCGCGTTTCGCGAAGCCACGTCCCTCGGCACGAGGTTTCCGAAGCTGGGGTACTTGCGCTCCAAGTAGTAGTCCCTCTCGCTCTCTGGGATGTCCGATGCCTTGCGGGTCTCGCCCTTCTTCTTGGGCACCCAGATGCGGCCGTCGTTCCTGAGGGATTCGCTCATGAGGGTCAGTTTCGACTGGTAGTCGCCCGCCACGGGTATGCAGGTGGGGTGGATCTGGGTGTAGCAGGGGTTGGCAAAGAAGGCGCCGCGCCTGTGTGCGCGCCACGCCGCGGTCACGTTGCAGCCTTTGGCGTTGGTGGACAGGTAGAACGCGTTGCCGTAGCCGCCCGTGGCGAGTATGACGGCGTCCGCGGCGTGGGAGCTTATGCGCCCGCTCACCATGTCCCGGGTGACGATGCCGCGGGTCCTGCCGTCTGCGACCACCAGGTCCAGCATTTCACGTCGGGGGTACATCTTCACCTGACCGACGGCGATCTGGCGCGACAGGGCGGAGTAGGCCCCGAGCAGGAGCTGCTGGCCCGTCTGCCCCCGGGCGTAGAAGGTCCGGGACACCTGGGCGCCGCCGAAGGAACGGTTGGCGAGGTTGCCGCCGTATTCGCGCGCGAAGGGAACGCCCAGCGCCGTGCACTGGTCGATGATTTCGTTGCTGACCTCGGCGAGCCGGTAAACGTTGGCCTCGCGCGAACGGAAGTCGCCGCCCTTCACCGTGTCGTAGAACAGGCGGAAGATGCTGTCACCGTCGTTCTGGTAGTTCTTGGCGGCGTTGATGCCGCCCTGCGCAGCGATGCTGTGGGCCCTCCGGGCGCTGTCCTGGTAGCAGAAGCACTCCACGTTGTAGCCGAGCTGGCCGAGGCTCGCCGCGGCCGAGGCACCCGCCAATCCGGAGCCGACCACGATGATCTTGTATTTCCGCTTGTTGGCGGGGTTGACCAGCTTCATGTCGAAGCGGTGCTTCGTCCACTTCTGCTCGATAGGGCCGGAGGGTATTTTCGAATTCAAAGTCATGGTCTCATACCTCCGATACTAGGACACGATGCCCAGAAGAACGGAAACCGGGATGGAAATGTAGCCCGCGGCCAGCACAACGGCAACGACGGCGGCCACGATCTTCCTCGCCCGGTTGTATTTTGGGTGGTTGATGCCGAGGGTCTGGAGCATGCTCCAGATCCCGTGGAAGAGGTGGTAACCCAACGCCAGCATCGCGACGATGTAAACCGCTGAAATGGCCGGGTTCCTGAAGGCCTCCACGACGTTCCTGTAGACGTCCGTGTGGCTGAAACCCGGTCCCGTGGTGAGGAAGGTGAACATCATCAGGTGGTAGATGATGTACAGGAAGATGATCGGCCCGCTGAAGATCATGGTCCTGGCCGCGTAGCCGGTTTCCAGGTTCACCTTCACCGCGTACCCCACGGGCCTGGCCTTCCAGTTGGCGATCGTGATCTGGATGGCCGCCAGGATGTGCAGCACCAGGGCCGTCGCCATCACGATCCTCACACCCCACAGCAGTTCTCCCGTACTCTTCAGGAAGGCCGCGTACGCGTTCAGGCGCTCGGGGCCAATGAAGATCTGGAGATTGCCGAGGAGGTGTCCGCAAAGGAAGAGGAACAGCATCGCCCCCGTCACGGCCATCACAATCTTCTTTCCGACGGTACTCCTGTAGAACGTCATCGAACGGGCCATAGACCGCTCCTTTTTGAATGAAGCCTCACGTTCGCAAATTGTGCCTCGCGGCGCGCCCATTGGTAAGATGGCAAAAGTTCTTGAACCCCCCGAGGAAAACGGCACCCCAAAAAGAGGAACCCAATATACCGCCGCGCGAGGCGGGACGCAACCGGGAAGAATTTGGGGTCTGGGAATTGGGATTTGAAGGTCGGCGGACGGCATGCCTTCGAAGCAGGGATGAACAGGATAGTAGGACGGGAGGACAGCTGGTTGTTGGGTTATGCGCCGTGAGCTTCACGAAGAGACACCGTTTTCTCCCGGCGCTCCCTGCGCTGAACGTCTCTTCACTACAAATCTTCACCTCCCAACTTTCACTCCTTAGTCTGCGTCGAAAGACGCAGGGGGAGGAGGGACAGGGGAGCCTGGAGGACTGGAAGCGTGCTTCCCCAAAAAACCTGTTCACGAACTAAACACCAGACACAAAACACTAAACACCGGACCCGTCCAGCGCCGCGAAGGAATCGGCGACGGCGTCCTGAAAGGCCCTTCTCTTGAACAGGAATGCCGTCACGTGCCCTGCGTCCAGCCATCTCAACGTCGATCCCTTCCAGTGGGCGTGCAGCGCTTCGGGGGACCAGGAGGGAATGTAGGCATCCCTCCGCGCAGATACGAGAAAGGCCGCGGCGGGTTCGGCCGGAACGCCGTATCGCCGGAGATCCGTGACACCGAGCAACTCGCGCATCCTCGCCACGGCCTCCTCCGGCCGCAGGCAGGTGCCGTCCAGCGCGCCCCAGTCGCAATGGTCCATCAGCAATCCCTCCGTGAAGACGACCTGCGCGGAGTGGGGCGCGATGCAGGGAGAAACGGCCAGCGGCTCGGGCCAGAGCGCGGCGACGCTCGCGGCCATATGGCCGCCCATGCTTATGCCGGAAACCCCAAGCTTCGTGAACCCATGGCTCTTGAGCCAACGGAGCAGCGCGAGACCTTCCTGCACCGTGGAGGCGCCCATCATCCAGAGATCCGCAAACGTTCTCAACGCTTTCCCCTTCTGGCCGGCGGGCCTGCGCTCGCCGTAGAAGCTGTTTTCAAGCAACAGGCCTGCCATCCCCCTTTCCGCCAGCGGCAGGGCCATGCTCCTTCGTCGCCGGCCGAAGCCCTGGTCTCCCGTGGCGGCAAAGTGGATGCAGATCGGCGTTTCACGGGTCCAGCCTCGCGGGAGGACGACCTCGATCTGCGCAGCACGGCAGCGCGCCGGAAAAGACGCACACTCGAAAGGGCTCTGGAAGCTTCCCTGCGAGAAGTTGATTCCGCCTTCCCGGTATTCCCGATTCCAGATAACGTCGATCTCCGCCGGTGGACGGTATTTCGCGCCCTCCCTGTCCTGGACGAGCAGTTCAGAGAGCTCACCCCAGCCTTCCTGGAAGAAGCTGGTCCCGTTCGCTATCCTTCCGTAGATCCTGTCTATAACGCTCGTGTCGCCGGACAACCCCATCACGTGTTCTCCTCCACGCCGAAGCGCCGTGGCCTTCTTATCGGCCCTGCCGGCTATTCTACGCCGAAGCCCGGGAGCCTTCATGACCGGAGGTTGCGCGCCGACGAGTGTAGATTTATTATACATACTTATGAAACACGCTCATTTGCTCTTAGTCGTTGCTTGTAGTTTCACGTGCCTCTGGTTGGCCGTAATGCTTGTAAGTGCAACGTTTATCCCGACCCCTCTTCGTTTGAGGGATAGCCTGGCCGCGAGCGGTCCCCGGAACCGCTTGCAAAATGATGTAGTCTCTTTTAATTTAGGAGGATAGGAGGCATCAAAACGTCGAAAGAGCAAGGTGAGGGGTATATGACTCAGGGACGCGATAGCCACCGTCCACTGATCTTAGGTGCTGTATTGTCAGTACATATCATGTGTCACGCGGTAGTGATTTTAAATGTGTTGAATATTTCACCATTTGACCCGTGGTAGCCTTGGGGTATTTGACCCGCGCCTGAAAATCCAGTCTAATAGCTCTAGAAGGACTTGAGGGGGTTGCTTATCTTGGAGGCCAGGCAAACTCCCGATTTCTACCGGTCAGGAGTTTGTCGGGGTAGCTGCAGGAAGGCACACAGGAGAAGGGACAATTCAGATGGAATTTCATAACGATAATTCGGAGACGAGGGCCTATACGCACCTGACCCTCCGCCGCTCGAGGAGGGTCAATTGAATCTTTCGCGATTCGGGTGGAAAGCGCTTTGTATGGTAGGTGCCATGGCCGTGGTCTGCCCTCTGCTTCCCAGGGCCCAGCAATGGACCGGAGACGTGGGCGGCGGGTACACATGGCAGAACGTCAGCGGCAACGAGAACAGCTACCGCAGCCAGTATGGGGAGCAACAGGGATTTCTCCTCGATGACTTCCACCTGGCTTACACGCCTCAGAAAGACGGCTCGGAGCGCTTCAGCCTCAAAGCCTGGGGGTTTGGCGGGGCGGAGCCGGATCAGCACGCGCTGCTGATGTTCCGGCCGAATTCCGCCTGGACGTTCAACCTGAACTACGACCGGCGCGATTCCTATTTCAACCTGGACACCGGCAACCTGGGCGGAAACCACGCCGACTGGAACATCGCGCGCTGGACAGGCAACGTCAGGTACGACGGATGGTCGGCCCTGAGGTTGTCGCTGGTGTTGCGCTACGTCCGCCGGGACGGCACCGTCGACCGACCCCTCTATGGTCTCGCCGAATTCTATCCCATGCGGGTGAATCTCGACGAGAACATGAAGGAAGCCACGCTGCGTCTGGAAACCAAGACCTTCCCCGTCCACATCATCTTCGAGCAGTCCCAGGCGCGCTACGAGCGCGAAGACCGCTGGGCACCGCTTGGGAGTCAGGCCTATGACGGTACCGATCCCGACGTGCTCAACAGGCTCGAGACCAACCGAAAGGACAAGCAGGACGTCCCCACGACCCGGTTGATGGCGGCTTACAGAGGGCACAGGATGGAGATCGCGGGGGCCTTCATGTACAGCTCCATCGACCTCCATTCGACGGGGACGGCCTGGCAGGGCTTCGGCATCGGAGGCGGCCAGACGGGCACCGTCACCTACATCGATGACCTCATCAGCTCGGCCCAGCAGGACGTGAAGGCCGGCAATCTGCACATGGGCTTCGATCTGGGGGCGGGTTGGATCCTGCGCCTGTCCGGTGACTACCGCAACACGACGGCGGACTCCAGCCAGATCGGCGAGAGGCTAATCCGGCTTGCAAACCCTGCCGGCTGGGGCTTCGATCTGTCCGATCCCGTGAACGAGTCGGGCGTCTTCGACGTGAAGGACCAGACGGGACGCGTCGAGATCGAACACAGGGGCACCAACTGGTCCGTCTGGGGCGGCGGCTTCACGGGAACCCGCGACGTCTCGTGGCGCAGGACCAATAGCGATACCGGCGAGAATGTGAGTCGCGACAGCAACGGCTACCTCGTGGGTGCTTCCTGGTCCTTCAACCGCAGCATGAGCCTGAACGGCGAGTACGAACACGGGACCTTCGAGCAGTACATCTTCAGAACGGACCCCGAGAAGGTCGACAGGCTGACCCTGAGACTCCGGTCCAACCTGGGAGGGGGCTGGGATGCCACCGCCAGGATCCGCACGGAACGCTCGGACAACCCGTCGTCGGTAAGCGGCCTGAACCACTCTTCAGACGCCTTCGGCTTCACGGTGGGCTGGAATTCGAAAGACGGGACCAACGGCTTCGGCTTCGACGCGGATCAAACCGACTTGACGACGGACACCGGTATCGTCCTCCCCAACGGCGGCGCGGGCCTTTCCAGGTACGACCTCAACCTCGTCACTCTGGGGCTCCACGGCCACACCCAATTAGGCCCGGTAAGGCTCTTCGGCAATTTCGTCCGCCTGCGCGACGAGGGCCGCAGCTGGCCCATGCGTTCATGGAACGGCTTGGTGCGCGCCGCCCTCGAAGGCCCCAAAGGTACCGAGTTCTCACTATTCGCCCAGTATCGAACCTATCACCAGAGCAAGAACACGCTGGACGACTTCAATGCAACCCGCTACGGCCTGATCATCCGGTGGAGGTTCTAATGAAGTTCAAGACGACAATCCCCTGGATACTGGTGATTCTGCTGCCGGCCGTGATGATCCTGGCTCAGGACACGAAAGAACCCATCGGAATGGACACCTGCGCCATGTGCCATCCGGACGTGGTGGAGAGCTTTGCCAAGGGCCCCCACGGCAGGGCCATGGCCGCACGTTCCAAGGCCACCCTCGAACGCGCCTGCGAAACCTGTCACGGCCCCGCGGCGGCGCACGTCGACAATCCCACGACCAAGAACATAAACCGTCACCCCGCGCCCGCCGCCTGCCTCTCCTGTCATTCGCAGCAGTCGGGCTTCATGTCCCTTACGACGCCTGCGCACATCCGCAAGGGCGTCGAGTGCCTCGATTGCCACGTGCCGGGCCACAAAGCGCCGCCGGCCAAGCCCCTGCTGGCCGCCGAACCGCGGGTCCTCTGCGCCACGTGCCACAGGCAGGAAGCGGCCCAGTTCGAACTGCCTTTCGCGCACCGCGAGGGCTCCAAGCCCTTCGAGTGCACAGACTGCCACTCCCTGCACGGAACCACTCACCAGGGCAGCCTTCTCCAGGCGGGGAACGGCGGCTCCTGCATCGGATGCCACACCGAGAAGGCCGGCCCCTTCATCTACCCGCACCCGCCGCGCGAGGTAAACGGATGCCTCGATTGCCACCAGCCGCACGGGTCGGTCAACCCCGCCCTGCTGATCCGGCACCGCGTGAGCGACCTCTGTCTCGAGTGCCACACTAACGTTCCTTCGTTCCATGACCTAACCAAGAAGCACTACCGAAACTGCCAGACATGCCACGTAGCCGTCCACGGGTCCAACCATGACCCGAGACTTTTCGAGGACTAATCTTGTCAGGAAAGGGGGCACCATGAAACGACTGTTGGTAATCACCACAATGACCCTGCTGATCGGGTCGACCGTCATGGCCGTGAGACCCATCCAGATGGCCGCCGCACACAAGGCGAAGCCGCCCGTGATGGTACCGGTCCCTCAGCAGACCAGCATGCTGAAACTGCTCCAGAGCCGGTACTCCCAGGCCCAGTTGGCCGCGGGAACATTCGTCGGGTCTGAGTTCTGCCTGGCGTGCCACACCGGCGCCATCGCTCCGGACGAAAGAGAGTGGCGCGACACCAATCACGCCCACGTGTTGCGCAAGCCCATGGGGATGTATTCCCTGCAGCCGGGCGAGGGCGTTCTCGCAAACTACCTCGGCGATCCCGCCAAGGACGACTTCATGATGGGCCTGGACTTCAACCAGTTAAGCGGCACTCCGTTCGACGACCTGAAGCCCAACGCGCCCATCCTCTCCTACGACGCCGCCACGGACCAGTACTACATCCAGCTCGGACCCAGCGGCATCAAGCTGCTCGTTGCCGCCACCTGGGCAGGCATGAGCGTTGGCAACGGCCAGCGCTACATGGTCCGCATCCCCGTGACTGATACGCCCACGGGCTACAGCAACGCGATTTACTTCGCGCCCTTCGCCTGGAGCGGCCACGGTTACAGCAGCAACGCCTCCGCGTGGTACGACGGCAGCACGCCCAAGTACGCGCCGGGCATCGCCAGCACGGCCCTCGATTCCCTCCAGGGCCAGAACTACCTCAAGAACTGCGCCGGCTGTCACATCACCGGCATCCGCAGCAACGGCGTCACGCCCCAGGGCGAATACGTGACCCATCCCTATCCTGCGGTCCTCGTTCCGCCGAACAGCCCCGATTACCCGGACCTGGACGGTGACGGAATTCCGGACATGGCCAACATAGGCTGCGAGAGCTGCCACGGGCCCGGCTCCGCACACATCCTCGGCGGCGGCGACCCCACCAAGATCGTCAATCCCGTGGACATCTCCAACAACCAGCAGCGCTCTGAGACGTGCCTCCAGTGCCACGTCGAGATCGCCTCGGCCCCCAACAAGACCTGGGGCTACACATACGACGAAACCGACAACAAGCCCTTCGTGATGACCAACCCTCCGGACGACCTGTCCAAGTACCAGGTCTTCACCGGTGAGAAGTGGCCCGACGGCGTCCACTATCTCGCCGAGCGCATCGATGACTTCAAGAGCAGCGCGCACTACCAGGGCGCCCACGGCATCGCCTGCAACGACTGCCACGACGCTATGGCCGAAACGCAGAACCCGGCGCAGGTCCGTGACGTCGTGTCGCACAGTGGCATTACCGTGACCAATGCCAACGTAAACGACGACAGCTTCTGCCTGGCCTGCCACCACGATCCCTACTTTGCTGCGGGCGAAGTGACCGGCCAGGACGTGATCGATTGGAAGAGCGCGGGCTTCGACGCGCCCATTCCGGACAAGATCCGCGACGCCATCGAAGAGCACACGCATCACCCCTACGGCGCCACCCGGATGCTCGGCCTGTCGCGCTGCATCGAGTGCCACATGGCGCCCTCGTCGGGCCACGGTACCATCGGCGGCTACAGCCACACCTTCTACCCGGCGCGGCCCGAGGACACCATCACCTACGCCGACGTCACCGGTCTCGAGTACGGCGCCACGGGCAACCCGAACTCCTGCTCCGCGTCCTGCCACCGCGGCAAGGTCATCCTCTGGAGCGACGTCCCGGCGAACCTCACACCCACCAGCATGAAGTTCGGGACCGCCAACGAAGTCAAGCTGGCCAACCACCTGGTCCAGTACTTCGGCCCCGGCGGCCTCTGGTGGGACACCACCCCTGCGAGCGCAAGCGCGCAGAAGTAAAGTCTTCTCGACTCGTTTCAACGGGGACCCTTCGGGGTCCCCATTTTCTTTTCTCGGGAGGTGCGGAACATGGCAGGCGGACGGAATTCCGTTTCGGGCAGAACCACCAGCCGCCGTGAGTTTACAACCTGGATGGGCAAGGCCGCGGCCCTGTCCATCGCCGCGGCCGCTCTGGCCTCCTGCAAAGGCAGGACCCTCATCTTCTCGTCGTCCGGCGGCGACGGAGAACCGGCGGGCCCCGCCGGCTTTGCATTTTCACCGCCCCCATCCGGGACGACCCTGAACAGGCGTTGGCCCGTTAGGACGGTGGACGAACAGGATCTCAGGTCCATCCTGGGCTCGTGGCGCCTTCGGATCGACGGCATGGTCGAACGGCCGGCGGATATGACCTTTGCCGACGTCGTGAGGCTGAAACGCAGGGACCAGACCACGGACCTCCACTGCGTGGAGGGGTGGTCCGTCTTCGACATCCCCTGGAACGGCGTGGGCCTGGATACCATCGCCGAGATGGTCGGGCCGCTACCGCGCGCCACGCACGTCACCTTCCATACGCTTCGCGGCGTCTATAACGAATCCATTCCCCTGTCGGTCGCACTGGAACCCAGGTCCATCCTCGCGTACGGCATCACCGGGGCGACGCTCCCCCTGGCGCACGGTTTTCCCGTCCGCCTTGTCGTGCCGAGACTTCTGGGCTACAAGAACGCGAAGTACGTGGAGCGCATCGAGTTCACGGACCACGCGGAGCTGGCTTATTGGACGGTGCGTGGGTACGGGTACGCGGGTGAAGTACCCCCCGCGAGGCTCCGCCCCGGACGCTGGTGACGGTCTCCGCCCCAGGGCCTCGCGGCATCCGGGGGGCCGGAGCCTTCATCGTGACTATTTGAGCTTGAACGAGAGGTCCACCGTGGCCTGCCATTCGACGGGCTTGCCCTTTTCGACGGCACCCCGGAATTCGACCACCTCAAACCAGGACAGGCCGTCGATCGTCTCCGCGGCTTTCGAGACGGCGGATTCAATGGCCTTTTCGTAGCTCTCACCAGAACAGCCGACGACCCTGACTTTCTTATAAACTCTGTCCGTCATGGTACCCTCCTTGATTCAGGTTTTCCGGATGGAGCGGCCGGCCGCCCCGCTTCCGGCCTCCGGCTCGAACCGACGATCAACAGTCGACGGCCCGGGCCGGGCGACCGCCGAACGGCTGGTTATCATGCTATCAGCGCCTTCATCTCCGCGACGGCCCGTTCGAGACCGACGAAAACCGCTCTGGCTATGATCGCGTGGCCGATATTCAGCTCCTCGATCATATCGATTCGCGAGATCGGCGCCACGTTTCTGTAGTTGAGGGCATGTCCGGCCAGGACCGCCAGATCCAGTTTTCCGGCCAGGCGGACCGCCTCTTCCACGGCCCTCAGGGCCTCCCTTCGTTCAGTCTCCGAGCGCGCCACGGCGTAGGCGTTCGTGTTGATCTCCACCGCCTGGGCGCCCACCTTGTGGACCGCCCGCACGTTTTCGGTCGACGGGTCGATGAAGATGCTGACGCGAATGTTGTGCCCGCGGAGCCTTGAAACAACCTGCCGGAGAAGCGCCGCGTTCAGAACGACGTCAAGGCCGCCCTCCGTCGTCACCTCGTTGGGCTTTTCGGGCACGAGCGTCACCTGCCAGGGCTGGACGGCGGCCGCCACCTCGACCATTTCTGAGGCGGCGGACATCTCTATGTTCAAACGCGTGGCCACCGTCTTCTTGAGGAGCTCAACGTCGCGTTCCTGTATGTGCCGCCGATCGGCTCTCAGGTGGACCGTGATGCCGTCGGCGCCCGCCATTTCACACAGCACCGCGGCGTGGACGGGATCGGGCTCGATCCCCTTTCTCGCCTGGCGAAGCGTCGCCACGTGGTCGATATTCACCCCGAGTTTCATATTCCACCTCATTCTTCATGTACCAGTTTCGGCTATCGGGTCGGAACCTGCAAGTTGGGGGGAGAATCAGCCCTCGCCGAGTGTCTCGAGGAGGACGCCCGTCAGGCGGCTGAGTACGCGATCGACGTCGCCGTGCGTTTCAGCTTCCACCATCAGGCGGAGGAGCGGCTCGGTTCCCGAATAACGAAGGATGATGCGGCCCTTGTCGCCGAGGTGGGCCGTTTCTTGCTCGAGAGCCGCGCTGATGGCGGGCTGTTCCTCCAGCGGAAGGCGCTCCCCGACGCGCAGGTTCACCAACACCTGCGGATAAGGATGAATCCCATTGGCCAGCGCGTCCATGCTGCCGGCATCCCGCGCAAGCATGGCGTAAGTCATGGCGGTGACGAGGCCGTCGCCCGTGGTGGTCTTGTCGAGAAAGAGGATGTGACCGGACGGCTCGCCCCCGAGTTCGCCGCCTCTCTCCTGAAGGCACTGCAAGACGTACCGGTCGCCCACGGGGGCCCGAAAGAAACCGAGGTTCTCCTTCTCAAGCGCCCGCTCCAGCCAGAGGTTGCTCATCACGGTACCCACGACCCATCTGCCGGACAGTTCCCCTGTCGCGGCCCTTCGCTGCGCCTCCCTGTAGAGGATGTAATCCCCATCGAGAATCCGCCCCTTTTCGGTCACCGCCATGCACCTGTCGGCGTCGCCGTCGAAGGCGAATCCCATGTCCGCGCCCGATTCGACCACCCGCGCCGCCAAACGGTCTGCGTGAAGGCTCCCGCATTCGCGGTTGATGTTTCGGCCGTCCGGCGAACACGCGACCTTATCCACGTCGGCCCCCAGGTTCTCGAAGAGCCTGGGCGCCAGTTCCGACGCCGCACCGTTCGCACCGTCGACGACCAGCCGAAGGCCGGTAAGATCGGAACCGCGCCAGAGGGAAGTCAGCCAGCGCAGGTAGTCTTCGGCGTGTTCGCCCGAGGGCCGATCGGGATCGGCGTGCATACCGTCGCCGCCGACGCCCCTGAGCCCGTCCATGGCCACTTCGATATGATGCTCCGTCTCATCCGGAAGCTTGTAGCCGGCGCCCGAGAAGAACTTGATGCCGTTGTCCTCGTAGGGATTGTGCGAGGCGGAGATCATGGCACCGAAGGTATACGCCCCGTCTGCACAGAGCTTGGCTACCGCCGGCGTGGGAACTACCCCGGCGAAGTGACAATCGACCCCCGCCTTCTTGAAACCGTCCATGAGGCTCGCGGCGATCCAGACGCTCGATTCGCGAGGGTCCATGCCGACGAGGACGCTCGCCCCCGACCCGCCGAGGATGCTGCCGGCCGATTGTCCGAGCGCATGAACCGTCGGCGGGTCCAGGGGATATTTACCGGCCCGGCCCCTGATACCGTCCGTTCCGAAATACCGTCTTCTCAAGGAGATACCTCGACGACTGAAGGCTCCTTGGACTTTTTCTCCACCTTCACGGCAACGTATCTCTGGCTGAAGGATGTTATCTCGACCCGCCCCGCCAAGGCCTTGTTCGTCAGCCGTACGGCCGGTCTCAACTGGTAGGCATTTTCCGAGGGTTTCAGGCCCACCACATCCACCTCGGCGACGAAATCCTCGGGCCTGAGGCGGCTGATGATGGAAACGGGACCGTCCACCATCACCTTCAGCGAGGAAGGGATCGGGGTTGTGGGCCCCTTCGCGTTCAACACCTTGACCGGCACCGGCCCTATGGTTCGCTGGGCGCGCCGCTCGCCGATCGTCACGTCGAGGGTATAGGGACCCAGGTCTTCCACCGAAATATCGCTCTCCGAGAATGTGGGGACGACGGGCGCCTGGAAGTTCTGGGACCTTCCGTCGAGCGAGACCGGCTGTGTCGGCGCGCTGTGTATGCGCTGGAGCGTTGTCGACGGACCTTCTATCTGCGTGTTGGGGGGCGAGATCGACCACCTCAAGACCTGATATTCCTTCGGCAGGTGCCCCGTGAACTTTGCATCCAGCGGCACCGTCTTCCTGACGCGCTTGTCCAGCGTGAAGTGCAGCACCTTGGGGAAGACCTTCACGAACCCCACCGACGAGGGCAACCGGACGTTCTCCCTTCCGATCTCGAGCACCTGGGGACCCGGAGTGAGCTTGGAAACGTCCACCTTGGCATCCACGTCTTCCTCGCGGACCCGCCTCAGCATTTCAGGCGAACCCTTGAATTCGACCGTAACCATCCGTGCGAGGTTGTCCCCGACGACCAGCATGTTTTTCGGCACGTTCACGAATTCCAGCGGCACGACGAGGTCCTTGAGGGATTTCTCCTCCGAGACCGTGTATCCCCAGAAGAGAACGGCTAGAAACAGGGACAGCAGAATCAGCCACAAGGACTGGTAGCGCGTGAATCTCTCACTTTGAAGGAAATCAGGCAGCAGATTCACCGGCTTTCCCTCCAAAAAGACGAGCGAGCTTTGAAGTGAGTTCCTCGATGGTGGATACGCGCTCGATGATGCCCTCCACCACGACGGAAACCGCACCCCGTTCTTCGCTCACGACGACGCAGACGGCGTCCGTTTCCTCCGTAACACCCACCGCAGCCCTGTGCCGTGTCCCGTATTGCGTCGGGAGGGGACTGGAAGAGATGGGAAGAAAACACCTGGCGGCCTGGATCGTGCCCTCGGCCACTATGACGGCACCGTCGTGCAGCGGCGTCCCCGGGTAGAAAATGGTCTTCAGGGTGTCTGAATTCCAGGCCGCATCAACCACCACACCCGTGTCCGCGTAGTTTTTGAGCCCTTGCGTTCGTTCGAAGATGATCAGCGCTCCGTGCTTGAGTTCCGCCAGCGCGAAGCAGGCGTGTGCCGTTTCACTCGCGATCTCCTGGGACATGGCGATGGATGCGGACCGGCCGAAGAACAGGCTCCCCAGCGACGCCAGGAACTTGCGGATCGACTCCTGGAAGAGGACGATAATGGCAAAGGGAACGTAAAACAGGATGTTCTGAAGAAGCCTGTGGGTAGCTGTGAGCTGGAACCAGCCCGACGCCACGTTGGCCACCAGAAGGACGAATACGCCGACGATCATCTGGACGGCGCGGGTACCCCTGACCTGCCTGAGCACGAAGAAAAACAGGACACAGACGGCGATAATGTCCAGAATGTCAAACCAGTGAATTCCGCGTACCGAGAGCGCGCGCAGAGCCTCTTCCATCAAGGTCCTCCAGCCTTTTTAGTATGCCCTCTAGACCTTATCCGGTCAAGCAAGATCCGTCGCCCGCGCACCCGCGCCTGGGGATTCGAACTGGCCGCAGGAGATGAAATCCCTGCGAAAAGGTGCGATCCTTGCAGGAAACAGGGAGGAACGGCCATGGCGAGGGTAAAGGGGACGGCGGTCAAGGCATCCATCGCGTTTCTCAAGGACAACACCGAAGCAGACACCTTCGAGAGCCTGCTCGATCAGCTGGAGCCGCACAAACAGGAGGTCCTGGGACGACCGATCCTGCAGAGCAGTTGGTACGATCTTACTCTGCTGCTCGATCTGATGGCGGCGGCCGAGGGCAGAGTATCGCTGCCGCCCGGCCGGACACTGGCGTGGGAGATGGGGCGTTCTTCGGCGGACCACGGGCTGAAGACCATTTACCGGATATTCTTCAAGGTCGCGGACACCGGTTTCATCATCCGGAAAGCATCCCAGCTTTTCTCCACATATTACGATTCTGGAACCATGGAGCTAGTCTCGACGGACGACCGCACGGCCCTTCTTCGCCTGACAGATTTCGAGCAGCCCCACGTCTGGTTCTGCGACAGGATCATGGGCTGGATGGAACGGACCCTCGAGCTGAGCGGCGCCAAGAATCCCCGGGTGTCCCATCCCAAATGTCTGGCGCGCGGGGACGCCTCATGCGACTACAGCGGCCGCTGGCAGTGAGACAGCAAGTGATCAAGTGCCCGGGGGAACGAGACAGGTTGCAAGTTACAGGTTGCAGGTTGTACGTTCCAAGTTCCAAGTTCCAAAGTTACAAGTTGGAGGTTGGAGGGTCTTCGAGGACCCATCTGAGACGGATGTGATTCCGGGAGCGGGTGACCGGGGCATCACGGTGCGGAGCGTTTCTCAAAGACAGTCCGTCGGCGCGCACAGGGTGGCGGATGAAGAACTGCAAACGTTCAATTGATTTATGTTCACCCTTCTGCGGCCCGTGCGTGGATCGCAACGACCGGGGGCACTGTGCGCCCTCAAAGAAAGACGGAACCGCAATTCAGAGCTTAACAATCACCAGTGATAATTTCGTGTTCCCTACGTCAGGCCCACGGTCTTAGCTCGCAATCCCCATTCCGAAATCTCAAATCAATTCCCCTTTCGATTTCGTCTTGTTCTTCGCGCGAACGGCGTGTAAAATGCCCAGCATGCGGGAGGTAACACTATGTCCACTGCCAGACTGGAAGACGCCAAGCGCCTCGCTGCTTCCGGCAAGCTGAGGGAAGCGGCCGACCTTCTCAAGAGCATTCTCCAGACCGATCCCCACAATGCCGACGTCCGGAACATGCTCGTGGATCTGCAGGACAGGATGATGCTCGATCTCCAGATCACCGAGATGATCAAGAAAGCCTCCGCCCACGCCGACAAGGGCGAGAAAGAGGCGGCCGGCAAGATTGTCGCCGAGGTCCTCAAAATCTCGCCGGACCACCCTGCGGCGAAAGCGCTTGAATCGAAACTCACGGGATCTCCACAAGAGTCCCTGCCGCCCCCCCCGGCGAGCGAGCAGAAAGACCCGGCGGACGTCTTCGGCCAGGAGGCCGACGGCAGGTCCGAGTTTGAACTCGAGCAGACCGACGCCCCTCAGCCGGTATCCCCCTTCGACGAAGAGTCGGATCTTGCCCTGGCCGACCTCGAAGCGCGGGTCTCCGCCTCAGGACTGGAGCAGACGGTGCTGTCCGGACCGTCCTCCACCCTCAGCACGGCCGAGGTGCAGAAGATAAAGCAGTATACGACAGAAGGGCAAGCACTTTTCGACGCGGGCAGGTACCAGGACGCCATCGACGCCTGGACCCGGATTTTCATCATCGACGAAGAGAACCGGGATGCCCAGAAAATGATTGACCAGGCCAAGGATGCCATGACGGGCGGACAGCAGCAGGTCGAACACCAGCTCACCGAAGCGATTGCATATTTCAACTCGGGCGACATGGAGCACTCCAGCCGCATCCTCCAGGACATACTCCGCGCCTTCCCCAACCACAGGGAGGCCCTCTATTATATGGAACACATCCGCGAGGGAGCGGGCCCCCAGCACGAAGGCGCCCAACCGCCCGGGAAGGCGCCGGCAGAAGCGCCGGCCGAAGCACCGGCCGCAAAGTCCGCCGAGCCACAATCGTCTTCTTTCGATGATTTCGAGATGGAGGACAACCTGACCGTGCCCACGGGGCCGGAAATGCGGGTCGGCGAGAAACAGGAACCCCCACCTCCCGAAGGCCCCTCCGAGTTCTCATTCGACGAGGAATCCGGAACCGGGGGATTCGAGCTTGAAACGGGGGCGGTGGAGCCCCCTCCGCCCGAGCCGGATGCCGGATCGGACGCGCCCGAAGAACCGCCCAAACCCGTCTTCGAGCTGGAAACCGGCGCGGCCGACGAGTTCACGTTCTCGGATCTGGGCAAGGACGTCGGAACGGATAAGGGACAGGCCCCCCCATCCGGCACGGCATCGTCGGAATTCAGCGATTTCGTCTGGGACCAGCCGCTTCCACCGCCTTCGGCCCCCGTGGCTGATCACAAGATGCCTCAGGCCGGGTCCGCCGCCGGAGAACCTCCCGCGCCCCCCCCAATGGCTGACAAGGCCCCGCCAGATGCGGAAAAGAGCAAAGCGGCCGCCTCTTCCCGGAAGGCCTTCTCACCACCCAGCGCGAGCCTTTTGATAATCCTTGTGGTGGGACTCCTGATCATCTCCCTCGGCATCTTCTTCGGCGCCCGACTGCTGCTGGGCGGCGGCGGACCGGAGCCCGCCGCCGTGACCCCGAACCCGCCCCGAGTCAGACGTCCCAGTCCCCCGCCAAAGCCCGCGCCTCCGACCGCGCAGCCCGCCCCGGAGAAGAACGTGCAGACCATGTCCACCCAGGAGCTTCTCAGCGACGCCACCAACCTCGTGGCGCAAAAGAACTTCGAGAGAGCTATCGCCCTTTACCAGGAGGTCCTGAGCAGGGACACCGTCAACTCGGAAGCACAGAACGGCCTTCGCGAGGCGCACGCCGCTCTCGTCAAACAGCAACAGGAGAATGAAAGAAACGAGAAGTTCCTCAAGGATCTCGGATATTCGATCAATTCTTTCAAGGACAGGGACTACGCCGAGAGCCTGAGGATCGCGTGGCGGCTCATATACCCCGACGATTCGCTCTCTCGCGAACTCGGGAAGAGGGAAACGGTCAGGGAGCTCATCCGCGACGGCTATTACAACTGGGCCGTCCAGGACTTGCGGAGGGGCAATATCAGGGGCGCGCAGAAGAACCTGCACGACCTCCTGGAGTTCGATTCAGGCGACCACGATGCGGCTAAGCTCCAGACCTTTGTAAAGGGGTATACAAGCCAGCAGCCGGACGACGCATACAACGCCGTGGTCAACAATCTGAAAATGAGAAGCCTTTCGGAGAGTCCATGACGCACGACCCCATCGAAGAGTACAAGGAACGCTTGCGCCTGAGCAGGGAGGGCGGGGGGCCCGAGCGCCACGAGGCCCAGCACGCGGCCGGAAAACTGACCGCCCGGGAGCGTATCGAGCTTTTTGCGGATCCAGGCACATTCGAAGAGACGGATGCACTGGTTGAGCACGACTGTCACGACTTCGGCATGGACGACAAACGCTTTCCGGGAGACGGCGTAGTTACCGGGCACGCTCTCGTGGACGGTCGGGCGGCCTTCATATTCGCCAACGATTTCACCGTCTTCGGCGGCTCTCTTTCCGAATCGAACGCAAAGAAGATCTGCAAGATCATGGACCTGGCCATGAAGGTCGGGGCGCCGATCGTGGGCATCAACGATTCGGGCGGTGCACGCATCCAGGAGGGCGTCGGTTCTCTCGCGGGATATGCCGACATCTTCCTCCGGAATACGCTCGCCTCCGGCGTCGTGCCCCAGATTTCCCTGATCATGGGACCCTGCGCGGGCGGCGCCGTCTACTCCCCCGCCATCACCGATTTTGTGGTGATGACGGACAAGACGTCCTACATGTTCATCACAGGGCCGGACGTCATCAAGACCGTCCTTCACGAGGACATTTCGAAGGAGGACCTGGGCGGCGCACAGACGCATGCGAGCCGCTCGGGCGTCTCCCATTTCACGGCGGAAGATGACGCCCAGGCACTGGCGACGGTCCGCGCCCTTCTCTCCTACATGCCCTCCAACAACCAGGAGGACCCGCCGTTCAAGTCCACCGACGATCCGCAGGATCGGAGGGATGCGTCCCTCAACAAACTCGTCCCCGACAACCCGAACCTCCCTTACGACATTAAGGGCCTCATTCAGGGCGTGGTCGACGACGGCGTGTTCCTCGAAGTGCACAGGGACTTTGCCCAGAACATCGTGGTAGGTTTCGCGCGCTTCGGCGGGCGGGCCGTCGGCATTGTGGCCAACCAGCCCGCCTATCTGGCCGGCGTGCTGGATATCCAGGCTTCCCTGAAAGGGGCCCGGTTCGTCCGCTTCTGCGACTGCTTCAACATTCCCCTGGTGACCTTCGAAGACGTTCCGGGCTTTCTTCCGGGCAAGGAGCAGGAACACGGCGGCATCATCGTGCACGGCGCGAAGCTTCTGTTTGCCTTTGCCGAAGCGACCGTCCCCAAGGTCACGGTCATCACCCGCAAGGCTTACGGTGGCGCCTACTGCGTCATGGCCAGCAAGCACATCCGGACCGACTACAATTTCGCCTTCCCCACGGCCGAGATCGCGGTCATGGGCCCGGAAGGCGCCGTCAACGTCCTCTATCGAAGGGAACTCATGCAGGCCGAAGATCCCGAACAATTCCGCTCCGAGAAGGTGGACACGTTCCGCAAGGCCTTTGCCAACCCCTACGTGGCCGCCCGGAAAGGTTTCATAGATGCCGTCATCATGCCGTCTGAAACGCGGATGAAAGTCATCTCAGCCCTGAACAACCTGGCCAACAAGCGAGAAATCTCGCCCCCGAAGAAACACGGGAATATTCCGCTATGAAGAAAGCCCTCACAACAAGCGTTCTGTTTTCCCTCCTCGGCGCGCTGGCGCTCACGGGATGTGCCGGACACCTGCCGCCCAAGTCGACACCCCCGGCGAAGCAGTCGAAAAAGGTCACCGTCCAGGCTCCTCCCCGGCCCGTTTCCCTCGCTTCCGAAATGGAGGCCCTCAGCGCCAGGGCCGACGACCCCGACCTGAGCGACGAACAGGCCGCCGAGGTCGTCACGAAGATGTCCCAGGCCCTCGACCGCTACTTCTCCAAGCCGGCAGCCGAGCGTTCCGACCCGAAACTCCAGGGCGCGGTCGCCCGGATGTGCGACCAGGCCCTGCAGATCGAACTCGATTCCAACGCCGCCCCGTCGGACGCGGCCGACGAATCCCCGAAGGACGAACTCCTGCACATCACCACTTTCATGTCCGCGGCGGACCTCAAGAAGACCTACGGAGAAGTGGAGAAGAATCTGGCGGAGTCGAAACTCGGCTTCAACATTCCGACGAACAAGGCCGTTCTCACGTACGTCAATCTCTACCAGACCAAGCTGAGAGACTGGTTCCAGCGAGCCTTGGACAGGGGCGCGCCCTACGTTCCCAGGATGCAGGAGATCTTCCGCGACGAAGGCGTTCCGCCGTCCCTCGTGTACCTCGCCATCGTGGAGTCGGGCTTCAATCCGAACGCGGTCTCGCACGCCCGGGCGGTGGGCATGTGGCAATTCATTTCCGGGACGGCCAGGCGCTACGGCCTGCAGGTCAACTTCTGGGAAGACCAAAGGCGCGATCCGGCCATCGCCGCCAGGGCCTCGGCAAAATACCTCAAGGACCTCTACGGGATGTTCCATGACTGGCAGCTTGCCCTTGCCGCCTACAACAGCGGCGAGGCGAAGGTCCAGCGCTACATCAGTCGCTCTCCCGACGGAGACTTCTGGACCCTCCGAAAAACCCGCTACCTGCGCCGGGAGACGCGCGAGTACGTGCCGGCCATCCTCGCCGCCATCCTTCTCGCAAGCAACCCGCAGGCCTATGGGTTCACGGTTCCCGCTGACCCTCCGCCGCAACCGACGGCGATGGTGACGATCAAGGAGTCCACGGACATTCGCGTCCTGGCCAAGTGCGCCAAGATGCCGACAAAAAACCTCCAGGCCATGAATCCCTCGCTGAGAAGGCTCATCACCCCTCCGGGCGGATTCTCCCTGCGAATCCCCGCCAACCGCTTTGCGGAATTCAATACGGCCCTTGCCGCCGTACCCGACAACGAGCGCGTTCCCGTAACGGTCTACACCGTCAGGCGGGGGGACAACCTGGGGCGCATCGCTCGCCACTACAGGATCAGCGTTGGGGCCATAAGGATGGCGAACCGCCTCAGGGGCCACTATATCTATCCCAGGCAGAAGCTGGTCATTCCTCTTGGATTGGGAGCGGCGGATCCGACGCTCTACCGGGAGGAGCATTCCGGCAGGCGCTATCGTGGCGGCCGGGTGTACAGGGTCCGGCGCGGCGACACGCTTTCCGGCATAGCCAGACGGACGGGCGTGCCCGTCTACAGGCTGAAGGCCCTCAACAATCTCAGCTCGGATATGCTTCATCCCGGTCAGCGCCTGATCCTGAGGGGCACTACAGAAAGCTCTTCCGTCGCCATGTCGAAGAGGCGCCGCTCGACGCGATCCGGATCGGGCGACAGGATCCACCACGTAAGACAGGGCGACACGTTGTGGGACCTCGCAAAGCGCTACGGCACCACCGTGGACAGAATTTGCCGTGCCAACCGCATATCCCCCAGCCACAGGCTGCATCTCGGCGACACGCTATTGATTCCGAAGTAGAGCGTACGCGGTCTCCGTGGGGGTCCTTCCGACAAAAACCAGAAAGGCCCGCCGGACCGGCGGGCCTTTATTCACGTTGCGGATAATCCTACCGCTTCAGCGCTTCAATCGCCTTATCGTAGGCGGGCTCTTGCGCAATCTCCGGCACCTGTTCGGTGTATGTCACCTTGTCGTGCTCGTCTATGACGACGACTGCACGGCTCAGAAGCCCGGCAAGCGGCCCATCGACCATGCGGACCCCGTAGCTCTCCCCGAAGGTCCGCGTCCTGAGTTCGCTGAGCATTTCCACGTTTTCGATACCCTCGACCTCGCAAAAGCGCTTCTGCGCGAAGGGCAGATCGCAGGAAACCGTTATCACCACAGCGTCCGGCACGCTGGCGGCCTCCTCGTTAAAGCGCCTGGCCGAGGCGGCGCAGACGCCGGTGTCGAGGCTCGGCACGATATTGAGGAGTTTTTTCTTTCCCTGGAAGTGCTTGAGGGACACGTCGCTCAGATCCGAGCGCGTCAGCGTGAAATCAGGCGCATTCATCCCCACCTGCGGCAGGTCGCCGGAGGTCATTAGGGGCGTTCCTTTGAATTTTATTGAGGCCATCGGTCAATCTCCTCTCTGCATCGACATCGTTTCAGTCGTTTCCGGCATTCCAGAACAATTATAATGCAACCAGTCCCGAAAAATTCGGTCCCGGCACCGGAACCGCGACGAGAAGTCGGAAGGCACATGGAGCCTCCTCGCCAGGTCCTCCCGGTCAAAATGGCATCCCGCCGTCCACGGATTCAGGCGACCGGCTCCTTTTCACCCAGGCGGGCACCGGTTCCCGGGGCCACTGGAGGCACGCGGCACAGGTCCTGCTCGTCGGGGATGCTCACGTCGAGCGGCAGGGGCAAGACCTTCTTCTCTGTGTACTTGTTCGCCATGAGCCGGACAAATCCCGAATAGCCCATGCGGAAACTGATCGTATCTCCAACCCTGAGGCCGGCCGGATCTTCCCCGAGGTTGACCACCGTGATGTCGCTGCTTGCCCCCGCTATCTTGTACTCGGGATTGATGGGCGTGAGCCCGCCGATGTCCGTGTCGAGCTGCCCCACCGTTACGAGGGCACGGTAGCCGCGCTGCCCGGGCGTGAATGCCTCTTCCTCGCCGACAGGGGTGAACGGCGTCATGTCCGTCGTCTCCCCGAGTGGGATGAGACCCTTCTCCTGGATTTCGATGACCTCGGCCTCCAGGATGGCTCCGTCGTCGCGAAGGCCCTGGATGGTCCCGCCGTTCACGAGATCCGTCCCGAGCAGTATGGACTCGCCCACCCGGAAGTGGTTGACGCTCCTGGGCAGGCGGCCGTCGAGCATGAGAGGAAGCACCGCGCTGGACCCGGCGGAAATAAGCGGCAGGTTGCGGTCGAACTTGAGCTGCAGGAGTTCCCGGTAGAGCACGAGCTGCATGAGCTGGTCCAAGTTGGGAACGCAGCCGGTCAGGCATCCCAGGTTGGCGCCGATACCTAGCACTTCGATGTTGGACAGGTCGAAGATCTCCTTGTAGAGCTTGATGAGCGAGCCGGGCAGAATGCCCTCCCTGAGATCCCCGAGTTCCACCATGATGATGACGTGGTGCGTCCGCGCCTGGCGGGCCGCCTCCTCGTTGACGGCCTTGATCACCGCGAGTTCCGTATTCAGCGACACGTCGGACAGCTCGACGATCTCGGCTATGGCCGAGCGGTGAGGCGGCCGGAGATACCACGTTTCGACGCCGGGCAAGACGTTGGAGATCACTTCGAGGTTCGCGAGGCGTGAATCCCCCATGGAAGACACGCCGAGCTGGTGGAGCTGGACGAGGGCCTGCTCATGACCGCACAGCGCCTTGGTGACCACCGTCAAAGAGGCGCCGTGGCTCCTGACCCAGCCGTTGACCACACCCAGGTTGTGCCGCAGGGCCTGGATGTTGAGGGTTATCCTGTTCACCGGACGAACCTCATTTCGGCGTACTTCGAGGTGAATCCGACCCGCTCGTAAAGGCGCTTGGCGGGATTGTCGTACTCGACGTGCAGCTTCACGTCGCCCTTGCACCCGGCAATCGCATGCTCGATTATCTGTCGGCCCAGGCCTTTTCCGCGCGAATCCGGGCTGACCGCGACGAAAAGCAGGATATTTTCCGGTATGTAGCCCGACATTCCCGTCTGGAGCATCACGAGCGAACCCGACAGCCGGCCGTTGACTCTGCCCACCAACACGAAACCGCCCTCACCCGGCTTCTCGGACAGCGCGTAGTCCAGGCCCTTGTGGATGTCCGGCATGGCATCTTCGTAGGGTTTGAGGCTCTCGTGGAGGAATGTGGCCAATCCGTCTTTGTCGAGCCAGTCCGGAAACCCGTCGACGTTGTCGATGCGTAGAATTTCCAGTTTCGGAGCCTGAATGTTATCGGCTGCAGTTTCTGCCATGGGAACCTCCTCGATAATGCTGCACATTCGTGCAACAGGCAGTGGGTGGAAACACGTCCCGAGTCATCGTCCGTCGCCCTGTTCCAGGGCCTCCCGGTCTGAATGACAGAACTTCACGGATTGAATCGGATAACGGGCGATGGTTCGAAGCTCTGATTTTCGTAGAAGTAATAATACCATAACGGTGAAATCGAGGCAACTTGGAGGTTTCCGGGTCCCGAGGCTCGGCCCGGCCGCGCCCATGAACTTCTCCGGCTATTCGACGACCGCTCCCGCCGAGACCATTTGCACGAAGGCCCTTTCATCATCGCCGGGGTGCAGATTTACGGCCCGGCAGCCCTCGCTGAGAACGGTCACCGTGAAGCCGAAGTTCAGAGCGTCCAGCACGGAGAATTTGACGCAGTAGTCCGTGGTCAGGCCGGCGATGGTGAGAGTTTCTGCGCCACGACTCCGGAGCAGTCTCCTCAGGCCGGTCTCGTGTTTGCCGTCCACGTCCAGGAAGGCGCTGTAGCTGTCCACCTCCCTCAGCTCGCCTTTCCGGATGACGGGATCGCCCGCCCTCACGTCCAGGTCGGGATGGAACCTCGATCCGTGGGTGTTCTGGACGCAGTGGTCCGGCCACATGATCTGGTCCATGCCGCCTGCTTTGATGATATCTCCGGGCTCTCTGCCCGGATTGTTGGAGGCGAAGCTCGAGTGGTCCGCCGGGTGCCAGTCCTGGCTTAAGACGACGAGTTCCCACCGGTCCCTGATGCGGTTGATGAACGGCACGACCTCGTCGCCGCCCCTGACGCCCAAGGCCCCGCCGGGGCAGAAGTCGTTTTGCACGTCCACGATGATCAAGGCTTCCATCTGAGACCTCCGTCGAGCATCCGGATCGAAAAGCGTCGGATCGCCAACCCCACCAATATTACGGCCAACGACAAGCCCGATGCATTATTTCGAAGAGTGCCCCCCGCGCCGCTGGGCACTATATTGTAACCAAGTTGATGATTTCTTTCTCCATGGGCATGGCGGGACGGCCGGCGGACCGAGCAGTCGGTCGTATCGGCGAAGGGAAAGACGGCGATGATCGAATCAGCGGACGAGAGAGTTCTGTCGATAGCCGCGGTGAAAATCCGAGTGCAGGAGCGCCGTCATACCTCCGCGCCAGACGACTCACAAGCGATAAACCACCTCAATCCCTGAACGTGCAAAGCCATTGCATAAGGAGACCCCATGAGCGTGCTCGACCGCATGGAACTCGAAGTCCTCTTCGCCGAGGCCGGAACCCCTTGCGTCTCCATCTACCTACCGACCCACAGGGCAGGTCCCGACATCCAACAGGATTCGATACGCTTCAAGAACCTCCTCAGGAAAACGGAAGACCGGCTTCGGACGGGCGGCATGGACAAACCGGCCGTGGACAGGTTGGCGGCGCCCGCCCGCGCATTGCTGGAAGACCCTTCATTCTGGCGCCATCAGAGCGAAGGTCTCGCCGTCTTTCTCTCCCCGGGGGTGTTCCGCAGCTACAACCTCCCACTCGATTTCAAGGAACTCGCCGTCATTTCGCAGCGCTTTCACCTCAAGCCCCTGCTCCCGCTTCTCAGCGGCAACGGCACCTTCTTCATACTCGCGCTCAGCCAGAACAACGTGCGCCTCTTCGAGGCCGACCGCCTGCGCGCCGCCCAGGTCGAACTGCCGGAGGTGCCCAAAAGCCTGTCCGACGCGCTCGGCCACGATTGGAAGGAACGCTCGCTCCAGTTCCGCACCCGGGGCGGGCCTGCCAAACGCGGCGGCGCCGGCGAAGCGGCATTCCATGGGCACGGTGCCGGGGTCGACGACAACAAGGAGGAAATCGCCCGTTTTCTCAAGCTGGTCGACGACGGCGTCCTGGCGCACATCCGGGACCTCCAGGCGCCCATGGTGATCGCCGCAGTGGACTACGTCATGGCCATCTACAGGGGAATCAGCAGGCACCCGCACCTTCTGGAGACAGGCATCCTGGGCAACCCGGACGGAATCGACGGGACCAGGCTCCACTCCAAAGCCTGGAAGATCGTCAGCCCCATTTTTCAGGCATCAAAGAAAAAGGCCGCCGACCGGTACATGAAACGTCTCGGAACGGGGCTCGCGGGGCAGGACCTGAAGGAAATCGTCCTCGCCGCCTGCGACGGCCGCGTCGAGTCCCTCTTCGTGGCGGTAGGGGCCCATCGCTGGGGCCGCATCGAGCCCAAATCGAGGCGCGTGGACATTAACGAGGACTATGTGGAAGGGGACGAGGACCTCCTCGACGCGGCGGCCATTCAGAGCTTCATCCACGAAAGCACGGTTTACGCGGTGGAGCCCGTCGAGGTGCCGGGCGGCGGACCGATAGCCGCCGTGTACCGCTACTGAGAATCGCAGGCCAGGACGCTACGCCCGTATCTCATCCACGGTTCCACGTCGTGGAAACAGAACCGTGAGAACGACGAAAATCAGCAGAGAGGCGGGCAGGGCAACCAGGATGCTCTCCCTCAGGGGGTTCAAGGAGGGAAAAACCTCGAAAAACACGGCGGTTCCTCCCCCCGCGACGATGCTCCACAGCGCGGCGGTGGAGGAACCACGTCTGGACACGAGCCCTGCAAGGGTCGGGACAAAGAGCCCGGACACCATGAACGCGTACGAGAGCAGGATCGCATCGAGGACAGTGGGGACCAGCAGCGCGAGCGACACGGATGCGACCCCCACCAGTACGGTCGTCGTGCGGCTGAACCAGAGTACGCGGTTCTCGCCGGCGCCGGGGTTGACGTACTTCTGGTAGACGTCGTTGATGATATTGCCCACCGAGGCCAGGAGGCAGCTGTCCGCGGTGGACATGATGGCCGCGAAGTAAGCGGCTATCACCAAACCCATAACGCCCACGGGCAGAACATTCCTTATGAGAAGCGGGAGCCCCATCTCCGCCTCCACGCTCGGGTACATCACCCTCGAGAACATGCCCAGCGTCACGCCGAGGAAGGCCATGACCGGCCACTCGAGCAACCCGGCCAGGTACCAGGCCCGCCTGGCGGTCTTGAGGTCCCTCGTGGCGTAGATTCGCTGGTACAGCGTCATGCCGACGAACCAGATGGGAACGATCGTGAACATCCACGTGAAAAACTGTTTCCATGTGATGTTGGTGAGGCTGAAGTGCGCCGCCGGCAAGACCTCTCTGAGATGTACCATGCCCCCTACCTCGAAGTACGCGAAAGGCAGCGCGAAAAAGGCCAGGCCGATGAGGAGAACGCCCCACTGGAAAGTGTCGGTGTAGATGACGGCCTCCATTCCGCCGAAGGCGGTGTAGAAAATAACGACCCCCGCCATTATCATCACGGCAGTTACGAGGTCCACATCGAAGGCCGCCGAACAGAGCTTTCCCCCCGCGAGGATCTGCGCCCCCACGAAGCCCGCATACCCGATGCCGGACACGACCGCGGCGACGAGCCTCGTCTTGCCGTCGTAACGCCATTCGAGAAAATCGGGGTACGTGAGAAACTTCCGCTGGTCGCCGAGCTTCTTGACCTTTGGAATGAGCAGGACCGATGCGAGCAAGGCGCCGATGAAGCCCGTAAACAGCAGCCACGAACCCGAAAGCCCCATGGCATAGCCCAATCCGCCCAGCCCTATGGAGAATCCGCCGCCCACGTCCGTGGCCACGACCGAAAGCCCCACGTGCAGGGCGCCCATCTTACGGTCGCCGACAAAGTACTCGTCGACCTTGGTCTGCCGCTTGAAGAAGAACGCCCCGATGGCGAATACAACCACCATGTACCCTATGATGATCCCGTAGTCGATCCAGTGCATGGCGCCCTCGCAATAAACCGATTAGAGATGCGCTTTCCGCCGTCCGCCGCCTGATGAACCCCCGCCTTTACAGCGGCGGATCGTCCCGTCTCCGTTGACCTTCGAGTGGGGGCGTGCGCCCGCCCACAGGTGCTGTATCAAAAGGTGTATAATTATTATAGCACTTTTACTGCAAGCGCGCATTCCAGGTGGTCCATTTTCCCGATCCGGGTGGATAGCTGTTGCGCTCCTCACCGATCTCGTGTACACCTGTCTTCAGCAGATTCGAACGAACAAGTGAGAAGGTGCAGCTACGCAGCGGAGCGAGCGGCGCGGCCGCGAAACTCCGAAGAGGAGAACAAGATGAACAGACTACTGGTATTGCTCGCCGCCGGCCTGCTGACGGCCGCGGCCCTTGCGGCCCCCCAGAAGCCCGTCGAGAAAGTGATACCTCAGAAGACCCAGGCCAAGAAGGCCGCCTCCCAGAAGATACAGAAAAAAACGAAGCCCAAACCCAGGGTCGATTACAAGGCTCTCTACAAGGGCAAAAAGGGCGAGGAAGCGGGCAAGGCCCTGCTGGATGCCGCCCTGAAGCAGGCGGGCGACAACTGGGAGAAACTTTCTATCGCCCGCATTTATTACCTTTCAGGCGACAAGGCCCAGGGAGAAGCCATCATCCAGAAGGTCACCACCGCCGAAGCCGATGCCGACGACTGGCTGCAGATCGGGCACATCTACTTTCAGGCCGGAGACTGGGACAAGGCCGAATCCGCCTTCAACAAGGTCCTTCAGAAGCAACCCGACGACACCGACTACCTGATGGACATTGCGGCTTATTACGTCCTCCACGGCGACCGCGAAAAGGCGGACGCCTTGCTGAACAGGGTCCTCGGCGGCAAGGATGTCGAAAACGGCTACCTGATAAAGGCAGGCGGCGCCTTCCTCGGCGTGAAGCCGGAATAGCCCCATCCGAGAGTTGGAGAAACAAGGGGGAACGCCCAGGCGGGTTCTCCTTTTTCTCTCTCCGCCGCCTTCCGGGGCAGAAGCGAGCCGTTTTACCAGGGGACTTCCACGCCGACGGGGCAGTAGTATTCGGCGACCCCCGGCGTTATGAGTTCCGTGGGGCTCACCCGAGGCAGATATCCCGCCAGTTTCCCCTCCAGGACGTACGCGCCGGGCTGGACGAAGACGCGCCCCAGTCCGGGAATGCTCTCGGGGTCGGGTCGCAGGAACGCCTGAACGATGCTGTTCTTCGCACGCAGGGCCTCCTTGACGCGTGATTCCCAGGCGTCCCGGCTGCTGTGGGCGCCTGCCAGCAGTCCCCGCCCCTCGTAGCTGCGGGCGGGTTTGATCAGGAACTCCTCGCGCCTTTCCAGCAGAAGGTTTTCCATGTCCACCAACCTGCCCCCGTACATGACAGGGCCGCCCACGAGGGCGCGCGTCCAGGGTATGCACTCATCGAGATCCGCCTTGAGTTCGGCGGGAAAGAGGTCCGCGTATGAAGGGTCGGAGAGGACCACGAAGAGCGTCTTGCTCCACGCCGGATCGGTGCAGAATCCTCCCACGAAACACGCGGCGTCCGACAGCCAGGCGTCCAGGAAAGGCCGGATCTCTTCCGACCGAGCAAAGGCCTCCTCGCTCACGAGCCGCCGGTAGGCGATGTCGATGGGGCCCTGAGACCCGACGAGCCGGCCCGACGACAGGCGAAGTCCCCTCGGATCCTCGATGGAAACGGGGAATCCCGCATCTCCAATGCCGGCGGCCAGGGCATTCAGTTCGGGAAGCGTTCCGACGGTATCCCAGTCCACGACGGCGATTCGCGGGCGTTCCACGCCTTTTTTGTCCCACCGGCGAAAGCAGGCGATGATCGTCGCCAGGAGCCGATCGTCCAGGGAACTCGCCTCCGCCGGCAACCCGGCATGCTCCCTCCAGAGCGCCGTGAGCGCCGACGAGTAGTGCCACCCGGCCGTGCCGTCCGTGTTGAACTCCATGAACCTCGGCGTCCCGTCCACGATGAAGGCGTCGAGCCGTCCCAGGGGGATGATCGGCCTGTATCCGGGATCCTTCAGGATGCACCGGGTCTGCAGCGGACCATAGCCGAAGAGAGCCTTAAGCCCTTCGTCGCGGCCGAACGATTCGGTGACCCGTTCGGCGGCTTTCCAGACCGCGGAGACATACCGCGACATGCTGGAGATGTCGTGTTCAGAAGGCCTGTAAGGGTGATCGACGACCCAGAGAGCTTTCTTCCCGTAGCCGACCCCTCGCCGCTTGAGCTCTTCGTCGCTCCAGGGTTTTTCCGGTTCGTTCCCCATGATGCCTCGAGGTATCTGCACGGTTCCGGTCCCCGCGTTTCGGATCCCTTCGCACCATTATCGTGCAGATCAGGTGCCTTTCAATTTCTGCGTCATCCGGCCGGTCGATTCGGGTCAAGACCGGCCGCGGCAGGTTCTCTACCATAGTCCACGAGGGCCTCCTCGTCAATCGGCGCGGCTACGCCCGATATCCGCGATCGTGCCATCCCCGCTCCGGCAATATGCGTGGTTCACGAAAAACAAGAAGCGTCACCGCAACGGGGAGGGCACATTCCTTCCACCCCCACGGGTAAAGCCCGCCGGGGTTCCACCCTTGCGGCTTCCTCGCCCGGCCTGTGCCGGGCTCGGAGGCAGTCCGAATCCCTTAATGGGGTACGAGACACCTTGTCAGCTCTGCGTTTCAGCGCGCCCTGGCCCGCACGTCGCGGGATCTGGGATTTCTGCCTCGGCAGGCGACTTGCCCATCCGGCGGCCGGCGGCATTCGGCCGGACGCTCGACCTCTTGACCCTTCACCCCACTGCTGCACCGACAGGCGCGTGCCCATCCGCTCACCGCTCTATCCCGAACTCCCGCAACACGGCGTCGGTGTGCTCGCCGAGAGCCGGCGCGGGACCCGGGACGCCTCCGCCCAGCGAGGGCAGGTAAGGCCTGAGAACGCCCGATGCCCGCCCGCTTTCCGCGCTGTCCCACAGCTCACCGCGCGCCTCCCGGAGGCTGTTGACGGGCGACAGGGGAAGTCCTCTCTTGTCGGCCTGTTCGAGCCACCAGGCGCTCGGCTTCGCCTCCATCGCCTCGGAGATGCGCCGAACAGCCTCCCGGCCGGCGGGGCCCGCGTCCAACGCGACGCCGGCCAGGTCGCCCATGTTGAGCATCTCGATGAAGGACTCCCAGAATTTCGGTTCGAGCGCACAGAGCGCCACCTTACGGCCGTCGCCGCAGGTGTACAGTCCGTATGCCGGGCAGGTTCCCTTGAGCATCGTGTCCCCGAGGCCGCCTCCGCCGGCGGCGGCGTCGGCAAGCGCCCAGGAGAGAAAGGGATTGGCGGCCACCACGAGGGGCTGGTCGATGAAGCATCCCCTTCCGGACCGATGCCGCCCGAGAAGGGCCGCCAGGATGGCCGAGGCGGCGAGCATGCCCCCGCTCACGTCCGATAGCGGCACGCCTGGAATCCCGCTTCCCGGAAAGAAATCGAGCAGGCCGGAGAAGGCGGAAAGGTTGAGATCGTGGCCGATTCTTCCGGCGTTGGGCCCCTTCGTTCCGTAACCCGAGATGGAACAATAGACCAGGTACGGGTTCAGCGCGGCCAGACGCTCGTAACCCAGGTCCCAACCGTCCATGGTGCCGGGACGGAAACTCTCCACGAGGACGTCGGCGTGCCTGGAGAGGGCCCTCAGGGCCGCCGCCCCCCCGCCTGTGCGAAGGTCCAGGCAGACGGACTGGGCGCCCGCGTAGAACGCCGCAAAACCTGCGCCCGTTCCGCTGCCGCTCTCGACGGGCGGCGAGCCGCGAAAGGGGTCACCCAGGGCCGGATCTTCGATCTTCAGAATTCGCGCCCCGAGGTCGAGGAACATCCGCGCGAGAACGGCGCCCGGAACCATGCGCGTGACGTCCAGAACGAGCGTGCCCTGCAACGGTCTCGTCTCCGTCATGGCCTGCTGGACCTCCGATCGAAGCGGCGCAGTCCTCTCAAAGCTTGAACACGGGCGTGAAGGTCTTTATGAAGCGCATCATCTCCGCCAGGCGGCTCACCTTGACCTTGCCCATCATGTAGGCCGCCTGGGGGTTCACCGTGCCCGTCTCGATACCGACGTATGTGGCCTCTTTCATTTCCACCGTGCAGGTCGGCGTGCCTGCCAGGCCCTCCTCAACGCGGCAGTCCGCACCGTCGATGAAGATGGTCCACTCGGGCTTCTCCGCGCCCTTGATCTTGTAGTGGAAGACCGCTTGCCAGCCTTCGGCTTTGTCGGGGCGTATGCGCGCCGGCAGCGACCCGATGAGGTCCTCGACCGTGCGGGGTATGGACGAGGCGTCGGGCCCGGAGGGCGGCGGGGCGGCCGTTTCTTTCGGGCTGGGCGCCTGTGATCCGGCCGTCGAGTGTTCCGGCTTCTCTGCCGGTTTTTCCTGTTTGCCCATTGTCGAATCCTCCCACGTGAGCCGCGAGATGATCTCGCGCATGATCTCCGACGTTCCCGCCGCGATGGTGGCCGCCCGCGCGTCCCGGTAGAAGCGGGCCATGGGGTATTCTTCCATGAAACCGTACCCGCCGAACATCTGCAGGCATTCGTCAGCCACCCGCTTGCCCAGCTCCGTCGCGACGAGCTTGGCCATGGAGGACTCCAATACGGCCTTGTCGCCCTGCCCGGCCAACCAGGCGGCGTGGTAGGTGAGCTGGCGGGCCGCTTCGACCTCGGCAGCCAGGTCCGCGAGTTTGTGGGCCAGGGCCTGGAAGCGTTTCAGAGGCTTCCCGAAGGCCGTTCGCTCCGACATGTACTTCCGGGTGACGTCCAGCGCGATGTCCGCGCTGCCCACCGCGATGGCGGCACCGCAGATCCGTTCGAGGGCGAAGGCCTCCATGATCTGGTAAAAACCCGAATTGAGTTCGCCCACGAGGTTCGACGCGGGTACGCGCACGTCCTCGAAGGCCAGCTCCGCCGTGTCGGAACAGTGCCAGCCCATCTTGTCCAATCGCCGCGCCACCCTTACGCCGGGCGTGTCCGCGTCCACGACAAGAAGGCTGATGCCCGCCGCGCCGTCTCCCAACTCGCCGGTCCGCACGGCCAGCGTGAAGAAATCGCCCTCGCCGCCGTTGGTGATGAAGGTCTTGGCGCCGTTTACGACGAAATGATCCCCTTCTCTGTGCGCGCCCGTGCGGATCGACGCCACGTCGGAACCCGCGTCCGGCTCCGTGATGGCCAGGGCGCCGACCTTCCGGCCCTCGACTGAGGGCACGAGGTAGCGCATCTTGAGGTCGTCGCTGCCCGACTCGAAAATGTGCCGCACGGCCATGAACTGCTGGACGGAGACGGCGGCGCAGAAACCGCCCATGAGCGACCGCGGCAGCTCTTCGAGGAATGCCACGGCGTAGAAGATGTCCGCGGCGGTGCCACCGTATTCTTCGGGGTAGAGGATGCCCAGGAAGCCGAGGTCGCCCATGCGCCTGAAGACCTCGCGGGGGATCCGGCGCTCGCGCTCCCAGTCGGCGGCGCGGGGCGCGACC
>CAZDOY010000011.1:0-4216 GCA_964507185.1 uncultured Thermoanaerobaculia bacterium
CGAATGTGGCCGCCATGACGCTGGTGAGCCGCCTGCTCGGTTACGTCAGGGACAGGGTCCTGGCCGGCCTGCTGGGCACGTCTTACTGGGCCGACGCGTTCTACATAGCGTTCAGGATCCCCAACACCTTTCGCCGCTTCGTTGCCGAAGGCGCCATGACGGCGGCCCTCGTACCGGTGCTGTCCGAGTCATTCGAGGCGGATGACAAGGAACGGAGCTGGCTGTTCGCCAGGCGTTTCCTATACGTGTTCGGTGTGTTCCTGGTCATATTCGGGCTGGTCGGTTCGCTGGCCGCCCCGGTCATCGTCAAGCTGATGGCCTGGGAACTCGCGCAGAAGGCCCCGCAGGTATACGTACTTACAAGGCACCTGACGGCGCTCCTGTTTCCCTACATCACCCTGATATCGCTGTCGGCCGTGGCCATGGGCATCCTGAATTGCAGGGACGTTTTCGCGCTGCCCGCTTTAACGCCGGCGTTTCTCAACGTTACGATCGTCGTTTTCGCCATCGTGTGGGGATACCACTCCAATAATCCTACGGAGGTTCTGGCCTACGGCGTCCTGACGGGCGGCCTCATACAGTTCGTCGTGCAGATCCCGCTGCTCAAGAAGGAGGGCATGTCTTTCCGCCCCGCCTTCACGCTCCGGGACGAGCGGGTCATGAGGGTCTTCAAACTCATGGTGCCCGGGATACTGGGCGCGGGGGCCGGACAACTCACCATTCTCGTAGGCACGGCTTTGGCCCACATGGTCGGGGAAGGCGCGGTTTCGGCGCTCTACTACGCCAACAGGGTGACGGAGCTCGCCTTCGGGCTGTTCGCGGTCTCCCTGTCCACCGTGATCCTGCCCAGCCTCTCCAGACAGGTGGCCGACGGCGATAAGCCGGGCCTCGAGAGCATACTCTCGAGGGGTCTGTCGGGCGTGATCTTTGTCATCCTGCCGGCTTCGGCGGGCATACTCGCCCTATCCGGTCCCATCGTCAACGTACTTTTCCGGACGGGACGCTTCTCCTCGGAGTCCGTCGCGCTGACCGTCGGTCCGCTGATAGCCTACGCGCTGGGCATGGTGCCCTGGGCGGCGGCGCTCATACTGGTAAGGGTGTGCCACGCACACCAGGACATGACCACACCTCTGTGGGCAGGTATGGCCAGCCTCGTGGTCTTTACCGCATCGGCCCTTTACCTGATGGGACCCGCCGGGGCGACCGGGATCGCTCTGGCATCGTCTATTTCAGCCCTGGTCAACGGAGCCTGGCTGGCCGTGGGACTGCGCAGGAAGCACGGTGTGCGCGTACCCCTCGGCGCTCTGTCGCCCGTCGCTTTCAGGATCCTTCTGCTGTCCGTGGGCATGGGATTCATAGCGTGGTGGCTGGAACAGAGCCTTCCGCACGGCCGGATGTTCATCAACGCCTTCTCCTTGTTCGTGGCCATCGGAGCGGGCGTTGTGATATATGCTATGGGAGCCTGGATTCTACGGTTTCCGGAGGCACGCTTCTTTGGAGACATCCTGATGAAGAGGCTCAGAGGACGATGATTGTGGTTCTGCAACGGGTCAGCCGTGCCTGCGTCAGGGTGGAAAGCTGCACCGCGGGCAGCATCGATGCCGGACTGGTCGCCCTCGTGGCCGTGGAAGAGGGAGACGGGTCCCGCGAATGCGACTGGTGCGCGAGGAAAGTGGCCGCAGCGAGGATCTTCGGCGACGAAGAGGGCAAGATGAACCTCTCCGTAGCCGACGTCGGCGGCGCGGTCCTGGCAGTCAGCCAGTTTACGCTCGTGGGCGACCTGAGGAAGGGGACCCGCCCGTCCTTTTCCAAAGCGGCGCCGCCGGACACGGCAAGGAATCTTTTCGACCGTTTCGTTGTCTCTTTGAAGGGTACGGGCGTTCCCGTACAAACGGGCGTCTTCCAGGCCATGATGAAGGTGGAACTCGTTAACGACGGGCCGGTGACCCTGATAATTCGAAAGGAACCCAACAAGGAATGATCAATCTGGAGGTTTCAGTTGGCTGATACGACCCTCAACGCGCGCGTGCAGAAGAAAATGGAAGTGGCTCCGGGGCTCATGATTATTCGCGTCGCCCCCGAGGGATGGGCACTGCCGGATTTCAAGGCGGGCCAGTTCGCCGTCCTTGGACTCCCGGGCAGCGCTCCCCGCTGTTCGATGTCCGAGTCCGAGGAGGACTCACCCGCTTCAGACCGCCTGATCCGCCGCGCCTATTCCATCGCATCGTCATCCGTCCAGAGAGAGTACCTCGAGTTCTACGTCGCGCTCGTCAGGTCGGGCTCGCTGACGCCCCGCCTGTTCGCGCTGGACAAGGACGACAAGGTCTGGCTTTCCCCAAGGATAACGGGGATGTTCACCCTCGACGACGTGCCCGACGACAGCAACGTGGTACTCATAGCCACGGGCACTGGGATAGCGCCCTACATGAGCATGATCAGAAGCCGGATGCTGGCCCACGAAGACCGGCGGTTCGCGGTTCTCCACGGCGCCAGGCATTCCTGGGACCTCGGCTACAGGTCCGAACTCGTTGCGCTCGAACACAACTACCAGAACTTCTTCTACCTGCCGACCATCAGGAACCCGGTGGACGAAGACAATCCGTGGACGGGCCACGTCGGCTTCGTCCAGACGCTCTGGACGGACGGCACTCTGCAGGAATCCTGGGGAGGGCTCCCCTCTCCATCGGATACACACGTTTTTCTGTGCGGCAACCCCGGCATGATCGAATCCATGACGGATATTCTGCAGACGGGGGGATTTGAGCCCCACAATCGCAAGAACCCCGGCCAGATACACATGGAGAAATACTGGTAGTGTATCCTTGCGTCCCTAAGCGGGGCGACGAAAGCGGCGATGCCATGACGGACGATGGAGGGCAGGCGCACCTGCCCGCCGAACTGACGCAGTTCCTTCAACACCTGATTGTGGAGCGGGGGCTCTCTCAGAAATCCGTCGAAGCTTACCGCAGCGATCTCACGAAGTTTTTCGGTTTCTGCAGAAAGACGCCCGACCGTGTCAAGAGGGAGGACGTGCGCGGGTTTCTGGGGCAGGAGAGGGCCGAGGGCCTGTCCGCCTCCACCGCGGCGCGGCGGCTCGTGGCCCTCCGCACTTTCTACCGTTTTCTCCTGCTCGAGAAGATCGTCGGCGTAGATCCCACCGAGAACGTGGATGCGCCCCGCACATTCAAGCACCTTCCGTCCTACCTGACCGCCGGCGAGGTGGACGGACTCCTCGGTGCGCCGCGGACCGAAACGCCGGTGGGTCTGAGGAACCGAGCCATGCTCGAAGTCCTCTACGCCACGGGACTGCGCGTTTCGGAACTTACGGGGCTGACGCTGGACGGGCTGAATGCCGAAGCCGGGTTCGTCCTCGTCATGGGTAAGGGGGGAAAGGAGCGCGTGGTACCGCTGGGCGAAGTGGCTCAGGACTGGGTATCGCGCTATAAACGGGAATCGCGTCCCCTCATGCTCAAAGAGCGCCCGTGCAGGGCCTTGTTCGTCACGGCGAGAGGCGCGGGGATGACAAGACAGAACGTCTGGACCATGATCAAGAAATACGCCGTCTCGGCCGGCATCATGAAGAACATGAGTCCCCATACGCTGAGGCACTCTTTTGCGACTCACCTGCTGGAACACGGTGCGGATCTAAGGTCCGTTCAAATCCTGCTGGGCCATTCGGACATCTCGACCACGCAGATCTACACCCACGTCGAACAGGAACGTCTGAAGAGGCTGTACCGGCAGTTTCACCCGAGGGCTTGAGATCCGGCCTGGGGCCGGATCTCGAAAGGATTCTGCGGAGCCTTACTTCAGGGGTGCGTATGTGCGATCTGCTGAAGTACGCCCAGGCCGCCGAAGAAGAAGGTCCAGAGCAGACCGAGGCACGCGAATACGAGAGAAACGACACCGAGCACGATGCCCACGATGGCGAATCCCTTGCCGCGCTGGGAGCTCTCGCCCCTGTTGATCTTGCTGTTTTCGATCCATCCGATGATCAATGCGGGGACGCCTGTAATGAACCCGCAGCAGCAAAAGCCGAGTATTCCTAGAACGAGCGCCGCGATCGCCATGCCGCTGGCCTTGTCGACCTGAACGGGCTGGGCTCCGACGGGCTCCGCGACGTGATAATCGTCACTCATCTCACACCTCCCTCTACGCACTCAGATGCCATGCTTCACGCTTACGCTACCCGGCCATTCTATATGCCCGAGCCGCA
>CAZDOY010000011.1:4316-74948 GCA_964507185.1 uncultured Thermoanaerobaculia bacterium
CAGATGCCATGCTTCACGCTTACGCTACCCGGCCATTCTATATGCCCGAGCCGCAGCGGGCAAGGAAAGGTAGGAATGGACATTTTGGAATTGGAATTTGGGATCTCGGATTTTGGAAACGAGCCGGGGGAGGAGGCGGAAGTCGGAGATGTTTTGGGTGGGCCGTTGGGGAGACGGCGGTGCCGGCTGTTTCCCCAGGGCTAGGGGATAAGGCCCGAGGCCCAAAGGCAGGGAGGGCCGGTGACCGGCTTTCGAATAGGTGCCCGCCTCGCCCTCGTCGTTCCTGCGGGTGCGCTAATCCAGGCCCGCAGAGGTGTGCGCGCGCCCTCACCCCCCAATCATCAAATCCCGTAATCTCGGTCCTTTCGGACGGGTCTTCGAACGACCGCCCGAGATTCGACTTCTGGATCAAGGGATCACTTCGTGCTTCACGTGATCAGGCGCCAGACCCATACGGTCAGAATGATTGCGATGAGTAGCACCGTCGATGGCAGGAACGCCCTGAGCTCGAAGATGTGCGCGAAGGGGCGGCGCTTGAACCACGCGCGGGGGAGATACAGCCAGGCCACAAGGGTGGCGAGGAAGACTGCCACCCCGGCAGGCTGCGTTTTCACCGCCTTGATGGGATGGCCGTGCACGAGCCATGCGAAGGACGTGGTCATCCCACAGGAGGGGCAGGGCTTGTGGAAGACCATGTAGAAGCCGCAGGGCGGAAGGTGGAGTTCCGTGTGGGTGCCCAGCCCGGCGGGTGACGGCCTCAGCCATGCGGCAAGGGCCAGAATGCCGATGAAACTAGTCCAGCAGAAGGCGTAAAGCACGTGGTCCATGGCGGAGAATGCTCTTGGTGCGGGCGCGTTCGTGGGCATGAGGCACTCCCGGTTGACTGTCACATGCGGTAAAGCGTTCGAGGTCTGCAGTCCCCGAAGGGAATCTAGGCTTCCTTTCGCATGGCCCTGATGGCCTTGAGAATGGTCTCGATGGACTTCGGGTCGGGCAGGAGGAAGAAGTGCCCAGAAAAGGACTTGTCGCGGGTCGTGAAGTCCGTCTGGATGACCAGTGCCTGGTGCGTGACTTCGGCCAGCTCAATGAGCAGCAGATCCACGACGGCCTGGGCCATGTCCATGGAAAAAGCCGGTATGGACGGAATGAGCGGCAGGGAGAGCAGGCGGCCGACCGCGTTGAGGTAGGAGGAGGTCAGTATGTTGCCCACCTCTTTCAAGGCCGAGATTTCCATCTCTCCCAGGGGCTTTTTGGGGCCGTTGCCGTTGAAAAGTATCGTAAGCAGACGCTCTGCCGACTGGCGGGGCATGACGACGAGCATGTTTCCGCGCGAGGCGCCGAAAACGCGAAAGAAGAGACCGAGCACCTCCTCTTCCGGTCCGCCCAGGGAGTCGACCACCCTGGCAAAAGGTACAAGGTCCACGCAGGGAACCTCGAGGGTTATGGTGCGCTTCGTCATCTGGTGAAGGGCGGTCACCGCGTGTCCTGCGCCGACATTGCTGACTTCCTTGAGAGCGTCGAGGTCGTTCTCTTCAATCTGATAGAGCATGGCTTTCCTTCTCGTCGTATTTGGCGATGATGCGGCCGTCAAGAACGTAGGCAACCTCGCCGGTGGAGAGCAGTGCGCCCCCCATCCATCCGGGTACCATGTCGAGCGGAGGCCCCCAGGGATGAATGACGACATTTTCGCCTTGAAAAACATCGGATACAAGGAGTATCCGATCTCGGCCCTGGACGCTCAACCTCAGGCCCACTCCATCGCGTCCGACCGGCCCTAGACGCCAGGGGATGACAGGCAAGAGTTCGTTTCCCACCTGGAGGAGACGGCGATCGCCCGACCACGTCATGGCGTGGCTGGAGAGGGGGTATATGTGCTTGACCTGCGATGCCGGCAGGCCGAATCGGGCAGAATTGTCCCTCCAGCCGAAGATCAGGACGCTGGTCAGGGTTACGGCGGACGGCACGACGAGCAGAAAGCGGCTTCCCTTGCCGAGGGTGCTCTCGATTTCGAGGTGCCCGCCCAGAGACTCGACGGCCGAACGCACGACGTCGAGGCCTACGCCCCTCCCGCTGACCTCGGTAACTTCCTTTCGGGTGGAGAAGGCTGGCGTGGTGAGGAGACGGAACAACTTGTCCCTGTCCAGGGACGAGGCGTCCTGTGGAGTCAGCAGACCACGTTCGACCGCCGTCTGGCGAATAACTTCCGGATCCAGCCCCCGCCCGTCGTCTTCGACTTTGATGATCAAGGCTTCGGCCTCGCGGCTTATCTCCAGTTTGATGAGGCCCGCTTCGTTCTTGCCTGCCGCGGCTCTGTCTTCGGCGCTCTCCATGCCGTGGTCCATGGCGTTCCGAACCAGGTGGGCCAGCGGATCGAGGAGCTTTTCGAGAAGCCCCTGGTCGACCTTCTGGTCCGCGCCCTCCACCTCTAGCAGGACGCGTTTCGAGAGACGGTCGGCGAGCTCACGAACCGTGCGGCCGAGGCGCTCCACGAGCGCGTCGAACGGCACGAGCCTTATGGACAGGACCTGGTCGAATAGCCTGTCCATTCGGCTCCGGTGTGCTTCAAGCCAGAAACGGTTCTTTCTTTTGTCCTGTTGCGTGAGGCCCGCTTCGAACTGGTTGAGGTGGTTGAGGAGTTCCCCCGTCTGGTTCAACAGACCATCCAGGTCTTCGGAACGGACGCGAATGCTCGGTACGAGGGTCGGCCCGGATTTTCCGGCGGTCGAGGCCCGGACCGGAACGTCCAGAGAAACCTGGACCACTTCGGGAAGGTCTCTGAGCGAGCGGGCGAGGTCTTTCAACTGGGGCGACGGCAGAAGGTTGAAGACGGCCGACTTGAGGTTGCGGCTTTGTATGGCGACGATATCCGGCTCCATGCGGACCGTTCCGCAGTTTTCCCTGATTTTCTGAAGAACCACGAGAAGGCGGGCGGCGGGCAGTGGAGATGCGGGATCGATACCCACCGAGAGACGCGCCGATAGGTCGTCCGGTACGGGACCTTCGACCGGAAGTCTACTTGGTGACGGTTCGGTCGCGGGCTCTTCCGGGCCCTCGGAAGGAGGGGGCTCATCGGAAATCATGGCCTGAAGGCGAGCCCCGGAAGCCGCGGCCGCCTCGCGGCCCGAAACGTCGGATCCGTCTCTCTGGACCGAGTCCATGAGCGATTCCAGGACGTCCAGGGTGCGGACCACCGCGTCAATGTGCTCCCGGTTTATGGGCCGTCCCTGGCGCCACAGGCCGAGGAGGGATTCGAGGGTATGGGAGAGGGAACTCGTGCACTCGAAGTCCATGGAGGCGGCCATGCCCTTGAGGGAGTGGGCATGGCGGAAAATCTCGTTGACGGCGGCGGCGTTCGGCGGGCCTTCCGGGGGCAGACCCGAACGCAGGGCCGCGAGGTGTTCCCGCCCTTCCGTCAGGTAAAGTTCCAGATACTTGGACAGGTCCATCAGGTCCTCGGATGGAAGGAAGGATCTTCAGTTAGCCGCTTCAGCCTGAGATGACCGCGTCGAGCACCTTGAGGACCTTCTCGGCGGAGAACGGTTTCACAATGAAATCCTTTGCGCCGGCCGCGATGGACTCGATGACGAGGGCCTCCTGTCCAAGGGCCGAGCACATGACAACGCGAGCCTTGGAGTTCGCTCTGAGGATTTCTTTCGTTGCCTCGATGCCGTCCATCTGGGGCATGACGATGTCCATGGTGACCAGATCGGGCTGGAGTTTTCTGTAGAGGTCCACGGATTCCTGGCCGTTGGAAGCCTCGCCGACGACCTCGTATCGGTTCGAGTTGACCAGGATGTCGCGGATCATGGCCCTCATGAACATCGCGTCGTCGGCAATGAGAACCTTATGAGGCATGGTCTCTCCCTGTAGATAGGTGGTGAATGGCTTCGGCCGCGGCGCGAGCGAGTTCGTCTGCCACGGCGGAAGGATTGATCACGTTGATCCAGGACTCCTCCCACGGGTAAAGTCCGGCCCATATGCCCGAGGCGTTCTCCTCGTGGAGGTTGAGCTCGGTGTATGGCAGGACGGCTTCGGCGGAACGTATGGGAAAGGCGAGGTGGTCGCTGGGCGCGGCGAGCCTCAGGAGAAGACCGTCGTCGGGGTGATCACCCTCCTCACCCATGATGGCAAAGGTATCGATGACCGTGATGAGCCTTCCCCCCACGAAAGCGCTCCCGTGGATGTACGGGAATGCCTCCGGCAAAGGGTAGATGGGCGGAAGGGGTCTGACGTCCGACAGATCCCGCGTAAGCCATCCTGAAAACCGTTTTCCGACCCTTGCCACGAGGAGTTTCTGCACCCTTAACTCCGGTCTGTTCGGCTGGCCCCCTTGCCTTTGCCCGCGGTCTTTCTATTCGAACCCCGCGCGAGGGCTCAGAGCTTGAATTTTTCCACCAGGGAACGAAGCCTGTTGGATTCGTCCATCAGGGCCTGGGCCTGCTGGTTGATCTCCTCCATGCTGGCGGTCGTTTCCTCGGTGGCGGCTGAGGCCTCCTGGGTACCCGCCGCGTTGTCGGTCGCGACGGCCTGGATCGCCTCCATGCTCCTGGTCAGTGCCGACGTGCCCTCCGCCTGGAGAGCGGCCTCCTTGGCGATGGCCCTCACGGCGTCTCTCGTATCGGCCGCGCTCGCGCTGATCCTGCCGAGTGCTGCGGACACGCCGGCGGTCTTGTCCCTGCCGAGCAGGGCTGCCTGGTTGGTTTCGGCCATACTGTCGGCCACGTGCTGGGTGCGGCCGGTGATGCCTTGAGCCAGCCGGGCGATCTGCGCCGCCAGATCCTGGGTGTTCTCTGCGAGCCTCCTGACTTCCTCTGCGACAACGGCGAAGCCGCGACCCGCGTCTCCCGCCCGGGCGGCCTCTATGGCCGCATTGAGAGCGAGGATGTGGGTCTGGTGGCTGAGCGTGGTGATGCCCTCGACGAGGGAGTAGATCTCCGCCGCGTGCTCCTTGAAGGTCTGAACCTGTGAGGAGGATTTCTCCACCTGGTCCAGGATCTCCTTCATGGAGTGCCGGGCGTCTTCAGCGGCTGCCGTGCCTTCGGAGGCCCTGGAAGAGGAGGCCATGGCATGGGACTCGGCCGTCTTGCTGCGGTCCGCGATGGCGGACGCCGCGGAGGCCACCTTTTCTGTGACATCCACTGCACTCTCCACGTCGGCGGCCTGGCTCTCCGCTCCCTTGGCTATATTCTGTATGTTCGAGGCGATCTCCGCCGTGGAGGCGGTGACTTCCGCGGTGGACACGGACAGGTTGGACACGGCGTCGTACATGAGTCCGGTGCTTATCTGCACCTGCCTGACGAGTTCCCGGAGGTTCGCCACCATGGTCTGGAGCGATGCCGCCAGCCTGCCGACCTCGTCCGCGCCGTCGATCGTGACCGTCTGGGACAAATCGCCCTCCGCGACCTTGGCGCTCAGTTCCGCGAGCGCCACAAGCTTCTTCGTCAGGAGTCCTGCCCATACGAGGGCCGCGAAGGCTGCCACGAGAATCCCGGTGAAAATCTTCAGCCACATGTTCTGCCAGGGATTGAAAGTCGCGAAATTATCCAGGAGGATGCCAATAATCAGGGGAATGAAGACGACGAGAATGAAGGCAAGTCCTATCTTCAGTTTCATTCGGCCCTCCCTCGTGCGTAGATGCGTGCATCTCTCACAACCGTCCTCCATCCATGACTGCTTTTCCTGCCGAGCGACTCGACCCGTCCGAGAATCAGCAAGCCGTTCGGAACCAACGCCCTTTCTGCCTCCCCCAAAAGCCTGTTCTGGGCTTCTTCGGTGAGGTAGATAAAAATGTTCCTTAATGCTATCACGTGATAGCCCGTTCCCGGTATCCCGAACGTCAAGTCTCCGCACACGGGCAGGATAGTTTTAATGATCGCCGGATCCACCCTGACGGAGTTCTCTTCCTGCTTAAAATACCGCTCTCTGAGCGCTCTGTCCAACTTTTCCGTTGTTTTTGCCGGGAATGTGGCGGCTTGGAGCTTCCTCAGCGCTTTCCTGGAACGGTCCAGGGCAATGATGCGGCCGTCCAATCGGATCTCCCTGAGTAGGATGGCCAGGCTCACGGCTTCTTCCCCGGTGGAGCAGGGTGCGCTGAGAATTCGCAGGCCGGCCAGGGGTTCCCGCGCTTTCCAGTCACGCAGCAACGCGCCGAGTTGTTCGAAGACCTCGGGGTTGCGAAAAAATTCGGTGGTGGGCACGAGCAGCTTGTCCAGGAACACCCGGCGTTCGGCGCCGTGCTTTTCGATGTAGTCGAGGTATTCCTCGACGGTGGCGCAGGCGGTTGCTCTCAGGCGCGGGGAGATTCTCCTGTCCAGAAACGTGCTCCTGTAGTCCTCGCCGCGGAGGCCGGAATGCGCCGTGATCCACTTCTGCAACCGCTCAAGAGTCTCTGGGGGCAGGGGCGTCATGGGGAGCCGGCTCCAGGGGCCACGGAGACACATTTGCCGAGACGGATGCTGTCCGGATGGGCCTTTGCACCGCCTGGGTCGAAGGCGGCGATCGTGGAGCCGGGGCGGAGAGAGAAGTCGCGAGGCGGACCGTATGCTTCCAGGATAGTCTCCAGGGAAAGGCGCTCTGAACGATCTTCCCTTTCCATGCAGGCTGAGAAGTTGCGCACGGGATCGGGGGACTCGATCGGGAAATCGGTGCCCAGGAGAAGGGGGATGCCCTGGCGCCTGAGAGTGCCCCACCGGTAAGCGTCGGACATGCCTGCCCCGAGCCGGGCGACGGCCCATTCGCGATCGGAGAGGTAGTGGCACGGTTGTATCGACGCCACGACGCCCAGGCGGGACATGCGACCGACATCTTCGTCCCGGGCGATCTGCACGTGCTCAATTCTTGCGCCGGCTGGGATCTGAGAGAGTTCAATGGCGTCGAGCACCTGCGACACTGCGCGGTCCCCAATGGCGTGAACGGCCGGCCTCAGGCCGTGCGCGGCCGCTTCGGCGAGCGCTCCGGCGAGCACCTTCGTATCCCACAGCAGGAGGCCTCGCTCGCCGGTCTGGTCGGCGTAGTCTTCATGGAGTGCGGCACCTCGGCTCCCCAGGGCGCCGTCGGCGAAGAACTTCGCTCCCACGACCCGGAACCGGCGACCCTCGTAAGCGCTACCCGAAGGCACCACGCCGCTTTTCACCCAGAGGAATCCCTCCACGGATATCGGCAGTGCGTCCTCGCGATCGAGCGCGGTCAGGATCCGGACGTGGCTCTCCTCGAGCCCCATGTCGGTCACTCCTGCCAGTCCGGTTTCTTTCAGGTCGTTCAGGGCTCGCAGGATTCGCCGGCGCAGGTCCGCGTCGTCGGGAGGCGGAACGCACGCCTCTATTCGATTCAGGGCGCCGTCCAGGACGATGCCCGTCAGCCGGCTGCCTTCCCGAACCAGGCGCCCCCCCGAAGGATCGGGGCTTTCGTCGCCGAACCCCGCCCTTTCAAGGGCCTCAGTGTTCACCCAGCCTGCGTGGCCGTCTATGCGCCTGAGGAGAACGGGCCTGTCCGGAACGATCGCGTCGAGGTCCCTGCGGTCGGGGTACGCGTTCGACCACCTGTTCTGGTCCCACCCGAACCCCTGCAGCCATTCCGAGGGTTCGTTTTCCGTGGCGGCCGATTGGACCTTCGCAAGCGCCACGGAAAGGGACGGACATCCTCGCAGGTCGACCTGTTCGAGGGCGGTTCCGTGTGCCGCTATATGGCCGTGGTGGTCCCAGAGGGGCGGCAGGATCAGGAGAGCCGGTGCCTCGGCCAGCTCGGGGACGCTTGCCAGGATGGAGCGGGGGACCGCATCCGGCGTATCCCCGGCAATCCCTTTTTCGGCCGTCCACCTGAAAATATGCGGCAAGGCGTCTCCTTGTCTGAGAGCACAACCGTTGAGGACTCCAACGTCCTGATGCAGGCAGGCTCATGCGCCGCACGAACTGCTTCTGTTCGCCTGGATGAATGACCCGCGGATCAAGTGAGGGTGTCGAGAGCGTCCTCCAGGTCGCCCATGATGTCCTCGCTCTTCTCCAGGCCGATACTGATCCTTATGCCGCCGGGGTCGATGCCGGCTTCGAGCTGGGCTTCGACGGGCAGTGGGGCGTGCGTCATGGAAGACGGGTGCTCGATGAGCGTCCTGATTTGCCCGAGGGAGACCGCGAGCGTTATGGTCAGCGCTTGATCCGCAAGGTAGTCCATCATTTGGCTCCCCCTGGTGCGGGCCTCCTGAAGGTCTCCCTTGAGCTCGAAGTAAATCATGATGCCAGGGGCGAAATTGCCTTCGGCATCAAGCATCTGCTTGCGGGCCAGGACGTGCTGCGGATGGCTCGGGAGTCCCGGGTACACGACCCGCTTGACGGCCGGGTGGCCTTCGAGGAAGCGGGCGACCTTTAGCGCCGTGTCCATCTGCTGCCTGGACCGGAGCCCGAGGGTCGGGAGGCCGTACACGAGGGGCGGCCAGGCCGCCTTGGGTGCCAGCGGCGCGCCGATGTCTTTCCGGAATAGCAGTACGTCGGGTTCCAGAAGCGTGGGGCCGACCCACACGCCGCCCATGTCGGTTCCGAAACCGCCCACGTTTTTCGTGATGGACTGTACCACTACATCGGCACCTAAAGTGATGGGCCGCTGGCAGAAGGGCGTGGCGAAGGTGTTGTCCACGACGATGAAGATCCTGCGCTTCTTGCCTCGATTGGCGTTCACGCGGTCAACAGCCGCCCGGATGGCGGCGATATCCACGATCTCCAGGACAGGATTGGAAGGCGTCTCCAAGTACACGGCCACGACGTCGTCCGTCATCATGGCCTCAAGCGCTTCCACGTCCTTGCAATCCACCATCTTGACCGTGATGCCGAAACGGGGCATCCAGTTCTTGAAGAGCGAGTAGGTACAACCATAGAGCGTACGATGGGCCAGAACGGTGTCTCCCGATTTGGCCAGGACCCCGATGCTTGCTGAGATCGCACCCATGCCGGTGGCAAAGCACACGCCGCACTCGCCCTCTTCGGCGGCGGCCAGGTTGTCCTCGAGCATGGAGCGGCTCGGTTCGTCGAGCCTGTCGTAGATGTAAATCGGCGGTTGGGTGTGGCGGTTGAATTCTGGATTGGCGAAGCTCTGGAATCCCTTGGCGCCCCGTTCTGTGCTTTCGAGCCGGTAAGCGGCCGAAGCCGAAATGGGAGGCACGATATGGTCGCTGTAGTCCCAGTGCGGCGAATGGAAATCCCCGTGTATGAGGCGGGTTTCCTTGTGGTACGTCCTCTTTCTGTCTTTCTTATCGGTCATGAACTGGCCCTCCTCAAAGCATATTTTATAACATGCTTTGTTCAAATGCCCTCCAAAAGGGGGCGCGGAGGCGGGCGGGAAGGGAAATGACCCTGCGCGGGCGAGCGGGAGAGGGGGCGGGCGCTACCGTCGGGGAGGGAATATGTTATCGTAGGGCGTTTGCCTGCGCGGCAGAACGCATGGGCCATGGATTGAGGCATCCTGGCCCGGGAGAGCGACAACCATGGATCTTGGATTTCTGAATCAGGTGATCAAGCCGACGCGCTATACCGGCGGTGAGGTCAACGAAGTCGTCAAGTCCGAACACGGCGACATGCTCCACGTGGCGCTGGCGTTCCCCGACGGCTACGAGATAGCCATGAGCACCATGGGGCTCAAAATCCTCTACAAGGTGCTCAACGCGCGTCCCGACGTCTGGGCGGAACGCGTATTCATGCCGATGCCGGACATGATCGAGGTTATGGAAGACCGGGGCCTGCCCCTCTACGGGCTGGAGTCCAAGCGGCCTCTCGACGATTTCGACGTCGTAGGCTTTACGCTTCAGTTCGAGTTGACGTACACCAATATCCTGCACATGCTCCGAATGGGGGGAATTCCTCTGCGGACCGCGGATAGAACCGCGAGCCATCCCGTCATCCTTGCCGGAGGGCCGTGTGCCTGCAATCCCGAGCCTCTGGCGCCGTTCATCGACGCCTTCTTCATCGGGGACGGAGAGGAGGGCTTCCAGGAGTTGTGCGACGTGATCCGCCGGATGAAGGGCGCTCCGCGGCAGGCCCTCCTCCTGGAACTGGCGAAGGTGGAAGGCACCTACGTACCGGCCCTCTACCGCTCGGAAGAAGATCCCGATTCGGGCATGGAGGTTGTTACCGGACCGGCCTTTGCCGGAGTCCCGTTCCCCGTCAGAAGGCGTGTCCTGATGGACATAGACAGGTTCTCCTTCCCCTCCGATATCCTCGTCCCTCACCACGAGGTGGTCCACGACAGGTACTCCATTGAAATAGCCAGGGGATGTTCGGTGGGATGCCGGTTCTGCCAGGCCGGGTACATATACCGGCCTCAGCGCGATCGCGATCCCCGATCGGTGCGCGAAACCGTCAGAGAAGGTCTGCGGGCCACGGGATTCAACGAGGTGACCCTCCTAAGCCTCAACGCCGGGGAATACGGAGGGGTCGAGAGGCTGGTGTCGCAGGTGGCGAACGACGGCGCCTCCCAGCAGGTGGGCGTGGCCATGCCGAGCCTTCGAGTGAGCAGTCTCACGGAAGACCTCGTACGGTCGTTGTCGACGGGACGCAAATCAGGATTCACCATCGCGCCGGAGGCCGGGACCCAGCGGTTGAGAAACGTCATCAACAAGAAGATCGACGAGGAGGATCTGGCCGAGGCCGCGCACGCGCTGTACGCGTCGGGTTGGAACCTTGTCAAACTCTACTTCATGCTCGGACTGCCCACGGAAACGGAGGCGGACGTGGAGGCCATTGCCGGACTTGCCCGCCTCGTCGTCTCCAGGGGAAGGGAGGCCGGCTGCAAAAATCCTAGGGTGACCGTCTCCACGTCGTCGTTCGTGCCCAAACCCTTCACGCCGTTCCAATGGCACCCCATGGCGCGGCCTGACGTGCTGGATGGCAGGCAGGGAAGGCTCAGAAGATCTCTGCAGAACCCCATCACCTATCGATGGCACGATATTGACAGCAGCGTCGTGGAAGGCGTTTTTTCCCTGGGCGACAGGCGCCTAGCCGCCGTCCTGGAAGAGGCCGTTCAGCTGGGCTGCCGTTTCGACGGCTGGAACGAGTATTTCAGAATGGATCTCTGGGAGAAGGCATTCGAGCGTAGCGGCGTGGACCCGGAGGGATATCTCTATCGCGAGAGGCCGCGCGACGAGAGGTTGCCCTGGGACGTGATCGACATCGGCATCAGAAAGAGCTCCCTCTGGAAGGAATGGGAGAAGGCCTGCAAGGCCGAGATCACCGAAACCTGCGGACGGGGGTCCTGCTATGCCTGCGGTTTTTATGCGCAGGAATGTCTGAGCGGCGCGCTGGAGAAAGAACCGCCTTCGGAGGTCGAGCCATCTCAAATGCCTTGGAAGACGCCGCCTGCTGCCAAGTACAGGCTGCGATACCGGAAGGAAGGGCTCGCCCGGTTTCTCGGCCACCTTGATCTCGTCGATGCCCTCGTTCGTGCCTTCCGACGTTGTGGGGTCCGGCTGGCCTACTCGCAGGGGTACCATCCGTTACCGAAGGTCGTGTTGCCCTCTCCGCTGCCCCTGGGCGTGGCGGGTATGGAGGAGTGGGTGGAGTTCACCGGCTACGTGAGCGACGGAGGCAGGCTCCTGGCCGACCTCGAGCGAAACCTGCCGTCCGGTATCATCCCCGAGAAGATCTTTCTCATCCCGGCCAGGGCCCCTGCGCTCGCCGAGTTGTCGGTCCAGGTTTACAGCGTGGATTTGGGTGGGCTAGATCCGGAATCGCGTTCGAATTGTCATCGGAACCTGGACCGCTTTCTGAAGGCGGAGAGTTGGCCGATTACAAGGAACGGGAAGAAGAAGAGCAGAACGTACGACCTCAGGCAGCGCGTCCTGGCAGTGGACCACGGCAGCGACGTCGTGACGGTGGATCTTGACAGAGGCGGATTCATGGATTTCGTAGGCGTTCTGTGCCCCGGTCGCGAGAAGGAAGGCCTCGGTCTCGCGAGGACGGCATTGAAGTTTGCGGGTCAATAACGGGCTTTCCTCCAAAGGCGGGTCGCCCGCTCGGAACGTCTGAGGCGCAGCGACGGCTCTTTTCTTCTCCACTGCGGCGGAAAAAACCGGGCCGGCATGGCCACCGCTTAACCAATGGCCGAAATGAGAGTAAGATCAACGGTGTCGCAGGCGTTAGAAACGCGCCGGCAACGACAGAGTGAGGTCATGAAACAGGAACTTCTGATCGCAGTGGACGAGTGGCAGACCCGCGTGGCCGTCATCGAGGATGGCAGGCTCACGGAATTGCATTTCGAACCCCGCCATCTGGACGGCCTCGTCGGTAACCTCTACGTGGGTCGCATCAACCGGATTCTGCCCGGCATGGAGAGCGCCTTCGTGGACATCGGACTCGACCGCGACGGCTTTCTCTTCGAAGGCGACATGGGCCCTCCGGTGCTCGAGGCGGGGTTGGAAAAAAGGTCCGGAAAGAACCGGGGCCTGTCGATCAAGGACCTGAAGGAAGGCCAGCGGATCCTGGTTCAGGTCGCGAAGGAACCCATGGGGCCCAAGGGTGCGCGTCTCTCCACGCAGATCGCCTTGCCGGGTGCCTACCTCATCTACATGCCCAACCTCGACCACGTGGGTGTGTCACGGAAGATCGCGGGCAAGGAACGGGTGCGCCTTAAGGAATTGATCAAGCGATACAAGCGCGATTCTCTGGGCGGCTTCATCGTGAGAACGGCGGCGGAGGGTGTCGCCGGTGAAGAGTTGACAAGTGAAATGCAGGGGCTGGCCGACTTGTGGTCGCTCATCAGGATAAAGAGTGCGAGGTGCGCGCCGCCCGAGCTGGTTCACCAGGAGGCCGATCTCATAGGCCGAATCATCCGCGAAATCCTGCTTAAGGGCGACGGATCGGTGATGACCGAAGATGAGACGGTGTACGCCCGTTGCAGAGAACTGCTTTCGGGGCTCGGGCTGGATGCGGGCCGCGTCCGGTTGTGGAAACCGGGGGGCGTCTCCCTCTTCGAGCATTTTCACGTGCAGGAGGAGATCGAAAAGGCCCTCCGCCCCAAGGTCTGGCTTTCTTCAGGCGGGTGCATCGTCATCCAGTCGACCGAGGCCCTTGTCGCCATCGACGTGAACTCGGGACGCTTTACGGGAAAAAAGTCCCTCGAGGAGACGGCCTACGCGATCAACATGGAAGCCGTTGAGGAGATCGTCCGGCAGATACGCCTCCGAAGTCTCGGCGGCATCATCGTGATCGATTTCATAGATATGGGGCAAAAATCGCATCGTGAGGCGGTGGTCAACAAGCTCAACGAGGCCCTTGAGCGGGACAGGGCGAAATCCAGAATCCTCAATATCTCGGAATTCGGCCTCGTCGAAATGACCCGCAAGCGCAGCCACAGGAACCTGGAACGCATCATGACCGGCGTGTGTCCCTGCTGCGATGGGCGCGGACGCATTCCTGCGCCGTGGCGCATCGCCCAGCAGATCGCGTACGCCGCGGACGGCATGAATCCCCCAAGGCAAGGCGTCGTAACCGTCTCGCCGGACGTGTTCCGGTACATTGAGGAGAACTCCGACCGCTTCGCCTTCGCTCAGAGCATGCGCCTGGAACGCCTGAACCTCGTCCAGCCGACGCACTTCAGTATGAGCCCCCCGAGCAACAAGGACTGATCGAGTATCTACCCGCGGCGGCCCCTTTTCGTGTTCCCGGCTGTCGGCTGACGTTTCGCGGCGGCCTTGCCCTTCATGTACACGTAGAGCGCGAGGGAGAACAGCAGAACGACCACGAATCCGCCCAGCCAGAGCTGGTAAACGTGGTAGAGGGAATTCATCCGGGCGTACCGCTGTCCCGCGCTGTATCCGAGCGCCGCCAGAAAGAGGCCGAAGAACAGGTTCCCGAAGAGAGCCGAGAGGACGACGGGCGCCGGGCGCATCTCCATCAGGCCTGCCGTCGGGTACAGAAACGGCCGGATGAAGGGGATGAACCTGTTAAACAGGAGCGGCCAGAAGCCCCACCGCTTCAATATGGCCCGGACCGAAGCGGTCATCTTTTCGGCCTTTCGGCTTCTCAGGAGCAGCCTCTGCACCGAACTCCCCCAGTAGAACGCGACGAGCGCGCCCAGTGTGCCGCCGATGGTCACGGCCCCCACGACCGTGAGCCATGAACCGTCCTTCACGCCGATCCAGAAGACGGACATGATGAGGATCATGTCACCGGGAATGAAGGGGAGTGCGTACTTGAGGCAGGCCACAACGGCGAGGATCGCGTAGATGGGCCATAAGGGCTGGCGTCCGAGGAAAGCAAAGGCGTCCGCCGGCATCATGCGGTAAGTTCCGGAAGCAACGACAGAAAGACATCGAAGTCCGTGCAGGCGAGAAACTTGTTATTTTGAATCTCATCCCCCAGAGACCTCGATTCCCGACAGCCGTAGTGGTGTCCCGGGTGAATCACGAGACTCTGCGGAAGTCCCCGCAGCTTGGCCAGACTTGAGAACATAGCCCTGGCATCGCCGCCGCGCAGGTCGGTGCGGCCGATCCAGTCCACGAAAAGGACGTCTCCCGTAAAGAGGGCATTGTGGATCCTGTAGCAAATGCCACCAGGCGTGTGGCCCGGCGTGAAAAAGGCCGTGACGTCCGGCAGACCAGGCAACGCGCCCTCCGAGGCGATGGGGGTCGCGCCGGGAACGCCGGCCGCTTCCGCCCCGTGGACCCAGACCCGCGGTCCTGTCGATCCTTTGCCAAGCAATTCGGGAAGCGAAGCGATGTGGTCTCCATGGGTGTGCGTCAGAAAGATCTCCGTGAGTTCGCAGCCAGCCTCGTGGCTCACACCCAGAATGCGACGAGCCGCGTAGGAGGGATCCACACACCATGCGGTATTGTCATCGGGATGCAACACAAGATAGGACCTGTTGGCGTCGCCGCCCGCATCTATTGAGACGATTTCGTGCATGTCGCTTTTTTGTTCCCCCGGCCCGAAGCGCTACCTCGCCCGGTGGAAAGGAGTACACGCCGGTGCCGTCCGCTCTCGCCGCCTCTCGGGAGGACCCTTTGCGCGCTCAGAAAGGAATATCGTCGTCGCTGTATTCGGGGGCTTTTTCGGAGGTGCTGTTCCCCCGCCCGCTGTCCGAACCTGAGCCGTCACCCCTGCCGATCATGACCATGTTGTCGGCCCTGATTTCGGTCACGTTCTTTTCCACGCCTTCCTTGTCCTTGTAGGAGCGAGATCTCAAGGTACCTTCGATGTAGACCTGTCGGCCTTTCCGGAGGTACTCTCCGCAGATTTCAGCCAGTTTGCCCCACACCACGATGCGGTGCCACTCCGTGTGCTCCTGTTTCTGGCCGTCCCGGTCTTTCCAGGTCTCGTTGGTCGCTATGGTGAAATTCGCGACCGCGGTCCCGTTGGGCGTATAACGCAGTTCGGGATCACGGCCCAGGTTGCCCAGCACAATAACTTTGTTCACGCTACCCATGGCCCGACTCCTTTCGCCGTTAGTCCTATCCTCGTGGGACCGGATTCCCCTATAATACGAATCTTACGTAAGGAGTGTCAACGTGAGAATAGTCGGCGGGGCCTACAGGGGCCGCAGACTCAAGGCGCCGACGGGACTCAAGACGAGGCCCACGTCGGAGAAAGTGCGGGAGGCGCTTTTCGACATCCTGGGACCGCAGGTGGACCGGGGAACCTTCATGGACGTATATGCGGGGACCGGCGCGGTGGGGATCGAAGCCTTGAGTCGTGGCGCCTTGGAGGTGGTTTTTGTCGAGAGCGGCCCCAGGGTGCTGTGCGTTCTTCGTTCCAACATCGAAGGTCTCGGCCGTGAAGCGGGGGACAGGTGCAGAGTCCTCCCCTCATCCGTGGACCGTGCGTTCAAAGTTCTCGCGAGGAGCGGTTTCCGGCCTGGGATCGTATTCTGCGATCCGCCTTATGCCGACGAATCATGGCCCGCAGTACTCGGCACCATGCGGAATTCTCTTGCGTGGCGGCCCGGTGGACTACTGGTCGTCGAGCACGCAGCCAAGAGCCCACCGAAATGCCCGGATGGATTCGAGCCCGGAAAAGCATACCGATACGGAGATTCGGCCCTGTCATTCTTCAGGGTTGGGGGCGACGCGTGCCCCGGAACGCGGGAAGATTCTGCGGTCGGGGAGGCCGGGGCGAATGGTGCGTTTTAACAATCATCCGGGGAGTGGTGATGCGTGATGTGGTGGTGGGTACTGCGGGACATATCGACCACGGTAAGACGCTCCTCGTCAAAGCCATGACGGGGATGGATGCAGATCGGTGGGACGAGGAAAAGAGGCGGGGGATAACGCTCGACATCGGTTTCGCGACCCTCGACTCGGAGCGTGGCAGACTTCATTTCGTGGATCTGCCGGGGCACGAACGTTTCGTGAAGAACATGCTGGCCGGTGCCACCGGAATCGACCTCTGCCTGCTGGTCGTCGCGGCCGACGAGTCCGTTATGCCGCAGACCGTCGAACATGCCGACATCCTTTCGCTCCTCGGCGTGAAAAGGGGCGTGGTGGCGCTGAACAAGGTCGATCTTGTGGATCGGGAGACGCGCGAACTGGCCCTCATGGAGCTATCCGAATTTCTGGAATCGTGCGGACTCTCCGGTATGCCGATCGTGGAAGTGAGCGCCGTGACGGGCGAAGGCCTTCCGGACCTTCTGGCGGCCATTTACGGGGAGGCGGAATCGTGTCCGGCGCCCCCAAGGAACCGCCCTTTCAGATTGCCGATCGACCGGGTCTTTCCCATCAAGGGCTTCGGAACGGTCGTGACGGGAACCTGCATCGACGGGTCCCTCGCAGTCGGCGACAGGGTCCTTGTGTACCCGGACGGTGGTGAGAGCAGGGTCAGGGGATTGCAGATATTCGGCCGCTCGGTCGAGGAGGCCGTGGCTGGTCAGCGCGTCGCTGTAAACCTGCCGGACATAAGGCATGCGGATCTTGCGCGCGGTCACATGGCGGCCATGCTTGGCTCGTGCCGCCCGACGCACCTGCTGGACGTCCGGCTCGGTGTACTGGCTTCCGCTAAAAGGAGCCTGAAGACTGGCGCTGTCTGCACCCTCCACATTCACACGCAGGAGGTTGAGGCGCATGTTCACCTCAGCGATTCCGCGGCGCTCGCCCCCGGCGATGAGGGACTAGCGCAGATCAGGACCACCGTTCCTGTGGTGGCGTGGCCGGACGATCGTTTTATCCTGCGGTTGCCTTCGCCCGCCCGTACCATAGGGGGGGGGACCGTGTTGCTCCCCGCACGCAGGAAGGCTCGGTGGAGAAGGCGGCGAGACAGGACCATCGCCGATCTGCTTCGGGGAAACCTTGCCCTGAGGGCTCTGCTGGTGGAGGCCGGGCCGGCGGGGCTGACGCCGGATGACGTCATGGGTGTGATGGGCGTGAAGGCGGAACGGTTGAACGAGCTGGCGGAGTCGGCGGAGAGCGCGGAGGCCCTCGTCAGGTGGGGCAACGGCGGATGGTGGCTGGAGGCCGCTGAGGCGGAGGCATGGCTCGATAGAGCCGGAGCATGGCTTTCCGGGCGCTACGACGGAAAAGCGCCGGTGTCCTGGGTTCCGAGGCAGGAACTCCTCGGAAGGTGGCTGCGGGTCCTCGGGCAGGCGAGGGGGGAGGCCCTGGTCGAGGCCCTGGAGAGGGCCGGGCGCATAGAGGTCGAAGGCGACCGGATTCGCCCTGCAGGGCACCGAGTAAGATTATCAGACGCCCAGAAGGCTGCCTGGCAGGCCGTGCAGGCGATCTTGTGCGATCCGGAGACGTTCATTCGAACGGGGAAGGAACTGGAGTCCGCCATCGGGAGTGAGGCCAGGCAGGTTCTCCCCCTGATGGTCGAAGACGGCGAGCTCGTCCGGTATGGCGGAGACTTTTTCGTGGCGAGGACGACCATGGAGAGTCTGCGCGAAAAACTGGCCGCACACGCGATCTCTCGGTCGACGAAGATAAGCGTTCCCGAGTTCAAGTCCATGCTGGGGCTGAGCAGGAAATACGTCATGCCCCTGCTGGAGCACCTGGACGACCTGAAATGGACGCGGCGCTCCGGCGACGGGCGGGACATTCTCGTCCGGTGACGATACCGGGTCAGTCCACGGCCCCGCCGGCTCTTTCGACGATCCTGGCGAGGTGAAGGGCCATGGATGAAGCGTAGTCCCCGGCTAGGAGGCTCTGCCTGTCGGACCAGATGACCCTCTCCCCGAGATCGGGCGGGCAGGGCGTGCCGAGCGCGCCGCACCGGTCCCTGACATATTCTTCGAAATCCTCCATTTCACGGCGCCAGGTCGCGAGCGGCGCCTCCAACCTGTCGGCGCGGCGCGTGAGTACCGATTGAACCGCATGGAGAGCCTTGTCCTGTTCTATCTTGAATAAGTGCTTGGGCCATGGGCGGGTTGCGATCGGGGGCGGCGTACGTTTCGGCAGGGCCTCATCGATGGTGCACTGCGTGCCCGGGTCGCCCCTGAAGGTCCAGGCAAGGAGCAGAAAGCAAGAAAGCATGACAATGAGAGCAATGGCGGACTGGTACCTGTAGCCCCTGGCGAAGTCGTACCCGACGGCCCACGCGGAAGAGACAAAAAGCAGGAATACGGCGCCGCGGATCACGGGAAGACGGAGAATGGTCCGATCCATCCGTCCAGGTTCAGGCATTGACCAATCCCTTCGCTGAGGTAGACATTATAAGTCATGCGGAAACGCAACTGCAAGACGGGCCCCGACGTAGCTGCGTCACAGCATGGACCGCCGGAATCCGCCTCGAGGGATACACGCCCCTCGCACATCGGGTGGCTTCTTCGCGGTGGGTAGCAGTCGTCAAGCGTGCGGTTCGGCCGGTTTAAGCGGTGGCGCACGCGTGGGGCGCCTCCGTCCAAACGCCGAGGCCTGAGCCCGGTCTTTCCTGCCGGGCGGAAAGCGTCGAAGCTCAAGGCTCAGGCGATGAGATGGCAGCGGTCGCGTGTTGCCCTACGGGTGGAGGTTTCAACACAGGATTGGAAAAGAAGAAGGGCGCCGGCAAGAAGCGCCGGCGCCCTGGAGAATCGAGGCGGTATGGATCAACCGAAGTGAATGACGTAGAGAAGGGGGGCGATGATCATGGCCACGACGCTGATGAGCTTGATCAGGATGTTGAGAGACGGGCCCGATGTGTCCTTGAACGGGTCGCCGACGGTGTCGCCGGTAACCGTTGCCTTGTGCATTTCCTCGTAGGCGTCGCCGTGGACTTTGTGGCCCTCTTCCTTGACTTGCTTTTTCGAATTGTCCCAGGCGCCGCCGGCGTTGGACTGGAAGATGGCCAGGCAGACGCCGGAAATGGTGACGCCGACGAGGAGCCCGCCCAGCATATCGACTGAGAAAATGCCGATAATGATCGGGACCAGAATGGCCATCAGGCCGGGAGCCACCATCTTCTTGATGGCTGCGGCCGTTGCGATGTCGATGCACTTGGTGTATTCGGCCTTCCCGTCCGCCGCGCGAATGATGCTCTGCTCTTCATCGGTTGGTTCGCGATCTTCGCTCTCGGCTTTCTGTGCGGCATCGAGGGCGGGCCTGAGTTCGGGTATGTCGTGGAATTGGCGGCGGACCTCTTGAATCATGTCCTGGGCGGCCTTGCCCACGGCCACCATGGCCATGGCGGAGAAGCGGAAGGGGAGCATGCAGCCGATGAGCAGGCCGACGAGCACGTAAGGATTGGCTGCGTCCATGTTCACCTTGCCGTGCATCTGGGTGATGTAGGCCGCGGTGAGAGCCAGAGCCGTGAGGGCCGCGGATCCGATGGCGAAGCCCTTGCCGATTGCAGCGGTGGTGTTGCCCACGGCATCCAGTTTGTCGGTCCGTGCCCGGATATCGCGGCCGAGTCTCGACATCTCGGCTATGCCGCCCGCGTTGTCTGCGATGGGGCCATAGGCGTCGGTGGCGAGCTGGATGCCGGTCGTGCTGAGCATGCCGACGGCGGAGAGGGCGATGCCGTAAAGGCCGGCGTACCTGTAGGCCAGGAGGATGGCCGCGCCGATGCAAAGAACCGGGAATGTGGTGGAATTCATGCCCACGGCTATGCCCTGGATGATGGTTGTCGCGGCACCCGTCTTGGAGGCCTCGACTATCCGGCCTACGGGGCTCTTGTTGGTGGCGGTGTAGAACTCGGTGAGGATGCCCACGGCGATGCCGGCCAGCAGACCGGCGATGATGGCGACGGCAATACCCCACCACTGGTAGATCACGACCTTGCCGGAAATGAGGTCATGAACCTCGACGGAGCCGTGCGGAATCAGCCACCGGATGGTGAAGAAGGCCAGGATGACCATGAGGATGCCGGCGCCGAAGGTGCCCCTGTTGAGTCCGGCCTGAGGGTTGCCCCCCTCGCGGGTGCGGACGAAAAAGAACCCCACGATCGAGCAGACGATACCGACGAGGGCAATCATCAGCGGCAGGTAGACGGCGTGCATGCCGGTGCCGTTCTTGAGCGATTGGAGACCCTGGTACCAGCCGACTCCCAGGATCATGGAGGAGACGATCGCGCCCACGTAAGATTCGAAGAGGTCCGCGCCCATCCCTGCAACGTCGCCCACGTTGTCGCCCACGTTGTCGGCGATGGTGGCCGGGTTGAGCGGGTGATCCTCGGGGATGCCCGCTTCGACCTTGCCGACGAGGTCTGCGCCGACGTCTGCGGCCTTCGTGTAAATGCCGCCGCCCACGCGGGCGAATAGAGCGATGGAGGAAGCGCCCAGGGAGAAGCCCGAAAGGATGTTCACAACGAGCATCATGGTTTCCGCGTTCGTCATCGAATCGGGATACATCCAGGTGTAGAGACTGAAGAGCCCACCCAGGCCTGTTACGGCAAGACCCACGACGCAAAGTCCCATGACCGAACCGCCGGCGAAGGCGACCTGGAGCGCGTCGTTCAGACCCTTCCGTGCAGCGCTGGTGGTGCGGACGTTCGCGCGCGTGGCCGTCCGCATGCCGAAGAAGCCGGCGAGAGCCGAGCACGTTGCACCCAGCACGAAGGACAATGCGATGAAGGCGTTGGTGTCCTTCGAGACGAAGTAGTTCGAGACCCCCAGGAGAATAGCCACGGCCACGACGAAGATGGCCAGGAACTTGTACTCACGCTTGAGAAAAGCCATGGCGCCGTCGGAGATCCATTTAGCGATCATCTGCATCCGGTCCGTACCCGGATCCTGACGCGCGACCCAGGATGCCTTGATGAAGGCGTACACGAGCGCCGCGACGGCGACAATGACGGGAAGGTAGTAGAACGTAAACATCGACCCCTCCTCCTTAATGGGTTATTTCAGATGCACCAGGTGATGGCAGCCTCGAAAGGTACGAGGCCGAAAAGGTTACAAGTCTGGAAGCCGGAAAGGAGACGCGCATTCCCACAAGGAAAAGCGCGGGGCATGAGATGTGTGGCGAGACAGCGGTAGAATGCATCACCGATGGGTTTTCCCTGGTATGCTCTTGTGCCGTTGTCTGCAGCCGCATCGCGCCCCCCCTGCGCGAAAAAACCTCGGAGGGACTTGAGAAAGTCCCCCCGGAAAAAACCAGAAATTCGGCCTGACAGGCCGGTATCAATACACCGGAAGCACTGCGGCCGCCGGTCAGTTCACGACGAAGCCGATCGTCTCTACTTTTCCAGGACCGCGGCATATGTCCAGAGCGCGGACAACGGTCTCGTAAGGCACCTTGTCCTCGGCATCCACAAAAAGAACCTTGTCGGCCCGCGTCGCGTATATTGCGCCGAGTTTCTCACCGAGATCCTGAAAAGTGACCGGCTGTTTGTTAATGGCCATGGCGCCGTTGGCACTGATCTGGAGCACGATGGCCTGGGACGGTCCCTGGTTCGGGTTCGGCGGCGCCTTGGGTGGAACCTGGGTGTAAAAACCCTTTTGAAGAATCGGCGTAATGACCATGAAAATGATCAATAGCACCAGCAGCACGTCGACAAGAGGCGTGATGTTGATGTCGGCCATTGCGCCGCGGCCGCCAACGTTCATAGCCATAATACGCCTCCCTTAGTCGCCGCCGGCAACGGCCGCAGCGGCGTTGCCGGTGACGGGGTTACCTTGTGCGTCTACGTGTTGTGCCACCAGACCGACGCTCTTGAATCCCGTAGCCTGTACCACGCGCAGGACGTCCTTCACCTGGCCGAAATCGAGGTTCTTGTCGCCCTTGACGTAGACCTTTCGGCTCGGATTGCGCGCGTAGTCTTCCTGCAGGTTGTCCCGCAGGACGTCCGTGGGAATCCACTTCTGGCCGTACCAGATCTTTCCATCCTGCTGGATGGTGATGTTCACGTTGGATTCCTTTTCGGGCTGCGACTCGGGGTTGCGGGCGGTTGGCAGTCTAACCGGAACACCCTTTTGCAGAAGGGGGGTGACCACCATGAAGATGATCAACAGCACCAGGCACACGTCGCAGAACGGCGTGACGTTGATGTCGTTTTTCAACCCTCCGTGGCCATTGCCTATATCCATACCCATTGCGAACTCCTGAGCGTTACTTCTCTTCGATACCGGTGACCTTCACGAAGTGATCCACCAGCTCGGAGGAGGCGTTGCCCATTTCGATGGAGATCATGTCGGATTTGTTGACGAGGTAGTTGTAGAACCAGACCGCAGGGATTGCGACGAACAGGCCGGCCGCCGTCGTAATCAGGGCCTCGGCGATACCGCCGGCAACGGCGCCGATTCCGCCCGAGCCGGTAAGAGCCATGCCGCGGAAGGCGTTGATGATTCCGGCGACGGTGCCGAACAGGCCCACGAAGGGAGCCGTTGCACCGATGGTGGCCAGGCTGCTCATTCCGCGCTTCATGTCGGCGGAAGTCTTGGCGGTGACGCGCTCGATGGCGCGCTTGGCGGCCTCGATCACGTTGTAGTCGACCCCGGAAGAGGTCTCGCTCTTGAACTCGAGGAGGGCTGCGGAGAAGACTTTGGCCAGGTGGCTGTTCTTGTACTTTTTGGCCAATTGGATGCACTCGTCAAGCTTGTTCTGCTTGAGGAGGTTGCCCACCTTGGAGACAAACAGCAATGACTGCTTCTTGGCGGAGCGGAACAGGATGAAACGGTCGATGAACACCCAGATAGAGACGAGGTTCATGCCAAGCAGAATAATGGCCACGCTCTTTGCGAGCCATCCCATCTCTCCCCAAAGGTCAATGATACTGAAACTCATCGCATGGACTCCTTTCTGACTAAGGCCTATAGCAATCCTACCTAATTACCTGCCTTGAAGGTGATGGTCACGATCTGGTAAACGGAAACCCTTTGTCCAGCCTCGGTGGTCGGCGCAGAGTAACGCCATTTCTTTACGGCCGTGAGCGCAGACTGATTGAAGATGGGGTTGTTGGACTGAAGGATGCGGGCATTCTCTACCTGGCCGCGCTCATTGATGATGAGCTCAAGTACAACGCGTCCCGAGAGCCCCATGGCCTGAGCCGCCGGAGGATAAATGGGGTTCACCTTGTGGGTGACCTTGGGTTGCCTTATGGAGCCCATGGGAAGGACCTTCCGCTCTTGCTTTGAAGTGTCGCCTCCGAGGACGCCGCCCAGGACCCCGCCGGCAACGCCGCCTTCGACACCCCCGACGACTCCGCCTCCGCCGGCCCCTGCGGAAGAAGGCTGTGGCGGTGGGATCTTATCGGGGGTCACGTCCGGCGCGACCATATTGTCCGGGGTAACGGGCACAGGAACCGACACTGCCTTCGGGGCCGCTACCTTTGGTGGTGGCGGTGGCGGCGGGGGCGGCGGTGGCGGCGGTGCAGCCGTAAAGAACGATACGGTAATCGGGGGCGGCGTCAGGGTATCCACGGCATAAATCGAATAAAGAATGAGTCCCGAGATCAGGACAACGTGGAAGAGGACGGCCACCGGGAAACTGTACACCTTGATCTTTGATGGTTTCTGTCGCCTGCTGTCTACTAGCGATTCCTCAAACATGGGACCACCTCGTCAGTTTTGGGTCGTGGCGGGGGGGACCTCGCCAGATGCCGGTACAGCTGGGGCCGGGGCCTTCTTGCCGCCGTTCTTAATCGCCAGGGCCTTGTCTCTTTCCTGGTTCGCCATTTGTAGGTATTCATCGGCCTGGGCCAGCAAGTCCTTTTTGTCCTTTCGGGTCTTGGCCTCCTGGGCGGCGTCCTTAGCAAGGTCGGCCTTCTGGCGGTACAGGAGGTTCATGTAAAGATGGCCGGTGAAGCTGTTCGGCTCGATCTGTATGGCCTTCTCGAGCGCATCCATGCCGTCCTGGACGATCTTCGCGCGCACGTCGTTGGGATCTTCCTTGTTGTAAGAACGCTGCCAGCAGAGGGCACCTATGAAGAGATAACCCTGAGGATCGTTCGGCGTGAGTTCGGCCTTCTTTTTGGAATATTCGAGCGATTTCTGGAAATTGCCCTCTTTGCCGTACATGGTGGCCAGGGTCTGCAGTATCCGGGTATCGTCGGGACTCTGTTTCAAGAGGGATTCATAGTATTTGATTCCGTCCGCAAGGCGGTTCTGGTTGATGTAGAGGTTGATGATGTAATCCTGGACCTGGTCGTCTTTTCCCACGATGCTGAGATACTTCTGGAATGCGTTCAGGGCCTCGTCGGTGTATTGCTGGTCCTGAGGTTGGGTAGAGCCGGGCTCTATCAGGCTCCAGTAACAGAAGGCAAGATACTTCCAATTATCCACCCTGTCCGGATTAATCTTCAGCGCTTGCTTGTAGTCCTTGGCCGCCTCCGCGTACTTTCCCGCCTTATAGGCCTTCGCGCCATCCTTCATGGCCATGTGTTCCTTGAGGGATGAGCAACCGATCAGCGTGGCCACGAGAAAGACAGACAGAAGAGCCCACGATGTTCTTTTGATCCATTTTCGCCAAATCCAATGGCCCGAACTCATCGTTTTGGCCTCCAAGAGGGGTCCCCTGACCAAGGGGTAACACAATTTCTAATGAAGTATGCTTCTCATGAGTTCGGACTAAATCAACAATTTGGAAAGGGGCGAGGTCCTACGCAAGTCATGAGTCCGAAACCACTGAAAGCCACTTTCTCCTCTTCAGCCGCCGAGGCGGCCTACCCACAGAGCCCATGTAAACACACTTCCGGTGATTTAGCAAGGGGTTTTGGCCCAGCTCTGGAAATGGGCTAAATACCCCATTCCGGGTCGTGAAAACGGCCGCTAGGTTGCCTCCCTGGCTCATGCGCATTGTGGTATCGTTTTCCCTTCGAACAGGTCCGTAGGAGGCCGGGGAAACGCCTGTAAATAAAAGATCGCGTTCTGCTGTTGTACAGGCTCAGGAGGCATCGGCCATGCGTTCAGTTCCGCCGGGGGGAGAATTTCATACGGATGCGGCCCACAGAGCTGTTTACTCGCGTGCGGCGTGCATCTATTCGCGCTGGCCCCGGGGCGTGCTCTATCCGAAGGGACAGGAAGACCTGGCCTGGGCCCTTGGCTATGCGTCGGAAAACCGAATGCCGTTGACCATGCGGGGCGGCGGTTCCGGGCTGGCCGGACAGACGGTCGGCGAGGGCCTGGTGGCCGACGTGTCGAGGTGGATGACCGGCATACGGGAGTTTTCTCCCGACAGGCGCGAGGTGCTGGTCCAGCCGGGCGTCGTGCTGTCCACCCTGAACCGTGCCCTTGCCCCCGCCGGACTCAAGTTCGCCCCGGATCCTTCGAGCCAGGATTTCTGTACCCTCGGCGGCATGCTGGCCAACAATTCCAAAGGGGCCCGGTCTGTGAAATACGGCACGACCCTGGCCCACGTGAAGGCCCTGACCATGCTGCTGGCCGACGGTTCGGAGGTGAGGCTCGAGAGGGAGGCGCGCCCTCCCGGCGACTACTCGCATCCCTACCTGCGAAGGGCGGCCGCGCTCATCGAGGAGAACAGGGACCGGATTGTTCAAGGCTGGCCCGGGAGTCGCACCAACGCATCGGGCTACAACCTCAAGGGATGTCTCGGCTCGCCGGGAACGGTGGACCTTCTCCCGCTGTTCGTCGGGTCCGAAGGGACCCTCGGCGTATTTCTGGAGGCCCGGCTGGACCTCACGCCCATGCCGAAACACCAGGCCATGGTCCTCCTCATGTTCCCCGACGTGAATTCGGCCGGCCGGGCGGTGCTCGACATCCGGCCGCTGCGGCCCTCGGCCTGCGAGATACTGGACGACACGTTCCTCCAGATCATTCGGAGCGGGCTCGGGAGCTTTCCGCTCCCCGTGGAGGACGCGGCGCACACACTGCTGATCGTCGAGACGGACGGAGATTCGAGGGACGAAGCCGAGACGTCCATGGACGCCGTCATGAAAGCCGCCGCCGCTTACGGTCCCGTCGGCATGCGCAGGGCTTCGACGGCAGACGAGCGGGCCGCGATCTGGTCCTTCCGCAAAGCGGCCAGCCCGTTGCTGAACAAGGGACGCGGAGCCTTGAAATCCACGCGCTTCATCGAAGATGGGGCCGTTCCCGGCGAGGCGATTCCCGACTATCTCAAGGGCGTGGCGAAGATCCTGGCGGCCAGGAGCATCGATACGGTCATTTTCGGGCACGCCGGAGACGGGAACTTTCACGTCAACCCTTTTCTCAACCTCAAAGACCCCAAGCACTTCGAGCAGGTTCCGTTGATCGCGCGCGAGGTGGCGGAACTGCTCGGGAGTCTCAATGGGTCGTTGTCGGGCGAGCACGGGGACGGACGGCTGCGCACGCCCTACCTCCCGCTGGTCTACGGTTCCCTCACGGACCTATTCCGCGAGATCAAACTGATACTGGATCCCGACGAGATATTGAACCCCGGAATCATCGCTCCGGCGGAACCCGAGCCCATCGACAGGGGGCTGCGGTTCAATCCCGGGTACCGAAGGACTTCGCTTCCAGGCCACCTCCAGGAGGCCTCGTGGGCCCTGGAAGCCGAACGCTGCCACGGGTGCGGCACCTGCAGGGATTTCTGTCCGACCGCACAGGCCAGCCATCACGATCTGCTGTCGAGCCGTGGCAGGGGGCACCTTCTCCAGGCCCTCCTGGCCGGCGAGATGGATTCGAAAGAGGCCTCGACGCCGGAGATACGGGAGATCTTCGAATCGTGTCTGGGCTGTTCGCAGTGCGCCATTCACTGTCCCACCGCCGTTGATATCGCGCCGCTGGCCGCCTCGTTCAGAGAGGCCTTCACGCCGCGTCTTGCGAGGGCCAGGGACGCCTTTCTCGGACGGGTTCCTTCGCTCGGCTACCGCACGGGGCCGACCCTCGGCCGGTTTGTGGGCCGGGCGGGCGGCCTGGCTCCCGCGCGGCTCGTCAACAGGGCCCTGCTTGGACTGCGGACGGACATACGTGCGCCCGAGATGGCCCGGGACTTCGCCTTCGATCCTTCCACGCTCTACCGCTACGAAGGCGCCGGAGCCGGCAGGGCGCTCTACTTCTACGGCTGTTACGGAAACACCTACAATCCGGACGGGGAGGCCCGCCTGGCGGTCTCCGTGATGAGGGCCCTGGGCGTGGAAGTCGTGGTGCCCCCGCAAGCGTGCTGCGGCGTGAGCAAAATGACGCGCGGCCTGCTGGACATGACGGCGCCCGATGTCCATTTCAACAGGAAAGCCTTCCTGCCCTATATCAGAGACGGCTTCACGCTCGTTGCCTCGGCGCCGTCATGCCTTCTCGCGCTCAAGAGGGAGCAGCCGAGATTCTTTCCCGGGCAGGAGGGCGACGAACTGGCTGCGGGATGCACCGGGCTCTTTACCTTCCTCAAGGGTGCGCTCGATCGGACGAAGAGGGAACTAAACCCCGTGCCTCTGAGGGTGGTCTACCAGACGCCCTGCCACGGCGCGGTGCTCGGGTCGTACAGGGACGAGGTGGAAGTCCTCCGGCGGATTCCGGGTCTGGATGTCCTCGACGTGACCGAAGAATGCTGCGGCCTTTCGGGGACGTTCGGCGCGGAGGCGAAACACGCCGGCCTCTCGGACGCCATCGCTCGCCCCCTCATGGAAAGAATCGAGAAGGCCGGGCCCGACGCCGTGGTCACGCCCTGCGGTTCGTGCAGAACGCAGGACGAGACGCATCTTCCGTGGCCGGTCTACCACCCCCTCACGCTCCTCGCCAGGTCCCTCGGACTTGACGCCCCCGATATCCAGGGATCGCCCTGCCCGTCAGCTTCCTCCCACCTCCCGGCGTCCTGATTACGCCGCTGCACCCTGAGTCGACGTTCAATCTCCATAAATAGTTTGAACAGGGAGGAAGGGAGGACGGGAGTGAGAGAATTCCGGATTTGAAAGACGGCTGGGGACGGGTCTTCAAGGACTTTCCGGCGTTCTGCTGCTCGGATATCGGCATCCCGGACTCATGGCCACGGGTGAAGGTCTGCCCTCTACGCCATCACTTGATCACTCGATCACTGAATCACCGGCCCTGCGGGGGCCGCAGTTTCCGCGGCCCCCGCAGGGCCTCCCATCACGCGTTCTTCCTCAGAACGTTCAACGCGCTGCCCGCCTTGAACCACTCGATCTGCTCGGGGTTGAGACTGTGCCTCAGGCGGATCTCCTCCGCCGTCCCATCCGCATGGTGCAGGCGGCCGCGTACTGTGCTGCCGGGTGCCAGGTCCTTGAGCCCCAGAATGCTGATCTTGTCCGTTTCTTCCACCTTGTCGTAGTCGAAGGGATTTTCGAAGGTCAGCGGCAGGACGCCCTGCTTCTTGAGGTTGCTCTCGTGGATGCGCGCGAAGGACCGGCTGATGACGGCGGCCGCTCCCAGGAACCGCGGCGACATGGCGGCGTGCTCGCGGCTGGAGCCTTCTCCGTAGTTGTCGTCGCCCACGACCACCCAGCGCATGCCCTTGTTCTTGTACTCGCGGGCGATCTTCGCCAGCGATCCGCCCTTTTCGCCCGTGACCTGGTTGAGGCCCGTGCCGCTCTCGCCCGTGAATGCGTTGACGGCCCCGTTGAACATGTTGTCGCTGATCCGGTCGAGGTGGCCGCGGAACCTCAGCCACGGCCCGGCGGGTGAGATGTGGTCGGTGGTGCACTTGCCCTGGGCCTTGAAGAGCAGGGGAAGCTCCTGGTAATCCTTGCCGTCCCAGGGGGAAAAGGGCGTCAAGAGCTGGAGCCGTTCGCTGTCCGGCTTGACATCGACCTCGATGTTTTCGGCATCGGAGGCAGGGGGTTGATAGCCGTGCTCGTCCTTCACGAAGCCCTTTTCCGGAAGATCCGGGGAAGGTTCGGGCGGCTTGAGCACGAAGGACCCTCCGTCCGGCGTCTCGACGGTGTCCTTCAGCGGGTTGAAGGAGAGCCGTCCCGCCAGCGAGTAGGCGAGAACGACCTCGGGGCTGGTGAGGAAGGACAGGGTCGTGGCGTTCCCGTCGTTGCGGCGGGGAAAGTTCCGGTTGAACGAACTGATGATGGAATTCTTTTCGCCCGGTTGAAGGTCGTCGCGTTTCCACTGCCCGATGCACGGGCCGCAGGCGTTGGCCAGAACGGTCGCCCCCACGGCTTCGAGCGCGGCCATCTGGCCGTCGCGCTCGATGGTGGCGCGCACCTGCTCGCTTCCCGGCGTCACCATGAGAGGGATGACCGTCTTCATGCCTTTCTCGGATGCCTGCCGGGCCACCTGGGCCGCGCGTCCCATGTCTTCGTAGGAGGAATTGGTGCACGAGCCGATGAGGCCGTAGCGCAACCGGTCGGGATAACCCTCGCTGGCCACCGCCTCCTTCAGTTCGGACACAGTGCGCGCGAGGTCGGGCGTGTGCGGACCGGTGACGTGGGGTTCGAGCGTCGACAGGTCAATTTCGACCACGCGTTCGAAGAACTTCTCGGGCGAGGCCTCGACCTCCGGATCGGCGCGGAGCATGTCGATGTGCTTCGAGGCGAGGTCGGCGATAGCCTCGCGCTCGGTGCCCCGAAGGTAGGCGTCCATCCGCCTGTCGAAGGGGAAGATGCTCGTGGTGGCGCCCAGTTCGGCGCCCATGTTCGTGATGGTGCCCTTGCCGGTGCACGACAGGGCCTCGACGCCGGGGCCGAAATACTCGATGACCCGGTTGGTCCCGCCCTTGACGCTCAGGATTCCGAGAAGCTTGAGGATGACGTCCTTCGGACTCGTCCATCCCGAGAGCTTCCCCGTAAGATGCACGCCGACGATGTTCGGATAGAGGACCTCCCAGGGAAAACCCGCCATGACGTCCACGGCATCGGCGCCGCCCACGCCCGAGGCGAACATGCCCAGGCCGCCGGCGTTGGGCGTGTGGCTGTCCGTCCCGATCATCATACCGCCGGGAAAAGCGTAGTTTTCCAGGACCACCTGGTGGATAATGCCGGCGCCCGGTTTCCAGAAGCCGATGCCGTATTTGGACGAAACGGACGCCAGGAAGTCGTAGACCTCCTTGTTCGAGGTCGTGGCGGCGGCCAGGTCCGGCCCCGCACCGGTGTGGGCAAGGATGAGGTGGTCGCAGTGGACGGTTGTGGGAACGGCCGTATGCTTCTTGCCGGCCTGCATGAACTGGAGAAGCGCCATCTGAGCCGTCGCGTCCTGCATGGCGATACGGTCCGGGCGAAGGTTGATGTAGCTCTTACCCGCGTTGAGTTCGGCCAGTCCCGGATTGTCCAGGTGTCCCAGCAAAACCTTTTCGGCGTAGGTCAGGGGGCGCTTGAGACGATCTCGGACAATTTCAATATTCTTGGAAACTCCGGCGTAAGCTTCCGCCACGAACTGCGGAGTCGATTCGATGGTAGGCATTGGAACCTCCTGTTCTATTATTCAATCACTTCATCTTAACTTGAATGCCATTGCAAACGAATAATTTCATCTCAGTCCTTCGTCAAGTCGACGCAGGGGGCGGAGGCGCGAGTGGGGCGGATCGCGGTCTCAGGACGCGGCCGGTACACCGGGCTTGAGGATTTCGCACCCGAGGGTTCGCAGGAGCACGTTGGCGTAGGAGCCCGGCGGCAGAAAGAAGGCGAGCGTTGCAATTCCCGAGTCATCCGACCCGGAATGCGGCGAAAAAGCTTGCAGGGCGAGCGATCCCACCGGGACGCGCAGGAACCGTCTGGCCCCGGGGGCCTTGGTGGCCATGAGTGAACCCTCGTTCAGACCGTTCGCCGCGAGCACCTCGCGTTCAAGTTCCAGCGCGTCGAGGGCGGGATGGGGCATCTTCCTGCCGGGTATGGGACCGGTGGGGGAGATTTCCAGTGCGCGAATGCGCCTTTCGATCTCCGGATCCGGGGCCTCCGCCACGAATTCTCCGCCCGTATCGTGTTTTTTCATGAGGTCGCCCGCGACCGGTCCGGGATAGAGGTCCCGTTCCTGACGGAGTTCCAGGAGCTGATTGAAGAGGTGCGCTTGAAAAACCGATACGGCGAAACGGCTCTTTCTGAAAGAGCCGAAACGCCTCAGCCCCGAGAATAGAAGGCGGCCCTCCTCCACGGCGCGTCCGTCGCCGAACCTCTGGGGGCCGAAAGCGTTGGGGAAGCCGTGCTCGCGCACATGGGCGCAGGCCGCCTCGAGTCTCTCGCGCTCGTCCGGTCCCGACCACTCAATGACCGCCGTGAACCGGTTGCCCTTCAGCTTGCCGGTGCGGAGTTTGTGCTCGTGCCGTGCCGACCCCAGCACCTCGACCCCCAGGCAGCCGAGCACGTCGCGTGCCCTTGTTTCGAGCGCGGCCGGCAGAGAAATGGTCTGGATCGTGGTGGCGTCCCGGTCCTTGTTGCCCGCGCAGCCGATGTCCGGTTCCTTCACGCCGAGTCTCTTCTGCAGTGTCCGCAACAGATAGGGCGTGGAGATGTCCCTGCGCCGAATAGTCAGGTAGAGGTGACCGCCCTCGCCCGACGGCTCGAAGAGAGGGATTTCCTCGACGGTGAACGTGTCGGCGGACTGGCGGAATCTCAGGGCAGCCACTTGTGGAAACTCTCCGCGATTTCCCTGGCGGGAACGCCCGCGGCCCTGCTCAGAGCCTTCACGTCCTCCCACTCGGCGTGCATCCGGGTGCGGCCCGAGGGCAGCGTGATGACCTTGACCCGCAGGGGGCCGTGGGGCGTCTCCACGGTCGTGATCGTCCTGGGCAGTTCCCGCCGCTTCCAGAGGGACGAGCGAACGCCCGTGGTCGTGGTGTGCTCAAGGAGGAGGTCGCCGATCACGGCCTCGTCGGCCGGCGGGTAGAGCACCGTGATCGTCCACGCGGGGCGGTGCTTCTTGCCCTGCACGGGGGTCACGAAGACGTCCAGGGCCCCGGCCGAGCGCACGACTTCGAGAGCGCCGGCCAGCAGTTCGGGCGTCATGTCGTCTATCTGGGCTTCGGTCACGCCCACGAGGCCGTCTCCCGGTTCTTCGGCGAGCAGAACCGCTCTCAGCACGTTGGGCATACCCTCCGTGTCTTTCGATCCAGCACCGTAGCCGGCAGCCCTGAGCACGCCGGCCGGCATGGGCCCGAAGCGGCGGGCCAGCGTCACGGCGAGGACGGCGCCGGTAGGGGTCGTACGCTCCACGGCGGGGCCGAAAGCGAAGACAGGTCGGCCCTTCAAGAGTTCGACAACGGCCGGTGGCGGGACGGGAAAGGTCCCGTGCTCCATGGTCGTGAAGCCCGAACCCAGGTTCATCGGGCCGCATTCGACCGGAGGACATCCCAGCGAGTGCCACGCGGCGCAAGCGCCGACGATGTCCGCGATGGCGTCCGCCGCACCCACCTCGTGGAAGTGTATCTCCTCCACGCCGCATCCGTGCACGGAAGCTTCGGCCTCCGCAAGCCTGGTGAAGGCCGCGGCGGCTTTTTCGGCGGCGGCTTCGGGAAGGCCGCCTTTCTGGATGATCGAAAGAATGTCCGCAAGGTGGCGGTGCGCATTTTCAACGGGCGAGGAAACCGTTCCATGGAGCGCCGCGAGGCCTTGCCTGCGCACTTTCTGGAAGGTGAATTCCAGGTCTCCCAGGCCCAGTCGCGCCAGCGCAGCGTTCACCACGGCGGGATCCGCTCCGGCGTCCACGAGGGCGGAAACGGTCATGTCTCCGGCGATACCCATTAAGGGGTCGAGATACAGTATCACTCCGAATGCCTCCGTGGGTTATTGCCCGCCCGTATCGAGCTGCGTCTTTATGAGATCGCGCGTCTTCTCGATCAGTCCGTCGCGGTCCTCGTACTGCATCCCGACCGTCGGAATCGGGTCGAAAAAGGTCAGCCGGATCGTGCCCGTCGTAACCCGGAATCCGTGTCGGCGCTGCACGCGCTGGGCGCCCTCGATGGAGAAGGGAACGACCGGCATCGCGTTTTCGATGGCCAGCACGAACACGCCCTTCTTGAAGCGCATGAGCGTCTCGGTGCGGTTTCTCGTGCCTTCGGGGAAGGCGAGTATGCTCATACCCGTCCGCTCTATCCGCCTGGAGAGCTTATCCATCGTTTTTCGCGCCTTCGCGCTGTTTCCCCTGTCCACGAAAGGAAAGCCCGAGGCCAGCAAAGCCCATCCGAATATGGGGATCTTGGCCAACTCCTTCTTGACGAGGAACCTGTAGTAGTGGTCCTTCAACGCCAGGATCATGACGTAAATATCGAAGTTGCTTGCATGGTTGCCCACGAGCACCTGCCCCTTGTCCCGGGGGACCTTCTCCAGGCCCTCGATCTCCAGCTTCACGCCGGCCACCTTGAGGATGGCGATCGCCCAGATGCGGCCGGCCCAGAAGACCACGTTCCCACCGGTAAAAGGGCTTAGCACGATCACTATGGGTCCCAGAACGGCCACCAGAATCCACACCGTCAGGTGGACCAGGATGCTGCGTAGAACAATCCCCACGGGATCCCCCTCGGCATTCTCGGACATGACTGCACGAGTGTCATCCACTTGATGCCCCTCCTGACCGAACCCCCCTGGCGACATTATACATCCCGCGATGGCCGCTGCATCCTCCCCTGCGGGACCGGGAACAGGGCGATACGACATGGATGTCTGAAAAGCGGAGAGGTACCTGCGCGCGAAGATCGCCTGGAGAGCGTCCCGAGACGCTGCAACGGGGAAAATCCCTCACCCGGCTAGCTCACCAGCATGGCGAGCAGGCGTAGCGGAAAATCCACGAATACGAAGATCGAGACCCTGAGCACGGGCAGCAAAATGAAATTGAGCAGCGGTGTGAAAAAGATGATGAGGAGCAGAATCGGCCCGTAGCGGCGGATACTTTCGTAGAACTGGTGGACGCCGTAAGGAAGGAGGGCGGACAGTATCCACGAACCGTCCAGCGGGGGAATGGGGATGAAGTTGAAGACGGCGAGGATCAGGTTGATCTCGCCCAGGAGGAAGATCCACCACGGGCCCGAGTACGGCGTATTGATCATGTCGAAGAGCCGGGCCGGCTGCATGAAGATGAGGAATCCGCCGAGAACGACGGTAGTGAGAATCGTGATGATGAGGTTGCTCACGGGTCCCGCGGCGGCGACGAAGGCCTCGTCGCGGCGGATGTGCTTGAAGTTGCGGCTCAGGACGGGAACGGGCTTGGCCCAGCCGAATATGGGGCCCCCGATGAAGGCCATGACGGCCGGCATCAGGATCGTGCCTATGGGATCGATGTGGGGCACGGGGTTCAGGGTGATCCGTCCGAGCATTCTGCCCGTCGAATCTCCCAGTCTGTCGGCCATCCACGCGTGCGCGCTCTCGTGGACGGACAGAGAAAAAAGAACGATGAGAATTTCAAGCGCCAGGGTGAGAAGTCCGAGGGGCGTAAAGCTGATACCGTGCATGTGATTTTATGTCCTAAACGATCTGATCGCGTTTGCCGCATGGGGCGGGTGATCGAACACCCGAACCTGCGGATGGATGCCGCGGCATCCACGAGTCCGGCCGGGTCATTATAACCGCATGGGTCCGAGAATGCTCTCGTCCCAGAGGGGCGCCGCCTGATACTCCCGATCGGGTCTCCCCTCGCTGATTGCCCTGACGAGGACGGACGCTCCGTTCTTGCCGTCCGAGTATCTGGCCGCGATGGAGGCGCAGAGTCCTTCCTCTTCCTGCGAGGGGAGCGATTCGTCGGTTATGGCGACGGGACCCGGCACGTCCGGGCATTCGAACCGCACCCTGTTATTCGTGAAACGCTCCAGGAAGACGTTTTCTGGCTCGCGGCGGCCTACGATGAGCTTGAGCGCGGGCGTGAGCCTGAAATGCCTGCCGACCTTGAGGAGGGTGACGTCCTCCCACTCAATGCGGGCCTGGCCCCGGTGGGTCATCTTGTCCTTGAACTTCCGCGCATAGTTTTCGTCCGTCAGGAAGCAGCAGCCGCCCGCCGGCGAGGGATAGTCCGTGATGCCCTTGGACTCGATGAGGTCCATCTGGGTGCGGCGGCTGCGGCCCTGGATGGCGAGCAGCTTCGAACGATCCAGGAGACCTTCCCTTTCGGGCTCGGTCTCTTCGAGAAGCCGGGCGGAGAGGGGGCGGACGAGCCTGCCCTTCAGACCCGAGTCCTTTTCCACGATCCGCATGGGGTCCTTGCGCTGGCTCATGGGCCGCTGGCCCAGGACCTCGCCCGTGGCCACGAAGTCGGCGCCCTCCTCCTCCATGATGGCCCTGGCCTTCTGGAGCATGAACGCGCGGCAGTCGATGCAGGGGTTCATGTGGGCGCCGTAGCCGTGCTTCGGGTTGAAGACGACGTCGAGGTATTCCTTCGAGATGTCCACGAGCCTCACCGGGATGCCCAGGTCGGCCCCGGCCCGCAGAGCCTCGTTGCGCAGCTTCCTGGGGTCGTCGTCCGGGTCGGCCGTGGCCCGCTTGTGGTCGGACACGCAGAAGCCCGTGGAGAAGCTCACGCCGATCAGGTCGGCACCCTGTTCCTGGAGGATCTTCGCGGCCAGGGTCGAGTCCAGGCCGCCCGACAAAAGTACAACGGCCTTCGGCCGTTTTGTGCTCTTCGCTTCGCTCATCACGAACCTCTTTCCTTTTCGGGGGGCGAGCGGTCCTCGACCGCCTCCGGTGTCTCAACCCCCATAAAAATACCATACATGATGGGTGAGCCATCCATTCCAGTCAGGAACCGGAGCCCCGTCACACGATACGGACGGAAGGCCTGCCCACCGGTCTTCACGGCGGATGGCCCCTGGATTGATGCCTCGCCCTTTTTGAGGTCGCGGCAGGCGCGTGCGCCCGGTCGGGGGCAGGGCGGTCTCGAGAGGCCGTCTATAGGCAGGGACACGTTGACAGAACGGGCGCTCTCTGGTAGAGTTCTCCGTCTGCGTAGGCGCGTAGCTCAGATGGGAGAGCGCTACCTTGACACGGTAGAGGTCAGCGGTTCGATCCCGCTCGCGCCTACCATTTTTTTCGGGAGGTGCCATGCCCGACGTTCAGATCTCCCTGCCGGACGGGACAGTGAAGGTCTTTCCGCAGGGGACGACTCCGTACCAGGTGGGGGAGAGTATCTCGCCCAGGCTCGCCGAGGCCACGCTCGCCGCCAAATGCAACGGGCGCCTCATGGACGTCTACCTGCCCATCCAGGAAGACTGCGCGCTCGAGCTGGTGACGGACAGGACGCCGGAGGCGCTGGAGGTATACCGCCACAGCTGCGCACACCTCCTCGCGAACGCCGTGAAGGAGCTGTTTCCCGAAGCGAAGATCGCCATCGGCCCGGTGATCGAGGACGGCTTCTACTACGATTTCGACAGGGACGCACCCTTCACCCCCGAGGACCTGGAGGCCATCGAGGCCCGGATGAGGGAGATCATCGCCCGCGATACGCCCATCCGGCGCGAGGAGCTCCCCTGGGAGAAGGCGCGGGATTTCTTCGCCTCCGAAAATGAGCCCTACAAGGCCGAGCTGGCGTTCGAGAAGGGCCAGAACGAGCCCGTGTCCATCTATCGACAGGGCGACTTCAACGACTTCTGCCGCGGACCGCACATCCCCAGCACGGGTCGCATCAAGCCCGATACTTTCAAGCTGCTGTCCGTGGCGGGAGCCTACTGGAAGGGCGACGAGCACAACAAGATGCTCCAGCGCATCTACGCCACGGCCTTCTTCAGCAAGAAAGAGCTGAAGGCCTACCTGACCCGTCTTGAGGAGGCCAAGGCCAGGGACCACAGAAAACTGGGGAAGGAACTGGGCCTCTTCATGATGCACCAGTGGGCGCCCGCCTCGCCGTTCTTCACGCCGAAGGGGGCCCTGGTCTACAACGGGCTCGTGGACCTCATGCGCGAGTTCTACAGGGAATACGGCTACCAGGAGGTCATCACACCCCAGGTGTTCGACGTGGAACTGTGGAAGCGGTCGGGCCACTACGACCACTACCGCGACAACATGTTCCTCTCCGAAATAGACGAGCGCGAGTTCGGCCTGAAGCCCATGAACTGCCCGGGCCACTGCCTGATGTTCGGCGCCGACAGCCATTCCTACAGGGATCTGCCCCTCAGGATCGCCGATTTCGGCCGCCTGCACCGCTACGAGCGCAGCGGAGTGACACAGGGCCTCACGCGAGTCCGCTCCTTCTCGCAGGACGACGCGCACATCTTCTGCCGCCCGGGCCAGATCGAGTCCGAGATCCGGTCCCTCTTCGAGCTGATCGGTAAGGTCTACACGATATTCGGGTTCAGCGATCCCCACGTATACCTCTCCACGAGGCCCGAGAACTCGGTGGGGTCCGACGAGGTCTGGAACCAGGCCGAGGCGGCGCTCAAGAACATCCTCGAGTCACTCGAAATCGAACACACCGTCGATCCGGGAGAAGGCGTCTTTTACGGCCCCAAGATCGACTTCAAGGTCCGTGACGCGATCGGCCGCCAGTGGCAACTGGCGACTATCCAACTCGACTTCAACCTCCCCGAACGATTCGACCTGAGCTTCGTCGGCCCCGAGAACTCACCGGAGAGGCCCGTGATGATCCACAGGGCCATCCTGGGTTCGGTGGAACGCTTCCTGGGGGTGATCATCGAGCATTTCAAGGGGGCGTTCCCTTTGTGGCTCTCGCCCGAGCAGGTGCGCCTGCTTCCCATCGCGGACCGACATGTGGCATACTCCGAAGAGGTGGCCGGGGAACTGCGTGCCGCCGCTCTGCGCGTATCCGTGGATGCCCGTGGAGAGAAAACGAACTACAAGGTTCGCGAAGCCCAGCTTCAGAAGATCCCGTACATGTTGATCGTCGGCGATCGCGAACAGGCGGATTCGAACGTCTCTGTGCGCAGCCGTTCTGCGGGTGACCGGGGCGCGATGGCCGTCGAGGCTTTTAAGACGATGGCTCTCCAACAGGTGGAGAGCCGGTCTCTGGAACTGGATTAAGGAGGTCACTATCCGAGACGTCACCACCACAAGAGGACCGCGGATCAACCGCCAGATCAGGATACGTGAGATTCGCGTCATCGACGAAGACGGGGCCCAGTTGGGGATCATGACCCCGGATGATGCAATGGCCGTTGCCGAAGGCAAGGGGCTGGACCTAGTGGAAGTCGCTCCGACAGCCACCCCTCCCGTCTGCCGCATCATCGACTACGGAAAGTATCTTTACGACGAGAAAAAGAAGGCCGCAGAGGCCCGCAAGAAACAGAAAAATGTCGTCGTGAAGGAAATCAAGCTTCGCCCGAAGATCGAAGAACACGATTTTCAGGTCAAGAAGCGACGCGTCGAAGAATTCCTCGAGGATGGCCAGAAGGTCAAGATCTCAGTCAGGTTCCGTGGAAGAGAGATCGTCCACCCCGAGCTGGCGCAGAAGCTGCTCTCGCGCCTCGCCACCGAGGTGGTTCAAACCGGCAAGATAGAGCGTGCACCGACCATGGAAGGCCGGATGATGATCATGCTCCTGACGCCTGCGAAGAAATAGCTGGGAGGTCACGTGAATGCCTAAGATGAAATCAAACCGGGCCGCCGTCAAGCGGTTCAGAGTGACTGGATCTGGTAAAATCAAGCGATTCAAGGCTTACCATCGCCATATTCTGACGTCCAAGACCCGCAAACGGAAGAACCGGCTGGGTACCGCGACCCTGGTCCACGCCGCCGATTTTAAAAAAGTCAGAAAACTTATTCAGGTCTGAGGAGATACACCCATGCCCAGAGTCCGCCGCGGCCACCACAAAGTCGAACGCCGCAAAAAACTCAAGAAGCTCGCGAAGGGTTACTACGGGGGAAAAAGCCGCCTGTACCGCTCCGTTAAGGAGCAGGTGGAACGTTCGCTCGTCTTCGCTTTCAGGGGGCGCAAGCTCAAGAAGATCGACTTCCGCCGCCTCTGGATCGTCAGAATCAACGCCGGCTGCCGCCAGAACGGCATGAGCTACAGCAGGTTCATGGACGGCCTCAAGAAGGCCGATATCCTTCTGGACAGGAAGTCGCTGGCAGAAATTGCGCTGCACGATCCCGCCGCCTTTACCCAGCTGGTCGACAAGGCCAAGCAGGCGCTGGCGTAGAACATCCCGGGGCCGGCCAGGTCCCGGAGCCCATACCGTCCCGGAACCCCGGGGCGGCAAGGGAAGGGGGATGCGACGTTCCGAAGAGGGGAAGGGGGTAGACCTCTTCCCCTTTTTTGTTCACTTCGATTCAATGGGGGCGCAGGGGATATGAGCATTCAGGGTGACTTCGCCACGATGCCGCTGCCAGATCTCCTGCAGTGGCTGGCCATAAGCCAGAAAACCGGCATCCTGCTTCTCCAACGCGGCGAAATCGTCAAGGAGATTTACTTCTGCCAGGGCAAGATCGTCGCCTCGGCGAGCAACGACCCCCGCGAATATTTCGGCCAGTTTCTCCTGTCCTACGGAAAGATCGACGAAGCCGACCTCATGAGGGCCTTCATCAAGCAAGGCGAAACCGGCATCAAGCTGGGAAGGATCCTCGTGATGGAAGGCCTTCTGAGTGAAGACGAGGTCCAGCGTTTTCTCCGCATCAAGGCGGAGGAGAGCATCTACGACCTCTTCCTTTGGCAGGCGGGCACCTTCAAATTTTATAACGACGCGCCCGCGCAAGACAGCCACGTTGCAATCCGCATGGATGTGACGTCCATTCTCATGGAAGGCACCAGGCGGGCGGACGAGTGGGGGCGCATCCGGAAGATTTTTCCCACACCGCAAACGGTCCTCCGGATCCTCCCCGAGAACCTGACGCGCTCCATACTCTCCGATCCGCTCTACAACAGGATGGTCCAGCTGTTGGATGCGCCGCGGCGCATTTCCGATCTCAGCCTGATGTTCCACGCGTCCGATTTCGCGGTGAGCAAGACCCTCTACGATATGTACCAGATGGGTATCCTGGATGTGGTCGAGGTGCCGCCGCCCGAACCCACGTCGGAGGTCGAGGTGGAAGGCAACGTCAGGAACCTCTGCAATCTGGGGCTCAAACAGTTCAACTCCGGCCACTACGAGGATGCGATCGAGACCTTCAAGCAGGTTCTCATTCTCTCCCCGGGTCATTCCCTGGCGCAGGCGATGATTCCCAAGGCATACAAGGAGATAAAGGACACGCTGGTTTCGGACGAGTTCAGCATCGAGCACGTTCCCTACCTGCGGCAATCCTTGTCGGACCTCAACGAACTCGCCTTTACGCCCCAGGAAAACTACGTCCTGAGCCGCATAAACGGCACAAACGCAGTCCAGTCGATCATACGCATCTCGCCGATCCAGGAAATAAGGGCGCTCATGATCTTCAAGAAGCTCGCCAAGGACGGACTGGTCGGGTTCATCCCGCCGGTGCAGAAACCGGATGTGGAAGAGAGCGAGAACGACTGAGATTTCGCCCATGAGCGGTTTTCGGTCTATGCGGGGGTAATATCCTGGACCTGGACGTGAGCGATCGCTCACGTCTCGGGAGCGGACTGGCAGTCGCCGGTGGCCATGTTAATTGAGAGCCAGCAATATTTTGTTCTTGTGGGTTTCGCGGCGCGATCATCAATAATGAGTGAATACCCACATTGACAAAGGCACGGCTTCATCCTATTCTGAGACTTAACCAAAGTTGCGCAGGGGGCGTGACGCCTGGGAGGAGGTAAGACCATGCATCCAGTAGAAACCTGGCTCTTTTGGGCTTTCGTCATTGGTTCGCTGGCGCTGTTCGCCAACACGGCCCACCGTCGGATCGGCGCCCTCCTGGCGGGGGTTCCGGACAATCGCTTCGACAAACCCTGGGAGAGGCTGAAAGGCCTGTTTCTGTATGCATTCGTTCAAAAGCGCATGGTGAGAGACCGGTACGCCGGCTTCTTCCACCTCATGATCTTCTGGGGCTTCGTCGTCCTGGCCCTCCGGTCGACCTCTCTCATCCTCGAGGGCCTCTTTCCGCACTTCCACTTGACGGAGCTGCTCGGGCCGCTGGGCCTCGGGTACCAGACCACGAAGGACGTCTTCGAGATTCTGGTCATCGTCGGAGTGCTGCTGGCGTCCGCGCGACGCCTCTTTTTCCCTCCCGACCGCCTCGAGAACTCCTGGGACGCCTGGGCCACGCTGCACCTCATCGGGTGGCTCATGGTGACCGATCTCGTGGCCGACGGCGCCTTCATCGCGCTTCATAATCCGTCCTGGAAGGTCTGGTCGCCGGCAGGGCTCGCCATAGCGGGACTGCTCGGCGGCTTGTCCCACCCCGCGCTGCACGTTCTTTACAGAACCATGTGGTGGTGCCACCTGGCCATATTCTTCGGTTTCCTGAACTTCCTGCCGTACTCCAAGCACTTCCACGTCTTGACCGCTCTGTTCAACGTGTACTTCAGGGAACTCGAACCCGCCAAGAACATCCAGCCCATGGATCTCGAGGCGGAGCACTTCGGCGTCAACCGGATCCAGGATTTCAGCTGGAAGCAGATGCTCGATTTCTACACCTGCACGGAATGCGGCCGATGCAAGGAGGTCTGCCCGACCACGCTGACGGACAAGCCCCTCAAGCCCAAGGACTACGGCAACGACCTCCGGGATTACCTCTATGGGACGCCGCTGGCGCAGATGAAGCAGGACCTGGAAGTTCCGGAGGACCGTCCGCTTATCGGCGGCACGATCAGCGAGGACACGATCTGGGCCTGCACGACATGTGGCTACTGCGAGTGGGCCTGCCCTCTTCACATCACCTTCGTCGACAAGCTGGTGGGCATGCGCCGCAACCTGACCCTCGAGGAGAGCAATTTCCCGCAGGAGGCGCAGATAGCTTTCAAGGGCATGGAGCGGCAGGGGAACCCCTGGAACCTCGCGCAGGCGGACCGAGCCAACTGGGCGGAAGGGCTTGACGTGCCGCACGTTTCGGACAAGCAGGATGCGGAGTACCTCTTCTGGGTGGGGTGCGCGGGCGCCTACGACGCGGCCGGCCAGAAGGTATCCAAGTCCCTGGTTCAGCTCATGAACGCGGCGGGCGTCTCTTTCGCCACTCTGGGGACCGAGGAAACGTGCACGGGCGATTCGGCGAGACGGCTGGGCAACGAGTACCTCTTCCAGACCCTGGCCGAGACAAACATCGAGACGCTCAACGGCTACAAGGTTAGGAAGATCGTGACGAACTGCCCCCACTGCTTCAACACGCTGAAGAACGAGTACCCCGCCTTCGGCGGCCACTACGAGGTCGTGCACGGGACGGAGCTGGTCTCGCGCCTGATCGCAGAAGGGAAACTCAAGCTCACCCGGGAGGTGAAGGCCGACCTCACCTACCACGACCCCTGCTATCTGGGCCGCTACAACCACAAGGTGGAGGCGCCGCGCACCATCCTGAACGCCATCCCCGGTGTGAACATAACCGAGATGGAACACCACGGCGAGGCGGCCATGTGCTGCGGCGCAGGCGGAGGCCGCATGTGGCTGGAAGAGAAGATCGGAAAGCGCATCAATCACGAACGGCTCGACCAGGCCCTTGAAACGGGCGCCAAGGGCGTCGCCGTGGCCTGCCCCTTCTGCAGCGTCATGCTGGGCAACGCCGCGGGCGAAACTGATCATGAATCGTTTGAGACGCACGATGTGCTGGAGCTGGCGGCCAAGTCACTGTCCTGATTCACGGTCTAACCAGTAAGACCCCGCTCCGCATGCGGCGCGGGGTCTTTTCTTTGACGGGGTGCCATGAGTCCCTCCGCAAAAACCTTCATCGCCGGCGCCATCATCGCCGGTGGGCGTTCCAGCCGCATGGGCGAGGACAAGCGCCTCCTGACCTTCGAAGACGAGACATTCCTGGAGCGCGCGGCAAAACTCCTTCACGGTGTCTGCAGCGAAGTGCTCTACGCGGCTCCGGACCCTCCACCCCTGCCGATCGAAGCGAGGCATGCCCCGGACCGCTTTCCGGGAATGGGCGTTCTGTCGGGCATCCACGCCGCCTTGTGCGAAGCCAGCACCGACAGAGTCCTCTGTATCGCCGTAGACACACCCCTGCTGACCGCCGAGTGGCTGGTTCTGATGGACAGACGCTGTCGGGAAACCGGCCTTCCCTGCATACCGCGGACTGGGCGGCGCCTGCACCCCCTGCCGGGGTGCTACCCGGCATCGGTCCGCCCCTATGTCGAGGCGGCTCTCAGGGAAGGGCGTTCCACGGCCTACCGCCTGCTGGAAGCAATCGGCGCGGTCAGTATCGACGAGGACGAGGCGGACAGAAACGGCTGCAGCCCCGCGGCGCTCACCAACGTGAACACCCCGGAAGACTGGCGGGCCCTCCTGGAAGTAAGCAGGCGGCGATAGCGCGCGGCCCTACTCCATCAGTCCGCCCGGGCCGGGCCGATAGGAGTAGTAGTGTGGTTCCCACTGCGCCTTCCTTATGAGGGCCGAGAGCCTTTCGTCGTCGAGCAGGCGTCCGAACCCCGAGTCCCTGGCCTCCTTTGCGACGGCGAAGGCGACTTGGAAGGCTACTTCCCGAATGTCGTTCATGGGCGGCAGCAGGAGGCCCTCCTCGCGCTGCGAAGCCGTGACCATTGAACTCAGGGCTTTGCTGGCGGCGAGAAACATGGCGTTGGTGATGCGGGGCGTCCGGCTGATGAGCGCACCCAGCCCGACGCCCGGAAAGATGTAGAGGTTGTTGCACTGGGATGTCTCCACGCGACGTCCCTTCCACTCGACGGGTTTGAATGGGCTGCCGCTGGCCATGAGGCCCCTGCCGTTCGTTGCGGCGGCAACTTGTTCGGGCGTGCATTCGGACTTGGCTGTAGGGTTCGAGAGCGGCATAACGACAGGCCTGTCGGTACTCTTGGCCATCTGTCCGAGGATCTCGTCGTTGAAGAGGCCACGTTTGGCGGTCACGCCGATCATGACGGTAGGCTGTGCGTTACGGACCACGTCCATGAGCGTTATCCTGTCCGGGGACTCCAGGTTCCAGCCCTCGACGGCGGCACGGCGCTGTGCGAACGGACGCTGGGGCGGTTCAAGCTCCGGGGAGTCTTCCATGAGAAGGCCTGCAATATCCACCGCGAAGATGTGCTTCCGGGCCTCCTCGTCCGAGAGGCCCTCCTCCTTCAGTATGTCCAGTATCCGTCTTGCCGAACCGGTGCCCGCTTGGCCCATGCCGACGATGAGAAAGCGCTGATCTGCAAAGTGCTCGTTCTTTATCTGCATGGCGGTCATGAGAGCGGAGAGCGAAGTCGCGCCGGTTCCCTGGATGTCGTCGTTGAAGGACAAAATTCTGTCCCGGTAACGTTCGAGCAGCATGAACGCTTTGTTCTTGGAGAAGTCCTCCCACTGGAGAAGGGCGTTGGGGAGGTTTCTCTTGATGCCAAGGACGAACCGCTCTATGAAATCCTGGTATGCCTGACCCTCCAGCCGCTCATGGCGACAACCGAGGTAGAGGGGGTCATTGAGAAGTTTCTCGTTGTTGGTGCCGACGTCGAGGCAGATGGGCAGGCATCCTGTAGGGTGTAGTCCGCCGGCCGCGACGTACAGGCTCACTTTTCCCACTGGAATCGCCATACCGTCGGAACCCAAGTCTCCGAGGCCCAAAATGCGCTCGCCGTCCGTAACGACCGCGAGAAAGACCTCGGGGAGAGAAATACTCTTGAATATGTCGTCGATATTGGCAATGTTCTCCGGCGTAATGTAGATGCCGCGGTAGCGCCGGACGATGTGGCTCGCCATCAGGCACGCCTGTCCGACGGTTGGCGTGTAGACGATGGGAACCATCTCCGTGAGGTTGTCGCACAGAACCCTGTAGAAGAGGGTCTCGTTCCTGTCCAGCAGGCCCTGCAGGAAAATGTACCTTTCCAGGTCCGTGGGCTTGCGGCTGTAGTTTTCCATGACCCGGTCCGCCTGCAGCGCCAGGGTTCCAATGCCGGAGCGCAAGTGTCCGTCAAGCTTAAGAGACTTCCTCTCTCCCGTCGTGAAAGCGGACGCTTTGTTCAGCAGCGCGTTTGAAAGGAGGTGGCTGCCGCGGAGGCAGACCTCGTAGTACTCTTCGCCCGTAAGGGGATCAAATTTGATCGTAAAGGTCTTCATGGTCTTCACTTCTCCCTATCAGTGCAACCGGCAGCTGTGCGGTTCCGATCTGCCGTTCCGAGGGTCTTCCTGCTCCGGCCTGTGCTGTGCGGAAAAGCCAGCTTCCCAGGCCTCTCGAGCGCGGGAAACAATTATACTCCCCCTATCCTAACAGGAAAGGAATACTGAAGAGAGCGGCTTGTTGAAGGGTGATCTGAGCCATGCTATGTTTTGTTTACGTCTTCACGGGTTGTTGAAATGAAGCTGGAGCCCATCATCGGATTGGCCATGCTGGCCCTGGTCGCTACCTCCGGGCCGTGGTCCCGTGGCCGGGACCGGGAGAAGAACGCCATGAAGGAAGATAAACCGAAGGTCGGCATGCCCGCCCCCGACTTCACCGCGCCCTCTACGGACGGAGGCACAGTCTCCCTGAGCGATTTCAAGGGGAGGATCGTGGTCCTTTACTTCTACCCGAAGGACGACACGCCGGGATGCACGAAGGAGGCCTGCGCCTTCAGAGATGCCGAAAGCGAGATGAAGAAACTCGGGGTCGTGGTGCTCGGCATCAGCAAGGACGACATGAAGTCCCACGAGAAGTTCGGGCAGAAATATAATTTGAACTTCCCGCTGCTCTCGGATCCCGAAGGGAAGATCATCGCCGCCTACGGCGCATGGAAAGAGAACAGCATCTTCGGCAGGACGGCGCTCGGGGTCAACAGGTCGACCTTCGTCATCGATCGCGAGGGCATCGTGCGCAAGGTCTGGCGGAACGTGTCCGTCAAGGGTCACTCGAAAGCCGTCCTCGAGTTCATCGAGAAGAACCTCGTGAATGACCGCGAGGAGGGGGGTAAGTAACCATTTGGGAGTTGGGATTGGGGATTTTGGATTCTAGAGACTGCAATGAAATGAGGATGGGTCTTTTCCCGAGGGCTAAGGGTTAAGGCCGAAGGGCTAAAGGGACAACGGCTTGGGGCGGGCCTTCGAAAGGCAGCCCCCAGCTTGGATCACTCGGACACCCCTTGATGCTTTCATTGCGAGGGCGCCGTCGAAGGGCATCTTCGACGCAATCTCTCTCTACGGTGCACCCTTGCACCCAGCCGCCGCAGTCCGCGGGGGGCTTTCGTTCCAGGTTGGACGTTGAAGGTCGGGGACGACGTCGCGGCGGTGCCCTGCGGTCAGCGGTCGATTCCCGACGGCCCGTTCGACATTCGCGGGTCCTCGGTCTGCCGTTTCTCCCTTAGCCTTTTGCCTTTAGGCCTTAGCCCTTCCTATCATGCGCCGTCCGTTCGGAGCCAGTTTCCTTTCGGAGCCGAGTCGCCGTGGCGGGAAAGCGCGATGACGACTCCGGCAAAGACCAAAACGGCCCCGATGTAGAAACGGAGACCGGGAATCTCCGCGAACAGTATGCCGGCGAGGATAATCGAGACCACGGGCTCGACGAGGATGGAGAGGTTGACGCGGTAGGTTTCCATGTGCCTGACGGCGTAGTTGAGAAGATTATGGCCAAGGGTCGAAGGGAACAGGGCAAGGAGGACGAACATGAGCCAGGTGCGCCCGTCGTATCCCGTGAAGCGATCACCCGCCACCAGTGCCGAAACGCCCAGTCCCCCGGCGGCTATCAGGTAGAGGACGAAGAGATACTGCGGCAGGGGAACGCGCTCCCTGACGTGGCGCCCGACGGTCAGGTACACAGCCGCGGCGATGGCCGCGACCAGTGCCAGCGCGTCTCCGTACAGGTTGTGATGGCCGCGGCTGAAGTCTCCGGAGACGATGATGGCCACGCCCCCCATCGCGAGAACGATGGCGGCGATGCCCTTGCGCGGAACCGGTTCGTGCAGGAAAAGATAACCAAGAACGCCGCCCCATACGGGCTGGGTGGAGATAAGGAGCAGCGACGAAGCGATGGTCGTGTATTTGACGGAGGCGATCCACGTTCCGAAGTGCAGGGCCAGGATCAGCCCGGTCCCGACGGTGTAGGGCAGGAGGCGGAACTGCTCCCGCCAGTCGATGGGCTGCTTCTTGAGCCTGGCGATCACCAGCGGCGCCAGGATGATGGCCGCCATGAGCTTCCGCCAGAATGCGATGGTCAAGGCCGGTGCCGCCGCGTATCTGACCAGGATAGCGGGAAAAGAGATGCAGAAGAGCCCCAGGGCCAGGACCCACCGGACCCGGCGCTCGTGGTCTTCGCTCATTCTGGCGCGCTGCCGTCCACGGGCGCCGCGGCTCTGTCCTCGCATTGCTTGCAGACGGCCTCACGTCCCCCGAACACGGCGGGATTAGATGCCATCGTCCGGCAGTCGGGACAGCACAGGCGCCCGCATCGGGAGCATATGCCGTGGAGATCCGGATCGAAGGGCTCGGTGCACAGATCGCATCGCCAGGGCTGGATGTTGCCCTGCAGGGTCTTCTTATCGCTTCTCAGTGGCATGTTCTAGCGCTCTGGATTCGCGTTGGATGGTGAAGGGGACGGATTCGGGACGTTTCCCGTGCCTTCCGATCCGCACCTCGTGTGGGGAGGCCCTGTGGCCGTCTATGATGAGATCGAAGGTCACCGCCCGGGCCGAAGGACTGAGCTTGAAGTCGACACCGTCCATCCCGCCGTGCGCGACGGCGTCGAAGCGGATTGTCCGGTGGTTTATTTTCTTGATGAAGTCCTTTCTGTCCTTCGACACGGCCCTGACGTGTTCGAAGGCTCCGTCGCACCTGATCGTGCCCGAAAAGACATGTCTTTTCTTCCTGGTGGTCCATCGGACGTGCCAGCCGTCCGAATCGTTCCAAATGAAATACCCCCTGGACTGCCCGGCGGTGAAAGCCGGTCTGCCCCGCCAGTAGTGTTCCTGGTTCGCGAGGGCGAGCGTGGACAGAATGAATGCGGCCACCAGGAGAACAAGAGTGGTTTTCGTCTTCATCAACAACCTCCGCTGTTCCTTACGGCCTATAGTACACCCTGTCTGGGGCGGCGACGGAATTGAGGTTCTGGAGCCGGGGATAAAGCCGGCCGTATTCCCAGATATTGAGGAGAATGCGCCGCACGTAAGACCGGGTCTCGCGCAGGGGAATCGATTCGATGAACATGTCTGGACGGTCCGGGCAGTTCGTTCTCTTCAGCCAGGCATCCACCCGGCTGGGCCCCGCGTTGTAGGCGGCCAGGGCGAGAAAGAGCCTCCCGTTGTAGCGCTTGAGCATTCTCTCCAGATAAGCGGCGCCCGCCTTCGTGTTCCAGGACGGGTCGTGAAGCCGGGCGAGCGTCGGGTTGGGCAGACCGTTCGCGCGAGCCACGTGGCGGGCCGTCGGCGGCATGAGCTGCATGAGACCTCGGGCGCCCGAACGCGAGACCGCCTCCTTATCCCAGAGACTCTCCTGGCGAATGACCGAGCAGACCAGAACGGCGGGCAGGTCGGCGTCCCGGGCGGCTTCCGCCACCGCGCTCTGGAACGGCAGGGGGTATATGGCCCGCCACGCCTGGACGGGGACTTCCCGTCCGGGCGAGGCATAGGCCTTCGGATAGGCCTTCCGAACGCTCAGGATGGCGTCGCGGTAATCGCCGGCCGATTCCTGGGCCTGTGAAAGGGCCCACCAGAGTGACTGGTCCTTCTTGGAATCGTCGATCAGATCGTATTCGCCCGCGGCCTCGGACGGGAAGCCCGCCTCCATGAGAAGATCTCCCTTGAGACAGTGTCCCCCGTCGGCACTCGCCGGCCACGGCGGCGGCTGAAGTCCGTCGCGGAGATCGGGAGAAGACCCCCTCAGGCGATAGCCGAAATAGCCGAACGCGTCTTCTCGCAGGACCTCGGAGGACAGCAGGGTTCTCTCCTCCGGGTTGTCGAGCAGTCCCAGGCGCAGGAGACAGTACACGGCCGCATGGCGGTCGTCCGCGTATACCGGCAGCTTCTTGACCATCAGGCGCCAGAGCCGCTCCGCCCCGTTCCTGTTCCCGTCGAGCCAGCGTTTCCATGCCGTATCATAGAGATATTCTTCGGCCCGGTACTGGGGAGTGCCCGCCGTGAGGAGGGACGCTGCAAGTTGGCAGGCCCGTTCCACCTGTTTTCTACGGGCCCTGGCTTTCATGAGGGCCACGAGCGCCGTCTCCCGGCCGGCGTATCCGATGGGAAGATCCATGACCGCGTTCTCGATCTCCCATGTTGTCTTTCGCGAAAAGTGACCCTTCGAGGCGATGAGCCCCATGCGTGTGACACCCGCCATGGCGGCCTCGGGGGGGGCGGACAGGGCACGGTAGATCTTTGCGGCTTTGGCGTAATGCCGATGAGCCTCGGCAAGCCTCCCTCTGAGATAGTCCCGCCATCCCCGTTGCTCGCTATCCTTCGGGTGGAAGGCCTTGAGTTCTTGATCAAGCGCTCCGTAATCCCGTGATTCCTCCAGGGCGCGAAGCCGAGTCAGCCTGACGGTATTCGGGACAGACTGCAGGCGGCCCGTCCATTCGGGCCTCGCGCGCAGAAAGGACCGCGTGACGGGCGAATCCGGGGCATTCGACCAGAGGGCCTCGACAAACGGGAGGGCGTCGGAAGAGCGACCCGCATCTTCGTAGAGCCCTGCGAGCTGCGCAGTCATCCCCGCGTCGAGCGGCGCTTCCCGGTGAAGGGTTTCGGCGTATGGAATGGCCTCGGCGGTTCGGTTGTCCGCGAGAGCGGCCTTGAGGAGGGCCTCCGCGGCCTCGATTCTGAACGATGCCTGTGGACCGGCCGAAAAGAGGGCTTTCCACAGCCTTTCTTGCGCTGCGTCGTCCAGCGCCGGGGTCTTTAACCCAAGGCGCCAGAAATAGGCGTACTCCCAGAGGGGCGACTGCCTGACCGCGGGGGCGGCGTACTCTGCGGCGGCCTGTTCCCCCTGGCCTTCCATCTCGTAGAGCCTGCCAAGGAAAACGTGGGCCGTAGCTTCCTCAGGGGGCGAAAGGCCGCCCATGAGCGCTTTCCGCAAGGCGGTTATACGCCCCGCAGGCTCCATGTGACGAAGATCCCCCCAGGCAAAAGCGGGCGCAGTCGCCCGGGCGGACCAGACCGGAGCGGAGGTCAAGATCAGAAAAAGGAGAACCCTACATGCCCAGGAGCGACGGATCCCCGTCGGCCAGGTATTTGACCAGGGATTTATCGAAATAGGCTCTGTCGCGGACAGAGGGCTTCTGGAATCGATTCTCATAGGCCTCCCGGCTACGCTCGATGTCTTCCCTGAGGAGATTGAAGAGCGTACCGTCCCGCTTGCCCTGTTCCACCTCGTTCGGGTGGTAGAGGGCTATTTCCTGGACGAGGAGACGGGCGAACCGCTGCGCATCCTCGTGAAGCTTTTCTTCTCCGGCGGGAACCGGAACTTCGGCTTCGTCGGCCGGTATCGCCGCTTCCACGTCGGGGGAGGTCTCGGCTGCGGACTCCTCTTCTTCGGGCTCTGCCGCCTCCGGCTGCTCGTATTCCCCGGACTCAAGCTCGACCGGTTCTAGCCTGTGGGCGCCCGTATCTGCGGGCATCGTTTCGGGCTCCTCTTCCGGTTTCTCCTCCGCCTCCGCTTCGGGTTCCGGCTCCTCCTGCGTTTCCCCTTCCGGTTCAGAGGCGGATAGGCTCTCCTCCTCCGTAGGAATTTCGGCCATCACGGTTTGGGCGCCGGGCAGGTCCTCTTCCTCTTCTGCTTGCGAGGAGAGCGTTCCCGTATCTTCAAAAAGGACCGCGTCCTCATCTTCCTCTTGAGCCGGAGCAGGTAAGTCGGACGTGATGATAGGCTGCTGCTCGAGAACCGGCGGCAGGGGGTTGCGTTTGGGATGAAGGGGGAAGATATCGATGACCAGCGATGCGGTGCGCATCAGAATATCTATGCCGTAATGGTCCAGGTTTCCGTCAGCACCCGAATCCGCGTAAAAGAACCCCAGCACCTTGCCCTTGAGAATGAGGGGACTCAGCAGACTGCGAACGACCTGCGAATGGTCGGGTATGAACCCGGGCACCGTATTGTCGAGTAGCATCCTTGAACGGGAACTGGCGATCGTCCGCAGGAGGGGGTCGCTGTCCATGGTGGTTTTCCACCGCTTGGCTTCCTCGGCATTTTCAAAGCCGAATGCGCTCCAGACCTGTGCGTTCTCGTTCTTGACGACGAAGAGGGCGCCTCTTGCCGCGTGCTCTTCCAACCCTTTCATGAGCTGGTTCAGGACCTCCGCCTGGGTGTTTGCGTACTCGATTCCTGCCATGTGGTAGAGCAGGCGGTTGTTGAGGCTCGGAGTCGCCGCCACGGGCGCCTGTTCTTCCGGTTCGGCCGGCTCGGACCGCGGTTCCGGGATGGCTTCTCCCAGCGCTTTCGTGAGTTTGTCCAGATCGGGCACGGCGGGGACCGCCAGGACCAGGTCCTGCAGCATGCTCCTGAGGTTCTCCAGGTTGGAGCGGAGCTTCTCGAAACTATCCGACAAAACTTCGGCGATATGCTCTTCGTGGCTCATGGCGCCCCCTTTTCTATTGAACGATCAACTTCAATGCCAGTTTAGAAAGGCCGCTCGCGCGTGTCAAGGCGAAGGCTCGAACAGGCGGGGAGCCCCACTGTTGAGCCACGGTCTGCCGAGGTGCTCGCACGCCAGCCGGGTCACCCTCCGGCCGCGCGGCGTCCGATCGAGAAATCCGATCTGCATGAGATAGGGTTCGTAGATGTCCTCTATCGTCTCTTTTTCCTCTCCGAGAGAGGCGGCGATGGTGTTCAGGCCCACCGGGCCGCCGTCGTACTTGTCCAGGATGGTTAGGAGGATCCGGCGGTCGAGTTCGTCCAGCCCGAACCGGTCAACCTCCAGACGTTCGAGGCTGTCCCTGGCCACGTCGTAGGTGATAGTCCCATCCGCGAGTATCTGCGCGTAGTCCCTCACCCGCCTGAGGAGCCTGTTCGCAACGCGGGGCGTCCCCCTGGCGCGGCGGGCGATTTCTTCCGCAGCCTTCGCATCGGTGGGAACCACGAGGAGCCGGGCCGAGCGCTCGACGATGGAAGCCAGGTCCTGTTCGGAGTAGAAATCCATGTGAAAGGTGATGCCGAAGCGGTTCCTGAGGGGGGAGGTCAGGAGCCCGATGCGCGTGGTGGCACCGATCAGGGTGAAGGGAGGCAGGGGCAGCGTAATGGTTCGGGCCGAAGGGCCCTGCCCGACCAGCAGGTCCAGTTTGAAGTCCTCGAGGGCGGGGTATAGGATCTCTTCCACCGTGGGCGAGAGCCGATGGATCTCATCGATGAAGAGCACATCCATGGGCTCCAGGTTCGTCAGCAGCGCGGCCAGGTCTCCCGCCTTCTCGATGAGCGGTCCGGCCGTGGCGCGAATGCTGACGTCCATCTCGTTGGCGATGATGTGGGCCAGGGTCGTCTTTCCGAGGCCCGGAGGGCCGTACAGCAAAACGTGGTCCAGCGCTTCGCCGCGCTGCCTGGCGGCCTCGAGGAATACGGTGAGATTCCGGGTGATTTTGGGCTGTCCCACGTACTCGGAGAGGCGTTTGGGACGGAGAGCCGCCTCCCACTGGCGCTCTGCGGCGTCCCCGTCGCCCTGGACGAGCCTTTCCTCAGCCATGGGTCTCTCCTCGTCGATTGCGGCCGTCCTGGAAAGCAGTCCGCTCGCCGCATTCCCGTATGCAGAAGATACGATCCGATATGCAGGCATTCAGCACGATACTACCATCCTTTTCCATCCACCGGCGGGCGGCGGCTAATGAAACAAAAGGCCCAGAAGGCCCTTGCTTTTGACCGCGGGTTTTGTGAAGTGGGTCTTCGCACCGGTATACGACGCGATCTTGAGCGTCACTTTCACCGTCTTCGTGCTCTCCTTGCCGTTCTTGGTTTCCACGCGCTTTATGTCCGCCTTGACGATCCTGAAGGGCGTATTCGGAGACAGCCAGTAGGTGCCCGTTTCCACGACCTTGTATTTCTGTGTGAAGAAAGAAGTCTCCGTGGTCGTGACCATGCGGACCCGTGAGCAATCGAAAACCTTCCCCTTGATGGTCTCGGCCTTGTCGGGGGGAAGATCCTCTACGTTCTGCGAAATCTTGATGTCCTTTGCCCGGCTGTGCATGAAGCCGAGTGCTCCGCCGGAGAGCCTGAAAGGTTCACCACCCGGTTCCTGGTAGGCCAGGGCGAGGGCTGCCAGAAATGGGTTCATGGCCTCGTCCTTGCTGGGGTCCGCCTTCATCAGCAGGCGCAGGTAGCCGTCCCTGTAACCGGCGAAATTCGTCGGGCCGGCCTCAAGCCAGACATAGGGCACGCCATGGATTTCTTCTCCGCCTGTCACCAGGAGGTCGAAGGGCTCCTTTTTGACGTAGGTGCCTCTGTCCGTCTCGATGCGGTAACGCGCCCAGGCGCCCGGCGCGGGAAGGTGCGCCAGGAAGGTCGAGAGTTCCTGAGCGGCAGAGCCTGCGGTAAAGAGGGCCAGGGCCGCTAAGAGGACCATGATGCGGCAGAGTTTTGGTCGCTTCGGCATACCGGTTCTCCATAGCGAAGGATAGCGCAAAGCAGGAAGGCCGGTCAAAAGAAATGCTGAGGCCTAAGGCCGAAAGGCCCAGGGGAAGGTCGAAAACGGGAACAAACGACCGGGAATGCGGGCTTCGTTGACCGTCCTTCGAGTCGATTGATGTGATCGCTTGATCACTCAATCACCGCGCCTGGAGGCGCACCCGGCGTTCGGAGATCCGGGTATTTGGCCTGGGGATTTCGGCCGCGCAGATCGCAGGCTCTCCAAACGAAAGGAGACGTTTGTGGAAAAAGACGAATTTCTTTTCCGGCAGGGTGTTAAGGACATCAAGGCAAAGGTTTGATAACTTGATTAGAGAAGGCTCGGAATGCTATAAGTAATCGAATGGAGGTCTTCCGGTATGGAGGATAGACTCAGCCCGCGCGAGGAAAGTATCCTCCTGGGGCTTCTCATGCATTATATCCAGACGAGGGAACCGGTCAGCTCAAAGACGCTGGCCGAACAGAGCCCGGAGAGGATCTCTTCGGCCACGGTGCGTTCGATCCTGGCCCGCCTGGAAGAGAAGGGCTTTCTTCAGCAGCCGCACCCCAATGCAGGACGCATTCCGACGGACCATTCCTACCGCTACCTGACGAGACGAATCCTCTCCGATACCGGAGGGGATCCACCACTGAATCTGGCGGAGGTGGAGAGGCTTGTGTCGGACGGCAGCCTCAACGCGGTGGCGAAGGACGTCAGCGGGGTGCTGGCCCGGTCCGTACGGGCCCTGGGATTTGCCGTCACGCCGCCCGTCGAAAGCATGCGCATGAGACACTGCGAACTCATCGCCATCGGTGAGAACCGTGTCCTGTGTCTCGTGGTTTCGCAGGCCGGCCAGATGCACGAGAAGGTCCTGTGGGCGGGCGAGGCCTACAGCCCCGAGCAGCTTCGCTGGTTCAGCGGGTATCTGAACGAGAGATACGCAGGCTGCACATTTCCTGAGATCCGGCGAAAGCTCCGTGCCCAGCTGGAGATCGAACGTTCCAGATATAACCACAGGGTGCTTAATGCGCTTGAACTGGTATCACTCTACTTTCGAGATGCTCCCCGCGACAGGGAGCTTTTCTGGGACGGCGCCACCTGGCTTCTGGAGTCGGCAAGCCTGGAAGACAACATGGAGGGTGTGAGGCGGCTGCTGGAGTCGCTTGAGAAGAAGAGCAGGCTTCTCGAACTCCTGGACACGCTTGTCGAGAGCGGCGGTTCTCTGAAAGTGGTTCTGGGAAGCGATTGGCCGGATCCCCGGGTCCGGGATCTCGCGATGGTAGCCGCCCCCTTCGGAAATGCGGACATCGGGTTCGGGGTCCTCGGGATCATCGGACCCAAGTCGCTGCGATACGATGCGGCCATATCCAGTGTACGAAAGACGGCTCGCCTGGCCACGCTGGCCGGGTCCCGTCTGTGAAGGTGCTGGCCGTCCCGGCGGATCCGGAGACAGGGTTAGGGGAATGAACGACAAAGACAGAAATGGACGGGAGGATCCTCCGGGGCGCTCTTCCGGGGATGATGAAATCTCCATTGAATTCCTCGACGACGAGGGCAAGCCCATTGATGTGGATCCGGCGTCGCAAGTGCATTCCCCTCCGGATGTGACGGATCGCAAAGGCATCGTGGAGAGGGATCCGGAGGCCGTCGGAGAAGAGAAAAACTGGAGGCAGCGTCTGGATGATGTCCACGAGCAGTACCTTCGACAACGGGCGGACTTCGAGAACTACCGCAGGCGTGTTGACCGTGATCGAGAAGAATACCGGCGACTGGCGACGGCGGACGTAGTGTCCCTCATGCTGCCCGTTTTGGACAACCTCAACAGGGCGTTGAAGGTGCTGGAGACCGAAGCGCCCCAGGAGTGGTGCCAGGGGCTGGAACTGGTGCAGCAACAATTCGGGGAGGCGCTCCAGAAGCTCGGCGTTGAGGAAATCGATGCGCTGGGTAGACCGTTCGATCCAACCCGTCACGAAGCGGTCATGGTTGTGTCGCGGCCGGACTTGCCCGCCGGCACGATCTCGGAGGTTTTCGAGAAGGGCTATACTCTTGGAGGAAGAGTGGTGAAGCCGGCCAGAGTAGTAGTTACCGGCGAGAACTTGGGCGATCAACAGACACGGGGAGAGACCGATGCCTAAAGTAATCGGTATCGACCTTGGAACGACGAACTGCTGCATGGCCTATATAGAATCGGGCCAGCCGATGGTCATCCCCAACAAGGAAGGGGGCCGGACCACGCCGTCCATTGTCGCATTCACCGAGCAAGGGGACAGACTGGTCGGCAACTTGGCCAAGCGCCAGGCCGTGACGAACCCCACGAACACAATCTACGCTGTCAAGCGCCTGATCGGTAAGAAATTCAACGATCCGACGGTGGCGAGCGCCCGCACGGTGTTGCCCTACACGATTACGGAAGCGCCCAACAGCGATGTCCGCATAAAAATCCGCGACAGGGAATACTCGGCCCAGGAAGTTTCGGCCTTCATAATCTCCGAGATCAAGAAGAGTGCGGAGGAGTTCTTCGGGGAAGAGATCAAGGAAGCGATCATCACCGTGCCCGCGTATTTTTCAGATCCTCAGAGGCAGGCCACAAAGGACGCCGGGCGCATTGCCGGGCTCGATGTGCTCCGCATCCTGAACGAACCGACGGCGGCCTGTATAGCCTTCAACCTCGAGGAAAGGAAGGCCAAGACCGTGGCCGTCTACGACCTCGGGGGGGGGACCTTCGACATAAGCATTCTGAAAGTGGGCGAAGGCCTTTTCGAGGTTGTGGCCACCTCCGGCGACACGTACCTCGGCGGCGAGGACATGGACAACGCAATCATGGTCGAGCTGATGAAGCGGTTCAACCGCGAGACAGGCATCGACCTCATGGGGGACCGGCTTGCCCTCCAGCGACTCAAGGAGGCTTCGGAGAAGGCCAAGTGCGAGCTTTCGGCCATGCCCACAACCGAGGTCAACCTGCCCTTCATCGCGGCCGATACATCGGGACCCCGTCACCTCGTCACGACACTCTCCAGGGAGGAGCTCGAGGACATTATCCGTGAAATCGTCGAAAGGACCAGGAAGCCGTGCGAGGAGGCCCTGGATATAGCCGGCCTGAACGCGCAGGACATCGACGAGGTCCTCCTTGTCGGGGGACAGTCGAGAACGCCAATGGTGATCAAAGCGGTCACGGACATCTTCGGCAAGGAACCGAGAAGGGACAAGAATCCCGACGAAGTGGTCTCGCTGGGTGCAGCGCTGCAGGCGGGCATCATGAAGGGAGAGGTCAAGGAGATCGTCCTTCTGGACGCCATCCCTCTCAGCCTGGGCGTGAGCACCAAGGGGGATATGTTCGTCAAGCTCATCGAACGCGGCTCTGCCATCCCAACGAAGAAGTCACGAATCTTTACGACTGTCCTCGATAACCAGGATACGGTCGAGATCCACGTGCTTCAAGGCGAACGCGAGGTCGCCAGCGAGAACATCAGCCTGGGCAAATTCGAACTCGTCGGAATCCCGCCTGCTCCAAAGGGAATACCGCAGATCGAAGTAACGTTCGACATCAACGCGAACGGGATCGTCTCCGTCCACGCCAAGGATCTGATCACCGGGAACGAGCAGAAAATAGTCGTCAACCCGTCCTCCGGGCTCACCGAGGAGGAGATCGAGCGTATCGTGAGCGAAGCGCAGGCAAAGGCCGTGGAAGATCGAAACCTCATAGAAATCCAGAAGCTCAAACTCAAGCTCGAACGACTCCTTGAGAGCAACCAGAAGTCTTTCAAGGAGTTCGGGGCGCTCTTGGACGAGGAAAAGAGCGCCATGGTTGAAAAGGCGTTGAAGGAAGCACATCGGAGCCTCTCGGTGGACAATCTCTCCCGGATGCAGGAATCCCTGGAACAGCTCTCCAAGGTATCGAGGACACTCTCTGAAGTGATACTTTACGATCCCAACGCCATGGGAGGCCCACAAATATGACCCCATCGGGTGACTACTACGAGATCCTGGGCGTTTCGCGCGACGCCAGCCAGGAAGAAATCAAGAGCGCTTACCGCAAGGCGGCCCTCAAGAACCACCCGGACCGAAATCCCGGCAACAAGGAGGCGGAGGAGAAGTTCAAAGCGGCTTCCGAAGCCTACTCGGTCGTCGGAGATCCCCAAAGAAGGGCTCAGTACGACCGTTTCGGCACCGTGGGCGATATCGGGCAGGGCGGGATCCCCTGGGATTCTGGCCTCTTCGACGATTTTGCCGATCTCCTGGGAGGGCTGTTCGGGTTCGGAGACCTCTTCGGAGGCGGCCGGCGATCACGCAGACCCCAGCGCGGCGCGGACCTGCGCCATGATCTGCGGCTCACCTTCGAGGAGGCCTTCGCAGGCAAGGACGAAGAAATCAAGATACCGAAAGAGGAGCCGTGCGACGTGTGTGACGGCAGCGGTTCCAAGAGCGGCCAACGCATAACCTGCAGCGCCTGCAGGGGACGCGGAACGGTGGCCTTCAGGCAGGGCTTCTTCACGGTAAGCAGGACGTGCCCGCAATGCGGGGGCGAGGGCGAAATCGTGCGGGATCCGTGCCCGGAATGTCGCGGCAGTGGAAGAAAGCGTAGCCAGAAGACCATCAAGGTCCGGATTCCCGCGGGCGTCGATACAGGCATGCGTCTCCGCATCGCGGGCGAGGGTGACGCCGGCGAGAAGATGGGACCGCCCGGCGACCTTTATCTCTTCCTGGAGGTGGAGGACCACCCGTTCTTCAACCGGTCCGGAGAGGACATATTCTGCACGGTGCCGCTCAGCTTCCCGCAGGCCGCCCTGGGCACGGAAATGGTCATTACAACCCTGGACGGGGACGAGAAGCTGAGCATTCCGGCGGGCACCCGGCACGGCCACCGCTTCAAGATTTCCGGAAAAGGCATGCCCAGGATGGGCCACCAGGGCAGGGGCGATCTGTACGTCGGGATCGACGTTCAGACTCCAAAGCGCCTGAGCAAGGAGGAGAAGAATCTCTACGCCGAGTTGATGCAGCTGGAGAAAGAGAGGGAAGAGCGGGGAGGCGGCTTCTTCCGAAAAGTCTTTGCACGCCTAGCCGAGGGGAGGTAAGCCATGAGGGAGTTGGCCGTGGCATGCGGCATGGTTGGACTGGTAAGCCTGATGGGATGCTCCACGCTCATGAACCCCGGAGACGACCTCTCGAAGCGGGTGGATTACCTTCGACAGGACGTGGAAGACCTTACGAAACAGCAGAAGGCGCTCACCGAACAAATTTCGCAGCTCCGCGAGCAACTGCGCGAGGGCCCGCCCTCGACGGCCGAGACTCCCGCTCCCAAGGCCGAAGCCAAAGTCCGGGAGCCCTCGGGCGAACAGGAAGCGACGAACATGGCATCGGACCCTGCGAGCCGTTACAAGAGAGCATTCGACCTGATGGAGGCGGGGAAGTATGGGCAGGCCGAGTCGGCCTTCGCCGACTTCGTATCGCAGTTCCCCCAGTCTGAACTGGCAGACAACGCCCAGTACTGGATCGGCGAGTGCCTTTACGCGGAGAACCACTACGAGGACGCCCTGACCTCCTTCAAGGCCGTTTCCAACCACTTCCCCTTCGGCAACAAGGTCCCGGACGCTCTGTACAAACAGGCCATGTGCGAGCAGAAACTCGGTAAGAATGCCGAGGCGAAGAAGACCCTCGAAAAGTTGCGCGACTATTATCCATACTCCGAGGCGGCCTCCAAGGCAAAGAAACTCCTGGCCCAACCCTGAGCGGAGCGGTACGTGGCCATTCCACCGGGAGAATGGGTGCCCGTAGCGACGGACGCATCGGCGCGACGCTACTTCCAGGGCACCTACAAAGGAAAGAAGTCTCTTCTTGCGGATTTCCGCGCCGACCTGGACGGACGGGCGAGGTTCGTGCATGTCGCTTCGCTTTTCTGTCGCCACGGCCTCTACGTTCCGGAGATAATCAAGTGCCCTGACGGTGAGTCCTACCTGATCCAGGAATGGATCGAGGGCTGGCCGCTGGCAAAAGTGAAGTGGTCGCGCAGGCTCGAGGACCCCCTCCTGGACACCGCATTCAAGATCGGTGAAATAGAGTCGTGGGGGGAGGGTCCGGAGATTCTGGAGCTGGACGAGGCCAGGATGGCTTTCGAACTGTCCTTCTTCAGGCTGCATTTCATGGAGGACTTTCTCAACACGCCCGTGCCCGCCGGTCTGCCGCAGGCCTTATCGGCCCTGGTCGAGCAGATCGGCACCTTTCCGCTCAAGCTCGCGCACCGGGACTTCCACTCCGAGAATGTCATCGCCACCGGCGACAAGCGGCTCGTTCTCGTGGATTTCCAGGATGCTCTCATGGCTCCGCGCTGCTACGATGCGGCCTCCCTGGCCGTCGATGCCTACAGGTTGCAGGACAGGCGCATAGCGGAGAGGTTCATGAACGGATGGCTGGAGAGAAGCGAGGCCACCGCCGAGGAATTCAGGATGACGGCTCTCCAGCGCGCCCTGAAGGCCCTCGGGACTTTCGGTTACCAGGTGACGAGACAGAAGAAGGTGCGCTTCCTCAAATTCATCCGGCCCACCGCCACGCAGGCGCTGTCGCTCCTGGACGCCGCGCCCGTTTCCCTCGACTGCCTCAGGCCCGTGCTCACGCAGGCGACGCAGATATGATTTCGAAGGAATCGGGGGACAGCCGAAAACGCCTGTAGGAATACTGCATGCCGTGTTCCGCGCCCAGGTTCCACCGGGGAAGGATGCGGAGATGCCGGGCATTAAACATTAAAAATGAAAGACTTATAATCTGATAGTACCCGATGTGGAGGACGGCGCCATGACCGACAAGATGAGAGACACGAATCATGCGGAAAGCCAGGCCCGCTACCGCGATCGCCTGCGGAAGCAACTGGCCGGGAACGGAAAAGAGGCCGTCGAGACGGAATCCTGCATTCCCATGGAGCCGCTCTTCACACCTTCGGACCTCGGGCCGTGGGACTACATGGAGAAGCTCGGATTCCCCGGGGATTACCCATTCACGAGAGGTGTCCAGCCCAGCATGTACCGCGGACGTTTCTGGACCATGCGCCAGTACGCCGGTTTCGGAACGGCCGAGGAATCCAACAAGCGCTACCGTTACCTTCTCGACAAGGGCCAGACGGGGCTCTCCGTGGCCTTCGACCTCCCGACGCAGATGGGCCTGGACTCGGACGATCCGCTCGCCGAAGGAGAGGTGGGCAAGGTAGGGGTCGCCATCGACACGCTTGAGGACATGGAGACCCTACTGTCCGGCATCCCTCTCGACAGGGTGTCCACGTCGATGACCATCAACGCCACGGCTTTCGTCCTCCTTGCGCTGTACATGGCCGTGGCCGAAGGCCAGGGCGTGGGGCCCGAAAAGCTGACGGGTACTATCCAGAACGACATTCTCAAGGAATACGTCGCGAGGGGAACCTACATTTTCCCCCCGCGGCCCTCGCTGCGCGTCATCACGGACATCTTTGCGTACGCCACCGAGAAACTGCCCCGCTTCAACACCATCTCCATCTCGGGCTACCATATCCGGGAGGCCGGTAGCACAGCGGCCCAGGAAATCGCCTTCACCCTCCTGGACGGAATGACCTACGTGCAGTCAGCCGTGGATCTCGGACTGGACGTGAACGCCTTCGGCGAACGGCTGTCCTTCTTTTTCAACGCCCACAACAACTTCCTGGAGGAAGTGGCCAAGTACCGCGCCGCGCGCCGGCTCTGGGCCAGGCTCATGAAGGAGAGATTCGGCGTCACCAATCCACGCGCCACGATGCTTCGCTTCCATACGCAGACGGCAGGCTCGACCCTCACGGCGCAACAGCCCGACGTAAACGTGGTGCGTGTGGCGCTGCAGGCGCTGGCGGCAGTCATGGGGGGTACGCAGTCGCTCCATACCAATTCGCGCGACGAGGCCCTGGGACTGCCCACGACCGAGGCGGCGACCCTGGCCCTCAGGACTCAGCAGGTCATAGCCCACGAAAGCGGCGTGACGGACACCGCCGACCCGCTTGGCGGTTCTTATGCCGTGGAGTACCTCACGGATCACCTCGAAAATGTGGCGGGGGACATCATGGAAGCTGTGGACAAGCGCGGGGGCATGATAGCCGCCATCGAGTCGGGTTACGTGCAGGGGGAGATCCAGGACGCGGCCTACAGGTACCAACAGGGGGTGGAGCGGGGCGAGAAGGTGGTCGTCGGCGTCAACCGCTTTGTAGAAGAGGAGTCGGTGGCCACGCCGATCCTCAAGGTCGATCCCGAGCTGGAACGGGAGCAGGCGGAGCGCGTGCGTTCCGTTCGGGCAAGGCGGGACGCAGGCGCCGTGACGCGCGCCCTGGGGAGACTCGACGCGGCGGCAAAGGACGGCGGCAACCTTATGGGTCCGACAATGGAGGCCGTAAAGGCCTACGCCTCCGTCGGCGAGATCATCAAAACACTTAAGAACACCTTCGGGACCTACCAGGCGACGAGCTGAGTGCCGCGTGCCGGAGCACTTGTCGAGTGATCGAGTCATCAGGCGATCCAGTCGGGGGCCGTCCTTCGAAAAAATCGAGCCGCATACCCTGGCGCCGTTGACTGAAGCGCGTCTCCCCCCTAGCGGCGCGGTGACCGAGTGATCCAGAGCCTGCCTGCGCGGTAAGCGGGTGAGTAAGAAATGAGGCGAGCAGGGCGCACGGAGGTCTTCGAATGCCCGTCCCCTGCCGTCCTGCATCTTCAATTCAGCCTTCAGCCCGTCGCTGTTGGGCTCAGGAAAAGCTTTCTTATTATGGCCCTTGTGGAATACGAAAGGGGGGTTGCATCGTATAATAAAAAGATGCCTGAAGGTCGCCGTCGCCTGGCGAGAGTCGCCGGGCGACGGGGCGATCCCGGACGACTGGAGGTTCTATGGATTTGATTCTCTGGCGCCACGCCGACGCGGCGTACGGCGTGCCCGACGAGGAACGCCAGCTTTCGCAGGAAGGCCGGGAACAGGCGGCGATGATGGCCGACTGGCTCAAGGCACGCGTGAGCGGTGACGCAAAGCTGTTCTCCAGCCCGTTTACGAGGGCACGGCAGACGGCCATGGCCTTCGGGCAGGACGTGGAGATTCTGAGGGAAGCCGCGCCGGGGGCGTCGCCTTACGATCTTCTGTCGGCCGTGGGCTGGCCGGGCGGAAAGGGCGTTGCGATTGTCGTGGGTCACCAGCCAGATCTCGGGGAAACCGCCGCGACGATACTTACGGGAGGGCCGCTGCCGATCAGTTTCTCCAAGGGCACGGCCTGGTGGTTCCGGTCCGGCTTCGAAGGCGGGAGAAGACAAGTCCGCCTCGTTTCCGTCATGGCTCCCGATCTGCTCTAGCGGGCTGTGCCGGGAAGGAATGACACGATGGCTTCAAAGCGCGTCGAATTTATGGGGGGAAACGGGCATGTGCTGGCGGGTATTCTCGATCTGCCATCCGAAGGGCGGCCCAGCGCGTGGGGGATCTTTGCGCATTGTTTCACGTGTGGCAAGGACCTCAAGCCCATCGTGAATATCGACCGGGCACTCAACGAACAAGGCATGGCGGTGCTCCGCTTCGATTTTACCGGTCTGGGCGAGAGCGGTGGACGCTTCGTCGAGACGAACTTCTCCTCGAACGTCGGTGACCTTGTAGCGGCGTCGGAGTTTCTGGGGACGCGCTACGAAGCGCCGAAATTCCTGATAGGCCACTCGTTGGGCGGCGCCGCAGCCATCAAGGCGGCAGGGCGCATACCCGGATGCCGCGCCGTGGTAACGATCGCCGCAACATCCGATCCGGCCGGGTTGAGGGGACTGTTCAAGGGCAAGGAAGAGGAGATGGCGGAATCCGGAGAGGCGTCGGTCATGGTCGCCGGGCGTCCGTTCACTTTCAAGAAGCAATTTCTTGACGATATAACCGGCGCGGATCTGGGAGAGGATATTCAAAACCTGGGGCGCCCCATCCTCATCCTTCATTCGCCCCTGGACGACACGGTCGACATAGAGAACGCCGCCCGGATCTTCCAGTCCGCCAGGCATCCGAAGAGCTTCATTTCGCTCGATGGGGCGGACCACCTGCTCCTCAAAGAGAGCGATTCCCGTTTCGCAGGCGCCATGATAGGTACGTGGGTGTCGAGGTACATTTGACAGACTGCGGGCGGCCGGTCAGGGGCCGTTCTACTCCTTCGTTTCAGGCGTGATGGTGTAAAGATAACCGAATAGCCAGGCCTTCGTCTTTTTCGGCTCCAGACACTCCATAACCCGCATGACCTCGGCCCAGCGCTCGGCGTGCCCAGGCTCGTGAAACTGACGGTACTGCCAGTCGAGGGGATTTCCATGGCGGCGGCGGGCCGCTTCAAGGTCGTCGGTCAACCCTGCGTACACTTTCCCCATGTTGACGTAACCCATGCTTCGATACCCTCCTTGCGGTTCCTATGCGGGCGGAAAGGGTCTCCCTTCCCCGCGTGGTTCCGAATATCGCTGATAGCGAGCTTCCCGGGGCGAACACGAGCGCCCCTGAACCCTTTGCAGGGAGGTGGGGAGCCCGGTGGTCGGCCGGACTCCCCAAGCTAAGAAGAAAGGGAAGCGGTAACGGGTAAATGAAGGCGAGAAATGAGGACGAACAGCCCCTGGTCCATGACCACCAAGAGGTTGCCGGTCCAGGAATATGTTCACGTCTCCGAACATGTTGACCCTCCATCGCGAAGCCGGTACCGGGACAGCCAGGCGCAGGGCATAAGCTGTACGACGATCCGGACGCGACGGCGTTGAGTCTCGTCGCCGTCCGGATGTCGCTCGCTTGACGTACTTACGGAAAAATCCCCTCATCCGCTCTTTCGGCCTCTGCGGATACCGTCCACTTTTTAAGATAGGTCGGTGACGGGCCGTGTGCCTCCAACTCTGGTTGTAGATGCGATCTCCAACTCTGGTTGTAGACAAAATCGTGTCCCCGATCGGACAAAGACGAATAGAGCTATAAGATGATTATCTAAAATCAATATGAGTGAGGCATCGGAGACCTTGGGCGAGTGGACTCGCCCTTTTGCGCACTCCTTGGGCGGCGGCATGCCGGCGGCACCATCGCTCGGCCCCACTTTTGTGCGCCGGAGGGTAGGATTGACCGGCCGAGGCGGGGAGGCTATGCTGGCTCGCTTCGGGGAAGGCGAGATGCACCTTGCTGTGTGGCTGTTTCCGGTTCTTTTCGCGACGGGACTCGTAGCGGGTCTCGTCGATTCCATCGCCGGGGGAGGGGGGCTGATAACCATCCCCGTCCTGCTGGGAGTCGGCGTACCCCCCCATCTCGCCCTGGGAACGAACAAACTCCAGGCCAGCTTCGGGTCCGGCAGCGCCTCGTTCAACTTCGTGCGGAGCGGCACGGCCCGGCTCAGGGGTTGCCTCAGGGGCATCGCATTCACGTTCGTTGGGGCCGCGCTGGGCGCCATCACGGTTCAGCGCCTGAATCCGGGCTTCCTGAAGCTCCTCATTCCCATCATGCTGGGGGTCATCGCGGTCTACACGTTCTTTACGCCCGACCTCGGCGCCCTCGACGTCCACCCGAGGCTGAAGAGCACGCCCTTCTATGTGATGGCGGGACTGACGCTGGGCTTTTACGACGGCTTCTTCGGGCCCGGAACGGGCTCCTTCTGGGTCGTGGTGTTCATGCTGCTGGTCGGCTTCAACATGAAGAAGGCCACGGCCTATACGAAGGTGATGAACTTCACCAGCAACGTGGCCTCGCTGTTGTTTTTCATGCTGGGTGGCCACGTTCTGTACGTGCCCGCGCTGGTCATGGCCGGGGGGCAGGTGTTGGGGGCTCGCATTGGATCGGGCCTCGTGATCACCAGGGGGGTCCGATTCGTGCGACCCGTCTTCCTGGTCATGGTCGTACTCGTTACCGCCAAGCTCATCTTCGACGCGTATCTGTAAATTCTCTTCGCAGGAGGAGTGGACCACTGAGCCTACGGAGGCCACAGGGGCGGCGATTTCCCATCAAGAGTTCAGAGGAAAACGGAAGGGGAATCACGGATCGACCCGCGCCTTCGAAGATCTTCTCCAGACTTCTTCACCTGGTCGCTGGATCACTCGACCACCTCGCCGCCAGGCGCCCGTCTACGCCGAAGCGGCGCGGCCGTTTTCGGCCAGCGTGCTCTCCCAGCGCTCGAGGGCTGCGGGCCCGTACTCGTGATACCAGGTCTCAAGCATGTCGGTGAGAGGGACTTCGTGATGCGTGCCCCTGTCCTTGACGTACTCTATGTGGACCACGCCCGAACGGTCGCGATGGTGGAGGATTGCATCGGTTGTGCCGTCGAATTCGACCAGCCGCCAGCCCATCTTGTCGCACAGGGCTTTCTCGAACGACGGTGTCGCCTTGAGCCAAAGCCCATCGAGGTGAAATTCCACGTAGGTGTGGTAGACCATCATGTCGGATCCCAGGACCCAGCCCATTCGCCCCGGCAGGTTGTGGTTCTTCAGGTCGGCGAAATGGAAGCGCGCGGGAATGCCGGCGGCCCTGGCAAGCGCGACCAGCAGGGCTGATTTCTGCGTGCAGAAGCCGTAGCCGCGTTCCAGCGTGGCGGTTCCGAGGTAATTGTCGATCTGCATGAATGAAGTGTAGGGAATGTAGCGGATCGAATCGCGCACGTAGTTGAACAGGAGGACGGCGGCGTCGCGGCGGCTCTTCGCCCCGTCCGTCAAGACACTTGCCAGTTCTTCGATTTCCGGGGCATCGGAATCCACGCCGAAAGAAGGCATGAGGTATATCTCAAACCTGTCGTTCACTATGTGCTCCTCCACTTACCAAGTCCGTCATGGTAATGCATCGAAAGGGCATACACAAAAAGCGCGCGCCGATCGAAGACTTAAGAACCGCCACGAACATCCAGGAATTCCCTTTTTTCGGGGACGTTCCGTGAGGACGGCCACAGCATCGGCCCTGGATTGCCGGACATTCAGGGAACGACCGGCCCGCCATACTCAGCCCGACGCGCGCGCAGGGGCCGGAGCGTCCGGCGGTCGGCGCCTTGCTTTCTGCGGTACGCATCTATAAGTGATCGCATCTCGCACACCCCGGACATAGAAGGGATCAGCCCTTGAAGAACCAGACGCCGATACCTGCCAGACCCACGATGAGGCACCACAGCGAAAACTGGTAGAGCCGGCCCTTGTCGACGACGCGCTTGAGCAGCCAGAGGGCGGCCAGCCCAACTATGAACGCGATGGAGAAACCCACGACGTCGTCGGCGAGGTGTGGATTCGCGCTGGAAAGGGCGTCCCTGGCATCCAGAAGGAACGCCCCCGCTATGGCGGGCAGAGATGCGATGAAAGAGAAGCGAAACGCGGCTTCCGGTTCGAGGCCCCTTGCGAGGGCGGAGGAAATCGTGGCGCCGGAACGCGAGATGCCCGGAAAGACGGCGACCCCCTGGGCCGTCCCGATCAGCGCGGCATCGAGCCAGGAAATGGTCCCATCTGTCTTGGTTCCTCTCGGCAGGTACCGTGTGCCCCAAAGGAAGAGAGCGGTGAACAGCAGAAACCCGCCGGCCACGGCCGGGTGGGTCACCGCCCGTTCCACGACGCCCTTCAGGCTCAAGCCGATGATGGCCGTCGGGATGCTGGTGACCACCATGAGGCCGATGTACCGCCAGGCGTCGCTCCTGCCCTTGAAGGCGCCCAGCGCCAGGTCGAGCAGTTCGCGCCAGAAGTAGACGAGCGTGGCGAGCAGTGTCCCCATGTGGAGAACGAGAAAGAACACGAGCGCGTCTTTTTCGGACAGCCCCTCGATGGCCCCCAGTATGGTCAGGTGCCCCGACGAGGAGACGGGAAGAAACTCGGTAAGGCCTTGTACGATTGCCAGGATGATTGTCCAGATCAGGCTCATAGGCTCCCTTTCGTGGGTTCTCGGCCCTCACGGGGGACTGCGGCCGTGACCACAGTCGAGCCTGGAGGCCGGAGCCGGAACCGATTCTCAGATTTCGATGACCACCGGAATGATGAGAGGAATTTTGGCTTCGTTGCGCTTGAGGGTCTTCTTTACGGTCGACTTGACCTTTGCCTTCAGGATGCTGCTGTCCCGGATCTCTTCGGCTGGCAATGTGCGGAGGAGGGCGGCGAGATCCTTTCTGACCTCGTCGGCCGTGCCGTTGCCGCCGTCGAGGTAGGGATAGCCGCGGCTTATGATCTCCGGCTCCGATTCCATGCGGGTGGACTGGCGGTTGATGACAACGATGGGCACGACAATGCCGTCATTCGAGAGGTGCCGTCTGTCCCTGACGACGAGCCGGTCGACCGAATCGCTGGTGTCTCCGTCGATCAGGACGCTGCCCGCCGGGACCTCCTCGCGGCCCGCAAATGCTCCCTTTTCGAACTTGAGGGCCTCGCCCGTGCCGCTGACTATGACCTTGTCCTTCGCGAAACCCATGTCGCAGGCGAGTTGGGCGTTGCCCTTAAGCTGCCTGTACTCGCCGTGGACGGGGATGTAGTATTCCGGCTGCACCCAGGACGCTATCAGGCGTATCTCCTCCTGGGCTCCGTGGCCGGAGACGTGAACCCTGTCTTCCCGGGCTGTGATCACCTCGCCGCCTTTCCTGTAGACCTGGTTGATGAGGCGGGCCACGCGTTTCTCGTTTCCGGGTATGATCCGGGACGAAAGGATCAGGAGGTCGCCCTCCTCGATGAAGAGATGTTTGCTTTCGTCGAAGGCGACCCGGTTGAGGGCCGAAAACGGCTCCGCCTGGCTGCCCGAAGTCAGGACGATGACATTCCCGCGCGGGTGCCTGGGGACCTCTTCAGGCGTGATTTGCGTATCTTTCGGGATACGGAGGTAGCCCACGTCTACGCCTACCTTGGCGTTTTGAACGAGCGACCGTCCGAAGAGGGCCACCTTACGACCGTGACGGCTCGCCAGGTCGAAAATGGTCTGCAGGCGCATGAGGTTTGTGGAGAAGAGCGTGATGAAAAGCTTCGATCTCTGGGCCGTAATGTAGCGTTCGAGCGTTTTGCGGACCCGGCTCTCTGACCCGACCATGCCTTCGACCTCGACGTTGGTGCTGTCGATCAACAGGGCCATGACTCCGTCCCTGCCGGATTCATGAAAACGATGGTAATGGGTCAGCCTGCCGTCGAGGGGCGACTGGTCGAGTTTGAAATCGCCCGTGTGCAGTACGCGTCCTTCAGGCGTGTCGATGATCAGGGAAACGGCGTCGGGTACCGAGTGAGTGACGGGGATTCCCTCGACGACAAAGGGACCGATCCGGTAGGACCTCCCGGCCTCGAGCACCGTCTTCTCTATGTTGTTCACCCCGAGCTCGGAGAGCTTCTTTTCGATGAATCCCATGGTGAGCGGCGTTGCAAAGACGGGTACGGGAAAGTCTCGCAGGAAGAACGGCACCGCACCGATATGGTCTTCGTGCCCGTGGGTGAGAACGAGCCCGGCTATCCGGTCCACCCTGTCCCTGAGGCAGGTGAAGTCCGGGATAATGAGGTCGATGCCGGGGTTGTCCGCCTCGGGAAACATGCTTCCGCAGTCCACGACCAGGATGTGTCCGTCCTGTTCGTAGACCGTCATGTTCTTTCCAAAATCGCCGAGCCCCCCGAGAAAAGAAACCTTCAACATGCCTACTTCTCCCCTGTTGCGCCCGCTCCGGGTATTACGATGGAAATGGAATCGTTCTTCTTTCTGATCAGGCCCAGGACAAAAAGGGCGTAGAGTACCTTGGCCGTCTTTCCCGAGTCGAGGGACGACGTCTGGATGACCTGCAGGAATGTACGCTCCCCGTCTACAAGTCTGAACACGCCTTTGTCTTCCGTAGAAAGCGGCAGGCTTGGGAGGAGGGTGAGGGCGTGGTCGGTGGGTTCAAAGACGTCCTCCCTTCGTCCGAGCCTCTTTACGAGGCGCTTCGGGTCCTTCATTCTCTTGATGCCTTCCAGGATGGCGAAACGGGTATCCAGATTCAGCTTGATGATCTCGTCGTCCTTGTACTTTCCGACCTTGAAGGTGACTTCCCCGTCGGTCCAGTTGAAGAGGGACCAGACGATGGCCATGACCTGCTGTTTGACGGATTCGAAGAGTTCCTGGGGCGTCAGGACGCCGGCTTCGACGAGAACCGTGCCCTGGCGCTTGTTCGTGCTTCGCATGTCCCGGACCGACGTCTCATACTGGGCGCTCGTGATCCTCTCCTGTTCGAGAAGGAACTCTCCCAGCCTGTCCTGAGGAAAACTGGACGAGGCGAAGATGATCTCCCCGCCCACGATGAAGATCTGCTTTTTGCCCTGGGAGTCTTCGGAGGTCAGGACACCCGGGACCTTGTAATAGTTTATTTTTTGAAGTACCTCCGGCAGGGGATTTTCCGCCAGAGAGCCCTTGAAGATATAGTCGGGCATCCGTCTCCCTTCGCGGCAATTATAGCCGAAGGCACGTTCGGAACACAAAGCCGGGGAGTATCGCACCGAGGGTGGCCGGAACCGGGATGAACGGAGTTGTGCGAAGGGTGTACCGTATCGGGTGGAAACGCACGAGGGGCGCGAACGGCGCTCCGGCTCAAGCCTTGTCCTCGATCACGCCGGCGTCCGGAAGGAGGACGGGGATGCCGTCGTCGATCGGATAGACGCGCTTGCACTCGGCGCACCGAAGCTGCTCCTTGCCCTCTTTTTCGCGGTACTCAAGGGGCTTCTTGCAGAGCGGGCATGCAAGAATGTCCAGAAATTCTTTATCGATAGGCATCGCAGAAACCTCCCGAAGACGATTATAGCCTGCCCCGTGCCTGGGGGAAAAGGCGGAGGGGGGATTTGGGAATCGACTATGACAGCCGGGAGGTGAAATGAGCGGTTGAAGGTTGCTTGTTCCTCAAGGGCTGAGGCCGAATGGCCAGGGGTTAAAGATAAGTATAACAAGGGACGTGCCCTCGAAGGCTCGTCAAATGTCGCCTTTACCGTTTACCCCTTTCCCTTCGCCCTGTGCCGCCAGGCCAGCAATCACTCCACCGCTTCCCCCACGAGGCTGTTGACGGCGGAACGGGTGATCTTCACGTCCAGGAAGCTGTTGACCGCGGGGACTCTGGCGGTTGTGAAGTTCACGACCTTGTTGTCCTCGG
>CAZDOY010000011.1:75048-80134 GCA_964507185.1 uncultured Thermoanaerobaculia bacterium
CTGTTGACCGCGGGGACTCTGGCGGTTGTGAAGTTCACGACCTTGTTGTCCTCGGTGCGGCCGGAGAACTGTCCGCCCTTCTTGCTCTTTCCTTCCACCAGGACTTCGACGACGCGGCCCTCGTAGGCGGCGAAGCGGCGGGTCTGGATCTGGAGCTGGAGGTCAAGCAGGCGCTGGTGTCTTTCGCGCGCGACCGCTTCGGGCACGGCTTCCATTCCTTCGGCCGGCGTGCCCGGCCGGGGGGAGAACCGGAAGGAAAAAGCGGTGTCGTACTCCACCCGGCGCACGACGCCGAGCGTTTCCTGGAAATCCTCCTCGGACTCGCCGGGGAACCCGACGATGACGTCGGTGGAGAAGGCGATACCGGGAACCCGCGCCCTTATGGCGTCGATGAGGTCCAGGTACCAAGCCCTGTCGTACTGGCGCCTCATGACCTTGAGAATCCGGTCCGAGCCAGCCTGCACGGGCAGGTGCAGGTAGTTGCAGATGTTGTCCCGCTCGCCCATGAGGTCCGCGGCCTCCAGGGGGAAGTGGCGGGGATGGCTGGTGGTGAAACGGAGGCGCCGGAGGCCCGGAATGTCGCTGACGGCTGCGAGGAGGTCCTGGAACCGAAGCCCTTCGCATTTCCAGCAGTTCACGTTCTGCCCCAGCAGTTCCACTTCCTTGTAGCCTGCGTCCACGGCCCGGCGGGCCTCGTCCACGATCGCCGACATGGGCCTGTAGGTTTCGCGACCCCGCGTCGTGGGCACGATGCAGAAGGTGCACCGCTTGTTGCAGCCCTCCATGATGGTGATGTAGGCCTTCGTGGCGCTCGATCTGGCGATGACCTGGTCGGGGAAGAGGATCGAGTCGTCGTGGAAATGGGTATCGATGGCGTGCTGGTACCGCGCCTGGGCCAGCAGTTCGGGCAGGTTGCGCACGGCCCTGGGCCCCATCACGAGGTCGACGTAAGGTGCCCGCTTGAAGACGCCGGCCTTTTCCTGCTGGGCCACGCAGCCCACGAGGCCGAGTATGACGCGCCTGTCCTTCTTGAGCGGTTTGAGGCGGCCGAGCTCGGTGAAGACCTTGTTCTCGGGACCCTCCCGCACGGAGCATGTGTTCAGCAGGATGACGTCCGCCTCGCGTTCGTCGTCCGTGGCCTCGTAGCCGATGCCCTGAAGGATGCCGCCCATCTTGTCGCTGTCCAGGACGTTCATCTGGCAGCCCCAGGTCTTGATCATGTACTTCATCTGCCGCCTTTGTCCCCGATGGGAAGTGACCGGGTGATCAAGTGAGTAAGCTTCTGCGGCGCGGTGATCGAGTGATCGAGAGATTAGTGCGCCTCCCCGCGCGGTGAAGGGGTGAAGAAGTTAAGAAGTGAAGGGTTCTTAAAGGAACCGGCGGTTCTCAGCACTCCCTCGAAGGCCTCCCGTCTGCCGTAGTCGAATCCCAAATCCCAAATCCGAAATTCCGAATCTCAAATCACCGTGTCCCTTCTTCGAAAGGGAGAGCCTGGATGCCCGATGCGGCCTCATCGCGCTCTCTCAGCTTGACCAGTTCCCACATCTCGTCCATTTCGTCGAGGGTCATGCCGTGCAGGTCCCGTCCCTGACCGCTGACTTCGCGCTCGATGGCCTGGAAGCGCCTGACGAACTTCCCGTTGGCCTGCTGCAGAGCATCCTCGGGATCGAGGTCGAGGAAGCGGCCCAGGTTGACCAGTGCGAAGAGGTAGTCGCCGAATTCCTCGCGGATGTGCGCCTTGTCCTTCTCGGCCACGGCTTCGTTCAGCTCGCTCCACTCTTCGTTGACCTTGTCCACGACCTGCTCGCGCTTCTCCCAGTCGAAACCCACACTGGAGGCCTTCTGCTGGAGCCTGTAAGCCTTGAGCAGGGCGGGCAGGACCCTGGGCACGCCGGCGAAGACGCTCGCGTCGCCGCCCTTCTCGTCCTTCTTGATGGCCTCCCAGTTCTGGAGCACCTCGTCCGCGGTATCGGCCTTGACGTCGCCGAAGACGTGGGGATGGCGGCGGACGAGCTTCTCGTTGATGGCCCGGCAGACGTCCTCAATGGCGAAGGTGCCCTCTTCCCGGGCTATCTGGGCGTGGAAGACGACCTGCAGGAGCAGGTCTCCGAGTTCTTCGCGGAGCTTTGCCGGATCCTGGTCGTCGATGGCGTCCAGCACCTCGTAGGTTTCTTCCACCAGGTATGGCTTGAGGTCTTCGCGGCTCTGGGATCGGTCCCACGGGCACCCGCCGGGGGCTCTCAGCCTGGCCATGATCTCCACGAGCCGCCCGAATTCCGGATGATCGGCGGGGGTCATTTGTCCCCCTTCCGCAACGTGATGACAACGGAGCCGCCGAGGGTCGCGTCGACCGGGCCGCCCGTCATGTCGCCGGGATCGTTCGTGGCAAGATTGCCGTCTTTATCCAGCTTGACGAGGATCTGCATGTTCGCGGGCAGCGCCGAGCCCATCATCGAATCCTCCTGCCCCAACTGGAATTCCACCGGGAATACGTTCACGACGATCTTCTTGGCGGCGACGGGGGCCGCTTCGCCGGCAGGCGTGCGCGCCACGACGAAAAGGGTCTCACCCGGTTTGAAATCGGCGGCCAGGGCGGGCGGGAGCTTGACGGTGCCTTTAACCACCGCGTCCTTGGGGGCCGTGGAGGCGGCCTGCGACTGTCCCTGCCCCTGATCCTGCTGGCCGTTCGACGGCGGGGCGGGCATGGCGTTCATGCCGGTCCCGGGCTGTTTTTCTATCCTCTGGGCCGGCTTGGCGTTCTTGGGAGCGGGCGGCACCGGTCCCTTCATGGAATACTCGTTGCGGGAGCAGGCCGCAAGCGCCAGAACGGCCAGAAGAATGACGCCCGATCTTACGAATTTATTCATCATCTTGGAATGCTCTCCATCTTTAACGTCGATTCGGAGCGACCGGGCGAGGTTCACTCGCGCGGGCCGCAGGGCCTATTTCGGACCGGAACCCCGCAGGTTCCTGAAAGAGGAAACGAAAAAGCGGGCCGAATCTTCCTTTCCGCACGCCGTCAGGCGGCGCGCTCACTTCCTGTCGAACCGGGAGAGGATATCCGCCTCCCTGAGCGTAAAGACGATAGGCCGTCCGTGGGGACACGTCAAGGGGGCGCCGAGGGCGAAAAGGCTGTCGAGAAGGTACTGCATTTTCTCGACGGAAAGCGGGTCGTGCAGCATGACCGATCCCCGGCACGAGCGCATGATGAGGACCTCACGCCACCTTTCACGGGGCGTCTTGAGGACCTCTCCGGCGGACTCGAAAAAATCCGTCAGAAGCCTCTCCGTCTCGGCCGTGCTTAGAAACGCGGGGGCCGAGCGAATCGCCACCGCGCCGTGCCCCATGGATTCGGCTTCGAATCCCTGTTCGCACAGGATCTGCGCCATTTCCTCCTCCCTGTGCGCGACCTCCCGGGGCAGGGTGAAGGCGTGGGGCGACAGGAAGGGCTGGCGCGGTCCGGGCGACTCGATGAAGCGCCTGAACTGCTCGAAGCGCAACCGCTCGTGAGCGACGTGCTGGTCCACGATGGCGAGCCCTTCCGGCGAATCGCACAGGATGAAGGACGAGCGCCACTGGCCGATGACCTTGAGCGGAGCGCCCGTTGCGGTGCCCGAAAGGTCCTGCTGATACGAAGCGGTGCGATGTCTTGAGTCGCCGGGTGGGTATGGCCCGCCGTCGCCGCGGCTTTCCGCCCGGGCGGAGGGCTCCCTCACCACGGCCGCAGGTCGCCCGCCCCAGTCGAAGTTCAGCGCCGCACCAGGGGGCGTTTCCCTGGCTTCCTGGCCGGGTGCGATGGCCTCTCTTATGCCGGCCACGAGGCTCCCGTGCACAGCCCGGCCGTCACCGAATCGGACCTCACGCTTGGTCGGGTGCACGTTGACATCCACGGCGTTGAAGGGGACGGTCAGGGCGAGCAGCACGACTGGATACCGCCCCTTCGGGTGCGTGTTCTCGTAGGCCTGCATGATGGCGTGTTGGATGAGACGGTCGCGGATGAAGCGTCCATTGACCAGTGTGAACTGGTAGCGCGGCCGGCCGAAATTGCGTTCCGGCTTTCCGGCAAGCCCCCGCACCACGAGGCTGCCGCTCTGCCTCGCGACCTCGAAGAAATCGTCCCTGGGGAGATCGGGGAACAGCTCGAAGAACCGCTCCGTCCTGTCGGGCGAAGGCGGCAGGTTCAGCACAGCGCGCCGGTCGCTGGAAAGGGTGAAAGCGACGTCGGGCCTGGCGAGCGCGTAGTGCTCCATGAGCGTGATCACGTGCGTCAACTCGGTGCCCGGCGCCCTCAGGAACTTCCGCCTGGCCGGCACGTTGAAGAAGAGGTCCCTCACTTCCACCCTCGTGCCCTGGAAGAGGCCACACGGACCGTTGTTCATGAACCGGCCGCCCTCCACGGATACGGAAAAGGCCTCCTGCGCATCGCTGGGACGGCTCGCGATGTCCAGACGGCTGACCGAGGCGATGGACGGCAGGGCTTCGCCGCGAAAGCCAAGGGTCGCTATGGCGGAAAGGTCTTCGTCCTTGCTCAGCTTGCTGGTGGCGTGGCGTTCGAGGGCGAGGAGGAGGTCGTCGCCGTCCATACCCGCGCCGTCGTCCTCGACCACGATCCGCGAACGGCCGCCGTCCGAGAGTTCCACTCCGATCCGGGAAGCGCCCGCGTCGAGCGCGTTTTCCACGAGTTCCTTGACCACGGACGCCGGGCGTTCGACGACCTCGCCGGCGGCGATCTTGTTAACGAGATTGTCCGAGAGTACGCTTATGTGGCCCAAGGCGGGACCTCCTGGACGGACAGGATAGCAGGAATTTGGGATTTGGGAATTGGGATTTGGGATTGCGGATTAAGAAACCGTAAGGAACTGAGGATGAATTCTCTCCCGAGGGCTAAGGCCGAAAGGCTAAGGGCTAAAGAAAAGTACAACGAGGGACGTGCCTTCGAAGACTCGTCAAAGTTCGCTTTCGCCATTACCCTTTTCCCAAGGTGGCATTCCAAGGCAATCCCACGACTTTTCACTGATCAGTGGATCACTCGATCACTCGATCACCGCGCAGCAGGCGCATACTCACTTGATCACCCGACCACTTC
>CAZDOY010000012.1:0-6550 GCA_964507185.1 uncultured Thermoanaerobaculia bacterium
TGCTATACTGCCGCTTTGCCGTCAGGCACTTAGGGACGGCCTTCAGCAAGCGGGAGATGACTGATGAATGAAAAGTTGGAACGTTTTCTCGAGAGAAGCCGGGAAATTCACGACCTGACCGAAATCCAGCAAGGCCTGGAATGGGACCAGCAGGTGATGATGCCGCGGAAGGGCGCGGCTCAGCGGGGCGCGCAGCAGGCGGCCCTGGCCGGACTGATCCACGCCCGCCTGACGAGTCCCGAACTGGGCGACCTCATCCGGACGCTCGCCGAGGAAGACGGCCTCGACGAAACCCGCAAGGCCGACGTCCGAGAGGCCAAGCGAGCCTGGGAACGGGCGACGAAAATCCCCGCCCGGCTCGTCACCGAGCGGGCCCAGGCCTGCGCCCTGTCGCAGGTGGCCTGGGAAGAGGCGAGGCATAACGATGACTTCGAGGCTTTCCGTCCGCACCTGGAGAAAGTGATCGCCCTGACTCGGGAAATGGCGGCGGCGCTCGAAGCGCCCAACGCTTACGACGCCCTGCTCGAAGACTTCGAGCCCGGCATGACCGAGGAGGCCCTCAGGACGCTCTTCGGCGAACTGAAGCCGGAACTCGTCACCCTCCTGGACAAGATCAAGGGGGCGCCCAATCCCCCGAGCCAGGAGCCCGTCCTGAGGCATTACCCCAGGTCGGGGCAGGAGGCCTTCAGCCGGCGCGTTATGGCCGACATGGGGTACGACCTCGGCGCGGGACGGCTCGACGCCTCCGCCCACCCCTTCACCTCGGGGACCTTCGCCGACGTGAGGATCACGACCCGCTACGACGAGAACTTCCTGAACATGGCCCTCTTCGGAACCATCCACGAGACGGGGCACGCCCTCTACGAGCAGGGATTGGATCCGGACCGCTACAGGGACCCGTCCGGCCAGGCGTGTTCGCTCGGCGTCCACGAATCCCAGTCCCGATTCTGGGAGAACCTGATCGGACGGTCCAGACCGTTCTGGAAACACTATTACGCCGAACTCAGGAAGGCCTTTCCCGGTGTCCTGGACGACGTGGACCTGGACGCGTTCTACCGGGCGATCAACGTGTGTCAGCCCTCTTTGATAAGGGTGGAAGCGGACGAAGTCACCTACAACCTGCACATCATCCTGCGCTTCGAACTGGAGAGCGCCCTCCTGGCGGGCAAGCTGGAAGCGGGCGACCTGCCCGAGGCGTGGAATTCCAAAATGCAGGAACTCCTGGGCATCCTGCCTTCGACGTTCAGGGAAGGTGTGCTGCAGGACATCCACTGGTCGGCGGGGCTCATCGGGTACTTCCCCACGTATGCCCTGGGCAATCTCTACGGCGCCCAGTTCCTGGAGAAACTGCGCGAGGACCTTCCAGACCTGAACGAAAGGGTCTCGCGGGGCGAACTCGGACCTGTCAAGGAGTGGCTCAATACCCGCATTCACGTGCACGGGAGGCGGTACCTGGCCCCCGAACTGTGCCGGAAAGTGACGGGCAAGCCTCTCTCCATCCGGCCGTCCGTGGCGTACCTGACCCGGAAGTTCGGAGAGATCTACGGATTCTGATCAGAAGTAAGGGCGCTCCGGGATGGGAGGCCGCCCGGAGGCACCGTCCGCCGGAAACCGCCGTCCGGCAGCGTTGTCGTGCGCCGGTGGGTAGAGGAGATTTCATGGGTAAAGACAATACCGGCGAGGACGCCCCGGCGTTCCGTCTTGAGAAGGATTCCCTGGGCACTCTCGAGGTGCCCGAGCACACCTATTACGGTATCCAGACCCAGCGTGCGTTGAACAACTTTCAGTTCACGGGCGTCACGCTGGCCAATTTCCCGCACTACGTCCGCGCTCTCGCCGAGATCAAGAAGGCCGCCGCCCTGGCGAACAGGGAGATCGGCCTCCTCAAGGAGCCCACGACGGCCGCCATCGTGACCGCGTGCGAAGAGATCATAGGCGGGAAGCTCCACGACCAGTTTGTGGTGGACATGATGCAAGGCGGGGCGGGTACGTCCACCAACATGAACGCCAACGAGGTGATCGCCAATAGGGCCCTGGAGATACTCGGCCGCCGGCGCGGCGAGTACGCCTTCTGCCATCCCAACGACCACGTCAACATGTCCCAGTCCACCAACGACGTGTGCCCATCCGCCATCAAGATCGCAGTCCTATACGACATCCAGGGGCTGCGCGAAGCTCTCGGACACCTGTGTGAGGCCTTCTCGGCGAAGGGCGAGGAGTTCTCGGACGTCATCAAGATCGGGCGGACCGAGATGCAGGACGCCGTGCCCATGACCCTGGGGCAGGAATTCGAGGCCTACGCGGTGATGATCGGGGAGAGCCGGGATTCGCTCAAGAGGGCGGAACACCTCATGCAGGAGATCTCCATGGGGGCCACCGCCATCGGGACGGGCCTGAATACCGACCCCAGATACGCAGGGCTCGTATGCGAGCGCCTGCGGGAAATCACCGGTTTCCCGCTCACCACGGCCGTCAACCTCGTCGAGGCGACCCAGGACAGCGGGGACTTTGCCGAGGTTTCTGGAATCTTGAAGCGCATCGCCGTCCAACTGTCCAAGATCGCCCATGATCTCAGGCTGCTTTCGTCGGGGCCGCGGGCGGGCTTTGGAGAGATCCTGCTTCCGCCCAGACAGCCCGGCTCATCGATCATGCCGGGCAAGGTGAACCCCGTTATTCCGGAGGTCATCAGCCAGGTGGCTTACCAAGTGGTCGGGAACGACGTGGCCGTCTCCATGGCCGCCGAGGCCAGCCAGCTCGAGCTCAATCCCTTTGAGCCCCTGATTGCCTACAACCTCTTCATGAGTCTGAACATGCTGGCCAGCGCGGCGGAGACTTTCCGGAACCGCTGCGTGGTCGACATCGCAGCCGACAGGGTCCGCTGCAGGTCGCTCGTCGAGCACAGCGTCACGCTCGTCACGGCCCTGGTGCCCTATATCGGGTACGAAGCTGCCGGAGACCTCGCCAAGGAGGCCCTCGATACGAACCGCCCGGTCAGGGACCTGGTCCTTGAAAGGAAACTGCTTTCCGAAAAAAAACTCAATGAGATTCTGGACCCGGACAACATGACGCATCCGCGGGCCATAGGTTAAGCGCTGATAACGGAGAAGGCGGCCCAAGAGAAGCCTCGGTCGGGACCGACGCCCTCTTACTGGCACTTACTCTGTTTGCCTTCCGGCCAGCGATGGAATTCCCCGTCCACCCACACGATGTCGTTTTCGAGGCAGTGGGTGACGTCCGGCGGCGCGTTGATCAGGGCGGACAGGTCCCCCGAGTCCGACTGGCCGTCCACCGCGAGCGACTTGATTCCGAAGTCGGTACCCGTGCTGGTCGATGCATATAGGTACGTGTTGTTCCACGGGTCGGGATTGGGGACCTCCTTGATGTAATAGGGCGCCAGTTCTCCGACGGGGATGACGGTGTCGGATGGTGTCCAGCTTGCATTCCCGGCGGGATACCTGTTGTTGTCCGTGCTGTATGAGTTGCAGGCGGTGGCCATGCCGCGAATCTCGGCCATGGCCCTCTTCTGCTTCGCCTTGCTGATGGCCGTCAAGAGGTTGGGGATCATGATCGCCGCAAGGATGGCTATGATGGCGATCACGATCAGCACTTCGATAAGTGTGAAACCGCTTTTCTTGTCCACTTCAGGCCCTCTACCCTCAAGCAGAAGATGAAAGCAATCCTTGTGCCACGTGAGAATCCTTGAGCAGACCCGCTCGCCTGTTGCGAAGTGCCATTTTTTGTCAGGATATGGTGAATGTGAGCGTCACCGTAGTGTGACACGGGGTCCGTCAGATCAAAAAAACGATTCGAGGCGATTATCTGCTCTGCAATGAGTGCGTGCGAGCGTCGGTCCGTGGGCCCACCAGGATCAGGCGAACGATTTCGCTGCGCTTGAAGAGGCGCATTGGCGGCCCCCACGTGCCCGTTCCCCGGCTTACGACGAGGGTCATGCCGCCGACCCGGTAAGATCCCGCCACGTAAGGATAGAAGAGGCGGACCACGTACTGAAAGGGCCAGATCTGGCCGTCGTGGGTGTGGCCCGAAAGCATGAGATCCGCCCCAAGATCGGCTGCCCGCCTGACCTGTAGGGGGCTGTGGCAGAGATAGATGGTGGCTGTCTTCGGATGCCCCTCCAGCGCTTTTTCGACCGGGTCGTGGTTCAGTCCGAACTGGCGGCGGGCCGTGAGATCGTCGACGCCGGCTATCACGAGGCCGGGAGCGGCGGCTTCCCACCGGTCCGCCAGCACGTGAAAGCCCGCCCTCTCAAAGAGCGCTACCGAGCGTTTCCGTCCCGCATAGAACTCGTGGTTGCCCGTCACGGCCCACACGCCGAGAGGTGCCTTCAGCTCTTTCAGGACCGGAACGAGCGGTTCCACCGGCCCGGCGTCGCCATCCACGAGGTCGCCCGTCATAAATATGACGTCGGGGTGAAGGGCTTCCACCTGACGTACGACACCTTCCAGCCAGCGTTTTCCGAGCATGTCTCCGACGTGGAGGTCCGAAATTTGAACGGCGACCAGTCCGTTGTACCGGGCCGGCAAATCGTGGAGCTCGATTTCGCAGGTGTTGACCACGGGGCCTCGTGCAGCCTGAATGACCGCAATGATGGAAAGCAGGCCGGCCGAGGCGAGGGCGCCCCATCGAACGGAGGGGACCCACGCCCGGAACAGGAAGCCGAAGCCCGTCACCAGGTCCGCGGCGAACAGGCAGACGAGGGTGAGAAACAGAATGCCCATCCAGTAGGCGCCGATCCACTCGAAAGGACCGGCCAGGGCGGTGGCCGGCTTCCAGTGTGAGAAAATCCGGCTCAGGGGATAGCTTGCCCAGAGAAACGCGGCCACCCCCAGAAGGACCCGCCGCGCGATCGGCGCCGCCAGACCGGGGAGCGGAAGAACCCTCAACAGCACGTAGGCGTGCATGAGGGACCAGACGCCCAGTACGACCGCCAGAAAAATGGCGAAACGCAGTGTGCTGTTCATCTATCGCATTCTCCTGTTGCCCGGCGGCACGACCCCGGCACATGTATTGTAGATTATACCAACCTTATGCCTGCGGATCCCTCAGGCTCTCCTTGCCCGGGGTTTCTGGTAAGATAAACCCATCAGGATTCGAGCGGTCCGCTCTGCAGGTGGACCGCTATTTTCGAGGCGCGCATCACCGTGGACGGACGAAGGGAACCGTATGCCCGGCACTTCGGTGACGCATCGTCGAATGACTGCACAGAGGAGGTTGCCATGAGAATTGTCGTCCTCGGGGCGGGGCGCGTGGGCAGCGCCATCATCAAAGACCTGGCCAGAGATCATGAGTTCGATGTGACGGCGGTCGATGCGTCGCCTTCGGCCCTCGAGGGCCTTCGGTCGGTCGAAAACGTAACGGTCGTTCGGGCCGACCTTTCGGACAGCGGAGAGATTGCCGGAGCGGTGGGCGACGGCGACCTGGTCGTCGGGGCCGTTCCGGGGCCCATGGGATTCAACACGCTGAAGACCGTTCTCGAATGCGGCAAGAACGCCGTCGATATCTCCTTTTTCGAAGAAGATCCTTTCGAGCTGGATGATCTCGCCCATCACAAGGGGCTGACGGCGGTCGTGGACTGCGGCATCGCCCCCGGGTGCTGGAACATCATCGTGGGCTACCAGGAGACGGCCATGGAGAGGCTTCATCGCTTCGAGTGCCTTGTCGGTGGACTGCCCGTCGTCCGGACGCTCCCCTACGAGTACAAGGCCGTCTTCTCACCCATCGACGTGATCGCCGAGTACACGCGCCCTTCCCGGTTCGTGGCCGGCGGCAAGGTCGTGACGCGGCCGGCTCTCTCGGAGCTTGAACTGGAGGACTTCCCGGGTGTGGGCACCTTGGAGGCCTTCTACACGGACGGATTGAGGACGCTCCTCACAACGGTGAAGGCGCCCTTCATGCGGGAGAAGACCCTGCGCTACCCAGGCCACGTGGAGAAGATCAAACTGCTGAGGGATACGGGTTTCTTCAGCGAGAAGCCCGTGGAAGTGAACGGCGTCATGGTCCGCCCCATGGATCTCACCGCCAGACTGCTCTTTCCCATGTGGCAGCTGGCCGAAGGCGAAGAAGACCTGACCGTCATGCGCGTCATGGTGGAGGGCGACAAAGACGGCAGGCGCCAGATTCACACCTATGAGTTGCTGGACCGCTACGACCCGCGGACGGGAACCACCTCCATGGCACGAACGACGGGGTACTCCTGCACGGCCGTGGTGCGGCTGGTGGCGAGCGGGCGGTTCAAGAGGACCGGGATTTCTCCGCCCGAGTTCGTGGGGCGGGAACCGGGGTGTTACCAATTCGTGATCGAAGACCTCGCCAAGCGGGGCGTGGTCTTCAAGGAGACCGTTTCCTAGCGGTCTGCCAGTGAGGTGGACTCCGTGAGCGAGCACGCCACATCCAGCAACTGGAATGGCTTCACCCTGATCATCGGCAGTAAGAACCTGTCGTCCTGGTCCCTGAGGCCGTGGCTGGCCATGAAGCAGGCCGGCATCGCCTTCGAGGAAGTCCTCATCCAGTTGGACGAAAAAGAGACGGACGC
>CAZDOY010000012.1:6650-13727 GCA_964507185.1 uncultured Thermoanaerobaculia bacterium
GCGAGGGCCGACATCAACAGGATCCTGGCCCTGTGGACCGATTGCAGGGAGCGTTATGGAAAAGGCGGCGAGATGCTCTTCGGCCGCTTCACCGTCGCCGACGCCATGTACGCGCCGGTCGTCCTTCGTTTTGCAACGTACGACGTGAGGCTGGAAGGGACGGCAGCCGCCTATGCGGATGCCGTCGGGGCCCTCCCCGCCGTCCGGGAATGGCTGGCCGCGGCGCGGGTGGAACCTGCCCCGTCCGGCGAATAGAACTCGACGAACCATTTGCCGGGGAGAGCATGAACCTCGTCGAAGCAAAAACGCCCTGCGCCTTCGTGGATCTCGACGTCCTCGAACGCAACGCGGACAGGGCCTCGCAGAAGGCGCATCGCCTCGGCGTCAAACTGCGCCCGCACGTGAAGACGCACAAGTGCGTGGAGGCCGCCCGCATACAGGTCCGCGGACACTTCGGGGGCATTACCGTGTCCACGCTCGCAGAGGCTCGAGCCTTCGCCGCGGCAGGATTCAAAGACATCACGTACGCCGTGCCCTTTCCCCTCGAAAGGATCGAAGAGGCGGCGGAGATCGCCGGGAAAGTCGACGCCCTCAACCTTCTCCTGGACAATGAGACCACGCTCGCGGGCATCGAGGCCTTCGCCCGCGCGGGGGGCGCGCTTTTCCCCGTGTTTCTTAAGATCGACTGCGGCTATCACCGCGCGGGCGTCGATCCCGGGCGCTCCGACAGCCAGGCCTTTGCACTCCGGCTGGCGCGATCGCCGCACCTGGTCTTCAAGGGCGTGCTGACCCACGCGGGACAAGCCTACGCCTGCCCGAACCGCGAAGACGCCCTGGTGGTGGCTCGCCGTGAACGGGATGCGGTCGTCCGGTTCGCGGAAAAGCTGCGGGCCGAAGGCGTCCCTGTCGGCGAGGTGAGCGTCGGTTCCACGCCGACGTTCTCCGCCGTGGATGATCTGGAAGGCGCCACCGAAGCCAGGCCCGGCAACTACATCTTCTACGATGCTTTCCAGACCGCTATAGGAAGCTGCTCGGCGGATGACGTGGCATTCGGCGTTCTCGCTACGGTCACGGGGCACTATCCGGCGCGCAACACGCTTCTCATCGACGCGGGCGCCCTCGCGCTGTCCAAAGATCCGGGGCCCGTGCACGTCGACCCCGCGTGCGGTTTCGGCCTCTGTTACTCGCCGGACGGCAGGACGGCCTTCCCCGGCCTGCGGATATCCGCCCTTTCGCAGGAGCACGGGCAGATCGTCGGGAGGACACCTCTGGACTACTCGCGCCATCCCGTGGGTGGAAAACTCCGAATCCTGCCAAACCACTCCTGCCTGGCCGCGGCGCTCTTCGAACGCTACCTGGTCATCAGGGGCACGGCCGTCGTCGACGAGTGGCGTCCGGTCCGAGGGTGGTAGGCCGGGCGCCGGCTTCCGCGCGGCCGTTTGAAAGAACGGCGTACAACTCACTATAATTGTCTTACCTGATTCGTTAAATAAGGAGAGGAAAGCCATGGCAGAACTCAAGCTGATGGTTAACGGTACGTCCAGAACGGTGGACGTCGAGCCCGACACGCCGCTCCTGTGGGTCCTGCGAGACACCGTCGGGCTCACGGGCACCAAGTACGGCTGCGGTGAAGGCCTGTGCGGGTCCTGCACGGTTCTCGTAGACGGAGAGGCCGTCCGGTCCTGCGTTCTCCCGGTCGGCCAGGCGGTGGGACACAAGATCGTGACGATCGAGGGCCTGTCGAAAGACCGGAGCCACCCCCTGCAGAAGGCATGGATCGAGGACGAGGTGCCCCAGTGCGGGTACTGCCAGTCCGGACAACTGCTGGCGGCCGCTTCGCTGCTCGAGAGGAAGCCCAGGCCGACGGACGCCGACATCGACGAGGCCATGGCGGACGTTTTGTGCAGGTGCGGGACCTACCAGAGAATTCGGCGCGCCATACATCGCGCGGCCGGGGAGGTGAGCCATGGCCAGGGTCGTTAAGGTCGACAGGCGCGATTTTCTGAAGGTCACGGGCGCCGCCGGGGCCGGGCTGGTCCTTGGCTTCGCGCTTCCGTCCGGGCTCGTCCGGGCGACAGAGCCGGAAGCGCCCTTCCAGCCGAACGCGTGGTTGAGCATTGACTCCAAAGGCAGGGTTACGGTCTGGGTCGCCAAGTCCGAAATGGGCCAGGGCGTCAGGACGTCGCTTCCAATGATCCTGGCCGACGAACTGGATGCGGACTGGAGCTTCGTGAGTTTTCATCCCGCGATAGCTGATCCTAAATACGGCAACATGGGCACGGGCGGGAGCACGAGCGTACGACGCTCATGGGCACCCCTGAGAACGGCCGGCGCCACGGCGCGCGCGATGCTGGTGGCCGCGGCTGCCGCGACCTGGGGCGTGGCGCCGTCGGCCTGCGGCACGGAAAAAGGCCGGGTCATCCACGCGAAAACGGGGCGCTCGCTGTCCTACGGAGAGCTGGCCGGGAAGGCGGCCGGGATGGCTGTGCCCGCGTCGGCCGAGCTCAAGGATCCAGACCGGTTCACGCTGATCGGGAAACCTCTACACAGGCTGGATACGCCTGAGAAGGTCGACGGAAAGGCTATTTTCGGCCTGGACGTTCGGGTGCCGGGCATGCTGCATGCCGCGGTCCTGCGCTGCCCCGTGCTCGGCGGAAAGGTCAAGAGCTTCGACGCCGACAAAACCAGGGCCGTCAAGGGGGTCAAACACGTCGTCCAGATCGACAGCGGCGTTTCGGTTGTGGCCGACTCGACGTGGACCGCGTTCAAGGGGCGCGAAGCCCTGAGCGTGGTCTGGGACAAGGGCCCGAACGCCGATCTGTCCAGCGAGGCCATCCACAAGATGTTCGAGGAGAAAGCGAAAGGGCGCGCGGCCGTCGCCCGGAAGGACGGACGGGGCCTGGATGCCCTGCCGGAGGCGGCAAAGAAACTGGAGGCTGTCTACGAGGTGCCCTTCCTGTCCCATTCCCCCATGGAACCCATGGACTGCGTGGCGAGGGTCGAAAAGGGCCGGTGCGAGATCTGGGCGCCGACTCAGAATCCCCAATGGGCCCAGGGTGACATTGCGAAGATGCTGGGCATCTCGAAGAAAGACGTGATCGTCCACACGACGCTGCTCGGAGGCGGCTTCGGGCGCAGGCACCTTCCCGACTTCGTGAAGGAGGCCGTCCAGACTTCCAAGGCCGTCGGCTCGCCCGTGCAGGTCACCTGGACGCGGGAGGACGACACGCGCCACGGCTCCTTCCGGCCGGCCAGCTACCACGTGCTGAAGGGTGGCGTGGACGGGAAAGGACACCTGTCGGTCCTCGGTCACCGCGTGGTGGCGCCGTCCATCTCCGAGCAGCTCTGGCCGGGCAGCGTCAAGAACGGACTTGACGACTCCGCCGTCGCGGGCCTGATCGACATGCCCTACACGATTCCCAACCTGCTGGTCGAATACGTCATGGCCAACACACCCCTGCCGATCATATGGTGGCGGTCCGTCTACCATTCGCAGAATCCCTTCGCGAACGAGTGCTTCATCGACGAACTGGCGGCCGCGGGCGGACGCGACCCGTTCGAGTTCAGGCGGGAGATGCTCGCGAAGGACCAGCGGCTGAAGAAGGTGCTCGAGCTGGCCGCCGAAAAGGCCGGGTGGGGCAAGCCGCTGCCGAAGGGCCAAGGGCGCGGCATCGCGTGTTGCCCGGGCTTCGGAAGCTATGTCGCCCAGGTGGCGGAGGTGTCCGTGGGCAAGGATGGCAAGGTCCGCGTTCACAGGGTTACGTGCGCCGTCGACTGCGGGATCGTAGTCAATCCGGACACGGTGAAGGCCCAGATGGAAAGCGCGATCGTCTTCGGACTCTCGGCCGCGCTCAAGGAGGCCATTACCGTGAAGAACGGCGGCATCGAGCAGGGCAACTTCGACACCTATCCCATGCTCAGGATCGACGAGATGCCGCGGGTGGACGTTCACATCGTGAAGAGCCGGGAGGCCGTCGGGGGCATCGGTGAGCCGGGAGTTCCGCCGAGCGCGCCGGCCGTCGTCAACGCGATCTTCGCAGCTACGGGAAAGCGCGTACGGCGGTTGCCGGTCCGTCCGGCGGACCTCGTCTGACGGGGCTTTTTCGCCGGAATGTGCACGCGGCATGAAATGCCGCACATCGCGGACCGACGCGGGAGGGGGTATGGAAGCGTTCACGGAAATCATCGATCTGCTGGGGCGGTTGCCGGAGGATAACGCGAAGGCCGTGCTGGCCACGGTCGTGGAGACGTCGGGATCGACCTACCGCAAGGCCGGGGCCAGGATGCTTATCTATCAGGACGGGCGCGCCGTGGGCGTCGTCAGCGGCGGGTGCGTCGAGGGCGACCTCCTCGACAGGGCCCGGAGCGTCCTGGAAACGGGACGCCCGGAGTTGTGCGTTTACGATGCGACGGCTCCCGGCGACGCCGTATGGGGCCTCGGTCTGGGGTGCAAGGGCGTGGTGCGGGTCCTCGTCGAGCGCGCCGACGACCCGCGCGTGAAGGAGGCCGCGGCGTTTCTGTCCGGTTGCAGAGACGGCCGCAGGGAGGGCGCGCTGGCCACCGTCTTCGCCGTCGAAGGGGACGCGCCGGCCGCCGTGGGCGACAGGCTCATGCTGGATGATGCCGGCGTGTCGGGCTCCTCCGTGAAGGACGGCGCGCTGGCGGCCGGCATGGAGGCGGAGGCCCGTGCCGTGTTCCACTCCGGGCGGAGCGCGAAGCGCTCCTTCGAAGAAGATGGATGGAAAGCGGATGTCCTTGTCGAGCACGCGGCGCCGCCGATCGCCCTGTTCATCTACGGCGGAGGACCCGACGCGTTGCCGCTGACGACTTTCGGGCGCGAGCTCGGATGGCGTATCACCGTGGCAGACAGCCGAGCCGACTTTGCAAAAAGGGGGAACTTCCCGCACGCCCACGACGTCATGCTCGTCCATCCTTCGGAACTTCCGGACAAGCTGCGCCTCGACGCCCGATCGGCCGCAGTCGTCATGTCTCATCGCTACATGGAAGACCTGGAAGTGCTCGCCTTCCTGCTCAGGACGGACGCCCCCTATATCGGCCTGCTGGGGCCTCGCGCCCGCAAGGAGAAGCTCATCGAAGACCTCGAATCGCGGGGCGGCCTCCCCAACGGCGAGGCGGTCGCAAGGATGTACGGACCGGCGGGCCTGGATCTGGGAGGTGAGAGTCCGGAGGCCGTCGCCGTCAGCATCGCTGCGGAGATCCAGTGCGTGGTCAACGGGAGAAAGGGCGGTTTTCTGCGTGACCGGACATCGCCTCTCCATGTCTGATCTGGCGGGAAGTCCGTGAGAACAGGCAGGGGAACGGGATGAAGACGCGATCTTCCTCCGGGGATATCTCCGTCTCTGCCGTCCTGCTTGCGGCCGGAGGATCCCGCCGGATGGGACGTCCCAAACAGCTCCTGCGCGTGGGCGGGCAGAGTCTCCTGACCCGTGCTGCGCGCGCGGCCGTCGAATCCTCATGCAGCAAAGTGATCGTGGTGCTCGGCGCGGCGGCGGCGGAGGTCCGCCCGGAAATCGCGCATTTGCCGGTGAAGGTCGTGGTGAACGACGAATGGTCCACGGGGATCGCCTCTTCGATCCGGGCGGGCCTGGCGGTCGTGGATGGAGACTCGAGCGCCGTGCTCTTCGCGGCGTGCGATCAACCGGCGATGACGCCGTCAGTACTCGACGGCCTCATCGGTCTCTTCCGATCGGGAACCAAGGGCATCGCGGCCTCAGAATACGCGGGGACACTCGGAATCCCGGCGCTTTTCTCGCGGTGGTATTTTGGTGAACTCGCAAAGCTGGCCGGCGATTCCGGGGCCAGAAAGATCATCGCGGCTCACTCCGGGGATGTGGAGAGCCGTCCGTTCCCCGGGGGCGCCATGGATGTGGACACACCCGAAGATTTCGTCCCGTGGTCGCGCTGAACCCGGAGACACAGCGGAGTCTCTTTGAATCCGGCAAAGCGCTTCTTTCAACGCAACGGCGGCCGCCCGTTCGGGCGGCCGCCGCGTCATTCGAGAAAGCTGAACCGCGTCAGACGGGTATCAATTCCGCGGCCGACTGGTGAATGAGTTCCTCCGCGCGGCAGGCCCGGTAGACCTGGATCACCCCTTCCAAATCGCCTTCCACCACACCCTCGCCCTTCATCTCGAAATCGTGGGTTGGGGCGTAGAGTTCCACGCCTTCAGCGCCCGGGTCGACTTTCACGTCGAATCCGGTGCTGTCGATGAGCTTTACGCCGTCGGGCATGTGATCGAAAAGCTCACGGATCTTGGCGGCGTACTCCTTTGAAAACACGTGGACGGTAAAGTGAAAACGGGCGCCGGAGATGGCCCTTTCATGGCAGATCGTTATGGGACGATGGGTATCGGTGGATTTCTTCACCGCCTCGCGAACGTCGGCTACGAAATTTTCGGGGACGAGGAGGTGCGCCGTATCCGAGTCGAGGTGCAGCAGTTGCTTGAGTTTTTCCTTGAGCGGTTCGCAGTCGAATCCCTCACCCTCGGCGTCGAATACCCGTTCTCCGGTTCCCTTGCCGTTCAGATAACCCTGGACGAATCCCACGTCCCAGCCGCGTGGGCCATCGATGACTACTTCCACGTAAGATGTCTTCATCATGACCTCCTGTCTAATAGAATATAATCCCGATCAGCAGGAACGTGGGGATCAGGATCGGGATCGACCACCGGAACATGTAACCGAAGAATGAAGGCATATCCACGCCCGCCTCTTCGGCGATGGACCGTACCATGAAGTTCGGCGCGTTGCCGATGTACGTGTTGGCGCCCATGAAGACAGCTCCCGTCGCCACGGCTTCGAGGTACACGGCGTGGGTGTGGAGAAGGCCCGCCACCGCGCTTGTTTCGGGAAGCCCCGGATAGAAGCGGCCCAGCTGCATGTTAAAGAATGTCAAATACGTGGGCGCGTTGTCCAGGAAGGATGAGAGGAAACCCGCCATCCAGAAGTACTCCCAGGGTTCGCGGACGGCCCTGATGAGGAAAGCCAGGTGTCCCTGCTCGCCGGCCCGGAGGATGGCCAGGGCGGGGATGATCGTGACGAATATGCCGGCGAACAG
>CAZDOY010000012.1:13827-18154 GCA_964507185.1 uncultured Thermoanaerobaculia bacterium
GCCCAAGGTCGGCAGGGTCGACAGCAGGAGCACGACCAAAATGGGAAGGAACCGGAGCGGTTTTCCCCCGGCCATGCGCGAAGGGATTGCCGGTTTTTCCCTGGCGCCGGGCGGTTCTATCGCTCGCCGGGCCCACGCCGGGAGGCCCGATCGACACCACTGGACGATCATCATCATTTCCCTCCAACGATAAATGCATTCCAGATGCTGTGTAAAAAAACATGTGGGTCGGCGGGCGGCGGCCGCCCGTCTCCCCCCCAACCGCAACAAGCCCATGATTATAGCAGTACTGTACCGAATTGGGAGACGGCGCTTTTTTCGGCTTCACCGCCAGAGCAGGAGGAGGAGCAGCAGGATCAGGATGAAGGCCACCACGGCACCGAGCACGAGGGGTAAACGGCGCCAGGAAAGGAGACGGGCCGCGAGGGAAAAGAAGAGAATGACGGGAACGTTGGAGCGGTGCTCCGAGAGCAGGCGCTGCACCGTCTCATCGAGGATGGGAGCCTCGGGATCCAGAGGGTTACCCGGACCGTAAAGCCCGATGCCCGAGAGGTCGAAATCCGGCGAGTCTTCCATGGCGTAAGGTCTGAGACACGACCCCGGCAGGAGGGCCAGGCGGTCTAGCCTGCCGACGAGGCCCCTTGTTCTGGCGATCTTCATGAGCCCCTTGAGTCCGCGGGTCCCAGTGTGCTCGGACAGCAGGCTCAGCCGGACCCTCCGGATGGAAAAGAGAAGGCGGCGCTGCCTGCGCGATGCGGCCTCCCACGTGACGTTCAACTCGGTATCCAGCCCCATGCTCCGGTTCGTGGTGTTGGCCGAACCGATGGTCAGGATGCGGTCGTCCACGATGAGGAGCTTGGCGTGTACGTAGACCGGAACGTCCCTGCCGCCGGCTGCCGGGCGGACCGTGCAGTAGACGCCGAGATCTTGGCCCGTTCGCGCGGCGGCCCCGCGCAAGGACCGGAGAAGGTGAACCTGGGTATTTCCCATCACGAGTTCTTCCCCGAGATCCTCAGAGTGACGGGGCAGGATCAGAATAATCTGCAGCCTGCTTTTGCCCGGAGCCTCCATCCTCTTGACCAGGGCCTCGTGGATGGCCGTCGAGCTGAAGTACTGGTTCTCGATGTAGATGAGCCGGCGCGCCGACCCGATGGCCTCCGTATACAGCCTGAGGATCTCCCGGGCCTGTTCTCCCTTCTCTCCCGCCGCCGGGTTGAGCGTACGGCTTATGCCGAGTCGCCTGCCGGCGATGGGAATGGTGGGCTGAAAACGCGGTGCCAGGAGGACCCTCCGGCGGATCGGGGGAAGAGGTGGTCCCCCGGCGTAGGCCCAGCGCCGTCGAAACTCGGCGGCGACCTCCCTTGCGCCGGAGCCTGAAAAGCACGCCTGCACATCATGAAAGGGCTTGTATGGCTCGCCGTCCCCCTGGACCCTGAACGGGTTGTCCGCGACGTGGCGCCGGTCGTCCCACCGGCGGTAGGCAAAGTCTATCCCGCCTGAGAAAGCGGCCCGCTCGTCCACGACGACATACTTCTCATGGTGGCATGCCCCCGTGGCGTGGCGTCCGTCGTAGATGAAGGTCAGATTGGGATACTCCGGGCTGTTGAACACCGCCTCCTGCCGCCACTCCCTGTCCAAGGCATAGATCGCGCTGTAGTCCCAGGCCAGGATGAATATCCGGAGATCCGGTTTGGCGCGGCATAGTTCGCGCAGAAAAGGTAGAAAGGCCGTCTCCCCTGTGGCCCCGGACCGGTCCCCGCCCCTGAGCAATTCGACGTCGCTTTCGAACCGCCACCCGGCTATGAAGATCGTATGGCGCGCACGGGCCATTGCGCGATAGACGGCCCTGAAGTAGTCGCGTCCATCGATGTAAAGGCCGCCCGTTCTCACCGTGGCGATGGCGCGGCACGTCCTGCCGGGGACGAGAATCCTTGTCATGACGAAGATCACCCCCAGTCGCTGCTGCCATTGTACATCCGGGGAATCGAGCGGCCGTTCATCCCGGGAAGGACCGCTCCCCCCGCGCGGTCCCCGGCGCCAGAAAAGCCCGCACCAGGTTGAGAGCCGAGAAGTGGTTGAACGTGAGGATGCGGAGCCGGAGGTCGTTCCGGAACAACCTGCGCGCGATCCGCCTGGGGCTCAAACCTCCCGCCTTCAAGGTCAGTACGCGGTCTCCCGTCTCCTCCAGATGGCTGATCTTATCCCGGAGGCTTCTTCCCGGGTCGCGCACGACCGCTCCGCTGCCCGTGAACAGGACGGCCGGTTCGAGCGACAGAAAACACCGGTAGGTATCGATCATGGCCCAGACGTCCACGTCCGGCCGCACGGCCCAGTCCCGGCCGCCCACGTAGCTGTCGCCCGTGACGAGCCAACCCCGGGTCTCCTCGAGAAGCGCGACATGCTCCACGCAGTGCCCTGGCGCCGGAACGACCCGGAACTCGAAATGCTCCGTCTCGACCCTGTCGCCTATGACTTCGGCCGACGAAGGACGGGGACGGCCGAAGAGAAAGTGCTGGTAGGGCTTCATCGAGAGACGGCGCGGGTCGGCGATCAAGGGCAGGGCCTTTTCGTGGGCCAGTATCCTGACGGACCCCCGGGCTTGAAGGGCCGCGTTGTTGCCGATGTGGTCCTCGTGGGCGTGGGTATTGACCACGGTGTCCACGGGAAGGTCTCTCAGTGCTGCCAGCATGGGCTTTCGGGCGTGGACCATGCCCGTGTCCACCAGAAGACCGTCCACGTGGTAGCACGCCGTCCTGTACAGACCCTTCCCTAGAAAATCGCGGGCCATGACGAACCGCGTCACGTTGTCCTCGATGAGCGAGGCCTCGAACACCGCTTGTCCTCCCCGTCAGGTCGTTCCGGACCCGGTGTCCCTTAGGATGATGCCAACGACCCTCTCCGCCACGGCGCCCCTGGCCACCGCATCCTGGGCGCCGGCCTCCTTCGCAGCCTCGAAGGCGGCTTTGTCCACGTGAGAGCCGAAGGCCAGGCAGCGGGCCTGCGGATAGGCCTCCCGAAGTCCAATGATCCTGGCCGGCGCGTCGGACGCTTCAAGGTCTACCGCGACGAGGTCCGGCGGAGAATCCTCCTCCAGAAAACGCACCTCGGCGCCCTCCCTGCGCCAGCGCGAGGCGAGGCGGGCCTTTTCCATCAGGTTATCGGTGACGAGAAGTATCTTCAAGGCGTCTCCTTCTCGGCCGCCAGGCAGGCGGCCAGACCGCTGCGCAGGTCGGGGTAGCGCGGCTGGACGCGCAGTTCCTCCCGCATCCTGCGGTTGTCTATCCTGCGCGACTCGCGCAGGAATGACAGCAGCTGGGGGTTCAGAGTGCGCGAGGCCTCATCGAGGCTCAGTGCGGGCGGTCTGGGTAGCCCCAGCGCGTCCGCCACGGCGAAAAAGTACTGCGTCATGGTGCCGGGGGAGCCGTCGCTGACGTTGTATACTGCACCCGGCCTGCCGTACAGTCCTCCCGCGACGCAAGCCCGGACGAGATCCTCCACGTGAATCCTGTTCGTGAACGGAGCGTCCTCTTCACACACGACCGGGATTCCCTTACGGATTCTCTCGGCAGGGATACGGCCCGGGCCGTAGATCCCGGGTACGCGCAGGACGATGACAGGGACGTCGCGCTCCTTCTCCCACCTTCGGAGCGTCGATTCGGCGTCCCATCGCCTGCGGGCCCGGGGCGTCATCGGCGCCGCCGGGCTGTTCTCGTTCACCCATCCGCCCCGAAGGTCCCCATAAACGCCCGTGGTGCTGATATAGACCGCCTTGAGGGGCGGTGCTCCGCGGTCGACGGCCGCCAGAAAAGCCCTGATCCTCGGGTCGGTTACTCCCGTTTTCGGCGGAGGCGCGAAGTAGTAGACGAGCGCACCGCCCGCCGGAAGGTCCGCGAGAATCCCCGGCAGGTCCAGGTCGCCATGAACGGGGACGACGCCGAGCGAGCGCAGGAATTCGGCACGGTCCGGACGCCGGACAAGCGCGCGCACCCGTGCCCCGCGCTCCAGCCATACGCGGGCCACTCTCTCTCCGACGTACCCGCATCCGGCGATGAAGACTTCTTCCATGGCGGCTCCCCGCAAATCGATCTTCATTCATGATAGCAGAAGCAGGGTGCGGTGCCCCGGCCGACGTGTCCGATCAGCCGACGGCGCCGTGGATGAGCCAGGCCAGGTAGGCGGCAAACCCCGCCACCAGGAGCGCGCCTTCGAACCTGGTCACGCGCAGACCGCTCCGCATGATCGGCAGCGTGACCATTGCCAGGCTCGCCATTACGGCGAGGTCCACGGGCGTTATGCCGGCCGCGCGCACGGGACTGACCGCGGCCGT
>CAZDOY010000012.1:18254-79789 GCA_964507185.1 uncultured Thermoanaerobaculia bacterium
CAGAAGGCCGGAAGCCACCATGGCCACCGCGCGGAACAGACCGCCCTTACGACGCGGGACATCTGCGACGAATCCGTCGAGGATCTGCATGGATGGTGTTCGTCGCGCGACGAACATCCGGGCTCCTCCGTACAGCGCGAGGACGGCCAGCAGAACGAAACCCTGCCACCGGGCGAGCGTTCCACCGGCGAGAAAAGCCCATCCAAGGAGGGAGGCCAGGATCAGAACGGGGATTTCCAGCCGCGTCACCAGGGCGCGGACCTCCAGCGGGCGCACCAGGGCGGCGATGCCCAGGACGAGGGCGATGTTCATGATATTCGATCCGATCACGTTGCCCACGGCAATACCGCCGCGGCCGTCGGCGGCCGCCTGGAGGCTCACCACAAGTTCCGGACTGCCCGTGCCGAAGGCCACCACCGTCAGGCCGATCACCAGCGGTGTGACACCGAGCCGCGCGGCGAGCGCCGTGCTTCCGCGAACCAGTCCCTCCGCGCCCGCGGCGAGAAGGGCAAGCCCGCCAGCGATCGACAGCACCGCGTTCAACACAGCCCCTACCTCCTTCGTCTGGTTTACCCGATCACTGCCCTCATATCGTAACCCCGTGATGACGAACGCGCAAAAGAAAAGAGGGCCGCCTCGGCGCAGGGGACCGTCGCGGCCGTTTTTGTGCTCTTGCCGACGCTTGCGATATGCCGTTTCAGTGGACGGGTGGTCTCGACTTGCCCATTTTGCTCGACAGCATCAGGATGAAAGGGAGAAAAAAGACGAAGGAAAAGGTGAGCATCCAAAAGACGTCCACGTAAGCCATGAGAAGGCTCTGCTGTTGCACGAGGCCCTGGCTCACGGCCGCCGTCAGCGTGTGGACGCTGTTCGGATCCTGCCCCGATATGGCGGCGAGGCCGTGGTTGGCCGACGCCTGCCAGTTCTGGAAGACCGGATTGTAAGGCGTGATGTGCCCGACGAGGCGACTCTGGTGAAACTGGGCGCGCCGGGCGAGGACCGTCGCCGAGAGGGCGATGCCCACCGAGCCGCCCTCGTTGCGCAGGAGGTTGAAGAGGCCGGTGCCTTGTCCGGTCTTCTCATAGGAAAGTTTGGCGAAGGCCGCCGTCGTGATGGGGACGAACAGAAAGCCCAGACCGAAACCTTGAACGATGCGCGAGTAGGTGACGTACCAGAAACCCACGTTCAGGTTGACAAACTGCAGTAGCCAGAGGGAGTAGATGTTGAGCAGGGCGCCCGTGAGCACCAGGAGGCGCGTATCCACCCGCCCTATGAGGTTGCCCACAATCACCATGGCCAACAGCGACGTTATTCCTCCCGGAGACAGCACGAGGCCCGCCCAGAAAGCCGTGTACCCCATGAGCTGCTGAACGTAAAGGGGGAGCATGGTGAAGGATCCGTACAGGCCGAACCCCAGCAGGAACATGAGGAAGGTCCCGGAGGCGAAGGCCTTGTCCTTGAAAATGCGCAGGTCCACCAGCGGGTTGGCCGCCGTGAACGATCGCCAGATGAAGAGCGCCAGCCCGAGGAAGGCCATGAGCGCGAAGGTCTTGATGAGGTTGCTGTGGAACCAGTCGTAGCGCTGGCCGCGGTTGAGCATGACCTCCAGGCTGCCCAGCCCCAGGGCGATGAAAACGAAGCTGGCATAGTCCACCTTCCCCTCGGGCCGTTTGATGTAGGAGGGATCGGCGATATAGAGCAAGGCGAGAAGTATGGCCAGGATGCCCACCGGGATGTTTATGTAGAATATCCACCGCCAGTTCCATGTGTCCGTGATCCAACCGCCCAGCGTGGGACCGATGATGGGTCCGAAGACGACCCCCACGCCGAACAAGGCCATGGCCTTCCCGTGCTCTTCCTTTGGGAAGGACTCCAGGAGGATGGCCTGGGACATGGGTACCATGGCGCCGCCCGCGAAGCCCTGGATCACGCGCATGAGGATGAGGAACCACAGCGTCGGCGCCGCGCCCGATCCGAGAGAGGCGAGCGTGAAAACCCCGAGGCACACGATGTAGAAGCGCTTCCGCCCGAAGTAGTTGCCGAGCCATCCGGTGATCGGCAGGATGATCGCGTTGGCCACGAGGTAGGATGTGATGACCCACGTGATCTCGTCTACGCCCGCGGAGAAAGTGCCCTGCATGTGAGGCAGGGACACGTTGGCCACCGAGGTGTCCACCACCTCCATGAGCGTGCCGAGCATGGCGGTGAATGCGATGAGGTACTTGTTGGTCGTCTGTGTCGCGGACATGGCTTCCTCGCTAGGATCGAGATCTCGCGGGAGGATTATTCAGGCTCGCGAGCTCGATCACCGCGTTTCGGCCACGTGTCTGGGCGCGGCAAGCGTATCCACCTCGACGTGAACGGACAGTCCGAGCCGCAGGCTGTGGTCGCCGTTGCTGGCGGGATCCACGGCGATCCGCACCGGCAGCCTCTGTACAACCTTGACCCAGTTGCCCGTCGCGTTCTCCGGCGGCAGGAGCGAGAATGTCGCGCCGGTGCCCGCGCTCAGGCTCTGCACCCATCCGTGATAGGTCCGGTCGGGCTGGACGTCCGTGTGAAACGTGACCGGCTGTCCCGTCTGGATCCGGCGCAGTTGGGTTTCCTTGAAATTCGCCTCGATCCACACGGAAGCGCCCTGCATGGGAACGACGGCGCAGAGGGGTTGGCCGGGTGCTACAACCTGTCCGACCTGGGCACTTTTCTTGCTGATGGTGCCGTCCGCGGGCGCGGTGATGGTGCAGTAGGAACGCTGGAGTTCGGCGTTCGAGAGCTGGACCTTGGAGACACCGACGCGTTTTTCGGCCACGGAGAGCTTGGCCCTGGCGGCGGACAGGGCCTTCTTGACGGATGCGTACTCCGCGGCGGCCACCTGTGCCGTCGTCACGGCCTGGTCGTAGCGCTGTTTGGGGACCGAATTCCTGTCGTGAAGCTCGGTGAAGCGCTTCAGGTCGATCTTTGCAAGATCCAGCCTGCTTCCGGCGGCATCGACCCGGGCGGCCGTCTGGGCGATGAGCGCCCGGTCAGCGGCCAGCGCCGCCGTCGCTTCGGCCAGGCCGGCCTGCGCCTTGTCGATTGCCTGGTCGTAGTCGCTGGGGTCCAGGTCGGCGATCTTCTCGCCTTTCCTGACGACCTGGTTGTCACTCACGTAGACGGCTTTGATGGAACCGGGCACGCGGGACGCGACGGGAAATATGTCGCCGTTGACGTAGGCGTCTTCGGTGCTCGGGTAGAATCGCGCGTGCCGCCAGTAGAGCACGCCGCCCACGACGACGGCCACCACGAAGATGAAGATAATCGCAAGGCTTATCCATTTCTTTTTCATTTCAGTGCTCCTGTCCTGCGACCGGGAGGTTCTCGTAGAAAGTGGGCAAAGCCTCCCCCATGACGGACAGGAGGGTCCCCTGCTTCATGTATGCGCTGTAGTGCTGGGCCACGAGGGCGAAACGGCTTTGTGCGAGGACCGCCTCGGCATCCAGCACGTCCGTTGTTTTTGCGAGGCCGGCCTTGTACTGGTCTTCCTCGATCCTGAGATTTTCTTCCGCGGCCTTCACGTTGGTCTTGGCCGTCCTGGTTTCGAGAAGGGCCTGCCGGTAGTCCCGATATGCCTTGTCCACGGCGATGTTCACGCTCCTCTTCGCCTCGAGGAGCTCACGCCGTGATTTTTCGACGCCGATTTCGGCCTGGCGTACCTTGGAAGACCGCACGCCGCCGTCGAAAATGTCCCATGAAAAGCCCAGGAAGACGTAGTTTGCGTGGGGGAAAAGCAGGTACTTGTTCTCCTGGTAGGTGTGCCCGGCCTCGGCGATCACGCTGGGGTAGAAGTCCCGCTTCCGGAAGCGGACGCTGTCTTCTCTGGCCGTCAGCGCGGCCTCCGAAGCCTTGATGTCCGGGTTGTTCTCGATGGCCTGCGCCTTGAGGCGCCTCACGCCGTCCGCGAGGACCGGAGGCGCGGGCAGACCCTGTGGCAGCGTTATCTGAGCGGATGGATCGAGTCCCATGATGCGGTTCAGGGACTGCAGCGCGACGGCCTCGTCGTTATCCACCCGGCTGGCTTGGTCCTGCACGAGCCTGAGGCGGACCTCCGTTTCGAGGAGGTCGTTCCGGGCCACAAGGCCTTGCTGGTAGAGGTCCTTCACCACGCGAAGGTGGTCCTTGAGGGCCGTGATGCGCTGATCGACGACCTTCCTCTGGGCCTTGAGGGACAGTGCCTTCAGGTAAACACCCATGCCTTCGAGCTGGGCAGAGAAGACGCTGGCGGCGCCTTTGTCGGACACGGCGGTCTCCATGCTCCTGGACGCCTCAACCGCGGACTTCCTCCGTCCGAAGTCCCACACGAGCTGGCGTGCTCCGACCTGGTACTCCCAGTAGTTCTGCTCGGTGGTGGGCGCTTCGAGTGTCCCGAAGACGGCGATGATGGGGTTGTCGCGGTAGTACTTTCCCCCGCGGGCGAAGATGGTCGGGTAGTAGAGCGATTCGGTCTGCCTGGAGCGCTCCCTTGCGGACTCGACGTCCAGCTTGGAAGTCACCGCCTGCTGTGAGGCGGCGGCGACCCGCCGGAGGGCTTCGGAGAGCGTCAGCGCGCGGCCGCCGTCCGGCTTGGGCTGGGCCGGGACACCGGACGATGCGGCGACGAGCACGGCGAGGACCAGGGTCGCGTGCGTCAGGACTCTGCGCCCGCGCCGCGTAGAAAAGCTTCCATGGTTCGATCTGCGCATTGCGTGATCTCCTCGGTGGGACGGCATTTATGAGAGTAGTAGAGGGAGGCCTGGAGAACATTCAGAAAGAGTTGGACGAGGAAGTCGGGATCTTCCCTGCCGAGGCCTTTCTCCTTGACGGCCTCTTCCATGATGGCCCGCAGCTGCTTTCGTTCTTCCTCGAACGCCTTGTGGATCTGGTCGCCCAGGCAGGACCGGTAGCCCCAGTCGAATTGCAGTCGCTCCTTCAGGAAGATGGGGAAGAATGCGGGCCGTTCCCGCAGCATCCGGCTCCGGACCTCTGCGATGGCCCTGAGCTTGTCCACCGGGCGCTCGATGCTCTCCAGCATCTCGACGAGTTTCGCTTTGTGGTTCCTGGTCCGCTGGAGAATCACATCTTCGTAGAGGGCCCGCTTGGACGGGAAATGCTCGTAGAGCCCCTGCATGCCGATCTCGGCTTCCGCCGCCACCATCTGCATGGTGGCCTGGTCGAAGGGCTTCGTTCCGAAAACGCGTTCCGCGGCATCGAGGAGGATTTTCCGTCTCTGCTGCCGTTCCAGTTCTTTTCGACTCGTGGTCATCGTATGCCTCAGAATCAAGTTTCCGAATGTAGAATATACATTCCGAAAAGTCAACCCCCCATTCCGGAAACGGAATGAGGGGTTTCTGACGCGCCCGCCGGCGCGGTGAAGGGGTTAAGAGTTAAGGGTGAAGGCGCGTGCGGGCCTTCGAAGGCTCGTCCCCAGCCGTCTTTTAAATCCCAAATCCCTTGCGCCCGAGGCGCCGTGAGTAGGTGAGTGGGGGATCAGGTGAGTCCGGCGTAGGCATTCCTTCGAAGGAACGCCCTCCGCCGCTCTCACTTTAGCCCTTCGCCTTTAGCCCTTAGCCCTTAGCCCTTCTCTCACCACGTGTACCGCACGGTGTAGGTGACGGTCTTTTCACCGCTGGCCGGGATCGTGGTGGGGAAAACCACAGTCTGGCTGTCGATCTTCTCGTGCTTCTCGCTCTCGTCGAGGATTTCCCAGTCCGACCACCGGTACATGACCTCGACAACGCGGACGGTCACGGGTTCGCTCTTGTGGTTTCGGAGGGTGATCTTGAAGGATTCGTCGTAGACGTGGCCGGGCACCACGGCGCGGAAGGCCGTCTGCTTGCGTTCGCCCACGATGTCGAAGGCTTCGCCGAGCTTAATCCGGACGTGTTCATCCCTGGGGGTATGGTCAATGGCGTCCTCGCCGATGAACTGGGCCGAGCCGTCCGTGTCTTTCTTGAACACGCGCACCGTCCCCTTGGGCAGCGGGATGCCGAGCCCCGAGGCCTTCTTGTTGTCGAAGCCGAGGTAAACGGAGACCTTCGTGTTGGAGGGCACGCCCAGGTCGCGGCTTTCCCTGCGGCCGTAGTAATAGCCGCCGTAGCCGTGGATGTTGGCGCCGTCGTAGACATAGCTCTTGGTCACCGGCACGTCTGGCGCGCTGATCAGCTCGATCTGCTTGGTCTCGTTGTCGGCCACGGTTGCGGGCCGCTGCAGGGTGTAGAGGTGATACTCGAAGAGGGCCTTTTCCTGGAATTGCGGGGCGGCGGCCTCGGCCTTCATCAAGTAGACACCCTTCGTGCGCCGCGTGGGTTCCACCCGGTGGACGTCGCCCGCCAGCAGCTTCAGGGTGGCGTTCTCGAAGCCGATGCCGCTCTTATTGTCGATGGTGACCCAGCCCGTGAATCCTACCTTCTTCTCGTCCGGCGCCAGGAGCAACACGTAGTTGGCGTTCCAGGACAGGCCGCCCGTGAGGTACGAGAGGGCGACTTCCTGGTTCTGGGCGCGCTGTCCCTTCAAGAGCCACACCAGGGTAGGTTTGACGATGAGCCCCGGCGGCATCTTTGCGAGCATGTAGCGGGAGGGGTGGCCTATGAAAATCCCCTCGTCGGTCCTGATCACCGGTCGGCCGCCGCTCACCGAAAGCAGCGTCCCCGTATAGGCCTTCTCCGTGTTCCCGACGGTCTGAAAAACGGTGATCTTCTGCCCCAGACTCTTTTCCAGAACCTTCTGGTCGCTGACGAGGTCGTAGGCGTAGTTCTGTTCGAGGATCGAGATGGGCGGGCCGGAAAGGGTCTCCAGGGCGACAGACGTGGGGTCGATTTTAGTGGTCACGTCCTGGAAGAGGTACTTGAACACGCCCTTCTCCACCGGGATGGTCCGGGCCTGGCGCACTAGGGCCAGATCGTTGTTGTAGACCGTAAGCATGGTCTTGGGACTTCCGGCTCCAAGACACGACAGTCCCAGGGTCAGAGACAGGAAAGCAAACAGACTCTTCTTCATGGTCACCTCCCGACGCTCGGCGAACGGCATCTATCTATCTTGGACCCACCTTAGCACGTTTGGTTCCCGGAGGCCCTTCGCTTTTTCATGGAATGCAGGCGGGCCTGCCATTTGTGCGAAAATAGGGGCAACTGGCCAACGATAACCCCACCCCCTTGCAATTTGTTGACACCCTTTTGGAGCCGCACCATAATTTGAACTTGAATTACTGGGGGGATTTCTGAGACTTCGATTCTGTAAGGCTCTTGAAGTCTTGAAATTAGGCGGACGACATGAACGGTGTGTTTAAGCGGGGCCCGGACTGCGTCAACGACGTGGGGCCGCGCTCGGGTGAGCCGAAGGCAGTCGTGCCTGCGGCACAAAACGGGACCCATTAGGAGGTGTTCAATGAGTCAGTTGAAACAGGTACTCGCTGAAAAGATCCCCACGATGCGGAGCGACATCAAGTCCTTCGTGAAAGAGCACGGCGCCAAGGTCATAGGCGAGTTGACCATCGGTCACGCCTTCGGGGGCATGCGCGGCCTCAAGGCAATGTTGTGCGATACCTCCGAAGTCCCGCCCGACAAGGGCCTGATCATCCGCGGCATTCCGATCAAGGACCTGACGAGCAAGCTTCCCGAAGAAATCTTCTGGCTGCTCTGCACGGGCGATCTGCCTACCGCCGACCAGCTGAAGGACTTCCAGGACGACCTGAGGGCTCGCGCAAAGAAGATTCCGTCCTATGTCTTCAGCGTGCTCGACGCCATGCCGGCGGACTCGCACCCCATGTGCATGCTCGACACGGGCATCCTCGCCTTGGAGCGTGAATCCCAGTTCCGCAAGCGCTACAGCGAAGGCATGACGAAGGACGAGTATTGGGAGCCCACGCTGGAAGACTCCCTCAACATCCTCGCCTGGATGCCCGAGGTGGCCGCCTACGTCTACCGTAAAGCCTTCAACAAGGGCGCCAGGATTCCCGCCGATCCCAGCCTCGACTGGGGCGGAAACTACGCAAACATGCTGGGCCTGGCTGATCCCACAGGCGAATTCAAGAACCTCATGCGGCTCTACCTCACGCTGCACAGCGACCACGAGGGCGGCAACGTTTCTGCGCACACCTGTCACTGCGTGGGCTCAGCCCTGTCCGATCCCTTCTACGCCGTCTCCGCCGGCCTGAACGGCCTGGCCGGCCCGCTCCACGGCCTGGCGAACCAGGAATGCCTGGCGTGGATTCTCGAGACCATGAACAAGTTCAACGGCGCACCCACCGAGGAGCAGCTCGCCAAGTACGCCCAGGAAACGCTGGACGCCGGCAAGGTCGTCCCCGGATACGGTCACGCCGTCCTCCGCATCACCGACCCGCGCTTCGATGCTTTCCACGCCTTCGGTGCCAAGGTCTGCCCGGACGATCCGACATACCAGACCGTCGCCCGCGTCTACACGGTGGTCCCAAAGGTGCTCGAGCAGGTGAAGAAGATCAAGGATCCCTGGCCGAACGTCGATGCGGCCTCCGGCTGTCTGCTCTACCACTTCGGCATGAAGGAGTTCAGCTACTACACCGTGCTGTTCTCGGTCAGCCGTACCATGGGTATGTGCTCCCAGCTCATCGTTTCCCGGGGCTGGGGCGAGGCGATCGAACGCCCGAAATCCATGCCCACGTCGTGGTTCAAGGCTCAGGCCGCGAAGTAACGTGCGTGAGAAGAGAGGGATTTCCCCTCTCTCTGGTACATCAAGAAAGGCGGGGCTCCGGCCCCGCCTTTTTCTTTCTCCCGACGTCCTAGGACTTCTCTTTTTTGCTCTACCGGCCGCCGTCTTCCGACAAGCGGGTGGCGTCCCACTTGTAAATGTATTCCTGCCAGGGCTTGACGCCGTTCCGGTGGGTGCCTTCCTGCTTGAAGTGTACGGAAGACTCTCCGTCACCCGATGTCAAGGCGACGTTGCCGCCCTTGTCCAGAAAGGGCGACCAGCATGGGAATGGTTTTCGCTCGGTTTTGTAGTTGACGGTGTACTGTAGCCAGAGCTGGGGGTCGCCGTCCTGTACCTGTCCGTCTAGCTTCAGGTAGATCTTGTAGCCCGAGCCGTCGTCCACGACTTTGCCTGTGATGTCGTACATGCGGACCTCGGGGCCGTTCGCGAGCCCCTTGTACTCGTACTGAACCTTGGTGACACCCGGCACGTTCATGATGCCGGGCATCATCCCCGGCTGGAATCCGCCCACGGACTTGCCCTGGTCCTGACAGCCCTTGGCGCTCTCGGCGGACTTTCCGCCCTGCATCTTGTCCCGGATGTCCTCGCCGATGACCTTGGCGTAGTTCTTGTAATCGTCGACGATCAGGTCCCACGCGGCCTTGCCGCCCGCCTTCGCGTACATCTTGGCGAGCTGTTTGCCGGAGGCCGTGGCGGCGGCGCCCGCCTCTTTCGCGAGGGCCTCGGTGAAGCCCTTGTAGAGTTTGCCCAGCTTTTCGCCCATGCTCCAGGCCGTCATCACGTGCTGCATGAGGTCGATGTTCTCGTTGACCTGTTTGGCGAGCATTGCCACACCGCACAGGTTGGGGTTCACGTCGTAGACAATGCTGCCCGCGCCCGTTATCTGGCCGTTAGCATCCACGCTGAACATGAAGACCGTGTTCTGGAGTACTGCCACGGACATGAGCTTGTTCCGGCGGAACCGCACCTCGTAGCTCGATCCTTCTCCGGACCACAGGCCCACGAGCTTCGCAAATCGCGGATCGCGGTCCGCCCACGTGCTGCCGCCGGGCCTCCCGGCCCCGTGTCCCGGCCCCATGCCGCTTCCGCTTCCCGAGCCCCGGCCGCTGCCGCTGCCCGAACCGGATCCGCTCCCGCTTCCGCTGCCGGACCCCGAACCGCTGCCGCTACCAGACCCGCTTCCGGCTCCACTGCCCGAACCGGATCCGCTCCCGCTTCCCGATCCGGTGCCGGATCCACTCCCTGATCCGCTGCCCGCACCGGTGCCGGGTCCTCCGCCCGTGTCGCCTCCGGGCGTGGTGCCGGGTACGCCGCCGGGACCCTGGCCGCTGCCGTCACCGGAGCCGGGTACGATGGCCTGCCAGGTGGAGGCGCCCGGCCCGTCGCTGAACAGCTTGATCGGGAGGATGAGCAGGCCGCCTGCGTGAGAGAAGAACTTCTTCTCGACGTTCTTGTCCAGCGACGCGAATGTCATCGTAATCAGACTGCCGCTGACGGTGTAGCTTCCATGATCGCTGAAAGTCTCTCCGGGTTGGATGGCCTTCAGGTCGAACGTACCACCGTGAAAGGTTATTTCGATGGACGCCCCGGCGTTGGGCGTTGTTCCGTCGCTGTCTTTCAGGAGGCGAAAGGTTCCTTGCAGGCTCTCGCCCCATGCGGACAGACAGAACAGGAAGAGCAAAAGGACAAATCCACAGTGCCTCATCTTCATGGCCATACTCCCTGCAATGAGCCTCGGCTCAGGGTTGTTCTCACGCGCTGCGATCGGACCGATGGTCCCATATTATCCTATTTTCTTCGTCTGCCCTATTTCCTCGGTTCTGCGTCTCCGGAATCGGCTGGCATCACAAGGGGGCCCGATGCGTTAATGTAATGAGAGGCCTCCCCGTCCCGGGCATGATCGATCCCGGGCCCCGGGGCCGGGCGGCTTTGGGGAGAGGACGATGAGCAGCAGCTTGATGGAAACACTGCGAGATCTTGCGGCGGGCCGCGTCCAGCGCTCGAGGCACGGGCTGGTTGTGGACGGCGTGAGCCACACGAAGGACTTCATGGAGGCCTTGGAACTGGAAGGCTACAAGCCCATGAAGGTCAGGGACGTGGAGCCTCCCGCGGGCATCAGGTACCCGGCCTTCGTCATCCAGAAGGACACCGCCGATTTCGGGTACGTCTTTCACGAGAAGTTCGCGGACAAGGAATGGCGCGTGCTCTTCGGCTCGGTGGTCCGCGACTGGATCGGAGACTGGGAGATCATGCTCACCCGCCGGAGCCGCGAGACCGTGTGGGTGAACCTCGACAAGGGCGTGCCCTTCGACGAGGACCGGCCGTCGGACGGACTGTAGGGAGATTTGGGAATTGGGATTTGGGATTTCGGATTTAGCTGCGGAAGACGGGAGGCCTTCGAAAGAGCGCCGACGGCGAATTTGCCTAATCCCCTACTCACTTACTCATGGCGCCGAAAGCGCAAGGCGGGCCTTCGAAGAGACACCCGCGACGGATTATTCGATTACTTGATCACTCCCCACAGAGGAGCCCTGATTGGCTGACTGGAAGCTGCCGAAGAGAAAGATGAGTGCGAAGACGCTGTCCCGTTTTCTCGAGACGGTGGAGAGCTGGAAAAGGGGGCGGGAAGAGCCGGTGGTCGGCCGGATTCGGGAGACCAGGCCCGATCCGTTCGCCGTCCTGGTGGGTACGGTCCTCTCCCTCCGCACGAGGGATGTGGTCACTGAACAGGCCTTCGAGCGGCTCTGGGTCCTTGCGCAGACGCCCCGGGACATTCTGGCCCTGCCGGTCGATGACCTCGAGGCTGCCATCCGCCCCGTCGGCTTCTACAAAACCAAGGCGAAATCCCTGAAGGCCGTCGCCGGCCTCCTGCTGGAGCGCCACGGCGGGAAGGTTCCGCCCGACCTGGACGTCCTGCTGGCCTTGCCGGGCGTTGGGCGGAAGACGGCCAACCTGGTGCTGACGGAGGGCTTCGGGCTGCCCGGGATCTGCGTGGACACGCACGTGCACAGGATCCTCAACTGGTGGGGATTCGTGAGTACGAAAGCACCGGACGAAACGGAAGCGGTGCTTCGGAAGACGCTTCCGAAGAGATGGTGGATCCCCGTGAACGGCCTGTTGGTCTCTTTCGGCCAGAGCGTGTGCCGCCCCGTGGCGCCGCGGTGTGCGGAGTGCCCGCTGTCCGGCGAATGCCCGTACCCCGGGAAGCGCCTTCCAAAGAGCCGGGCATCCGCGTAGGGCGCAGGATGCATGTGGGCCTTTGGCCCCGGGCCCGGGAGGGAACCATACTATGGTCATGAAAAGAGTTGGATTGTCCGTCTTCATATTCGTCCTGCTGGCCACCGCCTCGCTCGCGGCCGGTCCGGACCGGGCCGCCGGGCCGCCGCTTCCGGCGGGCAGGATCCTGCCGAAGGTAGTGTGCCGGGCAGACGGGCGCTTTTCCTACGCGCTCTACCTGCCCTCCGGCTACCGGGGCGACGTGACGTGGCCAGTGATCTTCTGCTTCGATCCCGCAGGCCGGGGTGAACTGCCCGTGCGATTGCTGAAAGAGGCTGCGGAGCGCTATGGGTACATCGTCGTCGGATCCAACGATTCCAGGAACGGTCCCTTCCCGCCCATCGTGAAAGCCCAGCAGGTTCTGTGGCGTGAGGTCAACGAACGGTTCCCAGTGGCCCCGGCCCGCGCCTACGCCGCAGGGTTCTCGGGGGGCAGCCGGGCGGCCCTCTACCTGGCCCTCAGCCACAGGGACCGCTTCGCCGGCGTCATCTCCTGCGGGGCGTTCGACGCGGAGCACAAGAGCATCCCCCGGAAGATGAACGCGGCCTTCTACATGCTGGTGGGCAACGAGGACTTCAACCTCTTCGAGTTCACGCGCTTCGACCGAAAGCTGACAAAGAGGAATCACACCCACTGGCTCGAGGTCTTCGACGGACCGCACCGGTGGCCGCCCGAATCGCTCCTGCTCGGGGCCGTAAAATACATGCAGGCGGACGCCATGAAGAGGGGGCGGATCCCGTCCGACCGGGCCTTCATGGCCCAGCGGGTCCGGGAACGCCTCGCATGGGCGCGGCGCCTCGAGGCCCGGGGCGACCTCCTGAGGGCTTTTCGCGAGTTCGACCAGACGGCGCGGTTCTACGCCGGGACAGAGGGCGCGGACGAGGCCGCCCGGTCCGCGGCACTCCTGTCGAAAAACCCCCGGGTGGGCCAGGCGATGGCGCTGGAGGACAGGTTCGAAACCCTGCAGGCCCGGCTCGTGAACGCCGCGAACTCGGAGCAGCTGCTCCGAGCCCTCCGCGACGTGGAGAAGGAACGCGCGAAGGGCGGACAATCGGCCCGGTACGCCGAAATTCTGCTGCGCATGTCGGCGATCCAGCTCTCCCAGCTCGGCACGAACCTGCTCCGGCAGGGGCGATACGCCGCGGCCGCGTTCTGCTTCGAGACCAGCCTGGGCGTCCAGCCCGGCGACCGGGTCGCCGCCTACAACATGGCCTGTGCGTGTTCGAGGCTGGGCCGCCGGGGCGAGGCGGTCAAGTGGCTCCGAAAGGCCGTGGAAAACGGCTTTACCGACAGGGCCTTCATCGAAAAGGACCCCGACCTGGAAGGCATCCGCAAGGAACCCGGGTACGCGGAGATCATCGACAAGCTGCATGAATAATTAACCCGGCGATGCGTTTCAAAAGCCTGGCCCGGGGATCTTCCGCTGGGAAGCAGCTTTCTCCGTCCTCCTGGTGTACCCATAGATAAGGATGCCTGATGAAGATCGTGGATAACATTTTGGACCTCGTAGGTGAAACCCCCATGGTCCATCTGTCCGCGTTCCGAGACGAGGGTGAAGCGGATATCTACGCCAAGCTGGAGTACTTCAACCCCGGCGGGAGCGTCAAGGACCGCATCGGCCTGGCCATGATCCGGGCGGCCGAGGAGGATGGAAGGCTCCGCCCCGGCGGCACGATCATCGAGGCCACGGCCGGGAACACGGGCATCGGCGTCGCCCTCGCAGGGGTCCAGCGCGGCTACCGTGTGATCATCGTCATGCCTGAAGGGTACGCGCCCGAGAAGATGGCCCTGGTCCGCGGTCTGGGCGCCGAACTGGTCCTCACGCCCGCGGAGGACAAGATACCGGGAGCCGTCAGAAGGGCCGATGAGCTGGAGCAGGACATCGGGGGGGGCGTGCACCTCAGACAGTTCAGCAATCCGGCCAATCCGAAGGTCCATTTCGAGACGACCGCTCGGGAGATATGGACGCAGTTGGGCGGACGCGTGGACGGTATCGCTATAGGTGCGGGCTCGGGCGGGACCTTCTCGGGGTTGGCGCGTTTTATGAAAGGACGGAAGCCGGAGGTTAAGTGCTACGTGGTGGAACCCCCCGGCTCGCTTTTCGGGGGCTGTCCCCACGAGGCGCCCCACCGCGTGGAGGGCATTGGCAACTCCTTCTGGCCGGAGGTCCTGGACAAGTCGCTGATGGACGGCACGTTCACCATTCCCGACCGGGAGACCTACGGCTGGGTGGACCGTCTCGGCCGCCTCGGTATCCTCGCAGGATCCTCCTCGGGGGCGAACATGGCCGGCGCCAAACGCCTGGCGCGCATTCTCGGCCCCGGCAGGAACGTCGTGACGATGTTCCCCGATTCTTCCGAGCGGTACCTCAACAAGTACGCCTACGACGGGCTCGTGGACGGCCGGCCCATTGAAGAGTGAGGCCGGCGTCCGGCCGGATACCCCCCTCTGCTATATTAAAAGCCCGAAGAGTCTAAGAAGAGTCGGGTTTCAGCCCGTTCATAGAACAGGAGTGCATCGTGGATAAGAAGAAGACAGGATTCGATACCCTGGCCATCCACGCGGGACAGAAGCCTGGTCCCGCCACGGGCGCCATCATGACGCCCATCTACGCTACGTCCACCTATGCCCAGCCTGAGCTGGGCGTCAGCACGGGCTACGAATACGCCCGGACCGGCAATCCCACGAGGGCCGCCCTGGAGGCGAACCTGGCGGCCATGGAAGGCGCGCGGTTCGGCACCTGCTTCGCGTCCGGCATGGCGGCCGTCTCCAGCCTCATGGGCATTCTCTCGGCGGGCGACCACGTGGTCGTGTCGGACAATACGTACGGAGGCGTGTACCGCGTCTTCGAGCGCGTCTTCAGGAACTTCGGCATACGGTTCTCCTGGGTGAAGACCAGCGACCTTGACGTCCTCGAGAAGGCCTTCACACCCCAAACCAAACTGCTCTACATCGAAACGCCCACCAACCCCGTCATGGAGATCACCGACATCGCAGGCGCATCGGCGATTGCGAAGGCGCACGGCGCCCTCACCGCCGTGGACAACACCTTCATGACGCCCTATTTTCAGCGGCCGTTGGAGCACGGTGCGGACCTTGTGATCCACTCCACCACCAAGTACCTGAACGGCCACTCGGACTCTGTGGGCGGTGCCCTGATCACCTCGAACGAGGCACTCGACGAGCGCCTGAAGTTCATCCAAAACAGCGAAGGCGCCATCCTCGGCCCCTTCGACTGCTTCCTCGTGCTCAGGGGCACCAAGACATTGGCCGTCAGAATGCGCCAGCACGAGGTGAACGGGCGGGCGGTGGTGAAATATCTCCAGTCGCGGCCCGAGATCAGGAGGACCTTCTATCCGGGCCTGCCCGGGCATCCCGGTCACGAAGTCCACAAGCGGCAGGCCTCGGGGTTCGGTGCCATGGTGGCCTTCGACGTGGGGTCCTACGAGGCGGCGCGGTCGTTCCTGAACGCCCTCGATGTATTTGTTCTGGCCGAGAGCCTCGGAGGCGTCGAGAGCCTGGCCTGCCATCCGGCCAGCATGACCCACGGTGCCGTCCCGAAGGACAAGCGGGACGAACTCGGCATCACCGACGGCCTGATTCGCCTTTCCGTGGGCATAGAGGATGTGGACGATCTGCTGGCCGACCTGGACCGGGCCATCGGGGCGCGCTGAACGACGGACCGTGGTCGCCGGGGGCAGAGCGAAAAAGGAGATTCCCATGCAAGCAGTTGTTAATCGCAAATGGACACTCGTCGGGTACCCCGAAGGCGTGCCGGACGACGCCACATTCCGAATGGAAGAGGCCCCGGTCCGCGAACCGGATGTGGGGGAGGCCCTGCTCGAAACCGTGTGGCTGTCGGTGGACCCTTACGTGCGGGGACGGATGAGCCCGGTCAAGAGCTACGTGGAACCCATGACCCCCGGCGACGTCATCTGCGGCGAAACGGTCGCCCGCGTTCTCGCTTCCCGGGATCCGGGACTGGCGGAAGGGGATCTCGTCCTGGCTCCCATGGGATGGCAGACGCACGCGGTCTTCGCCGCGGAAGGGCTGCACAAGGTCGACCTTCCGGTCGAGCGTGCGTCGCTCGCCCTGGGCCTTCTGGGGATGCCGGGCCTGACGGCCTACTTCGGGCTCTTCGACGTGGGCCGCCCGCAGACCGGGGAAACGGTGCTGGTGTCCGGAGCGGCCGGCGCCGTTGGGTCGGCCGTCGGCCAGATGGCCAAAATCGCCGGGTGCCGGGCCATGGGTGTGGCGGGCTCGGACGAGAAGGTGGCGTGGCTCACGGGCGACCTGGGGTTCGATGCGGCGCTGAACTACCGCGAACACAAGGACCTCCGCGCCGCCCTCGAACCGCTGGTTCCCGACGGCGTGGACGTCTTTTTCGACAACGTGGGCGGTTCGGTGTCCGACGCCGCCCTGGGCCTGATCAACCAGAACGCCAGGATCCCCATCTGCGGTCAGATCGCCCACTACAACGCCAAGAACCCCCCGAGGGGGCCGAGGCCCTTCGCGACCCTGCTGGTCAGACGCGCCCGGGCCCAGGGCTTCATCGTCTTCGACTTCAAAGAGCGCTTCCCCGAGGCCATGGCCAAGCTCCGCGAGTGGGTGGAGGGCGGAAGACTGAAGACCCGGGAGACCGTCGTCGAGAGCATCGACAGCGCTCCGCAGGCTTTTTTAGGTCTCTTTTCGGGCGACAACATCGGGAAGATGCTCGTCCGAGTGGCCAAATAACAGCTTGCCCCGGCGTACAGCTAGCGGGAAAGTGTCGTGCACGGAAGCCGGCCCGGCGGGGCCGGTTTCGGCATAGATACGCCGCTCGGCGCGTTTTTCTGAACCGGTCCGTAGGTTCCGGTGGAAGAGGTGTCGGTGAGATTCGTCCGAATACTGTTTTCTGCATTGTTGTTGTGTTTGTGCGTCCGGGTTTTCGCCGGGCCGCCCTTTCTCACCGACGACCCCGAAGCGATAGGATTTCGACACTGGGAGTTCTACCTTTTTTCGTCCCTTGATCGGGGGCCGGATGCGACGAGTGTCCAGGGACCGGCCGTGGAGCTCAACTTCGGGACGTCCGCCAACACCTTCGTTCATCTCGTTGTGCCCGTCGCCTGGAACGATCCGAAAAATGGAACCGCCATTTCAGGCCTGGGCGATGCCGAACTCGGCTTCAAGTACCGGTTCGTGCACTCCGAGGCCCACGGCTTCGAGATGGGACTGTTCCCCATGGCGGAACTGCCCACCGGCAGCGCATCCCGCGGGTTGGGCAACGGGCGGGCGTGGTTCAGGATCCCCCTCTGGGTACAGAAGACGTGGGGCGCGTGGACGACCTACGGCGGCGGCGGGTACGCCGTCAATCACGCGCCCGGCCAGAGGGACTACGCTTTCGGTGGATGGCTCGTCCAGAAAGACATCGGCGAAAGGCTCGCCCTGGGCGCCGAGGTGTTCGCGCAAGGGGCGGATACCGTGGACGGCCGGGGCTTCGCCCTCGTGAACTGGGGCGGTTATGTCAACTTCTCGCCCCACTTCAGCCTTCTTTTCAGCGCGGGCCGGACCTTCCGCGGCGAGCACCACGACGTGGCGTACCTCGGACTCTACTGGACGTGGGGGCCGGGGAAATGACCCCGCTCTCTCAGGCCTCCCCACCTCGGCAGAATCCTCCATCCCTTGCCGGATTTGCATCAGGCCCGAAAGTCTGCTTTTCCGGAATCCAGGTTTGCAACCCTGCACGACAAAGTCTTTGTAGAGGTCGCTGACCTGTTTGTCCGGAGTTATCGGGGTGGTGGTGTTCGATACCCTGCACCTGGCGCCGCGTCCCGGCGGGGGCAGCCCTGCCTAATTCGGTTCCACGACGGGGCGGAAGCCTTCGCCGAGTACCTCGTTGGCTTCGGTGATGACGACGAAGGCCTTGGGGTCGATGTCGCCGATGATCCGCTTCAAACGGCTGATCTGGGATCTCGCAACGACGACGTAGAGCACCTCCCGCGGCTTTTCGGTGTAACCGCCGCGCCCCTGGAGCAGGGTGACGCCCCGCCCCACTTCGCTCAGGATGGCCTGCCGTATTTCGTCCATCTCCTCCGAGATGACCATCAGGGCACGGGCGAAGCTCAAGCCTTCCTGAACGGTGTCGATGACGCGGCTGGAAATGTAGTTCACGATGAGGGCGTACAGGACGGGCACGAGACCGACGACCGGAATGGCCAGCAGAAGAATGGCCGTATTACTCCACAGGAAGACCTGGCCGAATGGGATGCGCCAGTAGCGGTGGGTGAGCTGGGCCACGATGTCGGTCCCGCCCGTCGTGCCGCGCCCCCTCAGGACCATCCCGATGCCCACGCCGTCTACGAGCCCGCCGAAGAGCGTATAGATCAGGGGGTCGCCGCTCACCGGTGGAAGCACGCCGGTCAAAAGGTCGATGGCGACCGACATTACGACCACCGCGAAAATGGTTCGCCACAGGACCCGAAGCCCCCCACCCCACCTGATGCCTGCGAGAAGCAGGGGAATGTTGATCAGGAGCACGGCGGTCCCGATGGGCCAGCGCCACAGAAAGTGGCCGAGCATGGCGATGCCCGTTGCGCCCGAAGCGATAACCTTGTTGGGCGTCAGAAACATGTCGACGCCGGCGGCGACAATGACCGCCCCGGCTGTGATCAGGACGTAGTCCTTGGCGATCCCGACTGCGGCCGCAAACCAGCTCTTGATTCGCGCCATCTGCCCTCCCCTGCGCACCGCGAACGTCCTCCCGCGGAGATGTCTGGGAAAGCCCGGTCAAGGTGAGGTCTTGCTCTTTGTCCGCCGCTCAGGGACCCGGCCGGTCAAACGCGCCGGAGTGCGGTTCAATCGCAAGCACCGTGAGGCCTTCCGAGGATACTAACTATACTGCCTCGGGATGAGGAAGTCATCCTCAGCGGGAACCGAAGGGTGGGGGATTCGGGGGCGGCCGCAGGAGGGGCGCTTCACCACGCTTCGGGCAGGGTCAACGCGAGGAGGATCTGGCCCAGGGTCCGGTAAAAGCGTATACGTGCGCTGCGCCGAAGGCACTCCGCGAAGGACGGAACCCAGAGAGCTACGTGGTTTTCCCAGAAGCGCGAGTAGGTGCTTTCGCTCTTGGTGCCTTCGATAATGCCCGCACTCAGGTACGCCAGAAATCTCATTTCAACGCCCAGGTGGTCTGCGGGCGCTCCCGGAGCGTCTGCCCGGCCGTATCCCGCTTCCCGGTATGCGTCCAGAACGTGCTGGCGAAGTGTCCCTCCGGCGGGTGCGATGCTTCGTCTCCATGCCGATTCGCAGGGCTTGCACGGCGCCGTGTCGCCCGCGGCGAAGAGTCGTCTATATTCCGCCTTGTAGGTGGCGAGGGACGCCCCGCCGGCCAGGAGCGCCAGCTCGTTCATGAGAGTCCTCGTCGAGAGCCGGAGGCCCGGAAGCGGTCGCTGGCTAGCCATCGCCGCCAGGAATTCGTCGTCTGGAGGCGTGAGAAGGACCAGCGATACGATGTGGGCCAGATTGCCGGCCGTCACCTGGTCTTCGGTGTCTCCCGGCACGCACGTCAGGCGAAGGAGTTCGCCGGGGCCGTGGTCTACTTGCGTTCCGGGTGTGCTTTTCATCGGCGCCTTCTTCTCTGTCCAGGTGCAAGCCGCCGCGTGACGATGGCGGGCCTGTTCGCCCGGCCCGGCCGCCATGAGCGCCGGGTTCGGTTTCCGTGTGCCGTTTGACCGGCAAGGTGTTGGGCGGCCTTCCCTGTTGTGCGTAGAAGACGCCGTGTGCAGGCCCACTATGGCATGAACAGTGGCCGAAAAGAGGCCTAAAACCACGTCAATACGAATAGCGGGGCATATGCCCCTCGCGTGCGATGTCACGCCTCCAGCAATGGTGTATGCGCGTAGTGTTCGGTGTAGACTCCAAGTCCCACAGGTATCCTTCCAGCCTTGCGGTGGCGTTGGCGGCAGGTGGCCTCCGTGGATCGGCCCGGTTGATGAGGAGGCCCCCAATGATGAAGATCGTCGTTGCAGGCCACGGATGCAGGGCGTGCGAGGACCTCATGATGCGCGTCAAGCGTATCGTCGGCGAGCTCAGGATCGACGCGGAAGTCACGGACATGGGCGATCCGGAATCCATGGCCGGCGCCGGGATCAGCAGGACGCCCGCGCTCATTGTCGACGGCACTCTCATCTCGCAGGGCGCGATCCCGACCGATAATCTCCTGCGCGACTGGCTGGCCCGCGCCGCACGCCACGAACTGCCCTGAGCGCAGCTTGCGCTCCCCGCGCCCGGATGGTTCCACACGTTTCACACCTCACTTTGTCCCCCCTTGCCCGGCGTACCATTCATGCCTTTGCCGCCAGGTGCGGTAAGCTATGTGAGAGACGGCCGCGACGGAAGAAGTTTTCCGTTGGCGGCTTGAAACCGCGGGACACGAACGGGGCGTTCATGCCGCACCACGATCACGTATCGGAATTATCCGGAGACGGCCAGGATTTGCGCTTGTGGATCAGCGTCTTCCTCAACGTGGGCATTACGGCGGGCGAGATCGTCGCCGGCCTTCTGGCCGGCAGCCTCGCCCTCCTGGCCGACGCCCTCCACAACCTCAGTGACGTCGGCGCCCTCGTCCTCGCCATCGTCGCCCGCCGCCTCGGGCGTCGCCCGCCCAGCGCCCGGCATACCTACGGCCTCAAGCGATGGGAGGTCATTTCCGCCCTCGTGAACGCGAGCGTCCTCTTTCTGGTGACGGGCTTCATCGCCAAGGAGGCCTTCGTCCGCATCCTGCATCCCAGGCCGGTCAAGGCCGATATCATGCTGTGGGCCGCGATCGCGGCTTTCGTGGTCAACATGGCGGCTGTCCTTCTTCTCAGGAAACACGGCGAGGACGACCTTAATGTGAAGAGCGCGTTTCTGCACATGCTGCAGGACGCCCTGGCATCCCTTGCGGTGGTGGGTGCGGCCCTCTTCGCGAACACATCCGTGGGGCCGTACCTTGACCCCATCGCGTCTCTGGTGGTTGGCTTCGCCGTCCTGTACAGCGCCTTTTCCATCGTAGTGGAGTCCCTGTCTATCGTGACCGAGGCGGTTCCGCGAGGCATCGACCTGAAGACGCTCGTGGACAGCGTGGATTCGCGCTTCGAACCCGCGCGCATACACCACGTCCACGTGTGGGAAGTGGGACCGGGGCAGAGGATGCTCACGGCACACCTTACGGTTCCCGACATCAGCGTGGCTGCGTCGGAGGACCTGTTTTTCGCGATCCGCGCCTTTCTCGAAAAGGAATGGTCCATCGGCCACGTGACGCTTCAACCGGAAACGAACGGCTGTCAGGACGACAGGAGAACATCCGATCCCCCGGGCGGCCTCACGTGATGGTGTTCGGAGGTCCCGCGGACGTTCCGCCCCATTTTGTCTGATCCGCGCGCATTAGATGCCCAAGGCGGGAAAAAAATAGGAGGATTTCTCGATGAAGAGAGCAATGGTCATCATTCTGATCTCCGGACTGGCCGTGGCGGCTGCGGCCCGGTCTGGTGCCGCCAGGAAGCCCGCTGACGGGCAGAACACGTGGAGCAAGGAGCAGGCGAAGCCCGCCGCTTCGAAGAAGGCCGAGGCAGAGAAGAAGGCCTCTGAAAAACCGGCGCCGCCAAAGGAAGTCACTACGCCGTCGGGCCTGAAGTACATCGATCTCAAGGTCGGGCAGGGCGCACAGCCGAAGAAGGGGCAGACCGTCCTGGTGAACTACACGGGGTGGCTCGAAAACGGGACGAAGTTCGACAGCTCCTACGACCGTGGCAAGCCCATCGAGTTCAAGCTCGGAGAGGGCATGGTCATCAAGGGCTGGGACGAGGGAATAGCCACCATGCGCGTCGGCGGGAAACGCCGTCTCATCATCCCGGGCGACCTGGCATACGGCCAGCGCGGCTATCCCGGAGTCATCCCGCCGAACGCCACGCTCATCTTCGAGGTCGAACTCGTAGGCATCAAGTGAGGCCGACGGAAAATAGCCACCATGCAAGGCCGTCCTCGGACGGCCTTGTTTTTTTTGACGGGCCCGCACCGGATTGGCTACAATCGCGGCATGAAGAGAATGCCCAGGTGGTCGATCGTTCTGATCGTGGCGGTGGCCGGCGCGGTCGTGCTCCGGTTCACGCTTTTTCGCCCGGAGCCGATTCCAGTCCAGGCGGCCAGGGCCTCCCTGGGCGTGGTTGAGGAAACCATCACCAACACGAGGGCCGGGACGGTCAAGGTGCGGGAGCGCTCCAAACTCTCGCCCCAGATAGGGGGGCGGGTGGTGGCGTTGCCGTTCGCCAAGGGTGATCACGTCAAAGAGGGCGCGCTTCTGCTCAAGCTCGATGATTCGGTCCAGCGCGCCCGGCTCAGTCTGGCCGAGGACCAGTTGAAGACGGCCGGGGCCAAAGCCCGGGAGGCCTGCCTGGCGGCCGAACTGTCTGAGAAGGAGTGGAAGCGGGGACTCGCTCTCGAGAAGGACGGGATCACCAGCCGACAATCACTGGACGCGTTGGAAAGCTCGAAGGAACAGACGGCGGCCGCCTGCCGGGCAGCCGGGGCGATGCTCGAACAGGCCCGGTCTCAAGTCCGGCTGGCCCGCGCCGAGCTGGCGTTGACGGAAGTGCGCGCGCCTTTCTCGGGGGTGCTCGCCGACCGTTCGACGGAAATCGGAGAGTGGATCACGCCGGCGCCACCGGGAGTTCCGATCCCGCCCGTCCTCGACCTTCTGTCTCCCTCCTCCGCTTACATCAGCGCGCCCATCGATGAAGTCGATTCGATACGGGTCCGTCCCGGACAGGAGGTCCGCATCACGGTCGATTCCATGCCGGGGCGCCATTTCGAAGGCAGGGTCGTGCGCGTCGCCCCCTACGTGAAGGACGTTCAGGAACAGAACCGGACGGTTGAAGTGGAAGCCTCCTTCGGGCCTCCCGCCGCGGCCGGGGGGATCCTTCCCGGAACCTCGGCCGACGTGGAGATCATCCTTTCACGGAAGGATGACGCCCTCCGCGTTCCCACGGCGGCCGTGGCCGAGGGGGACAAGGTGCTGGTTGTGGAGGACGGGAGGCTGGCTGAAAAGACCATCAAGAAGGGCCTGCAGAACTGGCAGTACACCCAGGTGCTGGCCGGCCTCAAGGCGGGCGACCTGGTCGTGACGGCCCGGGATTCGACCGCTGTCAAGCCCGGCGCAAGGGTCACCGCCCGAGTGCAGCCGTGATCGCCCTCGAAAACGTCTGGCGCGTGTACCAGGTCGGCGACGCGGAGGTCAACGCTCTCAAGGATGTCAATCTCACGATCCGCGAGGGGGAACACGTGGCGCTCGTGGGGCCTTCTGGGTCGGGAAAGTCCACCCTGTTGCACATCGTGGGGTGCCTCGACCGGCCGACACGGGGACGTTATATCTTCGATGACCGGGATGCGAACGCACTCAACGAAGCGGAACGATCAAGCCTTCGGCAGCATCGCATCGGCTTCGTCTTCCAGTTCTTTCATCTGCTCGCGAGGTTGACGGCGTTGGGGAACGTCGAATTGCCCATGCTGTTCGCAGGTGTTTCGAGCGAGGAACGGCGGGCAAAAGCCCTCCGGGCTCTGGAATCCGTCGGCCTGGCGCGGCGTGCCCAGCATCGGCCGGACCAGCTCTCCGGAGGCGAGAGACAGCGTGTGGCCATCGCACGCGCGGTGGTCATGGGACCGTCCGTCCTTCTCGCGGACGAGCCGACCGGGAACCTGGACAGGACTTCGGCGCTCGAGGTTATGGACCTGCTGGAGGCCATGAACGCGCGGGGACTCACGCTGGTGGTCGTGACGCACGATCCTGCCATCGCGGAGCGCGCCAGGCGCGTGGTGCGCATGTCCGACGGCGAGGTCGTGCCGGAGGACGGTAAGGGAGCGGCGGGAGGCTGAGGCAAGGGCGGCAGGAGAACGTTCCGGAGCAGATTCATGAACCCCCTCGATGTTGTTCGATTCGCGGCCGGCGCCCTGTCGGGTCACCGGCTCAGGACGGCCCTTTCCATATCCGGCGTCGCGGTGGGCGTCGCGGCCGTCGTGGCCCTGACGGCCATGGGGGAGGGCGCCCGGCGCTACGTCACGCAGGAGTTCACGGCGCTCGGTTCGAACCTGCTCATCCTGATTCCCGGCAAGGTCGAGACGACCGGGGCTGCGCCTTTCGGAGGTGTCACACACGACCTGACGCTGGCGGACTACCAGGCCGTCGTCACGCGGGTGCCCATGGTTCGGATGGCGGCGCCCATGGCCGTCGGCAACGAAACCGTGCAGTTCGGCGATCGGGGCCGTTCCGTGCCCGTCCTGGGTACCACGTCTCAGTTTCTCACCGTCCGGCACCTGCAGATGGGGTCCGGGCGCTTTCTCCCACCCAGGGACCCGGAGGCGGGCGGCAACGAGATGGTGCTCGGCGTCAAGGTGGCGAGGGAGCTGTTCGGTTCGGAAAGTCCGCTCGGGCACGTCGTTCGCATGGGTGCATGGCGGTTCCGTGTCGTGGGCATTCTGGCCCCCAGGGGGCGCTCACTGGGCTTCGACATGGACGATGCGGTGATGATTCCCGTGCAGACGGTCATGAGCGCTTTCGACCGGAACAGCCTTTTCCGCATACTCATAGAGGTGCGCTCGCGCGGCGAGATGGATGCCGCAAAGGCGGCGGTTCTCAAGCTCATGAAAGAACGGCACCGGGCGGAGGACGTGACTGTGATCACCCAGGACGCAGTTCTGTCCGCCTTCTCGGCGATTCTGCGGGCGCTCACCCTCGCGCTCGCAGGCATCGCAAGTATCTCCCTTGCGGTGGCGGGCGTGGGGATCATGAACCTCATGCTGGTGGCCGTGTCGGAGCGGCGCGCGGAAATCGGCCTGCTCAAGGCCCTGGGGGCGACGAACCGTCAGGTCCTTTCGACCTTTCTGGCGGAAGCCCTTCTTCTCTCTGCAACGGGAGGCCTCGCGGGCCTCGCATTCGGTTTCGCGGCCGTGCGGATTCTCGTCCACGTCTATCCCGAATTTCCCGCATCGCCCCCCGCCTGGGCCGTCGCGGCGTCGCTGGGCCTGGCGATCTTTGTGGGCGCAGGTTTCGGCCTCTGGCCGGCCTACAGGGCCACCAGGCTCGACCCGGTCAACGCGCTCGTTCGGAGGTAGGATGAAACTCCTCGACCTGGCACAGTTCGTTTCCGGTGCGCTCTACGGCCAGCGCCTTCGTTCGGTGCTGTCGGCGCTGGGCGTGGCCATCGGCGTCGCGGCGGTCGTCCTCCTGACATCCCTGGGAGAGGGCACCCGGTACTACATCGTGTCGCAGTTCACCCAGTTCGGGACGAGCCTCATCGGGATAAACCCTGGCAAGGTGAAGACGCTGGGCATCCCGGGCGTTTTCGGCGGCACGACCCACCGGCTCTCTATCGACGATGCCGAGTCCCTCCGTCACCTCCCCGACGTGGACGGCGTGGTGCCCGTGGTGATGGGGCAGGGGCGCGTGGAAGCCGGAATCCGCGGACGGAACGTCTACATCTACGGCGTGAATCACCAGGCTTCCAGGGTCTGGAAGTTTCCCGTGGCTCAGGGTTCTTTTCTCCCGGACATCGATCCCCACCGCCGCGGGTCCTTCGCGGTCCTGGGCCCCAAACTGGCCCGGGAAATAATGCCGGGCGAGTCGCCCCTCGGCAAGCGGGTCCGCATCGGGGGCGAGGGCTTCCTCGTGGTGGGCGTCATGGAACCGAAGGGGCAGTTCCTGGGCTTCGACCTGGACGACTCGGCCTACATCCCCGTGGCCAACGCCATGGACCTTTTCAACCTGACCGAACTCAACGAGATAGACGTGCTGGCGTCCGGCACGGGGGCCATACCCTCGGTGGTGGACTCCATAAAGGGCGTTCTGACGGCCCGCCACAGGGGCAATGACGACTTCACAATCACCACCCAGACGGAAATGCTGGACACCTTCGGCCGGGTGATCAGCATCATCACGGTCGCGGTCACCGCGATAGCGGCCATCTCCCTCTTCGTCGGCGCCATCGGCATCCTGACCATCATGTGGATCTCGGTCAACGAGAGGACCGGGGAGATCGGCCTCCTGAGGGCGCTGGGTGTCACAAGGAGTGGCGTGGAAATCCTGTTCCTCTCGGAAGCCGCCCTGCTCGCCCTGGCCGGAGGGCTCGGCGGACTCCTCGCGGGCTACGCGGCGGGCGCCGTGCTCGCCGCGGCCGTGCCGGGACTGCCCCTAAGGACGCCGCCCGAGGCCGCCGTGGCGGCGCTCGTCATGAGTCTGCTCGTGGGCGTAGCGAGTGGCTGGCTGCCTGCCCGGCGCGCCGCGAATCTCGATCCCGTCGAGGCCCTCCGGGCGGAATAGAAAAGTTCCGCACGTTGAAGAAGCAAAGTATCCACCGCAGAGGTGCCGAAGATGCGGAGAAAAACCGCTGACGAGTTGTGCTTTCGATCGCCAGCGGTCGCGCCGGTGCCTGCGGCACCTTCTGGACGGCCAAACCCGGGGCATCTCGTGAAGCTCAAGAAAGCGGTCCTTCGCTGGGGCTTCCCGGCTGCCACGGCTCCGGCCGTCCCGCGCTACGCGCCGCGACCTTGAGCAGAAATCCCGGGCAGGCTTCTTTCCCCACCCCTTAAAGAGAGCATCGACGGGAGCGGACCATCCGCTTTGTCGGCCTGCGGCGCCCGCATCCTCGACGTACACGAGTACGACTGCGGTGCGGCCGCCTTGTCCTTCGCGCGCCTGGCCCACTCGCGTCGAGATGCGGCTTCCGATGCAAGCATCGAAAGCCACCGGCAGCGTTCCAGCGAGCAGAAAAGTAAAAAGGGGAGAGGGCAGAGGAAAGGCGTCAGGCGGTATGCCTCGGGAGGGGCCGGGCGAGTTTTTCTACTGCAATCGTGCAGGTTCCGGCCAGCGCGACACCCAAGCTCTGAGTCCAGCTTTCAGGGGGTTGGACTTGGCGCGACCGTCGGTCGTCAAGGGCACAACTTCCCGACGGCTTTCTTCTGCGACCTCCGCGCCTCCGCGGTTTATTTGAGTGATCGAGTGATTGCGCATACGGCGCGGTGAAGGGGCTAGGAGTTAAGGGTGAAGGCGCGTGCAGGCCTTCGAAGGCCTCCTGTCCTTCGTAGTTAAATCCGAAATCCCAATTCCCAAATCCAAAATCTCCCTTCTCACCGCCTCACTGTCTCACTGTGGGAAACAGAACGGGTTAGAAGACGAGGTTGAAGAGGTAGCCGACGACGAGGATGCCGATCCCGACGACGACGATGAAAGCTCCGATGAGCTTGGGCTTTAGGACCTTGCGGAGGATGACGGTTTCGGGCAGGGAAAGGCCGATGACGGCCATCATGAACGCGAGGACCGTTCCCAGTGCGGCGCCCTTTTCCATCAGGGCCTGGACGATCGGAATGATGCCCGCGGCGTTCGAGTACATGGGGATTCCGATCAGGACGGCCAGGGGGACGGCCCACCAGGCGCTCTTGCCCATGAGGTGGGCCATGAAGTCCTGCGGTACGTACCCGTGAATGCCTGCTCCCACTGCGATGCCGGCGAGCACGTAGGGCCAGACGCGGCCCACGATGTCCTTGACCGCGTCCGTTCCGGCTCGGATTCGCTCGGGCCATGTCAGACCATCTTCCTGTTCAGCGCCCTGGCTCACGGGCATTTCGTAGACCCAGTCCTCCACGTATTTTTCGAGCTTCATCCGGCCGATGGCCCACCCGGCGAAGACGGCGATGAAGAGGCCCGTGCTCGCATAGAGCAACGTGACCTTCCAGCCGAACAGGCCGAACAGCAGGACGATGGCCACCTCGTTCACCATGGGCGAGGCCACGAGGAAGGAGAAGGTCACGCCGAGGGGGACGCCCGCCGTCACGAAGCCGATGAAGAGCGGCACGGCGGAGCAGGAGCAGAATGGTGTCGGGACGCCCAGTATGGCGGCGAGGACGTTCCCCACGGATTCTCTCCTCCCCGCGAGGATCCTGCGGGTCCGCTCAGGCGTGAAGAAGGTCCTGAGGATGCCAACGCCGAAGACGACGAGCAGGAGGAGCATGAGCACCTTGGGCGATTCGAAGACGAAGAATTCGACGGCCGACCCGATGCGGGTGTCCGCGGACAGCCCCAGCAGGCGGTAGGTGAACCACTTGGCGACGGGTTCGAGGGCCAGGTACGACAGCACCCATGCGGCAAGGACCGGCAGGGCCCACAGCAGGTAGCGCCCAAGCCCCGGCGGGCGTCCTTTCTTCTCTTTCTCGTCGGCCGGCTGTTCCAGGCCCTGTTCCACTTCCAGCGACATGCGAGGTCATTCTCCTCTGGCGCACCGCGCCTTGACGGCATCGGCGCGGACCGCCCCGATCTCGTAGGCAAACGAAGGCAGCGTTTTCAGGCTGAACACCGCCTGGGGCGGTTTTGACAGCACAGTTTCCGAGTACCTGATCTGCAAGGCCTGCACACGTTGGATGAGGGGCCTGTCACAGCCCTCCGACCGGAGTTTCTCTTCCAGGCCGGGCAGGTTGTCGGGTTTGATGCCCTTCCTGAGGCTCACGACGACCGTCTTGCCGGTGGACCGCCGGTGCAGGATCCACGTGTCCCCGAGGCTCTTGTCTATGATCAGCGTGTGATATCGCGCCCTTGCTCCGGTCAGGTAGGCGGCCGCGTCGCCGTAACAGGGCGAGGCGTTGACGGCGGCGGCGACATCCGTTCTAACCACGACGCCGTTCGGAAAGAGCGCGTGCAGGCCGTAGGCGATTCCCGCAGAGGCCGTCACCAGCCCGTCGCAGGGATGGCCGTGGTATCGCACCAGGTCCTCGAGCCTCACCGTCTGGGTCTTTGCGGCCAGCGGACCGAGGCTCGACTCCGTATCGAGGACCTTCACGACGGGCGCGTAGGGCTCGGCACACAGGACGGACAGCGGCGCAGGACCGCCTTCGGCCTTTCCGCGCGGAGCGCTTGCGGCGAGAACCGTCACCGTCGCGACCAGGAGGAACAGTCCCGCGCTGTGGATCCCGCCGGCCGCTGGAGGGCGGCGTCCGTTCCGATCCGTCCTCATCGTTCCGCCCCCGCGTCCTTCAACCATTTGGTGATGGCGGCTTCGTCGGGCACCTTGCCCTGAGAGATGACCTCGTCGTTCACTATTAGGCCCGGCGTGGTCATGACGCCCGCGGCGGCGATGTCCTTGAAGTCGGTGAGCTTGAGGAGCGTGGCCTCGCACCGCATGGTTTCGAGGACGGTCTTAACCCTCCTCTCGAGTTCGTGGCAGTTCCGGCAGCCAGGGCCGGCGATTTTGATGGTCAGCATGAGAACCCCCGTAATGAAAGGTCTAAGGCCTGAGGCCGAAAGGCTAAATGCGGAAGACGAAAGGGACTGCAGTTAAGGGTAAGGGGCAAAGGGTAAAGGACTGACTGCAGTAGCTTTGCCGTTGCAGCGGCCGACGGGAGCCAGGAGAGACCTTCACTTCTTGACTCTTCGCCCTTAACGGCGCCGCAGGCGCAAGGGATTTGGGATTTAAAAGACGGTTCGGGACGGGCCTTCGAAGACCGCCTAACCAACTGCTCGAGTTATCCCGGTACCCCATGTCTACGGTCATACTTGATCACTCGGTCACTCGATCACCATTCCCCCCGCAGGCGCAGGGCAGGCCGGCGGCGGTCAGGATTGTCCGTACCCTCGGATCCACAACCCGATAGAAGACCATGGTGCCCTCCCGCTCGTCTTCGATGTAGCCGTGCCCCCTGAGTATGGCCAGGTGGCGCGAGAGAGTCGGCTGGGGGACGTCCAGTTCCGGAAGCATTCGGCACACGCACTGGCGGTCTTCCCTCAGAAGCAGGCACAGAATCCGGAGGCGGATGGGGTGCCCCAGGTCCCTGAAGAGCCTTGCCCGTTCCTTGAGTGCGTCAGCCATAAGTCCTCCAATAATTAAAATATATGAATAAGCGAATAAATGTCAAGCCCCGCAGGACCTCACGCCTCGACCGTGCCGCAATCCTTCAAAGTCAGGAGGAGACCCGGCCGCGATGGCGCCTTCCGCCCTCCGCCTCCGGGGCCTTCATCCTTCTCCTGCTCGACACCGCGGGCCGCGCTCGTCTTTTCGGCAATCGTATCAAGACAGGGACTTGAAGGCCCGCACCTTCAGGCTGAGGACGGACTCGGCCGCCTCCTCCATGTCCGCCTTGCTTATGCCCTCGCCGGCGAGAACGGCCTGTTCCGAGGCGTCAGGGTTGCTCGACCCGATCGGGTACCTGCCCTCGGCGACGACCTCCACGTTCTCAAACCCGGCGGCGCGTATGGCCGCGAGGTAGTCCTCGCGAAGCATGGCGCCGGAGATGCAGCCCGCGTAGGCTTCCACCGAACGTCGAACGCTGTCCGGCAAAGGCCCCGTGAGGACCAGGTCCGAGACCATCAGCCGGCCGCCGGGTTTGAGCACCCGGTAGGCCTCGGCGAAGACGCGGGGCTTGTCGGGAGAGAGGTTGATGACGCAGTTGGAGATCACGATGTCGGCCGCGTTATCGGCCACGGGCAGGTTTTCGATTTCGCCGAGCCGAAACTCGACGTTTCCGAAGCCGCCCTTTTCGGCGTTTTTCCGCGCCTTGTCCAGCATGGCGTGCGTCATGTCCACACCGATGACACGGCCCTCCGGCCCGACCCGGTTCGCCGACAGGAAGCAGTCGAAGCCGGCCCCCGAGCCGAGGTCCACGACCACCTCGCCGGGCTTGAGCGAGGCCAGGGCCACAGGATTTCCGCATCCGAGCCCCAGGTTCGCGCCGTCGGGCACTTCGGCCAGTTCACCGTCGCCGTAACCCACGAGTCTGCTCATGGCGTCGGGGACGATGTCCGGTGAGCAGCACCCCGCTGCGGACGAAGGCCCGCAACAGGAACCCTGCTTCTCGGCGATGGAGGCGTAGTGTTCCATGACGGATTTCTTTATGTTTTGTTCAGGCATCGGGCCTTCTCCTTTTCGGGTTCAAACAGATTCCGCCGGACGAGCTCGACGATCCGCTCTCTTATGATCTCGCGCGTCTCCCGGAATTTTCTGAGTGCGAGGGTGCCTTCGGTTCCGTAGATCACGGGATCGGCGATGGACTCATGAACCTCCGCGGCCGCACCGGGCAGGTGCGGGCATACTTCCCTGGCGTGGTCGCAGACGGTGACGACCAGATCGAACGGCGCGTCCAGGAACTCGGCCACGGACTTGCTCCTCTGGCCCGAGATATCCACGCCGGCCTCCTTCATGACGCGGATGGCCATCGGGTGCACGTAGCAGGGCATCGTGCCCGCCGAATGGACTTCCACACGGTTGCCGAGGTCGTGCCTTATCCACCCCTCGGCCATCTGTGACCGGCAGGAGTTCCCGGTGCAGAGCACGAGCACGCGTTTCTTCTTTTCCACTAGACGCCTCCTTGAGGCTCACCGGAGGGGAGGGTTCCGAAGTACCGCCTCTGAAAGTAGAGCGACACGTTGACAAGGCCGATGAGGACCGGGACCTCCACCAGCGGGCCTATAACCGCGGCAAAGGCTTCGCCCGACCCGATTCCGAAGACGGCCACCGCCACCGCGATGGCCAGTTCAAAGTTGTTGCTGGCGGCGGTGAAGGAGATGGCGGCGGACTTCGAATAGTCGGCCCCGATCTTTCTCCCCATCCAGAAGCTGACGAGAAACATGAGAACGAAATAGAAGAGCAGGGGGACGGCGATCCGCACCACGTCCAGCGGGATTTGCACGATTGCGCCGCCCTTCAGGCTGAACATGACCACGATGGTGAAAAGCAGGGCGACGAGCGTGATGGGACTGATCTTCGGGATGAAACGCTCGTGGTACCAGGCCTTCCCCCTGGCCTTGACCAGAATCAGTCGGGTGAGAATGCCCGCCAGGAAAGGGATGCCGAGGTAAACGAAAACGCTCTCCGCGATGTCTCGCATGCCTACCTTCACGACCAGGCCCTTCAGGCCGAAGAGCGGGGGGAGCACCGTGATGAAGACCCAGGCGTAGACGCTGTAGAAGAGGACCTGAAAGACGCTGTTCAGGGCCACCAGGCCGGCGGCGTATTCCGAGTCGCCCCTGGCGAGTTCGTTCCAGACGATGACCATGGCGATGCAGCGCGCCAGCCCTATCAGGATGAGACCTACCATGTACTGGGGATAGCCGCGCAGAAAGACCACGGCCAGCACGAACATGAGGATGGGGCCTGCTACCCAGTTCTGCAACAGAGAGAGTCCCAGAACCTTCCAGTTCTTGAAAACGTCGCCCAGTTCCTCGTACTTCACCTTGGCCAGGGGCGGGTACATCATGAGAATGAGGCCCGCCGCGATGGGCAGGTTCGTGGTGCCGACCTGAAACCGGTCGATAAAGGCCTGCACCCCCGGGACCATCGCTCCCAGTCCGACACCCGCCCCCATGGCCAGGAAGATCCAAAGGGTGAGATAGCGGTCGAGGGTCGAGAGCCTTCGAGAGATACCGGTCTTCATGGCGAAGACCTCCTTCCAGCGTGAGAAGGCGCCCGGCAGGAGGACGCGTCAGGACCGCACCGGAGGCGGCCGAGGGCGTGCACTTCCTTCCTGGCCGCCGGATCGCGGCCCGCGCATTCGAGAACCAGCGACAGCACGGGCACCACCAGGGGATCCCGCCGGTCGTCCGAAAGCTCGTAGTAGGCCCACTTGCCACGTTTCTCGTCCCGGATAAGACCTGCGGCCTTCAAAATGGACAGGTGCTTGCTGACCGTCGATTGGGAGAGACCGATCGTCTCGACAATCTCGCACACGCAGAGGGGCCCGGGCCCCAGGATGTTCAGGATCCTCAGGCGCGTGCCGTCCGAGGCCGCTTTCATGATCCGTTCGACTTTTTCCAGCATCCCGTTCTCCGAATAATATCGTTGTATGGCGATATAACGATGTAATAATACCGCGCTCGCGACACCGTGTCAAGCCCCGTACCGGCAGTCAGTTCAAATGGAAATGCCCCGCACATCGGGGAGCGGCATGCATCGGTGTCTGGTCACACTGCAGATGGTCACGGCGCCGGAACAAGGCGGGGAGCCTCTCCACCCTTTCAATGCAGAGCAGGAGCACGAAAGTTCCGGCCTCTTTTGATGTTATCCTTGAAAGACCGGGCATGAGAAGGTGCTCGACCGCCTGATGCACAGGTGAAAGGTGATGCCATGAAGATCTATACCAAGACGGGCGACGGGGGCGAAACGGGGCTCTTCGGGGGAGACAGGGTCTCGAAGGGAGACGCCCGCGTGGAAGCCTACGGCTGCGTGGATGAATTGAATGCCCACGTGGGGTGGGCGCTCTCCCAGTTGCCCGACGCCCTTGAAGACGTTCGGAAAGCCCTTCGGACGATCCAGTCGGATCTGCTGACGGTCGGCGCTGATCTGGCCACGCCGCCCGGCGCGACCTCGGAAGTCAAGGACAAGACGGTCGGTCTGGGGACGGAACCGGTGGGCCGTCTGGAGGTCTTGATCGACAGGCTCGACGGCGACCTTCCTCCCCTCAGGCATTTCATCCTTCCGGGCGGGGTTGCCGGCGCGGCGGCGCTCCAGGTTTGCCGGGCGGTCTGCAGGCGGGCGGAACGATCGGTCGTCCGGCTGGCGCACGCCCAGCCGGTCAACCAGGAAGTCATCGTCTATCTCAACAGGTTGTCGGACTGCCTCTTTGTGGTCTCGAGGTGGGTCAACGCGCGCGAGGGTGGAGAAGAACCTGCCTGGGAGCCCAGGGGCCGTGACAGGTAGGCCGCCTTGCTTCCGGCCTGAAACCGTGGCCAACAAAGGATCCGTGAAATGTCTCCAACGCTGGCACTGACCTATTCTTTTCTCTTCGGCCTGCTTCACGGCGTCCTGCCCGACGAGCATACCTGGCCCATCACCTTCAGCTATGCAATCGGCGGCGCCAGCGGCAAGGCGGGCATGAAAGCGGGGCTGTACTTCTCGGCGGCCTTCACCGTTCAACGCATGCTGATATCGGAGCTGGCGTACCTCGCCCTCGCGCCATTCCTCATGAAGCCCGTCGTCAACGGGATCGTCTTCATCGCCGTGGGCGTGGTCATGACGGCCGCCGGAGCCGTGGTGGTCCGCCGGAACCGCTACCCCCATCTGCACGTTCTGGGACACCATCACGAGGCTGGGAGGGGCCTGGAGTCAAGCGGCCACTTCCTGGGTCATCAACACGAGCCCGGCGACGTCGCGACGGGAGCTCCCCCTCTGCGGTGGACGCTGATCCATGGTTTCATCGCCGGCTTCGGCTTCGGGGGGTTCTCAATCTTCATCAACACCGTGGCAGCACCCGCGATGACGAGCCCCTTCATCGGTTTCCTGCCCGGCCTTCTCTTCGGAATAGGAACCATGATCACGCTGGCGGCCGTGGGTGCGCTATTCGGCGTCTCGCTCCGCTGGACGCACGCCCTGACGGAGGCGGAGATCAAGCGCATCGGTGCGCAGACGGGCGGAAGGACGCTCTTCTTCGGCGGGATCCTCTTCGCGGCGGCGGGCGTCTTCACGCTCATGGGACTCGACCGCTCCCTTCCCGTCGATACGGGCTACGCCTTGATCGGTCTCTTCATGATCGTGGTGGCGATTCCGGCCTTTGTCTACTCTCTCAAGGAAGTGCTGGCGGCGCGCAGGGGTGCCGGCGAACGCCTCCTGAAGTAGGGAAGCGGCCGATGCCGCGCTTGCTTTTGGCACCGCCGGGAACAAACCTTTAGCGGGAAGAGTTCCAGATAACCAACCGAGGCGGCCCCTGCCGTCCTCGAGGAGGCTTCGAATGGGAAAGAACACAATTCCCCTCGGACGCATCCTGGGCATCCCTGTCGGTTTGGATTACACGTGGTTCCTCGTTTTCGCCCTGATCACGTGGTCCCTCGCCGTGAGCTACTATCCCTCGGGATTCGGACACTGGCCCACGGCCCTCTACTGGCTGATGGGCGCGGTGACGGCCGTGATGCTCTTCGTCAGCGTTCTGCTGCACGAGCTCGGCCATTCGGTGGTGGCCTTGCGGTACAAGATCCCCGTCCGGAGCATTACGCTCTTCATTTTCGGCGGCGTGGCCGAGATCGGGGCGGAACCGCCGAGCGCCATGGCGGAGTTCTGGATCGCCCTGGCAGGACCCGCGGTGAGCCTCTTGCTCGCCGTCTTCTTCGGCATCCTTGAATCCCTCTTTTCGTCCTTCGCGCCCCTGCTGGCGCTCTTTAAATACCTCGCCCTGCTCAATGCCATGCTCTTCGTGTTCAACCTCATCCCAGGCTTTCCTCTGGACGGGGGGCGCATCTTCCGCGCCGTGGTTTGGGGCATCACGCGCAACCTTCGCAAGGCGACGCTGGTGGCGGGCAACGTCGGACGCTTCATCGCCCTGCTCTTCATTCTGTTCGGCGTGTGGGAAGTGCTGACGGGCCATCTGATCAACGGCCTCTGGATCGCCTTCATAGGCTGGTTCCTCGAGAGCGCCGCCGCGTCGCAGGTCCGCCAGCAGGGGATTCAGGACGTCCTTGCGGGGCGAAAGGTATCCGAGGCCATGAATCGGAACTACGTGAGTGTGCCCGCCGGGCTGACCCTTCAGCAGCTCGTAGACCAGCACATCCTGGGGGGAGGACGCCGATGTTTCGTGGTGCAGCGGGGCGACGATGTGGCGGGCCTCCTCACCCTCCACCACATCAAGGAGATCCCCCGGCCGGACTGGAAGACGACGCCGGCCGAACAAGTCATGACGCCGCTCTCCGACCTCAAACTCGTATCGCCCGACACCGAACTGTGGGCCGCCATCGAGGAAATGCAACGGGACGGGGTCAACCAGCTCCCCGTCATGGCGAACGGCCGCATGGAGGGCATGCTGGGCCGTGACGACGCCATCAGTTTTCTCCAGACCCTGCGCGAGCTGAACGCCTAGAAGAGCCTCGCGGGCCGTGTCGCCGTCGCCGCCTCGTGGCAGACCATCACCGATGGAAACCGGCCGGATGATGATCGCCGGTCGGATTCCCGAAAGGTGACGTCGCACGGGACACCCGTTGCCGCCCGGGGGCCGCATGGGGCACAATGGGCTCTCATGAAAGCGCGAGAGCGGTTCCTCCGGTTGTTTTTCCGGTCCCTCCTCAGAGTCTTTTTCAAGAGGATCAGTGTCATCGGCCCGGGGACCATCCCGGCGGACGGGCCTCTCATCCTTGCCGCCAACCACGTGAATTCGCTTCTGGATCCGCTCATCCTGCTGGTCGTGTCGCCCCGCCCCGTTCGCTTTCTCGCCAAGGCCCCGCTTTTCAGGCAGCCGGTCGTGGCCCCATTTCTGCGCCTCCTCAGGGTCCTGCCTGTGGAGCGGCGCCAGGATGAGGGCAGCGACATGGCGAGAAACGAGGCGCTTTTTCAGGCGTGCGGAGAGGGCCTGGTGCACGGTGAGGCTCTGGCCCTTTTTCCCGAGGGGATCAGCCACAACGAACCCGCGCTTCAGCCGGTCAAGACGGGCGCCTCCCGCATACTGGGCCGGGCCCTGTCCATGGGTGCACGCCCCCCTTCTCTGGTCCCCGCCGGGCTCATCTACTCGGCCAAGACGATCTTCCGCAGCGACGTCACGGTCAACGTGGGGCTTCCCGTTGACTACTCCGATATCGTCTGGGGTGCCGGGGACGATCGCGAGGCCGTGAAGACCCTCACGGTTCGCATCGAAGAGGGCCTGCGGTCCCTGACCCTCAACGCGGAGAAGTGGGATGACCTCCAGTTCGTCGGCCAGCTGAGAGGGATGGCCCTCGAGAGCCTGCGGATCTCTCCCGGCGAAGTGCCGGATGCCGAGGCCGAACGCCGGATGCTCGACAAATACTACATGGCGAGAGAGGAGAGGCCTGAGGAACTGAAGGTCCTCATCAGGCGTGCGAAGACCTATTCGAGGATGCTCGGTACTCTTCACCTGAGAGACGAAGACGTGGCGAGGGAGGTCCACTTCCGCTCCGCCCTGGCATACACATGGAAACGCCTGGCCGCGATGATTCTGGGGTATCCGGCCGCCCTTTACGGGTGGGTCTTCAACATCGTGCCGTATGCCCTGACCGGCCCGCTCGCGAAAATGGTGGCAAAGAAGGAGGACCTCGTCGCCCTTTACAAGCTCTGCATCGGCATGGGCCTGTTTCTTATCTTCTACGCTGGAGGGACCGCCTTGTTATGGCACCTGATAGGGATCCCCGGGCTTGTCCTGATGGCGATCGCCGTGCCATCCGGATTTTTTGCTCTTGTCTATTTCGAGATGCGGGAAGAATTCCTGCGAACGGCGCGCGTGGTGTTGACACTAGGAACGAGGCGGAGGACCGTCCGACGCCTGCGCGCTATCCGTCACGATGTGATGGCCGCACTGGAACCCTTCATCGATCTATACAAGTGACCTCCGGCGCGGGACCGGTCGCCCTGTATACCGATGGTTTCCGGATGTTTCGGGCATTAGATTGGCGGAGAGAACAGCCGCTCGAACCGATCAGGAGACATCTCTTGCCGGAAGGGGCAGGCGCCGCGGATACGAGGGGAGGAGCCAGGATGGACAACACCATCAATCTCACGCAGGTCATCTTCGCCCTGTCGGACGCCCTTGATCTGGTGGGCGTGGACGTGGTCCAGCACGGCAAAAGGGTGGCTTACACGACCCGCGAACTCGGGCTGGCCCTGGGGTGGCATCGCGAGCTCATGGGAGACCTCTTTCTGGCTTCGGTCCTGCACGACTGCGGTGTCTCGTCCACCGATGAACACAGGCAGCTGACGGAGCGATTCGATGCGGACAACCCGCAGGTTCACTGTGCCCGCGGCGCAGAGTTGCTCTCCGAATTCGAACCGTTTCACCGCATGGCGGACATCGTCAGGGATCATCACACCGCGTGGAACGACCCTCCTGAAGGCCGTGTCCCCCGGGACGCCTTTCTTGCGAGCAACGCCATATTCATGGCGGACAGGGTGGACACGTTGTCGAAGGGGATGAGTCCGGAAGAGATGCTCATGAAGAGGAGAGGCATGATCGACGTTATCCGGCAGCACGAAGGGACCCTCTTCGCTCCGGTCCTCGTCAAGGCGTTCCGGCAGGTCGCCCGGCGTGAGGCATTCTGGCTGACCCTGGAGCCGCACCATCTGGAACGGTACCTCACCCAGATGATGAGGGACTGCTGCATCGTGCCCATATCGCTCGAACAGTTGAGAAAGCTCGCCGACGTCTTTTCGAGGATCGTGGACGACAAGAGCGCATTCACCGAATCCCACTCCCGGGGTGTCGCACGCATGGCGAGGGTTCTGGGTGAATGGTCCGGACTGCCCGGAGAAACCTGCACGCTGCTGGAGATCGCGGGCCTTCTTCACGATATCGGCAAACTAAGAGTTCCGGACAGCATCCTGAGCAAGCCCGCCAGGCTCAACGATCCGGAAATGGCTTCAATGATGCGTCACCCCTTCGAGACGTACCAGATCCTGAGCAAGATAGAGGGACTCGACGAGGTGGCGGAATGGGCGGCCTTTCACCACGAAAACCTGGCGGGCGAAGGCTATCCTTTCAGAAAACCCGCGGACAAGGTTCCGCTGCCGGCCCGTATCGTCGCTGTGGCAGACGTTTTTCAGGCACTGGCGCAAACCCGTCCTTACAGGCGCCCCTTGGATCTCGCGAAGGTTCTCGATATCCTGAGCGATATGGTCCGGAGGGATCAACTCGACGCGGATGTCGTAGGGCTGGTGCAGGCCCACACCCAGGAGTGCTGGGAGGCGGCCACCGGCCGGCCCATGTTCCCTGCCTGAGGGCAGGCCCCGGTTTTTCGATGCATGGTGCCATGCGGGTGGTCATGAGAACGATAGCCGAAGGAATCCAGAACAGGTTGGGCAGACGCTCGAAGCCCTTGGCAGCCGTGCTCGCGATGGTGCTGCTCCCTGCGGTGTGGCTGCTGTATCGCCTTGCGCTCCCGGACGATCTTGGCCTGTTGTTCTTTGCATTCCCCGTTCTTCTCGCGGCCTCGTACGTCGGCGTGTGGATGGGCATCGCCATGGCCCTGGCCGCCGGAGCGGCCTGGGCCTTGCCCGGGCTTTTCGCTGGAAGGACTCTGGCAAAGCCGGAAGCAGTTGCTGCGAATGTTGTGGCGGGAACGGGCCTGCTCGTCCTGATCGCCTGTCTCGAAGCGGCCAGGAGGCGCGCCGTGGAGCGGCAGCGGACGCTCTCAAGGACGGATCCGCTGACGGGTGCCGAAAACAGCCGTTCGTTTCTGGAGAGAACGGAAAAGGAGATTCAAAGGATAGAACGCCACGACCGGCCGTTGAGTTTGGTCTACGTGGACGTGGATGATTTCAAGCGGGCGAACGACGTGTGCGGCCACAGCGTCGGTGACGGTCTTCTATGTGCGGTGGCGGGTGTTCTGCTGGCGGGAACAAGGACTACGGACGTCGTGGCCAGAATGGGAGGTGATGAGTTCGCCCTCCTCCTTCCCGAAACGGGTCAGGTGGAAGCACAGCGGGTGCTCGACCGCATCCGGAAAGATCTGGACTTCATCGTCCAGAAAGGCGGCTGGCCGATAGGATTCAGCATGGGTTGCGTGACGTGTGCCGTGCCGCCCGATTCTGCGGAAGGCCTGCTTCATCATGCAGACCAGACCATGTACGCTGCAAAAAAGCAGGGGAAGAACCGGACGGTGTTCGCCGTCCACCCTGAGAGTCCCTGAAGGATACCCGAATAAGGAGACCGCACCCTTTGCCGATCTGGTCCAGCTTTTGTCTCTATGGAAAGGGGGCCTTCCAAAGTGTTAGGGAGGATGGCGCTCACGGCGCCGCCGTCAGCCGCTTCAGTTGAAGCCGCACTGTTTAGCGCGCTCGGCGGCGAAGTACTTCTGGTCCTTTTCGTAACAGCAAAACTTATATTTCTTCCCGCTCCCGCACCAGCAGCGCTCGTTCCGGCCGAGATTCTTGGGAGGGGTTTTTTTCTCGGGAACCAGGCGTGACAGAAATTTCAACAAGGTGTGCCTCCTTTCGACGCGGACGCATAATCTAGCACGAATGGGCCTCGAAAAAAAGGCCGGCATCAGGGGACACTTTGAACACAAAGGCGGGAAATACTGTCCGTGCAATGACGGCCTACCGGGCGTTCGGTGTCGACGACGGTCCTGCATCCACGGTCTGGGAGCAACAGCCCCCCCGGTTTCTTAAGGTCCCCGCTCTATGGAAAGGTGGAGGGGCGTTCTTGCGGTTCCTTCGCCTCGATCACGTAATCCACGGTCACCGGGTCAACGGACGCCGGGTGAGACGAAGAAAAGAATCAGAAGCTCGATGACGCTCAAAACCAGGATGCCCGCCGCGCGGCCCACGGGCTTTCGGGCCGCAAGTCCCTTGAGGAGCTTGTAGCCGAAATAGACCGTAATGAGCAGGGTCGTCGCCACGGCGATCGGGAGTCCGGCCGGATTTCCAGAAAACAGCAGGACCGAACCCATGATGATGACGGCTCCTAGAATACCGCCGGAAAGCAGGGATGGTTTGCTTTTGGCCGCGACGTAGCCGATTATGCCTCCGAGGGCGATGAGTGCCCCGTAAACCAGCGTTGCAAGTGCTCTTAAATCCATAATCTCCAACTCCTCTCGGCCTTGGGATGAGGCTTGATCCATGAAACTTGTGGAACATGGCTCGCCTGCGCGGTATTCCTCTGCCTCCGCCGCCCTTTCCTCAGGAATGATACCGGCATGATACACCAATCGGGATCGCCTACGGCCGCGTCATGAGGTCGCCTGGGCGACCTCTCATGCGGTGCCGGATGCGCCCGAGGCCCCGATTCCCGGCGCGCGCATGACGATGTTTGAGGGCAAATACTGGTAAAGAGCTGAAAAGACTATGAACAGGGCATCGTAGCCGATAATGTTTTCCACCTCTTGGGTGGAAAAGCTTGTGGAAAAGCCTGTGGAGGAATCAATAACTGCCAGCAATGAGCGAAGTTAGCGGAGGTTGCACAGGATTTCAGCGGGGAAAGAGAACAGGCATAAGAAACAATGCTATTCAAGAGTAGCTATTTAAGTTAATGCAGTTATTGGTCTCCTGGCAGCCGGGCGTTCTCCGGCCGAATCCTGCCTGTGCAAAATCGCGCAAATGCTTCCCCAGTAACGTATACAAATTGAAACACTCAAGGGCTGGCAGGCTGCTAATCGCATTACTTCGGGGTTCCGGATCTAATGAGAATGGCGTGCTCTCATCGACCGGGAGCTTGCCGGGCGCCGAGAGGTCAGGTCCCGGACGGCTGGCCGTTGCCACTCGATCCTGCAAGCGCGTCGCGGGCCGCCGCCTGTTCGGCGGCTTTCCGGGAGGAGCCCGTCCCCCGGCCCGCGAGGGTGTCATCCAGGTACACGCTCGACCTGAACGTGCCTTCCAGGGCCTCGGTCTGGTATCTCGGAAGGGGGAGGCCCTGCGCCTGGCGCCATTCCTGGAGGTTTGTCTTGGCATCTTCCTGGAGAACTGTGAGTCCCCGCTTTCGGATGGGGTCGGACCACAGGGTGGAAGCGAGTTTCCGGCTCGCTTTGAGCCCCGCATCCAGGTAGAGGGCCGCAAAGAGAGATTCGAGTACGCTGGCCAGGATACGTTCCTTCTGGTCGCCCCTGTCCCTCGTCTCGCCGGCCCCCAGGCGGACGAGTTCCCCTAGGTTCATCTCGCGGGCTGACCGGGCCAGCGAGGGCTGGCTCGCCCAGTAGGCACGGAGACGAGTCAGGACGCCCTCGTCCTGGTGCGGGAAACGGTCAAAGAGGGTCTCCGCGAGAAAGAAATTGACCAGAGAATCGCCCATGAACTCGAGCCTCTCGTAAGACATGATTCGGGGTAGGCCGTCCTCGATGGCTGCCGAAGGATGAGTGAGGGCCTGACGCAGAAGGGAAACGTCCTTGAAGAAATGCCCGACCCTGGCCTGCAGATTGTCCAGGGCGGCCTTGTCCCGGAAGCTGCCTTCCCGATTACGCGTGGGAGTCATGCCGGCCCTCCTCTAAACCGTCTGCGCGGGCTCTCGAGGCTGAGGCGCGGCGGCTGCATGTCTATGGTTCCAGTTCCGTCGCCGCTTCTTGAACCGTGTCTTTCCCGATCGGTTTTTCCTCTTTCCCGAATCCGGTGAGCAGGGCGTTCGTACAAAGGTTGTTGATGAGGCGCGGTATGCCTCCGGAGTGGCGATAGACGGCGGAAATGGCTTCGGGGGTGAAGACTTTCCCATCCGAGCTCGCGACGTCGAGACGGAAATGGATATAGGCCGCGGTCTGCTCCTCGTCGAGAGCCGAAAGGTGGTACCACATGCCGACGCGCTGCCTGAGTGCGGCGTACGCGGGATGTTTGAGCCGCCTGCGAAGCTCCGGCTGTCCGATGAGCAGGATGGACAGGAGATTCTCGGTGTCCAGTTGGAAATTGGAGAGGAGCCTCAGTTCGTCGAAGGTGGGCTTGCCCGGGATGAGCTGGGCTTCGTCGATGATCAGCACGACTCCGCTGCCGGCCTCGTGCAGTTCCAGCAGGCGGTCGCTGATGGAGTCCAACAGGTCGGACCTGTAGAAGCGGGGTTCGAGTTCAAGGTGCAAGGCGAGCTGGCGGAGGAACTGGGTGGGGGTGAAACGGGGATTCACGAAAAGTACCATGCGGTCCCTGTCGTTCCTGTCCATGAGTGCCCGCGAGAGCGTTGTCTTTCCGGATCCTATCTCACCGGTGAGGATGGCTATTTCACGCTCTTCTACCGCATATTCCAGCCTGGCAAGGGCCTCCTCGTACTGGGGTGCCGGATACAGGAACCGCGGGTCGGGAGTCTTGCTGAAGGGCCTTTCGGTGAATCCATAAAACGCCTTGTACATCGTCTCCTCGCTCGTGGGAAGGCCGCCGCCTTCGCCTGCCTCAGGAACCCCCGGCTCGAAACGCCCCGGCCGCGATGCCGAAAAAAGTCCGGTGATCAGTGGCTCGCCTGAATCCGGCCCGCCTCGAGATTCGTAAACAGACTGGCCGTGTCGATGACGAGGATGACCTGGTTCTCACCTATTTCCGTGGCGCCTGCTACGCCCGCCAGATGGCCGAAGGTCTGTCCGAGCGGGTGGACAACCGTCTCCTGCTCGCCGATAAGGTCGTCCACGACGATGCCCGCCGCTTTCTCTCCCCTGCGGGCCACGACGACGTATATGCGTTCGCGCTTGCCCTTCCTGTCCTTGGTAAGGCCGAAGCGCTCGTCCAATCTGAGCAGGGGCAGGGTCATGCCCCTGAGGTTGAAAACCTCCCTCTGGTCCACGAGTTGGATGTCCGAAAGCGTGGTTCGGAACGTCTCCATGACGGAGGAGATGGGTATAGCGAAAATCTGGTCGCCGCATTCCACGATCAGGGATTGGATGATGGCGAGGGTGATGGGAACCGTGATCTGGAATGTGGTGCCCTTGCCGGGCTCGGACCACACGGAAATGTTGCCCTTCATCTGCTGGATTGCGGTTATAACGGCGTCCAGTCCTACGCCCCGGCCGGATACCTCGGTGACCTTTTCCGCCGAGGTAAAGCCCGGCTGGAAGATGATGTCGAGGATGTCCTCCCTGGTCAGCGTGGCGTCCTTCTTGACGAGTCCCTGCCGGACGGCTGCCTGCCGGATCTTGTCTTCCTGAAGCCCGCGGCCATCGTCCGTGACGTCGATGACGATCGAGTTCCCTTTTTGGTAGGCAGTGATGACCAGGAGCCCTTCCTCGGGTTTCTCCGCAGAGAGGCGTTCGCCCGGGGGTTCCAGCCCGTGGTCGATGGAGTTTCTGATGATGTGGATGAGGGGCGTGACCAGTTCGTCCATCATCATTTTGTCCAATTCCGTCTCACCGCCGTAGAGCTGCACCGAGACCTTCTTGTCCGCGTTCCTCGCCAGGCGCCGTGCCGTTCGGTTGAGGCGGGCGAAGATCTGCGAAATGGGGACGAGACGGATATCGATAATGGACCGCTGGAGATCCCCGAGTTTCCTGGTCATGAGCCGGACCTGCTTGGTCATGTCCGCGCCGAGTTCCCGGTGCTCTTCAATGGCCTGTACACGGCCGGCGAGCTGTTCGAAAGCGGCCTTTACGAGGTTGAGTTCGCCCACGATGCCCATGACCGCATCCAGCTTTTCGATGTCGACCCTTACGGTATTGGAAATGCCCCTGAAGTCTTCGAAGTCCGGTTCCGGGGTATCCGGCTCCTGGGGTTCGGCCGTCTCCGGTTCGGCCGTTTGCGAAGGCGCGGTCTTCTCGGCTTTCGGCGGAAGGAGGTCCGTCACCGTCCCGGATGCGTCCACGACCTGGGCTTCGACCTGCTCCATGCTGAGGGTGGTTCCAAAAAGCAGCCGAAAATGGATGCCGTCGGCCTGGGCTGCATCCATCACGGGCAGGGTTGAGATGACTTCACCCATGTCGGAAAGTCTCTCGGTCAACGCCCTGAGGCGCGTATCGAAATCCGAGAAATCGAAGCCGACTTGGACCGAGTAGATGCGGTTGTCCTCGGCGAGATTCTCCCGGAGGCGGTGTTCCTCGTATTCTGTGAGCGATTTGAGCGTGGATTCGTCCAGCATCAACCCGCCGAATGCCACCCCCGCCGGTTCTGGAGCCGGGGCCGCACCGCCTGAAATGCGCGCAAGCAGCGGGACGATGTCCGTCTCCTCCCCGCCTCCTTGCGCCTCGGCAACGAGATTTCTCAGGGCCGATCGGCTCTCCCCCAGCAGGGAAAAGAGAGCAGGGGAGGCCTTGGATTTGCCCAGACGTATCCTGTCGAGGAGGCTTTCGAGATCGTGGCTGAGGGTCGTGATGCGTTCGAGGTTGAACATGGACGCGAGACCTTTGAGCGAGTGCATCTCGCGGAAAATCTTGTTTATCCGGTCCGGCTTGACCTTTCCCCGGGCCTCGAACTGTTCCTGTGCGGCCTCCAGATCCTCGGCGAGGTTCTCCAGGATGTCCTCGGCCTCGACGACGAAGTCTTTCAGTGCCTTGTCGCGGCTCTTGTCCATAAAAGGAAGCCTCGTCAGGGGAGATGCTGCTGAACCAGGTTGACCAGCTCTCCCTCGGTAAAGGGTTTGGTCAGGTACCCGTTGGCCCCTATGGCAAGGCCGCGGCGCCGGTCTTCCTCGCCCGCTTCGGTGGAGATGATCAGGATCGGCACGTCCTTGTAAATGGGATGTTGTCTCAGGAAGGCGATCAACTCGAGGCCGTTGATGTCCGGCATGTTGATGTCCGTCAGGATCATCTTGAAATCGTACTCGGCGATGAGCTTCAACGCCGCGAAGCCGTTATCGGCCTCGTATACGTCCACGTTGAGGTGCTGGTCAAGAGCCGTGGTGATGAGACTACGCATCGCGTTGTTGTCTTCGACCACCAGGACCTTGATTCTCATCAGCCTCCCCACCCTTTCAATTATGTGGGGCCGGGCGCAAGCCTGTCAATGGCTTCAGGTCGGCGCCCCGGGCGGCGCCCTTCCTCGGCAGAACTGAAAAAAGAACCCCGTGCACAGCGCGGCGGGCGACGTCAGTGCCCTGCGAATTCCGCCACGATACGTTTCGGGATCAGGCCCTTTTCGAAGGCTTCGCCGAGGAGCCTGTCGACGGCCTCCCGTCCTCTTTCGCCGTAACCGCGCGTCCAATCGTTCACGTACATGCCGACGAAGGTATCGGCGTCTTCGGCCGACAGTCCCCGCCCGAAGGCCAGGGCATAGGCCAGAGCCTCCTTGCGGTGGGCCAGCGAGTACTCGATGCTTTCCAGAAGCTTCCGGCTCGTCTTCGCTATGAGCTCCGGGCCGAGGTCCTTGCGGATGGCGTTCCCGCCGAGTGGAAGCGGGAGGCCGGTCCTGTCCTTCCACCAGACGCCGAGGTCGACGACGAGGTTAAGGCCTTCGCGGTCGAACGTCAGCTGGCCTTCGTGGATGATGAGGCCGGCGGGTACCTCGCCAGCCTTGACGGAGGGAATAATGGCGTCGAAGTCCATTTGGACCGGTTCGAAATCCTTCTCGAGCAGCTGGAGGGCGAGGAAGGCCGTGGTCATGGGGCCCGGGACGGCAACCCTGCGGCCTTTCAACTGGTCCACGCTCATGGGTTCCCGGGCCACCACCATGGGACCGTACCCGTCGCCGAAGGAGGCGCCGTGGGGGAGCAGGAAGTACTTGTCGGTCAGGTAGGCGTAGGCGTGGAACGAAATGGCCGTAACGTCCAGTTCGCCCTTGAGGGCCCTTTCGTTAAGGCTCTGAATGTCCTGCAATTCGTGTTCGAAGGTGATGCCTTCGGTATCGATCAGGCCCTTGGCCAGCGCGTAGAACATGAATGCATCGTCGGAGTCCGGGCTGTGGGCCAGCCGGATGACCTGGCTCATGGTGTTCCTCCTTCAAAGGGAAGAGAATAGCAGGCGGCGACAGCGAACTCAAGGCGCGCCGGGGCGGGGCGGATCCGTTTCGTTGGGCTCTTCGGTTCCGGAATCGGCCAGTAGAGGGGCGGCTTTTTCCAGCTTCTCCCAGAGCTCGGTGCTGTCGCCGGGATCCGGCGGAGCTGTACCGGGCGATACGGCTTCCACGAGCCGGCGGGAGGGAACGTTGCCGGAGGGGCTGCGGAACAGACCCTTGATGACGCCCAGGGCCACGGCCCGTCCTTCCACTTCGAAGCTCTGCCTGATAAAGACCCATTTTTCGTCCCACGTCACGATGCGTGTTCTCAGCGTGAATCTCTGGAAGGGCCTCAATCCCCGCCTGAACCGGATGAACTCCGAACCTACCATCGGGCGCCATCTCCGCCTGATGAGGGCCCCGAGCAGGCCCATCCTGATGATGAGATCGAGCCGGCCGAGGTCCATCAGGGCCAGGTAGCGGCCGTTGTTCATGTGCAGGTTGATGTCGAGGTCGCCGGGCCAGACTCGAAAGGACACGGCCGATTCGTCGAGCATGCCCGTCTTCTTTCTGAAAAAGGACTTGAAGAAGACGAAAAATAGACGAATGTAGAGGTTCAAGGCCGGTTCTCCCCGCCGTTCGCCCCACCGGTTTCGGCTCTTCTGCATCGCCATATATCTGGGGGCATCGTCGTTCGCCAGCCTACCAGCCGACTGCGCTCCAGGCAAACGCCCGTGCATTTCGTGGAGAACCCGGCGGCGCCCATCCCCGCCGGAGCGTCAACCGCGGACCAGCATCACGCCCAGAACGACAACCGCGACGGCGAGGAGCAGGTTGATCCGGGCCAGCCACGATGCCGTTCGCCTGTAGGCCGCCGCGTCGGACGAAGAGGGGGCGGCTTCCAGGGCCGCCGCGGCCTTGGGGCCGATATAGAAGTCGTGGAATGCGCTGATGATGAAGATGAGCACGACGAGCGCCAGCTTGTGCGCCAGAAGAAGGCCGAAGGAACCCTTCCATGCGGCGTGGGAGAAGACGTTGGTCCACGTGAAACCGTGAAAGTGCAGGTTGATCGCACCGGTGATCGCCAGAAGGGCCAGGCAGATCCATGAGATCGCGCGAAACCGTTCGCCCGATGCGCGCACCAGACTGGCCGCGTTGGCGGAGTATTCTCTTTTGTGCGTGAGGGGAATGAGCACGAGCGAGAAGAAGATCATGCCTCCGATCCATACGATTGCGGCCAGAATGTGAACCGTCACCGACGCAATGTAGAGCATCACAGCCATCCTTCCGATGTGCCCTCAGCCTTGGAGCGCGGACGAGTTCCGCCATGCCGGCGGGCAGGGCCCGGCAGGGATAACAACGCCCGGGGAAGATTATCATGCCCGGAATTGGGTGCGCGCCTCCCGAGGGGCGCCTTGACAGGTCGCGCCATGGCTCCTAGAGTGCCATCTTGTGAGCACGAAGGGCAAACGCGCACGCCGGTGAAGGAGAGCACCCCATGCCGGAACCCGATCCATTGGCTGCACGCTGGACACTGGATCCCGCGATCGATTACCTGAACCATGGTTCCTTCGGCGCGTGTCCCAGGCACGTTCTGGACTATCAACAGATTCTCAGGGACCGAATGGAGCGCGAGCCCATCCGCTTTCTCCTGAGAGAACTGGGCGATATGTGGGAGCGTGCCCGGAGCGATCTCGCCACCTTTGCGGGGTGCGATGCGGACGACCTCGTCTTCGTGCCAAACGCCACGACGGGCGTCAACACGATCCTGCGCTCGCTGGCACTCGGCCCCGGCGACGAACTCGTGGTCACCGATCAGGAATACAACGCCTGCAGAAACGCGCTGGATTTTGTGGCCGGAGAGAGCGGGGCCTCCGTGGTCGTGGCGCCCGTTCCCTTCCCCCTCGCGGGTCCGGACGAGGTCGTGGACGCCATCCTGGAGAAGGTGACCGTCAGGACCCGCCTCTGTCTCATCGACCACATCACCAGCCAGACTGCCGTCGTCAATCCCGTGGAGCGTCTGGTCGCGAACCTGTCGGAACTGGGCGTGGACACGCTGGTGGACGGTGCCCACGCGCCGGGCATGGTACCGCTGGAGTTGCAGAGGCTGGGCGCCGCTTACTACACGGGGAACTGCCACAAGTGGCTCTGCGCGCCCAAAGGTGCGGCTCTGCTCTACGTGAGACGGGACAGGCAGGACAAGATCCGCCCCCTGGCCATCAGTCACGGGGCCAATTCGCCGAGGACCGACCGTTCCCGATTCCTGCTCGAATTCGAGTGGACCGGTACGGACGATCCCACGCCCTGGCTGTGCGTTATGGAATCCATTCGGTTCATGGAGACGCTTCACACGGAGGGATGGCGCGGGATCATGGCGCACAACCATTCGCTGACCGTCCGCGCGAGGCGCATCCTCTGCGGCCGCCTGGGAATCCCCGAACCCTGCCCTGAAGATATGCTGGGTTCCATGGCTGCAATCCCCCTGCCGGACTCGGATTCTCCGGTGCGGCCCCCTCTCTTCATCGACCAGCTGCAGGACGTGCTCCTCGAACAGTTCGGCATCGAAGTTCCGGTGATTCCCTGGCCGGCTCGCCCGAGACGCCTGATCCGTATTTCCGCCCAGCTCTACAACCGCCTTGAGCAATACGAGAGACTCGCGGACGCCTTGGCGGAGGTCCTGTGCCGATAGTCGCTTTCTCCCCCACGGCCCAGGTGCAACTCTCCCCGTGCGATCGGCGTTTCATCCGGCATGGTGGGATGGGTGCCTCATGAAAAGAGACGCCCGACCGCTGTTCGTTGCCATCCTCGTCGCTGGTCTGCTCACGGCCCTGACCGGATGCGCCCCCGTGCGCAGCAAACCGGAGGCCGCCCGGCATCACCCCGCGAGCCCTTTCCGGGCCATCGATGCGTACGCCCTGGCGGCGCCCACCTCCGTGACGGACTCGGTCCGGGACCTCGCCGCCTACCTGACCGCCACGTCGAAGACGGACCAGGATAAGGCCAGGGCCATTTTCAGGTGGGTCGCCGCGAATATCAGCTACGACGTCGAGGGTTATGGCAGCTCACACTACGGTGATCTCTCTCCCGATGCCGTTCTGCGCCGCCGCGAAGCCGTATGCCAGGGGTACGCCAGTCTGTTCGACAGCCTTGCGAAGGCGGCGGGTCTCGAGGCCGTGACGATAAACGGCTACGCCAAGGGAATGGGCTACAGGGCGGGCGAGCGCTTCACCGGGCCCACCGACCATGCCTGGAACGCGGTTAAGATAGACGGCCGCTGGCAGCTCATCGACTGCACGTGGGCCGCCGGTATCTTCTACGAGGGGACCGGGTACAGAAAGGAGTTCGATCCCTACTTCTTCTGCACGCCGCCCGAAGAATTCCTCTACACCCATTTCCCGAAGGAGGCCCGCTGGCAACTCGTCGAGAGACCCGTATCGCTCGAGCAATTCGAGCGGAGGCCCTACTTTAAGGCGCCTTTCTTCGAGAAACGCCTGAAACCAATGGACAATAACGGCTGTGTGATCCAGACGGAGGCGTCGCCCGTCCTGTTGCGATTCGGGTCGCCTCCGGGCGTCGATGTAAGGGGTAGGCTGTACAAAGGCGGCAAGGACATGGGAGCAAGCAACGTGCAGGTCAAGAGCAAAAACGGCCTTCAGAGCGTCCGCGTAATGCTCCCTTCGCCTGGGACATATGAGTTGCGGCTCTTCGTTTCGGACCAGCGGTCCGTTCCGGGCCGTCTGCGGTTCTTCGACTGGGCGGCCGAATACAAGATCGTCCTAGTCCCAGGATCGGGCGGCCGGTGAAGTGCCGCCTGCCGTGCCTTATTCCACCTGATCCTGTTCCTGAAGGCTGGAGACGAACGTCTCGACGAGCGCCGGGTCGAACTGGGTAGCCGCGCAGCGGCGAAGTTCCTTCACCGCCTCCTGATAGGAAAGGGGTTTGTTGTAGGATCGCCGTGTGGTCATCGCATCGAAGCTGTCCATTATCGTCAGAATCGACGTCAAGGTCCTGATCCGCGTGGAGATTTCCAAGTGCGATTCGAAATCCTGGTACATGTAATGGTGGTAGAGCGTAATGAGCGATTCATCCTGAAGAAAATCGATGGATGCCAGAATCCGGTAGCCCGTGTTGGGGTGCTGACGGATGATTTCCCACTCTTCCGAGCTGAGAGGACCGGGCTTGTTGATCTGTTTTAAGTCGATGGAGATCTTGCCTATGTCGTGAAGCATGGCGGCGCGCTCCATCACGACGAGATCCCGGCCGCGAAAACCGATGCGCTTGGCCAGCATCAGGGCGAATGTGGTCACTCGGCCGGAATGGCCCTTCAGATAAGGGTCCTTTGCCTCTATCAGCGTTACGAGCGAGGTGAGCACCTGCAGCATGAGACTGTTCTGCCTTTCCCTCTCCTCTTCGAGAACCCTGTTCTTCTTCTCGATGGCCGCCAGCCTGTTTTCGAGCTTGTCGATGAGGATATCCGAGAAAAGGCGGTAATACTGCAGGTGTTCTTCCAGCGCGAGTTCCTGGCGCATGCCGAACAGAAAATCGCGGATCTGTCTCGGGAAGGATACGGGGTCGAGGGGATAGGCGATAAAACCGGAGCAGCCCGCAACCAGCGCCACCTTGTCCATTCCGTCTCCGTCGCTGCTTCCGAGCCCGACGATAAGGAGGTCCTGATACAGGGGGTCCTTCCGGACCCTGCACACGATTTCCAGTCCGGATACGACCGGCATCTCGACGTCGCAGAGTACGACGTCCGGGTTGTGGGAGCGTATCGCCTCGACCGGCTGGTCTTCCGGTCCTCCATGGCGAACGAGATAGCCGGCTCCGAGCATGGAACTGACGAGCAACCTCGCTTCCGGGCTGGCGAGAAAAGTAAGGACGCGGATTGGTTCGGCCATGGCTTCAGCCCCTCATGGTCAGGACGATCCGGCCGCCGCCCCTGGGATTGTTGGCGATCTCGAGGTCCCAGTTCAAGAGTAACGCCAAGTGTCTGCAAAGATTGAGGCGAAGGTTCTCTGATCCCAATCCCTGTGAATCCATGGCCGGATCAGCAACGTCGAAGGCGGCGAGGTCTTCGTCCGTGTAGTTCGTGCCGTTATCCTGGATCTGCAGGGAGACGGACGCCCTGTCGTCATCACCCGGGTCTTTCCTGTTGAAGATCTCCACGGCGATCTCGCCGGCTCCCTCCATTCGTTGGATGCTGCTGTCGAGGAGGTTGATGAGAATATCCTTGAGGAGAGCCGAGTCTCCGACCACCTGGTGCGTCTTCTTCTCCGGATACCACTTTATGTGGATGTCATCCCGGGCAAGGGCGCGCCTTGCAAGGGCCAGAGCGTTTTCCACGACGGGTTCCATCGTCAGCGTCCCGGGCATGACGGCGATGGCGTCAGCCTGAATGCGGGATTGGTAAATGAGGTTGGAGAGGTTGACCTCGAGACGGAAAGCGGTGCGGAAAATGGCCGCAAGGCACTCTCTCTCCGCGTCCGCGTCTCTCTCTTCTGCAGACGTGTCCCTGAGGAGGCTGGCAAAGCCGAGAATCATAGCCAGGGGCTCGCGGAGTTCCTGACTGAGCGACTTGATGAACCTTCTGTTGAACTCGGAAAGGCCCTGAACCAAAGAATAGGCCTCCTCGAGTTTGTGGTTCTGCAGTTCCAGGTGGTTGACGCGGTTGACCAGGTCGCAGGATATCTTCTTCAGCCTTTCCGTCAGTCTGTCGCGGCTTTTCCTGAGCCGGTAGCTTTCAGCGATCTGCCGGAGGCGCTGGGCGGCGAGTGCGGTATCGAAGGGCTTGATGAGGTAATCGTCGGCGCCCAGCTTGAACGACTCCACGGCAACGGACTCGCTGCCATAGGCCGTCATCATGATGACGGGCGTGTCCAGATCTCTTCCGCGAATCTCCTTCAGTACGTCGAGGCCGCTCATTCCGGGCATGTTGTAATCGAGGAGGACTAGCTGAGGCTGAAAAGGTTCCATCTGGTCGAGGGCGGCCTGGCCCGTGGCCGCTTCGGCCACCTCAAAGTCCTCGCTCATGAGGCGCATCTTCATCAGCCGCAGGTTCCTCTGGTCGTCATCCACGATGAGAACCCTGTCCTGTTTCCGGGCCAGGGACGGCGGCTCGATCCGGCCCTGGAACAAGCCGTCCACCGTTTCCTTGAGTTCTTTCAGGTGAATCGGCTTGGAGAGTATGACGTCGGGCTTCACGATGTACTCGTCGGCGCCCACGCGGAATCCGTTCAGCTTGTCTTCCTCGCTCAGGTACACCGCCGTAAGCATGAGTATGTGGGTGCCGGCGAGGGCGGGGTTTTCGCGAATGTGCCGGCACACCTGGAACCCGTCCATGCCCGGCAGCAGGAGATCCAGGATCACGACGCACGGCTTGAAATCGGCGGCCTTCTTCAATCCCGAGTTCCCGTCGGACGCCACCTCCACGGTATAGCCGTTGGCGCTGAGGTGCGTCCTCACCAGTCTGCACACGCTCTGGTCATCGTCAACAACGAGAATCCGCCTATTATCACTCATCGCTATGCCCCTGAAGGATGTCCTGGACCCGGCTCCGGAAATCGGACAACGAAATAGGTTTGCTGAAATAGCCGTCGCACCCACTTTCCATGACCTTCTTCCGGTCTCCCGGCATGGCCAGCGCCGTCACGGCGACGACCCTGGTCCTGCCTCCGGAGGCGGCCTTGATGCGCTTGCACAATTCGAAGCCGTCCAGTCCGGGGAGATACATATCCATCAGCACGAGATCATAATCCACCGCCTGCACCTGATTCCAGCCCTCTTCACCCGTCGTGGCACAGACCACTTCATGCCCCATGGAGTTCAGCAGCATACTCATGAGGCGCTGATTGGCCTGGTTGTCCTCAACCACAAGCACCTTTGCCATCGTCTGCCACCAAGACGTCGCTGGGGGCCAGCGCCTTTTCAGGTTCTTCGGGAAGATAAACCGTAAACGTCGACCCCCGGCCTACCGTGCTGCGGAGAGTGATCACCCCCCCCAACAGTTCCGTGAAACGCTGGCACAACGTCAATCCGAGCCCCGTTCCCTCCTGGCTCCTGGACGTGGTTCCGTCCAATTGCCTGAATGCTTCGAAAACGAGTTTCTGCTTTTCCTCCGGGATGCCCACCCCCTCATCGGTCACCGAAAAGACGTGGTGTCCCGGTCGGCGGTCGATCCCGAGCCAGATGCGCGAGCCGACCGGCGAAAATTTGTGGGCGTTGCTGAGCAGGTTGATGAGTACCTGTTTGAGTTTGTGCGGGTCGGTGTACACCTTGTGCCGTGCCTGCCTTATGTCGACCAGGAGCTCCTGGTCCTTTTTCTCCAGGATGGGTTTGAAGAGAGTCTGTATCTCCGCCGCGAGGGACCCGACATCCAGTATGGAGTAGCTCAGGGGCATCTTCCCGGCTTCGACCTTGGAGAGGTCGAGGATCTCGTTGATGAGCATGAGCAGGTGCTGACCGGCACTCAGGATGTCCTGAAGGCACTGTTCCTGGTCCGGCGTCACCGGTCCCGGAATCTTCTCGAGCAGGAGTTCGGAAAAGCCGATGACGGCGTTCAGCGGCGTGCGGAGCTCGTGGCTCATGTTGGCGAGGAATTCCGATTTCAGGCGGTCAGCCTCCTGGATGCGCCTGTTGGAAAGCTCCAGCATTTCGTTCGCGTTCTCCAGGGACTGGGTGCGCTCAACGATCTTCTGCTCGAGTGTTTCGTTCAGGTCCGCCAATTCCTGCGCTGTGGCGAGAAGCTGCTGAGAATAGCTGTCCTTTTCTCTCATAAGAGCTTCGAGCCTGGACGCGGTTTGTTTGAACTGGTCGACGAGCAGAGCAAGTTCGTACTGGCTCGGATCGGAGAGATCGGGAGAATAGTCGCCCTTCTCGAGCCGTCTGAACCCCTCGATCAACTCTTCCACGGGCCGGGTGATTCGGCGGGCCATGAAATAGGCCACCACGGAAACGGCAAGCAGGAATACGAGTATGACCGCAAGACTCTGTAAGATGCGCGCGCGCAATGCGCGCATGAGTCCATCCGGCGTGGCGAAGAGGGTGACCGTCCCCAGGGCCACGTCGCTTCGCTTTTTCTCCAGGCCGAACAACTCGGCGGCTCCCTTCATTCGCCATGCCATGACCGGCCCGGAGACGAAGAACAACGTTCGACCGGCGATGTCCGCCTTGCCCTGAACCAACTCGTGACCGGGGGGGCGGAAGGCCTTCATCTCATCTTGGACGGCCCTGTCTCCCCTGCCTTGCCAGAGCAGAACGCTGCCGTCGGAGCGTTTGAAGAGGACGCCCTGCATCTCCGGGTTGAGGAGGGCTGATTCCGCCAGCGGCGCCAGGTAGGTCCGGACCCGTTCCGTGAGGAAGCCCTCCTTGCTGCTTTGTACGATGTTGGCGTGGATCTGTCGGCTCATCTGCTCCAGGTGGACCTCGCCGGATCTGTACTCGTCCAGAATGAAAAGGGTCGAGAAGACCAGCGACGGAATACCCGCAAGAAGAAGGAGCCTCACAAGCATCGAGCGAAAGTAGGAGTGCCGCATTTTCATTCGCTCCAGGTCACGTCGCCGTACTTGGAGAGCGCCGTCGTGTCTACGTGGAGGGCCAGCTTTTTTGCGGCCCTTTCACTGATCCGGATGTCGCACCCTGGGGGATAGTGGAGGGTACCGCCATCCCGGCTCTCACCGTCCGCCATCGAGAGCGCCAGCGATACAGCCGTTCTGGCCGTCTCCCCAGGCGATACCGAGAGTGATACGGCCGCTCCCATGTCGAGATACATGGGGGCGAAGGCGACGATGGGAATATCATCTGCATAGCTCTCCCTGATCAGGGCCCTGAGGCCCTGTTCCGTGAGGATGCTGGGATCGGGTATGAGGAGGATGGCGTCCGCTCCACTCAGTCCCCGGCCGAGAGAGGCGATTAAAGCCGCGTCGGTTTCGACGGGGACGGCCTCTACCTCGAGGCCATCCGGCGCTCCGGCTGTGAATCTCTCGGCGAGAAAGTCCGTGACTTTCGGATTGTAAAACAGGAGAACGCGCCGCATGTGGAAGCCGCTCTTCAAGATGAGCAACTGCCGGTTCGGGGACGGGATCATGCCGACGCCCGCCACTCCCGCCGGGATATCCTTGCCGATGATCCGGGGAAAGAGAACCATGGTGAACACGAGGGGAGACCGCCCCCTGAGGGGCAGGGCCGTCTCCAAGGCATTCTGCCCGACGGTGAATATCATGTCGGGATTCATCCTGGCTATGGAAACCGGGGCGTCAGAATCCCGGTCCAGGAAGAGCGTCGTCGTCTGAACTCCGGCGAGTTGTCCTTTCATCGTCTTAGCCAGCTCCTGATAGGGACGAATGTGCATGCTGCACAGAATCAAGGCCGTGCTTTTCCGGCCCGCGCAATACATCCTGAAACCGGAAAAGACGAGCACGATCCCCACGACAAGACAAGGCACGATCCAGAGCCTCGGTTTCCGGGGGGCAGCCGTTTTTCGGCTGGCGGGCCCATGCGGAAATCCGTGGATGGACACTATTCTCAGAAGCTTCAAGCCGTCGCTCCAGCTGACTGGTTCTTCAGAATTTGTAGACCGCTCTCAACATGAAGGTCCGATTGGGGTTCTTCAGGTCGTAATACTTTGTCGGCTCGTAGGTCGGATCGGAGTAGTCCCTGTTCAGTAAATTGTAAACGGAGATGTCTAATTCCAGCCCCTTCCGCACGTGCCTGAAGCGGAGCGTTGTATTCACCAGAAGAAAAGCGGGAACGTCCGGCCTGCGGTACGGTGTGTGCCCGGGGGCGTACCTGTAGAGGTCCTTCGGGTCCCTTGGCCTGTCGGAAACGTAGACGGCGTTGATATTCCAGTTGACGCGTTCTCCCCATGGGACGTTCAGGCCGGCGTGGGCGAGGTCGTGCGGGACGTCGTACAGATGGCCGCCCGTATAGGAATAGTTGGCGTAAGCGGTGATGTGGTTGGGCCACGCGAGCCGCACGCCGGTTTCCAGCCCCCTGATGTCGTAGCCGGAGTGGTTCATGTAGGGACGGTTCGTTTCTGAAAAGATGGTGTCGTACGAATGCTCGTAATAGAGGACCAGATGACTCTGGACATAGGGCGAAAAGGTATAGAAAACTCCACCCTGTACCGTTCTGACGCTCTCGGGCTTCAGGTCCGTGTTCCCCGGAGGAAAAGACCCCGTCAGGTCGACCGTGTAGAATTCCCGGGCGCTCGGAGCGCGGAAAGCCTCTCCGTACAGGAGTTTGAGTACGAGCTTGTTGCCTGGGAACACGGCGACGCCCAGGCGGGGGCTGACTTTCCAGCCGAAGGTCTGGTAATGGTCGCCGCGCAACCCGGAGGTCACCGCCAGCCAGGCCGTTGGCCTCCACGTGTCCTGTGCGTAAACGGCCCACGTGTCGAGTGTGACCGGCCTGATGTAATAGAGGCTCTCGATCGTGTCCTGGTGAAGGTTGTGCCACTGGTCCTGCACATTGGTGAGGGTCTCCCTCTCGAAGGTGGCGCCCGCCACTATCTTGTGGGAACGTGACAGAACGGCGGCGTACTGGAATTCACCCCCGAGGCGATACCCCTGTTTGGTCACGAAGATCTCGTTTCGCACGTCCGCGGGCGTCGAGCCCGGGCCCTGGCGGCCGGGGAAGAAGTCGCGCCAGTAGTTGCGGAGATCGTACGTCTGGTAGTACAGGGTCGCCTTGACGTTGCCGCCGCGGTGGGTACGGTGCGCGTAGGTGGCGCTCAGGAAGGTGTCGTTGTAGAAGTAGCCCTCGTCTTTCCAGCGCCAGATCGGCACGTCCCAATCCGAGAAATAGGTGTGGTAGTAATGGATCTTCTCGACCTGGAAGGTGAAATCCGCCAGAGTGAAAGTAAAGCCTCCAGAAACATTCTGTCTCGGGTTCTGCCTGAGCCGCTGCTTCTGCTGGTAGATGTTGATATCGAGCCCGTCGCCGTCGGTCCGGTACCAGTGGCCATAACCGTACATCCCAAACGTTCCCCGCGAGAAGCCGCCCTCGACGTTTCCTTCCCGGGAATTGTAGTTGCCGCCTCCGAATTCAACGTCGCCCGTCGCCCTTTTAGGCGGCCTCTTCGTGATGACGTTTATGATGCCGGCGTAGGCGTTGGTGCCGTAGAGAGCTGAGCCCGGCCCGCGAGTGATCTCGATTCGGGCGATGTTGGTCAGGGGCAAGTATTCGTCGATGGAGGCGTGCTCATAGACGAGGTCCCGCCGAGGGATGCCGTCCACTAGGAGCAGCACCTTGTCGTTGTACCGGTTGCGAATCCCCCTCATCCAGACGTATTCGCGGGAATTGGGCTGGGTGGCAACGTAAGTTGATTCGAGTGTTCTCAGCAGGTCCGACAGGGTCCGGGCTCCCATGTTCCGCAGATCCTCGGCGGTGAAGACCTCGACGATGGCGGGCGCCGTTCTCGCGTCTTCGGGCATCCTGCTGGCCGTGGTGACGAGCTCGGCCTTCTGGTAGAAGAGGCGGAGAACCGCCTTCTCGTCCTGGCGGCCGGCGCAGTTCGCGGCAACCGGCCATAGCCCCAAGGCCAACGCCCAGCACCATACAACAATAAATGTGATCCCGAAGCCCTTGTGCGGTATCACCGCTCGATCCCCTCGATGCAAATCCCTGTCCCGTTGATCGGTAAGGAACGCTTGAAGGCGGAGACATGTGCCGCCGGTAACCGCAATCTAACAAAGAGTGCGGGGGACGCCGGGAAGGAGACTTTACGGCGCGGCGCTCTTGACTCGGGCCTCAGTGTGTTTCGGTGGATGCTCTAAAGAATGTCATGACCCCGCTAGGGTCAGTATAGAGCCCGCACATGACAGATTCAACAACGGGCGTGTCGAGTGGGCCTTTTTAGGGGTAACCAAGTTCTCACATCGGGAACACACCGCCGCTGCGAGGAGCCTTGCGCGTTCTCCACATCAGCTAAGGGGTGCCGCCTCGCGCCCCGGTTTCCACCCGACAGAGATAGGGATATCTCAGAATCGCTTCTGGCCGCGCTCCCTGTTGATGCCGGAGAAGAGCTTATGATAGAGATCCATGGCGTGCGAAACGGCATTCACGGCCTCTTCCGGTCCGAAGAAGTCTTGAACGAGAACTTCCTTCCGTTCGAGTTTCTTGTAGTCCTCGAAAAAGCTGCGCAGTTCCTCGAGTCGGTGCGGGGGGAGCTGACGGATGTCCGTGTAGGAGCGGTACTCGGGATCGTCAAGGTGGATGCAGATGATCTTCTCGTCGTCGTCTCCCTGGTCCACCATCTTCATCATGCCGATGGGGCGGGCCCTCAGGATGCTCAGCGGGTAGACCTTCTCCTGCATGAGCACGAGGACGTCAAGTGGGTCGTGGTCGTCGCCGATGGTCTGCGGAATGAAACCGTAGTTGGCCGGGTAGAACACAGACGAGTATAAGATTCGGTCGACTCTCAGAAGGCCCGTTTCCTTGTCCAATTCGTACTTGACCTTCGTCCCCTTCGGGATCTCGATCACCGATTGGAATTCTCTGGGGGCCTCCGAGCCGATGGGGACGTCGTGCCATGGGTTGGTCATGAATTTCTCCTCTCTTCATGCTCCCTCGTCTGGGTAACCCCCCCACCGGCAAGATTATTGCTCGAAGCGGTCCGGGCGATCAACGGTGGGCCGCGGCGACCATGTGTCGCCTTGCTTCTGGCTTGACAGGCGCGCCTGGGGTCGCCTATGATCTTCCTGCCCGTGGGCGATTAACTCAGCGGGAGAGTACTACCTTCACACGGTAGGAGTCACAGGTTCGAATCCTGTATCGCCCACCATCCTTTGCGCTGACCGGGAGGCCGAAAGGCCTCCCTTCGTTTTAGGTGGTCGAGTGATCCCGCGATCGGGTGATCTGATAAGGGCGGCCCGCCTTACGGGGCGGGCACATCTATTCGTGCTATTTTAGAGCCATGAGCGGCAGAACGGTTACGCTCGTTGGGTTCATGGGCAGCGGGAAGAGCACCGTCGGACGGGTGCTGGCCATGCGGCTGAAATGGCCCTTCAAGGACACGGATTCCGTCATCGAAGATTTGGAGGGTCTCTCCATCGCCGAGATTTTCACGCAGAAGGGAGAGCCTTACTTCAGGGACCTCGAACGCAGGGTTATCCTCTCGACCCCCGAGGAAGGCGAAAGGGTCATGGCGGTGGGTGGCGGCGGTTACACGGAGGAGACCATCCCGTCGCTGAACAGGCTTGGGCCGACGATTCACCTCGACCTTTCTTTCGATGACGTGCAGAAACGCATTTCAAACGATCCCCGCCGTCCCCTGTCAGGCGCCGGGGGCTTGTTCGGGCTGTTCATCAGACGGAAGCGCTTCTACGCCCGCGCCAGGCACAGGGTTTGGACGGGGGGCCTCACCGTGGACGAGGTGGTTGACGCCATCCTGAGGCTGATATAATCTTGCCCTCAACCAGGGGGAGAGTTTGGCGAAGAAGCGCTATCTGATTCTCTCGGACATTCACTCAAACGAGCAGGCTCTCCAGGCCGTTTTCAGCACCGTCAAGCGGCGCCGGTACGAGAGCGTGCTGTGTATGGGCGACCTGGTGGGCTATGGGGCCAGCCCCAACGCCGTTTTGAGCCGTCTGCGCAGGTTGCCGCGGTTCGTGTCGGTTCGCGGCAATCATGACAAGGTGTGCATAGGCATCGAGGACGGCGAAAACTTCAACGGTTCGGCTCTCAAGGCCGCAAAGTGGACATCCGGGAGGTTGACGAAGCCCAACAGGGAATTTCTGAGCCGGCTGCCCAAAGGCCCCAGGGAAGTCCTGCCCGGCGTCTGGATCGCCCACGGATCGTTCGTGGACGAGGACACCTACATGTTCTCCGATTTCGACGCCTATCAGGCCTTCGAGACGGGGTCCTTCAAGGTGTGCTTTTTCGGTCACACCCATTACCCCGTTGTGTACGTGCAGACGGCGGCGGGGATCGACGCCCTCCCCCTGGACGGGAGCATGAAGGAACTCATTCTGGAACCCCAGGCCAGATACCTCATCAATCCCGGCTCCGTCGGCCAGCCCAGGGACCGGGATCCGCGGGCCGGCTTCGCGGAGTTCTATCCGGAGAGCCGGCGGGTTGTCTTCTACCGGGTGGACTACAATGCGCAGGAGGCGGCCCAGAAGATAACCAGGTCCGGCCTGCCCGAAAACCTCGGCAACCGCCTGTTGGTAGGAACGTGACCAGCGGGGTCAATCAGTCTCACACGCATGGGAACATCGTCTACCACGTCCAGATCGAGGACCTGGAAGAAAGCCGCGTCCTGGACGTACGGGTCTACGTCAGCGGGCGCATTGTTTTCCACAAGCGCCACGCCTACGGCCTCTTCGTTGAGAATATCTCCGACCCGCAAAGTCTACAGACGATGGTCAAGGATGAGATCGAGAAAATCCTCGCGCTCGTAAAAGCCGCCATCGACCGCGGACGCATAAAGGCCTGACTGCAGGTGGGATTTTGAATCTGGGATTTCGGATTTGACTGCGGCAGGGGGCAGACCTTCGAAGCAGGGATGATCTGAGGCCTGGGACGGGCCGGCGGGAAGGTGGAAGTCGAAAGGCGCAAGTGGACGACGCCTGGGGGCGAGCCTTCGAAGATCGGCCCGCGTCTAAACACCAGACACGAAATGCTTAATCTCACCGCTGATGGGCGGAGGACGCAGAGAAGAAAACGAGGACCTTGGTTCCTGCGACGGCAGGTTGCCGGTCTTCGAAGGCCTTCATGCACCTTCACTCTTCACTCTTTACCATAGAGGCCACAGAGCACACGGAGAGCTGAGAACGGGGGGCGAGTCTTAAGTTCTGATCTGATGGACCCTCCCCTAGGGCGCTGCGCGCGCTGTAGCGGCCGATTCCCGCAGGCCGGCCTCTTTACCTGTTTGCTCTCCACAGACAGTCCAAGCGCGCATTGGCGCCGGCTTTCGATGCGAAGCATCGGAAGCCGCGTCCCGACGCGAGTGGGCCAGTCCGCGCGAAGGGCAAGATGACCACACCGCAGGCGTACTTGTGTACGTCTAGGATGCGGGCATCGCAGGCCGACAAAGAGGATGGTCCGCTCCCGTCGGCGCTTCTCCGGAGGGTGGGGGATGCAACCGTCGATTCTGCACAAGGCGGCGGTGCGCGAAGCGCCGATCGGGCATGACCGGGGCAGGCGGGAATCCCGATCAAAGACCTCCCCCCAGCGGGCTTCACGATCTGCCACGGCGTGGCCGATTGCAGGGTGCCGCAGGCAACCCGCGACCGTGCCCCTGAAGTTCGAGCTCTCCGTGACTTTCGTCTCCTAATTAGCTCTTGCGCACAAACGTGCAGTCTTCGAAGGCATGTCCCCGATTCGATCAATGGATCACTC
>CAZDOY010000013.1:0-3645 GCA_964507185.1 uncultured Thermoanaerobaculia bacterium
GACTTCCTCGTCGGAGGCCGCTACCGTCACAAGGACATGACCATGGGAGGCCACGACTACCTGACGGCCATGGTCGGTATCACGCTACCCTTCTTCCACAAGAAGAGCCGGTACCAGCCCGCTCTCCGCGAGGCGACCTACATGCGGGAGAGCGCGAAGGAACAGGCGAACAGCGTGCTGAACGAGGCCCGCTACATGCTCACGGACGCTTACCAAACCGGTGTCCAGGACCGCGATGTCTACGACCTCTACGAAAACGGCCTGCTCGTCCAGTCGAAGAAGGCCTACGAATCGGCCCTCGCCGCCTACACCGTCGGGCAGGTGGACTTCACGACCATGCTGAAGGCCCTTACGAACTATTACGACTACCAGTCCCAGGCCCTCATGTTCAAGGCCGATTATCAGGTATCCCTCGCCCGGATCGAAGCCGTCCTCGGCCGAGCGCCCGGTACCACGAAGGAGAGCGCGAAATGAAGAAAGCCCTGCTGGCCAGCCTGCTCGCTGCGGTCGTCCTCCTCGCCTTTTTCGCCGGACGCCTTACGCACAGGACAACGGAATCGGCCACGGCTGAACAGGCGACGGCCAAATCCCAACCCGCCGGACAGGCCGCTGGGAAGAAGCAGCTCTACACCTGCGGCATGCACCCTCAGGTTATCGAAGACCATCCCGGCGACTGCCCCATATGCGGCATGAAGCTCGTTCCGCTCAAGAAGGACCCCGCCCCGTCCGGCGACGCCTCATCGAAGCCCGAGGCACGCAAGGAAAAGCGTAAGATCCTTTACTGGCGCGCGCCCATGGACCCGACCTACATCTCTAAGAAGCCCGGCAAATCCCCCATGGGGATGGACCTGGTTCCCGTCTACGCCGACCAGGTCTCCTCGGGCGACATTTCGATCAGCCCCACGGTGGTCCAGAACATCGGCGTGACCAGCACGCGAGTCGTCCGGAAGCCCTTCTCCAAGACCATACGCACGTACGGTACGGCGACGTGGAACGAGACGACGCTCGCCGCCATGAACACCAAGGTCGGCGGATGGATCGAGAAGCTCGACGTCAACGAGACGGGCCAGATGGTTCACAGGGGCCAGCCCCTCATCTCGATCTATTCCCCCAAGCTCGTTGCGACCCAGGAGGAGTACCTCGCGGCGCTCGACGCGGCCCGTTCGCTCCAGAAGAGTTCGGACCCTTCGGTGGCCTCCGGCGGTTCGCAGTTGCTTTCAGCCGCAAGACGCAGGCTCCGGCTGTGGGACATCAGCGACGCCCAGATCCATGAACTCGAGAAAACGCGAAAGGTCCGGAAGACCATGGTCCTCTATGCTCCAATAAGCGGGATCGTCACCCACAGGGCCGTGGTAGTGGGCGACCACGTACAACCGGGAACAAACCTGGTCCGGATCGCGGCGCTCAACCCCATCTGGATAATGGGTTCGATCTACGAAGAGGACATCCCCCTCGTCAAGAAGGGCATGAAGGCGGAGGTCACCTTCGACACGCTGCCCGGGGAGACCTTCGAAGGGACCGTGGACTACGTCTACCCCTACGTCGGAGGAAAATCACGGACGGCTCAGGTCAGGATACGGCTCCCCAACACCAGGGGCGAGATCCTGCCCGAAATGTACGCCACGGTTCAGATCGAGGTCCCGATCTCGCAGGACGCGGTCGTCATCCCGGACAACGCCGTCATTCGCGCCTCCTCCACCGACAACGTCGTCTTCATCGCCGAGGGCCACGGCCATTTCAGAGGACGAAAGGTCGTCCTCGGGCCCGAGGGCGACGACGGCATGGTCATGGTCAAGGCCGGCCTCGAACCCGGCGAACGCGTGGTCACCTCGGCCCAGTTCATGCTGGATTCGGAGAGCCAGCTCAAGGCGGCCATCCAGGAGATGCTGTCGCATAAGAAGACGGGGAATTCCTGATGTTGTCGCGCATCATAGACTGGTCGCTGAAAAACCGCTACCTCGTACTCGTCCTGGCGGCCCTCTTCATCGTGGCGGGCGTCTGGGTGATCGTCCACACGCCGGTGGACGCCATCCCCGACCTGTCGGACACCGAGGTCATCATCTACACGAAGTACGCCGGTCAGAGCCCGCAGGTCGTCGAGGACCAGGTCACCTACCCGCTCACGACGGCCATGCTCTCGGTCCCCCGCGCCGAAGTCGTCCGAGGCTACTCCTTCTTCAACTTCTCGCTGGTCTATGTCATCTTCAAGGACGGCACGAACCTGTACTGGGCCAGGGACCGCGTCCTCGAGTACCTCAACTACGTGACGCCACGCCTCCCGAGGGGGGTATCGCCGCAGCTTGGTCCGGACGCCACAGGCGTCGGATGGGTCTACGAATACGCGCTCGTGGACAGGACCGGCACACACAACCTCTACCAGCTACGATCGCTCCAGGACTGGTACCTGCGCTACCAGCTCCAGACGGTGCCGGGCGTGGCCGAAGTAGCCAGTATCGGCGGGTACGTCAAGCAGTACCAGGTCGAGGTGGACCCCAACAAGCTGGCCGACTACCACATCAGCCTTGAGCAGGTGAAGCACGCGATCCAGCACTCCAACAACGACGTCGGGGGGAGCGTCGTGGAGATGGCCGAGACCGAATACATGGTCCGGGGACTCGGCTACATAAAAAGCCTTGACGATCTCAGGAAGATCCCCATCGGCCTCGATTCAGGCGGGCGCCCCGTACTGCTCGGGCAGGTGGCGAACATCCACCTCGGCCCGGAGCTGAGACGGGGCCTCGCGGACCTCAACGGCAAGGGCGACGTGGCCGGCGGCGTGGTGGTCATGCGCTTCGGCGAGAACGCCCTGAAGACCATCGAGGGCGTGAAGGCCAAGCTTGCCGAACTCAAGAAGGGTCTTCCCGAGGGCGTCGAGATCGTGCCGGTGTACGACCGGTCCGGGCTCATCGAGCGCAGCATCAAGTTCCTCAAAGACAAGCTCGTCGAGGAGATCATCGTCATCTCCCTCGTCTGCATCCTGTTCCTCTTTCATTTCCGGAGCGCGCTCGTGGCCATTATCATCCTGCCCCTGGGCGTAATGGCATCGCTCATCATCATGTATTTCCAGGGTCTCAACAGCAACATCATGAGCCTGGGGGGCATCGCCATCGCCATGGGGGCCATGGTGGATTCGGCCATCATCATGATCGAGAACGCCCACAAGAAGATGGAGCGCGGCTACGACAAGAGCCGCCACTGGGAGATCATCGGCAGCGCCGCCAAGGAGGTGGGCCCCACGCTCTTCTGGTCCCTGTTGGTCCTGACCTTCTCGCTCCTGCCCATCTTCACCCTGAACCAGCAGTCGGGGAGGATGTTCAAGCCCCTGGCCTTCACGACCACCTACACCATCGGCTCGGCGGCCTTCCTGGCTGTGGTTCTGGCTCCCGTCCTTATGGGGCTGTTCATCCGGGGCCGCATCCGCCCCGACGTCGAGAACCCCATCACGCGCTTCCTCGTCTGGATCTACCACCCTGTCGTGGACTGGGTCCTGAAGCACCGCAAGGTGGTCCTTGTGGCCGCCCTCCTGCTCATGGTGAGCGCCGTCTTTCCGCTGATGCACCTGGGCTCGGAGTTCATGCCGCCGCTCAACGAGGGCGACCTGCTCTACATGCCCACCACTCTGCCCGGCATCTCCATCGGAAAGGC
>CAZDOY010000013.1:3745-75546 GCA_964507185.1 uncultured Thermoanaerobaculia bacterium
CTGGCCAAGGAGGTGGAGTCGGTGGTCAGGACCATCCCCGGCACCCGCTCGGTCATCGCCGAACGCGTGATGGGCGGGTATTACATGGACTACGACATCGACCGGACGGCGGCGGCGCGCTATGGATTGTCCGTCCAGTCCATCGAAGACGTCATCGAGTCTGCCCTGGGCGGAATGAACGTCACCCAGACCGTGGAAGGGCTTGAGCGTTATCCCGTGAACCTTCGCTACATGCGCGGCTACAGGGACAACCTGCAGTCGCTCAAGCGTGTGCTCATCCAGACGCCCGCCGGCGCGCAGATTCCCATTTCCGAAGTCGCGCACTTCGTCATCCACCAGGGGCCACCGGCCATCAAGACCGAGAATTCGCGCAAGACGGCGTGGCTCTACGTGGACCTCAAGACCTCCGACATAGGCGGATACGTGGCCAGGGCCAAAAAGATCGTCGACGAGAAGATCCACCTGCCGCCCAAATACAACCTCGTCTGGAGCGGTCAATATCAGTACATGCAGGAGGCCCGGGCGCGCCTCGTCGTCGCCGTGCCGATCACGCTCGTGATCATCCTCCTGCTCCTGTACTTCAACACCAGGTCGTTCACGAAGGTGGCCATCGTGATCCTGGCAGTCCCCTTCTCGCTCGTCGGTTCCTTCTGGCTGCTCTACCTGCTGAATTATCACCTGTCGGTGGCCGTGTGGGTAGGCCTCATCGCGCTGGCGGGACTGGACGCGGAGACGGGCGTGGTCATGCTCCTTTACCTCGAGCTGGCCCACGAACTCTACACCAGGCTGGGGCGCATGAAGACGCGCGGAGACCTCAGACAGGCCATCTTCCACGGCGCCGTGAAGCGCATCCGACCCAAGATGATGACGGTCGGCGCCATCCTCGCCGGGCTGATCCCCATCATGCACGGCACGGGGACGGGATCCGAGGTCATGAAGCGGATCGCCGCCCCCATGGTGGGAGGTGTGATCACGTCCCTTCTTCTGGAGCTGACCATTTACCCCGTTCTGTACTACTACCTCAAACGCCGCCACCTGGACCCCTCGCTCGAACCGACGTCCGACGAGGAAGTCCACGAAACGCACTGAGGTCGTCGTAGTCCGGTTTGCTAGAATGTTTGTCCGGCCGGCCTTGTTAAGCTTGAGTGCAAACTCCTGCATGGCTCCGAACCTGCGGGTCAGAAGGGGCCGGCAAACCATAGGGAGAACGAAATGAAATCCAATTCAATGCAAGCCAGGGATCCCGTATGCGGAATGAGCGTCAAACCCGAAAGCGCCGCCGGAAGCTACGAATACAACGGCACCACCTACACTTTCTGCTCTGACCATTGCCTGGAGAAGTTCAAAACCGATCCGGCGGCCTTTGCGCCGGCCGCAACAGAAGCCCCCGCCGGGGCCATGGACCCCGTGTGCGGAATGAGCGTGGACCCGTCCGCGGGCAAGCCGAGCTGCGAATACAAGGGCACCACGTACCACTTCTGTTGCTCCGGCTGTATGGACAGGTTCAAAGCCGAGCCCGAAAAGTACCTCGCACCCGATTACAAGCCCATGGGCATGCCCATGAAAATGAAGCACGGAGGCAAAAAGGCGGCGGCCGAAGCCAAAGATCCCGTCTGCGGCATGACCGTCAAGCCGGAAAGCGCCGCCGGAAGCTTCGAACACGACGGCACCACCTACACCTTCTGCTCCGAACACTGCCTGGAAAAGTTCAAGGCCGATCCGGGCGCCTTTCTCGGGGGGAAACCGGCGGATCCGGCCAAGCCGGCTCCCAGGGGAGCGCGCTACACGTGTCCCATGGACCCCGAGGTCGTCCAGGACCATCCCGGCGCGTGCCCCAAGTGCGGCATGGCCCTCGAGCCCATGGAGGTCACGGCGCCGTCCACGAAGACCGTCTACACCTGCCCCATGCACCCCGAGGTCAAGCAGGACGAACCCGGCGCCTGTCCCAAGTGCGGCATGGCCCTGGAGGCGACCACCGTGACGCTGGAGGAGAAAAATCCCGAGCTGAAGGACATGGCCCGGCGCTTCTGGGTGGCCCTGGCCCTCACCGTCCCCGTCTTCGCCGTGGCCCTGACGCACATGGTGCCTGCGCTCAAGGCCATGCACATCTTCTCCACCCGCACGGCGGGCTGGATCGAGTTCGTCCTGTCCACGCCGGTCGTCCTGTGGGCCGGGTGGGTGCTGCTGAAGCGCGGCTGGAACTCGGTGGTCAACCGCAGCCTCAACATGTTCACGCTCATCGGCATGGGCGTCGGTGTTTCCTACCTGTACAGCGTGGTGGCCCTGCTCTTTCCCCAGATATTCCCTCCGACCTTCCGCGACGCCAGCGGACAGATCGCCACCTACTTCGACGCTGCGGCCATGATCACCGTCCTCGTCCTCCTCGGCCAGGTCATGGAGCTCAAGGCCCGCAGCCGCACCTCCAGCGCCATCAAGGCGCTCCTGGGGCTCGCGCCCAAGACCGCCAGGAAGGTGGAGGACGACGGAACCGAGAGGGACGTTCCCCTGGACGAAGTTCAGCCGGGTGACACGCTTCGCGTCCGGCCGGGCGAGAAGGTGCCGGTCGACGGCGTCGTCCTGGAAGGCTCCAGCTCCGTGGACGAGTCCATGGTCACGGGAGAACCCATACCGGTGGAAAAAGCCCCGGACGACACCGTCACGGGCGGCACGGTCAACGCCACCGGCAGCTTCACCATGCGCGCCGAGCGCGTCGGCAGCGAAACGCTCCTCGCGCAGATCGTCCAAATGGTGAGCGAGGCCCAGCGGAGCCGCGCGCCCATCCAGCGCATCGCGGACGTGGCTGCTTCGTGGTTCGTCCCCACCGTGATCCTCTCGTCCGTGATCACCTTCATCATCTGGGCGCTGGTCGGCCCGCAACCGGCTCTGGCCTATGCCCTCGTCAACGCCGTCGCGGTCCTGATGATCGCCTGCCCCTGCGCACTCGGACTCGCCACGCCCATGTCCATCATGGTGGGCACGGGACGCGGCGCCCAGGCGGGCATCCTCATCAAGAACGCGGAATCCCTGGAGGTCCTGCAGAAGGTCGACACCCTCGTAGTGGACAAGACGGGCACGCTGACCGAAGGCAGGCCGCGGCTCACTGATGTGGTTCCCGTCGAAGGAATCGACGCGAAGGAGCTCCTGGGCCTCGCCGCAAGCCTCGAGCGCGCCAGCGAGCATCCGCTCGCAGCCGCCATCGTGGCGGGCGCCGGGGACCGGAAGGCCGAGCTGTCATCGGTCGAGAGTTTTGAATCTCTTACGGGCAAGGGCGTCAGAGGTAACGTGCACGGACGGGAGGTGGCCCTCGGCAACGCCCGCCTGCTGGAAGCCCTGAACCTGAGCGAAGGGCTGCTCTCTCAAAAGGCCGAAGCGCTCCGCAAGGAGGGCAAGACGGTCATGTTCGTCGCCCTGGACGGCGCTCTCGCAGGTCTCATAACCGTGTCCGACCCCGTCAAGGAATCCACGCCCGAGGCCGTCCGGACCTTGAAGGAGCACGGCATCCGAATCGTCATGCTGACGGGCGACAACCGCGTGACCGCCCAGGCCGTGGCAAGCGAACTGGGCATCGGCGAGATCGAAGCCGACGTCCTCCCCGACCAGAAGAGCGCGGTCGTCAAACGCCTTCAGGACGAGGGACGCTTCGTGGCCATGGCGGGAGACGGCGTCAACGACGCGCCTGCGCTGGCACAGGCGCAGGTCGGCATCGCAATGGGTTCCGGGACCGACGTGGCCATGGAGAGCGCCGGCATCACGCTCCTCAAAGGCGATCTGCGAGGTATCGCGCAGGCCTACACGCTCAGCAGGAAAACCATGGCCAACATCAAGCAGAATCTGTTTTTCGCCTTCGTCTACAACACGATCGGCATCCCGATCGCGGCGGGCATCCTCTATCCCTTCTTCGGCCTGCTGCTGAGCCCCGTCATCGCCAGCGCGGCCATGAGCTTCAGCTCCGTCTCGGTGATCAGCAACGCCCTCCGCCTTCGCAAGGCGGACGTATAGAGATGGATATCGGGGTATGAGGAAGAAATGGTTCTGGATCGCCGGCGCGCTCGCCGGCTTCGCCCTGGCCGCCGGCGTCCGCTGGATGCCGGGATGGTACTGGTCTCTACGGACCGCGAACCCGGTTCGCAGCGGAGCCCGCCTTGCGGCCGAGGAAGGCTGCTTTTCTTGCCACGCACCCCTGGGAAGGGACCAGCACGCCAACCCCGGAAACCAGTGGCAATCCGTGCCCTCGTTCTTCCGCGGGAACCTGATGATGTACGTGAAGTCCCCCGATCAGGTCGAGAACTTCATCACCTACGGACGCCCCAAGGCGCCGTCGAAATCGGGGGCCGAGCCCTACCACGCCAAGCAGCTCTTTCATATGCCCGCCTTCAAGGACCGCCTCAGCCGCGAACAGATTCACGAGCTGGCGCTCTTCGTCATCGCCGCCGACGGATATCTGGTCCCCGACAGCGGCCCCGTCGCCGACGGCTTCACGCTCTCCCGGAAGTACGGATGCGAGTCCTGCCACGGCGTCGGCGGATCGGGCGGACGCCCCAATCCCCGGTCTTTTGCCGAGTCCGTGCCTGGCTGGACCGGCCCCGTCTTCCCGCACCTTGTGAGGAACAGGCAAGAATTCGACCAATGGGTGCTCGACGGCCGCTCGAAGCGCTTTTCCGAAAACCGGGCCGCCTCGTTTTTTCTCGACCGCGCCAACCTCCACATGCCGGCCTTCAAGGAGGTCCTGAGCAAGAAGGACGTGGACGATCTGTGGGCTTACGTAAGCTGGTTGAGGTCCAACCGCAGTCCCATCCGGTCCAGCGGCCGCTCCGGCGGATAACCCCCCGCGCGCTGCAGACCGATTGTCCGTTTGAAATAAGCGGCCTCGCGGCCTGTTCTACCTATCTTGGAGAACAGGAGGAACCGATGAAGTCTGTTTCGTTCAAAAGCGCGATAGTGTCTATTCTCGCCGTGTGCATGCTCGGCCTGGCCATTACCGCGTTCGCCGCCGGCAAAACTCAGGACAAGGGCAAGGTCATAACCGTGCAGGGCGAGGTTCTCGACCTGGCCTGCTACCTCGACCACGGGGCCCGCGGAAAGAAGCACCAGCAGTGCGCCCTGATGTGTTTGAAGGGCGGTCAGCCCATGGGCCTGATCACGAAGGACGGCAAGGTCTATCTCCTGCTGGCCGACCACCAGGACTACAAGCCCTTCAACGAGGCCAAAAACTACGCCGCGGATCAGGTCGAGATCACTGGTCCCGTCGCCCGGAAGTCCGGTCTGACCGGATTGACGGTTGAAAAGGTGAAGAAGTTATAGGGGCGAAACCCTCGCTTTGCCGACAGCACCACGGCCGGCGCCCGGCGCCTTGCAGCGGCGCGCCGCGTTCGGTCAATCTCTAATATTCCTTCACCTGGCATACGGCACCGCCTCCGGTTCGTGACGGACCGGGGGCGGTCTTTTATTCGGCGCGCACGCATACGGCCGGCTCACAGATCCGCGCAACGATATTGGACATTTTCAGGGTGAATACGTGTTACTCATAGTAACGCATTGCGCCCACAAGAGCCCCACTCGCCGGCAGCCGCACGTTCTTCCACCCCTCCAGCCTATGTTGCCATTGTGTTTCAGACTCCCTGCAACGCTGGCATGCAAATTGTATGGTTCACGTTGGGGGTGTAGCTAATATGGCTGACTTTATGGATGGGAAATGTCCGATCTGTGGAACCCGGATTTCTCCGGAAACCGAGCATTTTGAGATCAGCTATGCTGAAAAGACCGTGCTGCTCTGCAGCAAAGAGTGTGTTACCGTCTTTAATCTTTACCCAGAGGCCTACGCCGGAGAATACGAGCCTGAATTGAACCTTCTGGAGGATACTCATTCCTGAAGCGTTCCCGTCTGTCCCGGTGCGCCTGCATTTTTCTCTGTATTACCGTCCGGAATGCGTGCCTGCGCCGCCGCAGGCACAACCCCTCAAGCGTCTTCCCTCACCTGCTCGAATATCCTGGCCGCAAGTCCTACCTTGCCCGACCAGATATTGTCGTAGGTCAACCACAGCCATAGGACCGTCTCCGATAGCGCACGAACCCCCACAACCGGTGTGTCCAGCGCCACGGCCTCCGTCGGGGCGGGCCAGGCCTCATCTCCGACGAGTCGGAAAATCCCGGCGGGCTCGATAAGCCTTCGCAAGGCCTGTTCGGCCTCCAGGGCATCGGTCACTTGGATCATGGCCGACAGGGTCATGCTGTGGAAGACGGGCGTCAGAACCGCAACGCGTGTCACGCGCATTTCCATCCCTGAAAACCGTCTGACCTGCTTCGCAAAAGACGCGCCCTCACCGGTTTCCTGGACGGGTACGAGGTTGAAAGCCACCTGGCGTCCGAAGATATCCTTGGGGATGTCCTTGAAGTTAATCAAGTTGATCGACTGGTTGTAGAGCTCTTGAATGCCGGCCTCCCCCCGCTGAGAGGCCGGAATGAAGATGTGGCAATCCACGGAAGCCAGGCTTTCCCTGGGAATCGCCTTCAGGAGGTAAGCGAGATAGAGCGCCTCGGGTTCAGGCAGAATGTACTCCAGGCCGTAGTTTCTCAGCTGTTCGCGGGGCAGAAGCGGGTCGGACCATCCGGATTCCCGATCCATATTCGCGCTCAGGTCAACCAGCAGGGCCCCGTTGTCCCGCACCCACTCGACAACGGCCTCACGCGATTCCCGGGCAAGATCGCATAAGAATACGACCTTAGCCTGATCCAGATAGCTCTTCTCCAGCGGCAGAAAAATATCAGCCGCGTCGTCTTCAATGGATATCTGCCAAGGGCCGACCTTGTTCCCGAACATCATCAGCTGGTTCTTTGCCACGCCCATCTCGACGAGCTTCTTATGGAGTTCCTTGGCTTCCAGTGTCCTTGAGCCGACGATTGCGATGGAGCTTCCCGCTTCAATCATTTTCTGGCTTTCCTTCCGGCTGAATCTCCTCTTCCTCCCCCTCTCGCGGACCCATTCTGCGGCGGCCGTAACGCGACAAGACCCATCCGACGGGACCGGAGGCCGCATAGGTGACCGCTATCCCCAGGAGGACCGCCGGCGGATCCCACGCGATGAGAATCAGGACGAGGGCGACCAGGAAGATGAGCATGGACGACCGCCTGGCACGCAGATCGAGTTCCTTGAACGACCGGAACTTGATGCGGCTGACCATGAGCCAGGCAAGCGAAACGACATAGATCAGGGCCCCGGCTTTCAGCGCGGGCGGCAAACCGGCGGGCAGGTAGTACAGAGGTAGAACGGCGGCCGCGGCGGCCGCCGGAATCGGTAGCCCCACGAAGTACTTCTTGTCGACGTGCGCCACCTGGACGTTGAACCTGGCGAGCCTCATGGCACCGGCGACGGGAAGAAGAAAGGCAAGAAGCCATCCCGAACGTCCCAGGTCTTTGAAACCCCAGTTGTAGAGTATGAGGGCGGGCGCCAGCCCGAAGGACAGGAAATCGGACAGGGAATCCAGCTCTTTTCCAAAATCGCTCGTCGTGTTGGTCATCCGGGCGATGCGCCCGTCCAGGCTGTCCAGGATGCCCGCGATAATCACCATGGATACCGCGAGCTTGAACCTTCCCTTGGTGCTCAGGATGATGGCGTAGTAGCCGAAGAACATGTTCGCCACGGTGAACAGGGAGGGAAGAATGGCCACGCCCTTCCTGAAGGGAACGCGCCGGCCAGTCTTCTTTATTCTTCGCAGGGTCCTGCGGGGCATTATCGATCCTTCCATGCGGCGACGGCCGTCTCGCCGGCCTTCACCCTGTCCCCTATCCTCACGATAGGTTCGATTCGGGCAGTGGGCAGATAAAGATCGACCCTCGATCCGAACCTTATGAGCCCAATCCTCTCTCCTCGCTGAAACCGCGCGTCCGGACTCGCCCAGCAGACGATCCGCCTTGCGATAAGACCCGCGATCATGACCACGTCCATCGCGCCTCTGGGGGTTTCGAAGGCTATTCGGATCTGCTCGTTGTCCAGGGAAGCCTTTTCGCTCCAGGCGGCCATGAACTTGCCCGGATTATAAACCGTGCTCGTGACCGACCCATCCGACGGGGCACGGTTGACGTGGACGTTGAAGACCGACATGAAGACGCTGATTCTTGTGTTGGCTCCATCCACGGAAACGGCCACGATGCGGCCGTCCGCAGGCGAGACGAGGAGGTTCGGGTCATCGGGAGCCCGCCGTTCGGGGTCCCTGAAAAACGCACATACGCACAGGGCCGCGAACAAAAAAAAGGCGGCCCAGGCATAAAACCCGAAGGCGCCCAGAATCCCCGCGAGCACGGCAAGAGGACCGGCGAAGGGAAAAGCTTCCTCTCTAATCGGCATAACACCTCCTGCTTCAGTCTACAGGAAGTGGTGCGGTGACGAAAGATTTGATGGAGCCCGAAGCCATGCTCACGGTCCCCTGCGCCCGTCTTCGTCTCATTTCCGAGACCGGCGGCAGAATCCGATCCGGCGGGAACGCGTTCATCGGAACAGGAATGAGGGTATCCCCCTTTCCTAGGGGGTTGCTCGACCGGGCCGCCGGCGGCCTGCAAAATACCCGTGAAATAGACATTCTGCCTGCGTTTGGCTTGACGAAAAGGCCTAAATCTGCTAGCATCACGGGGTTACGCGTCGTTGGGAGATGAGACGATGTGGATACGGTTTGGGGAGGTCGTAAGGCCCGTTGAGCTGATTGAATCCCTCCCCGCTCTGAAACTGGATCTGGGCTATCACTATGATGCAAGCGTAGCGCCCCTGGAGTTGACCCTTCAGGTCACTCCGCTGAAGACGGGGCACCGGCTGGAGGGCCACTTTCATTACGAGGCCACGGCCCTTTGCGCGCGATGCCTTCGCGATGTAGTCTTCTCCGGGGAGGCCCGCTTCGATCTGGAGTACCAGCCCGCATCCGAGGCTCCGGGAGACATCGAAATGGAAGTGTCGCCCGAATCGACGGAGATCGTATACTACGACGATGACACCTTGATGCTGGAAAATCTGATCATCCAGCAGATGTATCTGGAGGTGCCGGAGAAAATTCTTTGTCGCGAAGACTGTCAAGGGCTCTGCTCACGGTGTGGAGCAAACCTGAACGATGGACCCTGCGCCTGTCCCCCCGACGCCGATCCGAGGTGGGGCGCCCTGTCGCAGTTCAAACATGCTCAATAGGAGAACGTACGATGCCTAACCCAAGACGCCGCCACTCAAAAGCCCGCAGGGACAAACGTCGAACGGGCGACGCTCTTTCGATCCCCAACGTCGTTGAATGCCCCCAGTGCCACGAACCCAAGCAGCCGCACGCCATCTGCGAATCATGTGGCTTCTATGATGGCAAGCAGGTTCTGGAAGTAGAAGAGGTCTGAGTCGCCCATGAGCATCCGCATCGCCCTCGACGCGATGGGTGGAGACAGGGCGCCGTTGCCCGAGGTCGTGGGTGCCGTCGAGGCCTATCGCAGGTTCGGCGTAAACACGATACTCGTCGGGGACGAAGCCAGGCTAAAAAAGGAACTCGCCCGTCTAAAAGCATCAGGTGAAGGGATAACCGTGGTCCATGCCGACGAGGTCGTGACCATGGATGATCCGCCCATGACCCCGATTCGCAAGAAGCGGCAGAGTTCCCTCCGAATCGCGGCCGATCTCGTAAGAGCCGGCGAAGCGCAGGGGTTCGTTTCTGCCGGCAACACGGGCGCGGTCATGGCCGCCGCCAAGCTCGTCATAGGCGGCATCGATGTCGTGGAGCGCCCTGCCCTCGCGACCTGGATTCCCCACCCGAAGGGCGTGACCCTCCTGCTCGACGTGGGCGCGAACAGCGATTGCAAGCCCTCGCAACTCTGCCAATTTGCCATCATGGGCAGCATCTTCGCCTCCCAGCTCACGGGAATCGCTCATCCCAACGTGGGGCTCCTGTCCATCGGCGAGGAGGACATAAAGGGTAACGAGCTCACAAAGGAGGTTTTCAAGTTACTCAGAACCGCCGATGTGAGTTTCATAGGTAACGTGGAAGGCCACGGCGTTTTCTCTGGCGAAGCCGACGTCATAGTGACGGACGGCTTTACCGGCAACGTGGTCCTGAAAACCGGCGAGTCGGTCTACGAGTACATATCACAGACGCTCAAGCAGGGGTTCAGGGAGAGCCTTCTCGCGAAGATCGGATACATCCTCTCGGCCCACGTCTACAAAAAGCTCAAGGCCAAGATGGACTATGCCGAATACGGCGGCGCCCTGCTGCTCGGCGTCAAGGCGGTCACCATCATCTGCCATGGCCGTTCCCAGCCCAAAGCCATCATGAACGCACTCAGACTCGCGCGCGACTTCTGCCTGGCAGGACTCAACCAGCGTATCATCGAGCAGATACAAACGCGCATGAAGGATGCTCCTAATGGAAAGAATTCGATCGCGAATTAGCGGGACCGGACACTCCCTGCCCTCCCGCATTCTGACCAACCTCGACCTGGAGAAGATGGTCGACACATCGGACGAGTGGATCACCACCCGAACGGGGATTCGCGAGCGCCGCATTTCCGCCGAAAACGAATATCTGTCCCTCTTCGCCGCAGACGCCGCGCGCAAAGCGATGGACATGGCGGGCATAACGGGCGAGGATCTGGGGCTCATCGTCATCGCGACGGTCACCCCCGACCAGCCCATTCCATCCACCGCCTGCTTCGTCCAGGATGCGATCAAGGCGCCCAACGCCGCCGCCTTCGATATGCAGGCGGGCTGTTCGGGATTCATCTACGCGCTGACTGTAGCCGACAATTTCATCCGCATGGGATCGGTCAAGCATGCCCTTGTCATCGGCGGAGAGCTTCTTTCCAAGTACGTGGACTGGAAAGACAGAGCCACGTGCGTACTATTTGCCGACGGCGCGGGCGCCGTGATCCTTTCCGCCGAAGAAAACGGGCGCGGAGTGCTCTCCTCCGCCATACACGCGGATGGATCCATGGCCGATTTCATCACCCTTCCGGGAGGCGGCAGCCGCATCCCCGTCAGCCACGAGATGATCGATCACAACCTCCACACCATCAAAATGCGGGGCAACGAGACCTTCAAAATCGCCGTCCGCTCGCTTGAAGCAGTTTGCAGAGAAGCCATCGAACAGGCCTCTCTCAAGCCTTCGGACGTCCGGTGGTTCGTGCCCCATCAGGCCAATCTCAGGATCATCAATGCCGTTGCGGGCCGCCTAGGCTGGCCCCCCGAGAGCATCTACCTGAACATAGACCGCATCGGCAATACGTCGGCCGCTTCCATTCCCATAGCGCTTGATGAGCTCGTGCGATCCGGCAAGGTCCAGCCGAACGAAATACTCCTCTTCGCCGCCTTCGGCGCAGGCTTGACCTGGGGTTCGGCGCTCGTCCGCTGGTAACCCTTCTCCCCGCGCGGGGTGAACCGCCGGCGCATTCCACTTGACCGCATCGACAGTGGGGTAGTCCATGAAATGTGCCATACTTTTTCCCGGTCAGGCTTCTCAGTACGTGGGTATGGGAAAAGCACTCTCGGAAGCGTTTCCCGAGGCACGCGCCGCCTTCAGCGAAGCCGACGAAGCCCTCGGAGAGGCTCTCACGGGCATCCTCTGGGACGGACCCGCGGACAGGCTTAATCTCACCGAAAATACCCAGCCTGGTGTTCTGACCGTTTCTCTGGCGGCGTGGTCCGTTTTCCACCGATCTCTCCCTGAGTTCGACCCCGCATTCCTCGCGGGGCATTCCTTGGGTGAGTACAGTGCGCTCGTCGCTTCGGGCAGCCTGAGCCTCTCAGATGCGGTCACCACGGTGCGCAAGCGGGGCTTGTTCATGCAGGATGCAGTTCCAGTGGGCGTAGGCGCCATGGCCGCGCTCATGGGTATCGAGCCCGATGCGGTCGCCGAGGCCTGCGCCCGGGCTGCCGAGGGAGAGATCGTCATCCCGGCGAACGACAATGCCCCCGGGCAAGTGGTCATAGCCGGGCACAAAACCGCTGTGGAGCGAGCGATCGCCCTCGCCAAAGAACGCGGGTGCAAGAGAGCCGTCCTGTTGCCCGTATCCGCGCCGTTTCACTGTCCGCTCATGGCCCCAGCCCGCAAGCGTCTCGCGCCCGTTCTCGAAGCCCTTCCCATCCTCTCTCCACGCTGGCCTGTCATCTCCAACGTCGACGCCCTTCCCACCCGGACCGGAGAGGACGCCCGCCGCAAGCTGATTGCCCAGGTCGACTCCCCCGTCCGATGGAGGGACAGCCTCCTCCTCATGCAGTCCGAGGGGATCGACACGATCGTGGAAGTCGGCCCGGGGAAGGTGCTTACGGGCCTTGCAAAGAGGGTAAGCCGCGACTGGACGCTCTTGAACGTCGAAGACCCGGCCAGTCTTGAACAGACTCTCAACGAGCTTTCTAAGTAAGGGAGAACGAGGATGGGACGATTCGATAACAAAATTGCACTCGTCAGCGGCGCAGCGCAGGGCATCGGCCTTGCAATAGCCGAACGGATCGCATCGGAGGGCGCCCTCGTATACGGTGCCGATCTTAATGCCGAAGGCATGGGCAAGACCGCCGAAGTACTGAAGGCCAAAGGGCTGAAGGTCGAACCACTCCAGCTCAACGTCTCCGACAGGGCTTCCTGTGAAGCTTCTGTCGATGCCGTCCTGAAGCGTTCCGAGAGGCTGGACTTCCTGGTCAACAACGCGGGGATCACGCGAGACAGCCTGCTCATGCGCATGAAGCCCGAGGACTGGGAAGCTGTCCTTTCCATAAACCTCACAGGCGCATTTCATCTCACGCAGTTCGCCATGCGCCCAATGATGTCCCAGCGCTTCGGGCGTATCGTGAACATCGCCTCAGTCGTCGGACTCATGGGGAACGCAGGCCAGGCCAACTACGTGGCCAGCAAGGCAGGCCTTATCGGCCTCACCAAAGTCATCGCCCGGGAGCTGGCATCCCGGAACGTCACGTGCAATGCGGTGGCGCCCGGTTTCATCGTTACGGCCATGACGGATAAGCTGGACGACAAGCAGAAGGACCAGATGGCGTCCATCATCCCCATGAAACGCTTCGGCTTACCTGAGGACATCGCCAGGGCCGTCGCCTTCCTGGTCAGCGAGGATGCAGCCTACATCACGGGCCAGACGCTGTCTGTCAACGGCGGCATGTACATGTAAAATCCGTCCCGCAGGGGCGGATTTTAGGTGGTGCCGAAGGGGGGACTCGAACCCCCACAGCCTTGCGGCCGGCGGATTTTGAGTCCGCTGCGTCTACCGGTTCCGCCACTTCGGCCCAGCGGTATTCTAGATTTTCCGGGCCTTTCTGTCAATACGGCGCTCCCCGGCAGCCTCCTTCGCGTGTTCCATGATGGCCCAGCGCGACGCCGTTGCAGCTGTATCCTGCAACGGCCGTGACGGTGGAAGGGGCGAAGACCCGTCCGACTCACTTTTTCTTGGTGTTGCGAGTCTCCCGGTTCTATTCGGCTTTCAGGCCCCGGCTGGTCGCGGCCTACTCAACGCGTTCGATCAGTACGACGGTGACGTTATCCTCCCCGCCCCTGTCGTTCGCGAGGGCAATCAGCTTCCTACACGCATCTTCCAACCCGGCGGTATCTGCAAGGACGTCCCTGATGTCTTCATCCCTGACCATGCTGTTGAGCCCGTCGGTGCACAGGAGCAGGCGGCTTCCCGTCGGCATGGCGATTTCCGCCACATCCCCCTTGGCATGTTCTCTCGTGCCGAGGGCTTTCGTAATGACATTCCGGAAAGGATGCTGTTCGGCCTCACTTTCGGTAAGGAAGCCCTGCCGGACCTGCTCCCCCACCCAGGAGTGGTCCATGGTCAAGACATGCAGTTCGGAATCATCCAAGAGGTACGCACGGCTGTCGCCAACGTGCGAGATGACGACCTTCTCGCCATTGCGCAGAGCTGCGACAACGGTAGTGCCCATCCCCCTCGACTCGGGGTGATCGGCCGCGTATGCCTGAATCCGGTCATTTGCCGCGGCTATTGCGGTCCTCAGCCTGTTGCCGTCGAATGACAGGCTTTCGTCATATTCATACGGCCATGTCGCGTCTTCCGAAAGAGAGTTCGTATCGAAAAAAGCGATGATTTCCTTGACGGCGAGCTGCGCGGCCACCTCGCCGGAGGAATGCCCACCCATCCCATCCGCAACGATATACAGGTTCTTCTCCGTGCGAATGGCAAAAGCATCTTCGTTGTTTACGCGTTTCTTTCCCACGTCGCTGAGGCCGAAGGATTCGAACCGACTCATGGCTTCTTTCCAAAAAACGAAAATCCGGAGGATTTGCCCCCGCGGACCTTGTCCAGAAGCGATGCGATCTTTTCGTCTTTCGGATGAGAAGGCAACGCATTCTCCAGCAACCTCTGGGCCCTCAGGGCCTGACCGTTCTCGATGAGAAATGTGGCATATTGTATAACGTACGAAGCCGTGAATGGATCTCTCTCGATGGCTTCTTCCACCTGCGCCCCGCCTTCCGCCCGCCATTTGGGGAACTTCATCCTGATCATGCCTGCGTTGAACATGGACTCGACGTTTTCGGGATCCAACCGCAGAATGTGGTCGAAGACCGCAAGCGCGCCTCCCAGGTCGCCGGAGCGAAGACGGCTCTTGCCTTGTGGCAGAAGCTCCCTTACCTGTTCCGGAATCGACTTTTGTGCGGTCTTTGATTCGCCCGTCGAGAGGGACTGGTCGTACTTTGCACGGAGGTACGGCCGTCTCAACGTATTGTAGGCCTCCGTAATATCCTTGAGGACCGTCTCCGCCTCGGCCTTTCGCGTCTTCTCCTCAAAGCGGTCAGGGTGGTATTCCCGCACCAGCGCTCTGAACGCTTTGGAAATCTCTGCTTGGCTTGCCTGGGGCTCCAGCCCCAGGAGCTCATAGAAATTCTGTCCGTTCTCCATGGCTTCCTAGATTAGCCCAAGGGCGAGGCGGATGCAAGCTTATGCCCGCACTGCGCCCTTATGGGCGACAACTCCCCGGGCGTTCGCCCTTCCCGTGGCGGCCGAAACCGGGAGAATCCATGAAACATCATAACCGACCTGCTTCCCGGGGGCTATTTCCTATAAGATACGGTCTTCTTGTTGTGACGGACCTCGTGCAGTTTTTTCGCTTCGCGCCGGACGACATCGCGGACGTTCTTGTCCTTAACCAGCAGTTTGAGATCGAGATCCATCAGCCTGGAGATCAAAGGAAGCGCCAGTCCCGGCGGCACTTTCGGATTGAAAATCAGTCCCTTGATTACGGCGTACCTTTTCATCCAATCTGCATTGCGCACCATTTTCCTGAAGAGATCGGGCGGAAGATTCCTCATCCTCGCGAAAGCCTCCACCTCACCGTCCGTCAGCTTTGGAGAATCCAGGACCGATTCCTGAACGACCTTGTTATTGTCACGGATCAGCACTGAACGGGCTTCCTTGTTCCCCTTGAGCGCAAGCTCCATCTTCGCCGGAACAGGCATCTGGAGGATTTGCTGGTACAGGCTTCTGAAACTCTCCGGCGGAAGTGGTCCTTCAGCCGTGGCGAGTTCCAGAAGTTCCGCGGAGAGTTTGCTGGCGGCTTCTTCTAAAGCCGTGGCCGGTGCTTCTGTGGCTTCCTCCTCTTCTTCTTCACCGACCGGCCTTTTAAGCTCTCCGCCTGCAAGACCCAGCTTCAATCCGAATCGTAGCTCCAGCAGAGAAGGAATTTCCGGATTGTCCCTGAAGAACTGCTCCGCCAGGTCGAATATGCGCCTCACCTGGTTCGGGGAGAGGGATGGGTTTGCAAGGAGCGCAACGACGATGGAAGGCGACTCGATGAGGCGTATTTGATTGTCCAGCAGCATGTCCACGCCTTCATCCTTCGCATGCTGCGCGTACCATTCGAGCGTTTCATTCGAAGCCTTGCTGTTCTTGAGGGCAGCATCTCGGATTCTGTTGTTCTTTCCGAGGATTCTAATCGCAAAGTCCAACACCCGAGGATCGAAGGGGTGATCGGGCAGGACCTCCGTCCACTCCTGCTCGGTGACCTCCGCCAGGCTCTCCTTGCAGGCAAGACGGACCTCGTCGTCCGGATCCGTCCGCAACAAGATCCAGGCTTCGATCAGATCCTCCCGCGGGATCGGCAGCGCCCCCCTGGCCGCTGCCTTTCTCACCTGATCCGGTACCTGGCCGCTTAAAATGCGTTCGACGATCGGGTGGCTCACTGCCCGCTCTCTTCCGTTCGTGGCCTCGGAATCAGGAAGTCCTTGATGACCCGTCCCTCGCCCGTCGGCAATTTGACGATCCTGCCCTTGAACACGATCTCCAGGCCGGCGGCATTGCCGATGTCGGCCTTGAACTCCTTTCCGTCAAAAGAGAGCCTCTCTCCCGGGGACAGCAGGCGGTAGACCTTTCGTTCGCCGTCCGCCCAGAGTCCAAGCCAGCAAGGTCGCAAGCATGTGATGACCAGATCGTCCTCCCCTGCCCGGTCCGCGGGCGCAACCGCGGAGGATCCCCGCGCCGGCGGTGGCCCCACCGGAGGCCCAGAAAGAGCTGAAGATGGAGCATTGACGGCCTCCAGGTTTCTGTTCGCCTGCCTCGGCTCGCGGGGTCCTGAATCAGTCATGGATTCATCCGGAACCGCAGGAAAAGCCTTCTGTTCATGCCCGGGGACCGGTGGGTTCTGAATTTCCAGGTGCGAATCAAAGGGAGGAAGCTCCATCCACCAGAGGGCCCCTGCGACCAGGGCCGCAAGCAGCACAAGTATGATCGCCCAGACCATCCACCAGGCGCTGTTTCGCCCCTGATTCGCCGAACTCCGGCCGCCTTCCCGTACGGGCTCCGGTTCGGCCTGCTTTAGTTTCATAAAACGGGTGATAAAGGGTTCGGGATCGATCTCGAGCCTCCGGCTGTAGGCCTTGATAAACCCCACGACAAACACGTCCGGTGGCAGCTCTTCGAAGCGGCCGTTTTCGATCGCCTCGAGAATCGGCCGGCGTATCTTCGTGTCCCTGCACATGTCTTCGAGCGTGACCCCCGCAGCCCTTCGCCGATCGGTCAGGTCCTCCCCCAGCGCTTTTGCCATCTCCTCCGTCATGAGGACCTCCCAAGCCGGGTTTGGAGCATCCGCCTGAGTGCCTGAGGCACTTTTGGATCCGTCGCGAGATTCCTGACGTGATTCATGTTAAGAGAGCCGATAAATGGAATGACAGCGGCAAGCGGCGTTCTCGCATTCCTTATCAGCCCTATTCTTACGTCTACCCTGGGAGACCACTTCGGGTCCCTGGCCACGGCCCCGAGCACAGGCGACGGCGTTCGGGGCTGGTTTATGAGAAAAAGCACGTCTTCCTCCACCAGTCTCGAATTCTTTAGCAGCGCCCTGATCACCTGGGGATCTTTTTCCTTCCTCATCGCCTTGAGCACCCGTCCGGCCGCCAGGCGTCCCAGCGTTATTTTCTCACCCGTAGCCATTGCGGGCAGACGCTGAAGCAGCACGGCCTCTGCCTGATGGCGCACCTCCGTGCTCACCTTGAAATTCTGTATGGTGAGGTTCAAATCCCGCCAGAAAAGGAACTTCACCAGATTCATGGCCTCGCCGACAGGCGTGCTCGGATGGTTCACCAGGCTGAACTGTACGCGCAATGACCGCGCCCATTTGCTGTGCGCCACGCTGTTCAAAAAATTCTCGGGCAGGTCCGCCCGCTCCAGCACCTTGACGATGTGTCTTTCCCTGGTCGCGGGGTGAGTCACCAGGGAAGGCAGTTCGGAAACAGGAAGCCCCGGTAACTCCGCCCAGAGTTCATCTTCCGTCAGCGTGAGGTCCAGCATGGACCGCCTCCTTCCTGCAATTGTATTGCGGGATGCTTCCTTTAACAAGGCGGGCGGAGGATTTGAAGGCTTTTCAGGGCTTTCAGGACACCCTCTGCACGAGGTCCCGCTTCTGCCCGTCAGGCAGCAGTGAGGCCTGCGCTGCATAAGTCTGGCTCGCGGCAACGTCTTTCATGGTCCACCATCCGCGCCTGACGGCCCAGGACAGCTCACGACAGAGGGTCGTGCCAAAGAGCGCGGGGTCGTCGGTCCCCAGGGAAAGGTGGCTTCCCGCCGCCCACAGGGCCTTCAGGGGATGTTCTTCCCTTCTCCCGACGGCACCGGTCTTGCGATTGCTGGTAGGGCACACCTCCAGGTGAACACGGCGCGCAACGACCTCGTCGAGGACCCTGGGATCCCTGGCTGCGGCAATTCCGTGCCCCAGCCTTGGCGGGGTAAACACTTCCAGCGCGGACATCACCTCTTCAGGGCCGAGGGTTTCGCCTGCATGAGGGATGACTGGAAAGCCGACCTCGCGGCACGCCCCGGCGAAGTCGCGAAAGATGCACGCCGGCGCAGAGGCTTCATCGCCCCCCAGGCCGAACGCAACAACCCCCTTGCCCCGAAGGGCGAGTGCCAGCTCCAGGTCTCGTTCCAGCATCGCGCGATCCCACTGACGCACCCCGTCCACGATGAGGCGGCAGGCTATGGGAGCAGAGGCGGTCCTTTCCGCTAACCGCCTGAGGCACGCCTCCGGCGGCAGCCCATGGCGTTCCCACACCGTGGGAGAGACCCTTATTTCGGCATAAATAACGCCTTGACGCTTCAGTCTCAGAACCACGCGGTCAAAAAGCCATAGGAGGTCGTCCGGCTCTCTGAGCAGGCCCACGAGCTGTCCGAAGTGCGAAAGGAAGTCCTGAAAAGAAGCGTGCCTGTAAAGCTGTCGTATCTCTTTCGGATCGGTATTCCTGTCCTTCCTAAAGGCGAGCGTCGACGCCTCGGCGGGGGAAATGCTCCCCTCCAGGTGGATGTGCAACTCGATTTTAGGCAGATGTGTGAGGTTCCGCCTCAATAGTGCTCGGCGGTCTGTTTGAAATCGTAATGCATAACCCAACGGTAAACCTTGAGATCGACGGGCACATCAAAGTGAGCCTCCATGTTAATGTACGCGCCTTGCCGGCTTACCTTGATATCCTTGGAAGTGATCGGCAGGTTCAGTTCCTTGGCCTTGTCCAGAAGGTCCTTGACCATCTGGTCGTGACTCCTGTTCCAACAGTCCTCTCGGGAGTACTGCGTCATGAAATCCTTGAACTGGTATGCATTGACGCGTGGTGGGACGGCCTTGACGAGCACGAAGATGATCGCCGCCACGATGATGACCATGAGGAGAAGAGCCAACCTGCCTTCACCGCGTTCCCGTCTATCCATCGACAACCTCCTAAGGCTACTGAGATTCTATGAATCAAAACAGCTGCTGTCAATGTTCGATCTGCGCTATGGCGCGCTCCATTTCACCGACCTTCCGTTCGAATTCGTCACGGAGCCGGCGATTTTTCTCGACGACCTCTTTTGGGGCCTTTTCAACGAAGGAGGGATTCGACAGCTTTGCAACGAATTTGGCCATCTCGGACCGGGCCTTGGCGAGTTCGCTCTTCAGCCTCGCCATTTCGCCCCGGACGTCCCTCTCGACCGCCGGGACCCGGAGCGCGAACTTGAAATACCCGGCGACGCCCTGGAACCATTCGCCGCCGTTTGGCAGGGCGTCGGCAACGACCAGGCTCTCGAGGCGCGCCAGTGTCTCCACCTCCTCCTGGGAGGTTTCGGCGAGAAGAGATCCGTTCTCGGCGGTTGTGGGCACCGCGACCACCTGCAGCTTCAGCCCCGGAGCGATCTTCTTCTCGGCACGCAGGTTGCGGATCCTTGCCACCAGGTCCATAAGGCACTCGATGGCGGGCCGGTCTTTGAACCCGCTCCGCGATGGGGCCGCAGTGGGGAATTCGGCCTCGAGAACGCTCCCCTCGCGCCCTGGCATCCGCTGCCAGATATCCTCCGTTATGAAGGGCATGAAGGGGTGAAGCAGCCGCAGGATGCCGTCGAGAACGGATGCGAGGACCCACAACGTGGCCCGTCTTCTTTCTGGGCCGGCATGTTCGGACAAGCCGACCTTCGACACCTCGACGTACCAATCGCAGTACCTGTGCCAGACGAAGTGGTAAATGGTGTCCGAAGCCTCGTAGAACCGGTAGCCGTCCATGGCCTGGGCCACCCGCTCGACGGTCTGGTCGAACTCATCCAGGATCCACTGGTCCCATAGGCTCAGATCCTCCCGCTCCGGGCGTTCGGGCGCTCCGTCCCCCACCTGCATTAGGACATAGCGGCCGGCGTTCCAGAGCTTGTTTGCAAAGGCCCGATATCCCTCCATCCTCTTCGGGTCGAGGGGAACGTCTGTGCCCGGCACAGTCAGGATGGCGAGAGTGAACCTGACCGCATCGGCCCCGTACTGGTCGATCAACTCCAGCGGGTCGATCACGTTCCCGAGCGTCTTACTCATCTTTCTCCCGCGGGCGTCTCGCACCAAGCCGTGGAGAAAAACGTCCCTGAAGGGAGCCTTCCCCGTGAATTTGAGCCCGGCCATGATCATTCTCGCAACCCAGAAAAAGAGGATGTCATACCCCGTCTCCATGACGGACGTCGGATAGTAGCGTTCAAAGTCTACCGTCTTCTCGGGCCAGCCCAGCGTGGAAAAGGGCCACAATTGGGACGAGAACCACGTATCGAGAACGTCGGGGTCCTGGTCGACGGGCCCGCCGCAGTATGGGCAGGATGAGAGATCTTCCATGCCGGCCATCTTAAGTTCGGGGTCGTCGGATCCGGCTCCCTTTCCGCACGCCGAGCAGTAGAACGCGGGAATGCGATGTCCCCACCAGAGCTGCCTCGATATGCACCAGTCGTGAATCTCGCTCATCCAGTTCAGGTACACTTTCTTCCAGTGCTCGGGGATGATCCTTATCTCTCCGTTCTCGACCGCTTCCATGGCCGGGCCCGCAAGAGGTTCTATCTTCAGAAACCACTGTCTGGACACCATGGGCTCGACGACGGTATCGCACCGCTGGCAATGTCCCACGGCGTGAGCATGGTCCTCCACCTTGACCAGAAGCCCCAGCTCATCCAGTTCCTTTACGATCCCCTTCCGGGCCACGAATCGGTCCTGGGAAGCAAACGCACCGGCCTCTTCGGTCATAATGCCGTCCTTGTCTATGACGGTGATCTGCGGAAGCCCGTGGCGCCTGCCCGCTTCGAAATCGTTGGGATCGTGGGCAGGCGTTATCTTCACCGCACCCGTTCCGAATTCTGTCTCCACCATGGGATCGGCTACGACGGGGATGGACCTTCCCACGATGGGGAGAAGGACCTTCCGACCGATCCAATCGCTGTATCGCGGATCGTCCGGATGAACCGCCACCGCCGTATCGCCGAGCATCGTCTCCGGCCTGGTGGTGGCCACGACGATGCCTTCTCCTGCTGCACCGCCTTCAAGGGGATACCTAATGTGCCAGAGCCTGCCCCGGGTATCGACGTGCTCCACTTCGAGGTCGGAGAGCGCAGTCCCGCATCGCGGACACCAGTTGATCATGTACTTGCCGCGATAGATGAGCCCTTCCCGGTAAAGGTCCACGAACGCCTTTCGCACCGCCCGAGACAGGTCTGGATCCAGCGTGAACCGCGTCCGGGACCAGTCGCACGATGCGCCCAACCTCCTGAGCTGGCAGAGGATGGTATCGCCCTTCTCCTGCTTCCATTTCCAGACTTCATCGATGAAAGCATCCCTGCCCAGTTCGAGGCGGGACCGCCCGTCTTTTTCGAGTTCCTTGCTGACGACCATTTGCGTGGCGATTCCGGCATGATCCGTTCCGGGAATCCACAACGTATCGAAGCCCTGCATTCTCTTCCACCGGATGAGAATGTCCTGGAGAGTCACGAACATGGCGTGCCCGGTGTGAAGGGCCCCGGTCACGTTGGGCGGGGGAATCACGATCACAAAAGGATCTTTGCCCGACTCGGGGCGCGCTTTGAAGAAGCCGCTCTCCTCCCAGAAAGCGTAGAGCCTCTCTTCGCACGCTTTAGGGTCGTACTGCTTGGGGATGTCCATGGGCGCCTCTCAGGGGTGCAGGATACACGAAAAACAGGGGCGAACCCCTGTTCTCGCGGAACCTGTGGGTGCATATTCCTGGCGGTTCAATCCGTTTCTTCTGTCTCGAGTTCCTGAATGCGGCGTTTTATGATGCTCTCCGCAAGTTCTGGTATGACTTCCCAGGCCACCGGCTTCACGATGTCCGGCAGCAAGGCCTTTACCTCATCTGAGACGAGGTCTCGGCTGATGGCCTTGACGGTCTCGCGGATGATATCCGGGGCCATTTCCTCGGTCACCTGGCCCACCACCCCGGGGGCGGTTTCCTGGGCGGCCTGCCTTATGGCTTGGGGAAGGGATTGTTCGATGGCCCTGGACACTGCAGAGGCGGCCTCCGTCTCCGCTATCGGCTTGACCAGATCCGGGAGATTCTCGCCCGCTGACTGACGGACCATCTCCGGTATCACGCCTCCGAGGATCTCCCTGCCCAGGTCCGGTACAATCCTGCCAGCCGATTCCCTCACCGCGTCAGGCACCGCCTGCCCCAGGATCTCGTTGATCCTGGCTGACGCAATATCTCCGATGGCTTTTTCCACAGCCGCCCCGACCGCATCATTCACCGCTCGTTCCACGGCGGGACCGATCAGGCGCTCCAGTGCATCCTCGACCATCTTCTCGATTTCGGCGCGGTCGGCGGGCTCCGGCACAGCCGCCTGTTTTGCGGCGGGCTCTTCGGGGCCGGCGGTATCGCTTCCAGCCGCAAATGCGGGCGCCTCTTCGGAGGGTTTCTCTTCCAGAGACTCCGCTGCCCCGGTCTCATGTCCCGGTGCCTGTCCTTCCAGGCCGGCAGCGGTCTCGGACTCCACGGCCGAGATCTCTCCCTCGGCAATCGCTTCTACCGATTCCGCTTCGCCTTCGTAAGGCATAAAGGGGCTCTCTTCGAGGGATTTGCCCGCTTCGTCCTCTTCTCCGGGTTGCTCTTTCATACTCCCAACGGCTTCTTCGGGCGATGAAGCCCCGAGGTCGCCCAACTCGTAAGCCTGGCCGGCGTCCGCCTCAGCCTCGGATGTTGCATCCCCGGAAGGTTGCTCCGAGGGGAGTTGGGCTTCCTCGTCCAAGAGCTTTTGCGCTTCGGAGACCATCTCCTGCTGCGCGGTGAGTTCGTGGACGATGGGTGGGGGTTCCTCGGTCTCGATTTCTTCGAAAGGCTGATCGAATGCGGTGGGTTCGAAAGACGCCGGCGATTCCGCACCCGCATCCCGTTCCGCAGCGGGTTCCGGCTCCATCCCGGCCGTCGCGGATGCCTCCTGCTCCGCCGGTTGAAGGTGCACGTCCGGCGCCTCCAACGTTTCCGCCGGTGTAACTACTTCGTCGAAGGCCGCCTCCGGGATTTCGTCTTCGGGCATGATCTCGCCGATATCCACCGCCTCAGGGAAGGCGTCTTCCTCCGGCTTCGGCGCACCTAGGTCCGCCGTGGTCTCGGCCTCAAGATCTTCCTGGCCGACGGCTTCCACGTCCGAACTCTCGAGCACGAGTTCCTGCGCTTCGGAGTCCGCGGACTCAGCAGTGGGTTCTGAGTAAAGGTCGGAAGCGACTTCGAGATCGTCCGCCTCCCCTGCCCTTCTGGCCGAGATGACGGTCTGCTCTATGGAGGATTCTGAGGGCAGCTCATTCGCGCCCTCGGGCATCTCGTATTCCAGCTCGGGGCTTATGAAGGCGCCGCTTTCTTCCGAGGTGCCGGCATCTGCCTCCTCGGCTACGGAGTGAGGCCGTTCCTCGGAAGACACGACGAATTCCTGTCGACTGTGGAATATCTGAGCCGATTCTTCGTGATCAGGGGCCGTGTAGACTACCCTCTTGCTAAGAAGCTCCTCGACTTTGTCCACCAGCATCTTGGAGTCGAAGGGCTTCGTGATGTACGTATCGGCACCGGACGAACGCGCTTTGTCCTCGTCGAAAGGCTCGAACGTGCCTGTCAATAGAATGACGGGAATGGATGAATAACCGGGATCACTCTTGACGAAAGAAGCGACCTCGTAACCGTTCATCTCGGGCATTATGACATCGCACAGAAGGATGTCGGGGCGGTCTTCCTTGATCTTCTCCACGGCGGCTCTGCCGTTGGAGACGCACGAGACCTCGTAATCCTCTTCGACAAACGTTAGCTCCACCACTTTCTGTATGGTGACGCTGTCATCGGCTAAAAGAATCTTCTTCGGCATCCATGCCCCCTATCCGGTCCGTGTCATTGTACCGAAGTCCTAGCGCACTGTAAAGCTTGTCGACACGCACACATTCCGCCGTCCGATCCGCGACGTCGATAGTTCCGATAATAAAACCGTTAGTTGTGTCTTCTTCCCATTCCTGCGGCGTGCAATCCGGCGGCAGCATGTCGGGCTCTCCGCCGGCTAGAGCCAGGAGCCGTCCGGACAGCCCCAGGATCAACAGCATGCGGTTCGCGTCATCGCCGGCGCCCCAGAAGGACGCGCGCAAGACGGGGATGGCCTCCCCCTCGCCTTCCAGCACACCGAGCAGCCATTCCTTGCTTCGCGGTATCGGCAAAGGCTCTTCCCATTCTCGCACGGACTTGACCGTTTCCACGGGAAAGGCGAGTCTTCGCCCTCCGGCGCTGAAGAGAACGAATCGCCGCGCGTTCATCGCTTCCCTCCCAAGACTTCCGGGGCAACCACAAAGAACCTCCCTTTCCGGCCCCAGAGGATGCCCCTGCACCAGCCGGGTGTGCGCTCGAAAAGGTCCGAAGGTACGGACTCGTACCGGAGGGGTTGGACCGACTCGCCGAGGAGAACGTCGCCCACGTACCAGCACGATCCGTTCTCGAGAAGCACCAGCACGCCCGGCAACTCCGAGTCCGGCTTTGACCGCAGTTCTCTGGACAGATCCGCTGCGGTCGGTGCGTACGCCGCGTAATCCTCGTCCGCCCCGTGGAGAACCCTGTGCACCGCGGACACAGGGACCGCGATGTTCACGCTGGTGCCTACTCTGAGAAACACCCAGCCCTCCGGCATTGAGCGAGCCTCCCCGTATCCATCAATGGCGCTGAGCCGCAGGATGAGTCGGCGACATGATCACCTAATATAGTGCCATGAATTCGGCAACGGGAACAGCACCACGCGTGTCCTCGTCCGGCCGGCCGCTGCCCTCTCCTCCGCGAGCATGGCGCCTCCTCGACCGAAGGACTTGGGGGGATATGCCCCAGAATAAGCGCCTCCCCGGAGCCGGGGTCCCTAGTCTCCTTTGCCTTTGGGCTGAATCATCCTATAATTGATTTTCTTGCGGATTTCTCGTTGAGAGCCCGCTGCTGGAGAACCCTGATAGTGCTGTGCACCTTCACCGTAGCCGACTCCGCCCGCGGAGACGATCAGCTTCAGGTGCGGCGACAGCCCACCCTGAGGCCTGGATGGTCGCGTGACGCGGCGGCACCCGGAATTTTTCATGGAGAGTTTCTATGGCAAGGCCGAAAATAACCCTTGACGGCAATGAAGCCGCTGCCTTCGTAGCCCATAAAGTGAACGAAGTGTGCGCGATCTACCCGATTACACCATCCTCCCCGATGGGCGAGTGGGCCGACCAGTGGTCGTCGGAAGGCAAGGCGAACATCTGGGGGACGATTCCCCAGGTCGTCGAATTACAGAGCGAGGGGGGCGCATCGGGCGCCGTCCACGGAGCCCTTCAGTCCGGGGCCCTGACAACGACCTTCACGGCGTCCCAGGGACTCCTGCTCATGATCCCCAACATGTACAAGATCGCCGGTGAACTGACCTCGACGGTCTTCCACGTGTCGGCCCGGACGGTCGCCACGCACGCCCTCTCGATCTTCGGCGATCACAGCGATGTGATGGCCGCCAGATCCACCGGCTGGGGATTTCTGGCTTCGTCTTCCATCCAGGAAATCATGGACATGGCCCTCATCTCTCAGGCGGCCACGCTCGAAGGACGCGTTCCCATCGTCCACTTCTTCGACGGCTTCAGGAGTTCCCACGAGGTCCAGAAAATAGAGCAGCTAACCGTCGAAGACATGAAGGCCATGATCGACAACGGACTGGTCCGCGCCCATCGCGCACGCGCCCTCTCCCCCGATCGTCCAGTCCTGAGAGGTACGGCGCAGAACCCCGACGTGTTCTTCCAGGCGCGTGAGGCCGCAAATCCCTTCTACGAAGCATTTCCAGCCATCGTGCAGAAGGCCATGGACAAGTTCGCCTCGGTCGTCGGGCGGCAGTATCACCTGTTCGACTACGCGGGGGCGCCCGACGCCGAGAGGGTGATCGTCCTCATGGGTTCTGGCGCAGAGACGGCGCTCGAGGCGGTCGACTATCTCTCGAAGCAGGGCGAAAAGATCGGCGCCGTCATCGTCCGCCTTTTCAGGCCGTTCAGCTCGGAGGCCCTCATAGGGGCTCTCCCGAAGACCGTCAAGTCCGTGGCCGTGCTCGACCGGACGAAAGAACCGGGCGCCGCAGGCGAACCGCTTTACCAAGACGTCCTTTCCGCCTGCGCCGAGGCCGCGTCCTTCGGCCGGCTCCCCTTCCCCATGCCGAAGATCGTCGGCGGGCGCTACGGGCTTTCTTCCAAGGAATTCACGCCCGCCATGGTCAAGGGCGTCTTCGATGAGCTGGCCAAGCCCAAGTTGAAGAACCACTTCTCAGTCGGCATCAAGGACGACGTGACGGGCAACAGCGTCGATTACGATCCGTCCTTCACCACCGAAGGCGACGACGTCATCCGCTGCCTCTTCTACGGACTGGGGTCCGACGGTACCGTCGGCGCCAACAAGAACTCCATCAAGATCATCGGCGGCGAAACCGACAACTACGCGCAGGGCTATTTCGTTTACGATTCCAAAAAGTCCGGGTCCATCACCGTTTCGCACCTGCGCTTCGGGCCTCGCCCGATCCGCAGTACCTATCTGGTGACCTCGGCCAATTTCCTGGCCTGCCACGCCTTCGTCTTCCTCGAGAAGTACGACATGCTCAAGTACCTCGTCCCCGGCGGGACGTTTCTCATCAACAGCCCCTACGGGCCCGAGGATGTCTGGGGCAAGCTGCCTAAGAAGGTCCAGCAGCAGATCATCGACAAGAAGGCGAAGTTCTACGTGATCGACGGCTACAAGGTGGCCCGGGAAACCGGGATGGGCAGCCGCGTGAACACCATCATGCAGACCTGCTTCTTCGCCATTTCGGGCGTCCTTCCGAAGGACGAAGCAATTGCCGCCATCAAGAAGGCCATTAAGAAGACCTACGGCGCCAAGGGCGATGAGATCGTCAACAAGAACTTTGCGGCGGTGGACGGGACCCTGGCCAACCTGCACGAAGTCCAGGTGCCCGAGACCGCAACCAGTGCCCTCGCAATGCCGCCCGTTGTGTCGGACGAGGCGCCCGAATTCGTCAAGGAGACGCTCGGGAAAATCATCGCCAACGAAGGCGACGATCTCCCCGTCTCGGCCATGCCGGTGGATGGCACGTTCCCGACGGCCACCGCCCAGTGGGAGAAGCGCAACATCGCCCTGGAGATACCGGTCTGGGACGAAAAGATCTGCATCCAGTGCGGCAAGTGCGCCCTCGTGTGTCCCCACGCCGCAATCCGCATCAAGGTCTACGACGAGAGCCATCTGAAGAATGCGCCGGCCACCTTCAAGTCCGTGGATTATAAGGGGCTCGAATTCAAGGGGATGAAGTACACGGTCCAGGTCGCACCCGAGGACTGCACGGGATGCGCGGCATGCGCTTACATCTGCCCCGCAAAAGACAAGAGCAACGTCAAGCACAAGTCCCTCGACATGGCCGATCAGATGCCGCTGCGCGAACCCGAGCGCGAAAACTTCAATTTCTTCCTCTCGTCGCTGCCCGAGGTGGACAGGACGGCCGTGAAGATAGGGACGGTCAAGGGTTCACAGTTCCTGCAGCCCCTGTTCGAGTTCTCCGGCGCCTGTGCCGGTTGCGGCGAGACGCCCTACGTCAAGCTCGTAAGCCAGCTCTTCGGAGACCGGGCCATCATCGCCAACGCCACGGGATGTTCCTCGATCTACGGCGGAAACCTCCCCACCACGCCCTGGGCGGTCAACCCGGACGGCCGGGGACCGACCTGGTCCAACTCGCTCTTCGAGGACAACGCCGAATTCGGGTACGGCTTTCGGCTCACCATCGACAAGCATACCGAATACGCCAGGGAACTCCTGACCAGGCTCGCGCCACAGGTCGGCGAGGATCTTGCCTCCGACTTGCTCGGGGCCGATCAGTCCGACGAGGCCGGCATCGCCGCACAGCGCAAGCGCGTGGACGCGTTGAAAGCCAAGCTCAAGGACAGGAACGACGAAGAATCCAAGGACCTCCTCTCCCTGGCCGACATGCTCGTCAATAAGAGCGTCTGGATCATGGGAGGCGACGGCTGGGCCTACGACATCGGCTACGGCGGCCTCGATCACGTCCTGGCGTCCGGCCGGAACGTGAACGTCCTTGTGCTCGACACAGAGGTCTACTCGAACACGGGTGGGCAGTGCTCAAAGGCAACGCCCATAGGGGCCGTCGCCAAGTTCGCGGCCAGTGGAAAGCCCCTGCCGAAGAAGGACCTGGGCATGATCGCCATGACCTACGGGAACATCTACGTGGCACGGGTGGCCATGGGCGCCAGCGATAACCAGACGGTCAAGGCCATCATCGAAGCCGAAGCCTACGACGGTCCCTCTCTCATCATCGCCTACAGCCACTGCATAGCGCACGGCTTCAACCTGACAGAGGGCATGGCCCACCAGAAAGAGGCCGTCGAATGCGGCGCGTGGCCGCTGTTCCGCTACAACCCGGATCTGGCGAAGGAAGGTAAGAACCCACTCAAGCTCGATTCCAGGCCCCCAAAGATCACGTACGCCGACTACGCCATGACGGAAACCCGGTTCAAGATGCTCACCAAGAGCCACCCGGATCGGGCCAGGCAGCTCATGGAAATCGGTGATGCGGAGCTCAAGACGCGTTGGCACCTCTACGAGCAACTCGCCGCCATGACCTGCGGCAACGAGGAAAAGGAAGAAGCCAAATCGTAGTACTCGGGCGGGTGGGTGCACGTCGCCATTGTCCCTTTTGGCCCGGCCCATTCCCTTTCTGCATGGGGTAAAAAAATGGATCTATCGACCAAGTATCTCGGTTTAAATCTCAAAAATCCGCTCGTCGCCTCGGCGAGCCCGCTCTGTTCCGACCTGGAAACGCTCACACACATGGAAGAAACGGGCCTCTCGGCCGTCGTGCTGGAGAGCCTTTTCGAAGAACAGATCCGCAAAGAAGAGCAGACCCTCGATCATTTCCTGACCCAGGGAACGGAGAGCTTCGCCGAGGCTCTCTCCTACTTCCCAGAGCCCTCGTCCTTCGACCGCGGCCCCGAGGAGTACCTCGAATACATCCGGAAGGCCAAGGAGGCCGTATCCATCCCTGTGATCGCCAGCCTCAACGGCGTGTCTTCCGGGGGGTGGATGGACTATGCAAAGCGCATCCAGGAAGCGGGAGCTGACGCCCTCGAGCTCAATATCTACTACATCCCAACGGACCTCAACATGCCCGGCGAGAAGGTCGAACAGATGTACATCGACAACGTGAAAACCGTGTGCTCGGCCGTGAGCATTCCAGTTGCCGTCAAGCTGAGCCCCTTTTTCAGCAATATGGCCAACATGGCTGCCCGACTGGATAAGGCGGGAGCGCGCGGGCTCGTCCTCTTCAACCGCTTTTACCAGCCCGACATCGATCTTGAGAAACTCGAGGTGGTGCCCAACCTCGTCCTGTCCACGCCCGAAGAAATGCGTCTTCCCCTGCGATGGATCGCAATCCTGTACGGCCGCATAGAGGCCGACCTCGCCGGAACAAGCGGGATTCATCGCGCCGAGGACGTCCTCAAGATGCTCATGGCGGGCGCGAAGGTGGCCATGATGACATCCGCCCTCCTGGTACACGGAATCGGAAGAGCCGCAGATATCCTCAAGGCGATGACCGCCTGGATGGAAGAGCACGAATACGAATCCGTCGAGCAGATGACCGGGAGCATGAGCCAGAAATCCTGCCCCGAACCTTCTGCCTTCGAGCGGGCCAACTACATGAAGGTGCTGCAGAGTTACAAGTGAACGATGGCCCTGCCCGAACCCGACAAGATAGTCCGATGATAAGAGAGGGAGTCACTCCGTGCTGGCTCCCTCTTTTCTTGGACCGCATCCCGGACCGGACCCGGCCGGAGAACCGCTCCGGCGACATACGGAGGAGAGACCTATGAACGAAACACCGTCACGAGAAGTGCCGGAATTCAAATTGGGGGAACGTGAACGGCGCGAACTCCTTGAGCGCTTCCTGAGATACGCGCGGATCAACACCCGCTCGAGCGAGACCTCCGAGACCTTCCCTTCGACCTCCTGCCAGTTCGATCTCCTCAGGCTCTTGGAAAAGGAACTAAAGGAAATAGGGCTCCAGGATGTCGGCCTGGACGAGTGCGGCTACCTCTTCGCCACCCTCCCGTCGAACCTGTCCGATGACATCAAAGCCCCCGTCGTGGGCTACCTCAGCCACGTGGACACCTACTGCGGGACGAATAGCGACAGCGTGAAGCCCCAGGTCATCGAGGACTACCGAGGCGGTGACATCGTCCTGCCCGGAAATCCGGACCTGAAGATCGCGGAAGCCGACAATCCCCTGCTCGGAAAGTGTCACGGTCACACCATCATCACGGCCGACGGCACCACGCTGCTCGGGGCGGACGACAAGGCCGGGGTGGCCGAGATAGTAACCATGATGGACTGGCTCGTGCGCCACCCCGAGGTCCCCCATGGAACCGTGCGCGTGGGATTTACGCCGGACGAGGAAACGGGCAACGGAACTCGATTTTTCAACGTCGAACGTTTCGACGCGCGGGCGGCCTACACGTTCGACGGCTCGGAGCTGGGTGAGATCGAGGACGAGACCTTCTGTGGAGATTCCGCGACTGTGACAGTCACCGGCCTCGACATCCACCCCGGAAAAGCCAAGGACAGGATGATCAACGCTCTCCGCGTGGGCGCCTACCTCATCGGGCGGCTCCCCGTTGAGCACCTCCCCGAGACGACCGAAAAACGTGAATCCTACGTCCACCCCTACGTCATCGGAGGAGAGGTCGGGAAGGTCGAGATAAAGTTCATCGTGCGCGGATTCACGGTCGAGGATCTGAGGGCCAGGGAAAACGACCTCCTGGCCGTGGCCAGGGATGCCGAGTCGGCCTTTCCCGGAACAAAAGTGGAGGTCCTCATCCAGGAGTCCTACCGCAACATGAAAGTGGTGCTGGACAAGTATCCGCAGGTCCTTAACCTGGCGGAGGAGGCCATCAGGCGGGCCGGCGCCGACCCCATCCGCAGCTATATCAGAGGGGGCACTGACGGTTCGGCTCTCTGTTTCAAAGGCCTGCCGACGCCCAACATCTTTGCGGGCGGCACCAATTTCCACGGGCTCAAGGAATGGGCCAGCCTGGATTGGATGCTGAAGGCGGTGGAGACGGGACTTCACCTGACCTATCTGTGGGGATGCGAGAAAGAGATGCCATAATGGCGCACTTTTCTCTCGAATATCCTCTTTTCCGGGCGTGTTTTCACGGGTGGCTCTTGACAGAGCCACCCGTTTCAGTAGTACATAGGCTCATCAGTGGAGCCCGGGCAGATTCCTGGTGGCTCAGGTCCAGAAACGTAACGCGAGCCGATCTGAGAGGTTGGCCATGAAAAGCGCCGTCTCAAAGGGCCACATTTCGCTCTGCGGAAGACGCGTCGTGTACACCGTACGACGAAATCCCCGAGCCAGGAGAATCTGGGTCAAGGTGGAGGACGGCGACGGGCTCGTGCTCGTTCTTCCACCGCGCGTCCACGCCTCCTCGGCAACGGATATAATCCGCCGCCACAGGGAGTGGATTGTCGCCCGGCTGGCAGAGCGCGATGAACTTCGCGCGCAGGCCCCCGCGCCGATCGGCGAGAGTTCGACCGTCTTCTACCTGGGAAGGCCTATTCCACTCCGCGTCCGCAACTGCGCCTGTGCAAAGCCAAGCGTTGCGTGGCATCGCAACGAAGTTGTGGTAACGGTTCCTCGCGACGAGGCGCCGCCTATCTCTGAAGTCCTCCTTCAGGCCTACCGGGAACGGGCGAAGGAGGTGTTCCGCAGGCGCATCGAGGTGTTCTCGCAACTTCTGGGCGCCTTCCCCAAGAAAGTCTCCATAAGGGACCAGAAGACCCGCTGGGGTGCCTGCACGAGCAGAGGAACCCTGACGTTCAATTGGCGCTTGGTCCTCGCGCCTCCTGCCGTCCTGGACTACGTCGTCATTCATGAGCTGTGCCACCTCCGCTTCCCCAATCACGGACCGCGGTTCTGGCAGGCCGTGGACCAGATATGCCCACGATACGAGAACTACAAGTCCTGGCTCAGGCTCAACGGACACAGGCTGCGCGTGGATTGAGCACCCTTTTCTCAGGGTGGAGGGGTGCCGCAAACCTAAAAGGAGAATGCCATGCAAGATCCGGAGATTGCCCGGAAGAGCCCTTACGTTCTCGACGCTGAGCCCGGAGACTACTGGTGGTGCGCCTGTGGACGCTCCTCCGGCCAGCCTTTCTGCGATGGTTCGCACAAGGGCACCGAATTCAGCCCCGTCAAGATAACAATCGAAGCGCCGAAACGAATGGCATGGTGCGGTTGCAAGCACTCCTGCGCCAAGCCGGAGTGCGACGGCACGCACAAGACACTCTAAGAGTCCCCGTGGGCGGTTGTCGGGAAGAGCCTGCCAAAAGGGCAGCGTTGTGAAGTGCGCCTTCGTTACATTGCAGTATTCCACTTTTGTGCTGTGAAAGGAGAGAAATGCCACAACTATTTACTGCGTCACGTTATCCTTTGCATACTATCCTACTATCAATAATAACTATTTTATGATTTCGTGAACGTAACCCATGCCCTATTTTGATTCCGATCGAGTGCGCATTTATTACGAAATAGCAGGACAGGGCCGGCCGCTCCTTTGTATCCCCGGATGGACACTGAACCATCGCCTGTGGGACCCCGTGCGTCCACTTCTCGAGCCCCGCTTTACCCTCGTGCGCCCGGATGTCCGGGGAACGGGCAAGTCGTCGGGCGGAAGAGACATTGAGTACTCCCGCGTGGCGGAGGCCGAGGACCTTGAGCGCCTCCTGGACCACCTGGGGTTTGCCTCGGCCCACCTGCTCGGACACTCGAAGGGCGCCAGAACGGCCATGGTCTTCGCCATGCTGAACCCGGAGAGAACGCGTAGCGTGACGTGCATCGGATCGGCGGAGCCCCACCCCGGAGGCGGCCAGCCCACATTCAGGAGCATCGCCAGGGCCTGGGCAGGAAGGGCCAGAGAAAAGGCCGTCCAAGACGGCCCCGAGGCGGCCCTCGAAATGCTGGGAAGCGCAAAACTTCTCGGAAAGATGAGGGCGTCCGCTTCGCGGGTCCGTCTCCTGCGCCTTGCCATGGAAGGGTACGCCGCCGACGACCTCCTGTCGGAGGTCCCGGCCCGGAGCATCGACACGGCAAAGGGAGCCCGAAACATCCGTGGGCCAGTCATGTTCCTGGTCGGCGAAGAGGACCCCTTTTTAACCGAATGCAGATACGCCCACGACCGCATTCCGGGCTCAAGGCTCATGGTACTGTCTGCCTGCGGGCACATGGTTCCGCTTGAAGCCCCCGAGAAAGTCGCAGACGCATTGCTTGACTTCCTTGCCTGACGGATCTTGTACCCGCGCTAGAGCTTTCCTTCCCGCAAGAAGTTCTCAAGAGCCTTGTTGAATGCCTCTGGCTGTTCCATGCACGCGAGGTGCCCCGCGCGCGCTATCTCCGCATAGCGGGCACCCGGTATGGACGACGTCATGCTCCTGGCTTCGCTCGGAGGCGTTATGGCGTCCTTCCCCCCCACAACCACGAGCGTCGGACAGCAGATCCGGTTCAGTTCTTCGAGTCTGGAAGGTCGGTCCCGCATGGCCACGAGTGCCTTCGCCATGCCCTCGCGCCGCTGGTCTACCATCATGTTCCACACCTTGCGCGGCAGTTCTCCTTCACCGGCGTGAAGCGTTTCTTCTGTAAGCAGTTTGAAGAGCATCTCATCGGCCAGGAAACACATCCCTTCGCTGAGCGCACGCTGGGCGCTGGTCGTCCTGTGGACCTTGGCCGAGTCGGGGTCTGCGCTCGCCCGCGTGTCCGCCAGAACGAGGCCCGCCATCTTCCATGGGAAGAGCGAAGCGAACGCGAGCGCCACGTATCCCCCCATGGAGAACCCGCACAGAATGGCGCGGGTCACGTTGTGCATCTCCAGAAAGAGGGCCAGGTCACGGGCGTGGTCTTCGATCGTGTTCTGTTTTTCCGGGAGCGGTGACCGCCCGAAGCCGCGCAGGTCCGGCACCAGGACCCGCCGTTCTTCGGAGAACGGTGCCTGCTGGCATTCCCACATACGTCCATCCAGCGGGAAACCGTGGATGAACACCAGGGGAATGCCTCCGCCTGCTCCGAACGTAGCGCCGGCAAGATCCTGCCCCATGCACCCATCTCCTCAGTTCTTGGATTTCCCAGTTTGCGGAACGAACCGGCGCCCCGGCCTGCGTCGGGCACCCGCGTCGATTGCCGCTCCGATCCTCACTCGCACAAAATATATGCGCGAGCCTTCTCCGGTCAACAACGTCTCGCGGCAAACCCAGCCCACAGGTTCATTTGACCAATTTCACGCGGCCTATTTCAGAATCCGCATATGTCAGCCGATTACAGGGAGGTCTTCCGGCCCTTCCGTCGCATCAGGGCGACAAAGAAACCATCCCATGGATGGCGATGGGGAAGAGCATACGCCTGTCCCGTGGACGGCGATTCAAGGAGGGGTTTCAGGTATGACGGCGCGTGGAGGGGGGCTGCGCGGAAATCGGGATGTTCGCTCAGGAACCTGTCGATCACGCGCGTCGTCTCCTCCTCCTCGATGGAACAGACCGAGTAGGCGAGAGTCCCACCTGGTGCGACGGTCCTGGCCGCATGGTCGAGAAAAAGCCCCTGCTTGCGGGCCGATTCAACGAGGTCTTCTTCGCCGGTCTGCCACCGAATCTCCGGATTTCTCCTGAGCGTGCCGAGAGAAGAACAGGGGGCATCAAGAAGAACCACGGGCCAGTCATCGCGCAGGGGCAGCCCCGCTTCGACGTCGACCCGCGCGAGCCTGATCGTGCTCATGCCCGTTCTAAGGATATTCTCTGAAACCTGCCTGAGCCTTCTGGCGTTCCTGTCCGTGCCGAGAACCCATCCGCCAACGCCCAGTCTGCCGGCGATGAGCAAGCTTTTCCCTCCGGGGGCGCTGCAGAGATCGAGCACCCGGTCCCCCCCCTTCAGCGGCAGAAGCAGCGCCGGAATCTGGGAAGCGGGGTCCATGATGTAGAACCAGCCCCGTTTGAAGGCCTCGGATTCGGAAAGGTTCCCGCCCTTAACGCTGAAGGTCAGGGGCATGGCTCCGTCCGCCACGAGCGCGAAGCCCTCTCTTTCCATGATGGGAACGGCCTGGGCCGCGGAAGAGGCCGACGTGAACACCAGCGATGTCGGCGCGGCGGATTGAAGGGCGCTCATGACTGCGTCGGCGTCGTCTCCGAATCGTCTCATGTATCGCGCGACGAGCCATCGCGGCATGCCGTAGCGCATGGCGGCTCCCTCGGAGCCGGAGAAAAGGTAGGGCGCCTCGAAGATCTGCTCCCTTTTCTCGGCCAGTGTCCGCAGAATTCCGTTCACGAATCCGCCCGCACCGGCATTCAGTTCTTTGGCGGCTTCCACACATTCATCCACCGCGGCATAGACCGGTATCCTGTCGAGATACAGAATCTGGTAGACGCCCACCCTTAGGATGTGAAGGAGTTCGGACTGGGTCTGTTCGACGCCCCTCAGCGTGCATTCGTCCACCGCCCAATCGATCAGCGGCAGGTGCCTTACGACGCCGGCGACCAGTTCCCGGAGCAGGGCCCTGTCATCCTCTCTGGGCAGACGCTTCTGTTCGCGCTGGACGACACCCTTGAGGGACTGTCTTTGATCCAGAATTTCCCCCACCAGCCGTGCCGCAAGCGCCCGCAGGTTGATTCGCCTTTCCTTGTCCTCAGCGCCCGAGCGAAAATGCTTTCCCGGGGATACCCGCTCGGGGCCCCCGGCACGTCCTTTCGCCCTGTCGGGCCTCCGTCCGCGCACTGTCCCGGCACCCGTTCTTTTGCCCGCGTCTTTGCGCGCGTAAGGGATGCGGTCTTTATCACGTACCATGCTCACAACTCCCTTTCACGTGGAAAAGCCCGCTTGGAGCCAACCGTCAGACCGTGGGCAGGACGGTCCCCTCCGGAAGGGTAAACCCCCGAAGGAAGGCCACCGCGGACATGGGCCGCCGCCCCTCCCTCTGCAATTGCAATATTTCAAGCAGGCGCCCGTCCCCGCACCTCACGCCCAGCGATTCTGGTCCGACAACGACCGTACCGGGGCGTCCACCGGAGCGCGCCGTCTCCCCCAACCTCACCTCGATGACCTTTATCTTCCAACCGTCCAGGAGAAAAAAGGTCCCAGGCCAGGGACGAAATGCCCGGACCTGCCTTTCGAGACTCGCGGCCGGCCGGCCAAAATCCAGCCGCCCATCGCCGGCGTTCAGCCTGGGTGCGTGCGTGGCCAGGGCATCATCCTGCGGAGCGTCCTCGAGAATGTCGGCCTGAAGCCCTCTGAGCGCGGCGACGATGAGATCGCCCCCCAGGCCGGCAAGCATGGGCGTCAGGCTTTCCGTCGTCGCGCCCGCCGGCATGGGGACGGCGCGCTGCAGCAGCATCGGGCCCGTGTCCAGACCTTCTTCCATTCTCATTATGGTCACGCCGGTCTCGGCATCGCCCGACCAGATGGCATGGGCGATGGGAGAAGCACCCCTGTGCCTGGGAAGAAGGGAGGCGTGCACGTTGATACAGCCCATTGGAGGAATGCTCAGCACGTCTACTGGGAGGATCTTGCCGTACGCCGCCACGGCGATCACGTCGGGCCTCAGGTCGCGCAAGGTTCCGACGACAGCCGCATCCTTGAGCGTCCGCGGCTGGTGAACCGGGATGCCGGCGGATCGAGCCAGCACCTTGACGGCGGGTTCCGTGAGGATCCTCTTGCGCCCCACGGGCTTGTCGGGTTGCGTGAACGCGGCCACAACGTTCGCTTTCGCTTCCAGGAGCGCCCCGAGACTCGCCGCGGCGAATTCGGGCGTCCCCATGAAGACTATCCTTCCGGGTAGGGGTTGTCCCATTCCCCCTCCCGGATCATCTTCTTGATCTTGCGTTTCACGATCTCCCGCTTGACCGTCGAGAGGTGGTCTATGAACAGAACCCCGTCCAGGTGGTCGATCTCGTGGCAGATGGCGTGAGAGAGGTACGCCTCGCCTTCGAGTTCGAAGGGCTTGCCTTCCCTGTCCAGTGCCCGGACTTTGACCTTGCCGGGCCGCCGGACCTTGTCGAAAACCTGGGGGAGAGACAGGCAGCCTTCTTCGCGAACGGACTCCCCTTCCGATTCCAGGATCTCAGGGTTTATGAAGAAGACCGGCTTCTCCTCCCCCCCTTCTTCCACGGCGAGGTCCACCACCATGACCCTGAGCGGAACCCCCACCTGGTTGGCCGCGAGTCCCGCTCCAGCCGCGTGGCGCATGGTTTCGAGCATGTCGTCCATCAGCTGATTGATCTCCGGGGTAATTTCCTCGACGGCCGCGGCCTTCTCCCGCAAAACAGGCGATCCGTAGAGTTCAACCTTCCTTATAGCCATCCTGCCTCTTTCCGTTTTCCTTCAACAACGCCAGCGTTCCTTCGAGCCTCTCGCTAAGTATGTTCTCGAGGCGGGCGGCCCACCCTTCGCCCAGCGACGCCGCCGCCTCCGTTTTGTCCAGGGCCAGTTCCAGTACCGACGATGGTTCGAGGGCCTTCACCGTGGCCGTACGAGAGACTCCTCTCAGCAGGGCAACCTCACCGATGACCTCTCCCGGGGCGAGCCTGGCCAGAATCCGCTCCTCGCGCCCGAGAAAACTCCTGACTTCAAGAAGCCCCGTTTCCACTATAAACAGCGAAGTACCCGCATCACCTTCCCTGAGAAGTACCTCGCCCGTCTCAAGCCGGCGGGCCCGGACCTGGGAAAGTAATGCATGGAGACCGCCTTCGTCAAGCGCGGGAAATACGGAATGAAGAAACGCCCCCGTCTCACTGGCATTACGAATCCTCATTCCATCTTCTGATTCTCCCGCCCCTGGCCAGGCCGGCGCGACGACACCCGCCGCGGTATCTGCGTCCAGATCGAACGAGAACGCCTCAGCCGGTCTTTCCGCGCTACCCCCGACGTTCTCTACGTCCTCCAGGCGGTCCCGCATGGCTTGGTCGTCCGGGCGTACGCCGAGGGCTTTTCTCAAGAACGCCACACCTGCGGTGCGGTCTCCTCCCGCGAACCGTGAATCGGCCTCGTCGACGTAAATCGCTGACGCCCTGTCCGCCTCGCCCATGCCCTCGTACGCTTCCGCGAGGCGCAGCTTTGCGTTGAGGTCACTTGGATTGCGCCTGATTTTCATCTCGTACGCCTTCGCCGCCTGTCTGAATTCCCCGCGTCGGAGCAGATCCGAGGCATCCGGAGGCCCGCTTTTCGAAAACAACGACATCCCGTCTCTCCCTCTGCTGATAATAGCCTAGCGAGCGCGGCACGACAAGGCTGAACCGAGGCTGCATGGGACTCCCGGACAGGCCGCGGTGCCCACCGCGTCCGGGAAGGCATCTTGCACGCCTCTTCTACTGGACAAACATCCTGTCAGCGGTAATAATCCTGTCGTAGGCGGAAGATCCGGCCCGCAATTGAGGACATGGGGACGTCGTTCGCGAGGGAACCATGCTCCAGGCGCCCTGAACAGGCTCCAGAGTCAATTCGGCATGCGGTCGGTCAAATGATATGCCTTTTTTGCTTCTGGCGATTCTAGAGGATTCCGGGTGTGTGGGTGAATGGCGGACTTCGATGTGTCCCAGGTTCATTGGCTTCGTAGTGCCGCTGAAAAAGAAGAGGATTCGATCATGCCTGAATTCTATCCGAACAACTTCGGCGGACTGCCTGCGGAGTTGTCTTCGCTCGATACATCCCGATTCGTCGTCCTGTCCCTGCCTTACGAGGTGACGACCTCCTACGCGAAGGGCACGAAGTTCGGGCCTCGGGCCATCATTGAGGCGTCCCGCAACATGGAGCTCTACGACGAGGAGGTGGGGTTCGAGCCATCGGACGCCGGTATCCACACGACCGATGACCTCCTTTTCCACAACACCGCGCCCGAAGCCATGGTCGAGACCGTAAAAGAAGCCGTCCTCCACTATCTGCGACTCGGCAAGTTCGTCATGAGCCTGGGAGGAGAGCACGGCCTCTCGTACCCCGCATTTCTCGCACACGAGGAAGTCCATGGCCACATCGGGATAGTGCAGATAGACGCTCACGGGGACTTGCGCGACTCCTACGAAGGATCGCCCTTCAATCACGCATGCGTCATGCGGCGAATCGTCGCCCACAGCGCGGGAACGGCCCAGATAGGCATTCGGAGCATCTCGGCCGAGGAGGCCGTCTTCCTCAAGGAAGAGGGCACCTGGCCGGTCTTATGGGCAAGGGAGTGCCAGAAAGACGACAAGTGGATGAGCCGTGCACTGGACGCACTGCCGGACAAGATCTATCTCACCATAGACGTGGACGGGTTCGACCCGTCGCTGATCCCGTGCACCGGGACTCCGGAACCGGGCGGTCTGGCGTGGTATCCCGTCCTCGAGTTTCTGAGGCGCCTCTGCGCCGCAAAAACCGTAGTTGGTGCCGACGTCATGGAGCTCGCCCCCGATCGAACGCACTTCTCAGCGGATTTCATGGCCGCAAAACTCGTTTACAAGATCTTCGCCTACGTGCAGGCATCAGCGAGACATGGCCGCTGAAGATATAGCGCCTCGCTACTCCTTGATCGTTCCGGTCTACAACGAGGCAGACAGCCTCAAGTCTCTTCTTGCGGAGATCCGCAACACCATGGACTCCCTTGGGGACCCCTACGAGGTCCTCTTCGTCGACGACGGCAGCACGGATTGTTCACTCCCCGTGATGAAGTCCCTGCTGCGGGACTATCCGGTTGTCCGCATCCTGGTCTTCGAAAAACACGCCGGGCAGAGCGCGGCGCTTGCCGCCGGCTTCGAAGCCGCCCGGGGGCGCGTCTTTCTGACCCTGGACGCGGATCTGCAGAACGATCCAAGGGACATACCCCGCCTCCTCTCCGCGCTGAAAGGGTACGACGTGGCTGTAGGGTGGCGCCATGAGCGGCGGGACAACCTGGTCAAGCGGATCACCTCCAAGGTAGGGAACGCGGTCAGAAACCGTCTCACCCACGAGCAGATAGCCGACACCGGATGCTCATTGAAAGCCTTCCGCAGGGAAACCTGCAGGTCCATCCCGTTTTTCGACGGGATGCACAGGTTCATGCCCACCCTCTGCCGGATGCGCGGCTTCACCGTCACCCAGGTCAAGGTCAACCACAGGCCAAGGGTCCACGGAAAGTCCAAGTACGGTGTCGTAGACAGGTTACTGGTAACGATTCCGGACCTCATGGCCGTTCGCTGGATGCAGAAGCGGGCGCTGCATTATAGGGCCCACGAGGAAAGCGGGCAATAAGCCTGTTCACCTGGCCGCCGCTCTTGCTGTTGCTCGGATTCGCGGCGATGATGGTTGGCATTCCGTTTACTTCTCGAAGGGCGGGCGCATCTGCTCCTGGCCAGGAAGGACGCCTGGCAGATTCGGCCTGCCGCGCGCATCACCCGGTTGGGCGAGATCAGCATAGGCGATGACGTCTATCTCCTGCTTGGGCCGGCCACGGAAGAGCCGCCCGGAGGGCCGGGAACTTTCGCGGAGCCGGAAGGCTGGCAGGTTGGTCAGACGTCGGTGGGACTCGGGAGATAGCGCTTCACCGTGTCCAGCAGGTCGCCCAGTGAAAAAGGTTTGACGAGATAGGCCATGGCTCCCGCGTCGAGGGCGGCCTTTCTGTCCTCCGTGCGTCCCTTGGCGGACAGAACAACCACCGGCGGAGACTTCTCCGAACGCCCGCCCAGCATCCGCAGCACCCCGAGCCCCCCGAGCCCCGGCATGCGGAGGTCCAGGAGGACCAGGTCCGGAGCATCTCCCCCAATGGCCTGCAGTACCTGCCTGCCGTTGGAAACGGTGGTCACGGAGTGGCCCTCGGCGGTAAGAATAAACTCCACCATTTCCAGGATGTCCGGATTGTCGTCGCACACCAGGATATAGGCCATCGGGGCGATTCTACGACTCGACACCCGCAGGGTCAAGCGCGCGCACGCGCCGGAGAGCCGTTGTCCAGAAAGCTCCTGAGGTCCCCCAGCGTCGCTAGGGGGGTGTGCTCGGCAGCCATGTCCAGGAGTCTGAACAGGACCTTTCCCGTCACCCTGGCATCGTCGAGGGCCCGGTGCCTGGCCTGAAAAGACAGGCCGAACCGATCCGCAAGCGCGTCCAGCCCCTTGCTCTCATCCTTAGGCAGCAGGCGCCTTGCGAGCTTGAGGGTACACAAGCCCCCCGCGCCGACGCGCGGATCGCCCCCTGCATGTTGCACCTCGTTTCTCAGGATGCGGCGGTCGAAGGGCAGATTGTGCGCGACGAGGAGCCGTCCATCGAGAATATCCGCGACATCGGGCCATACATCTTCGAAGCAGGGCATCCCCCTGAGTTGCCGGGGTTTGATCCCCGTTAGGCGGACGACGAAGGGAGAAACGGCGGTTCCCGGGTTCAGAAGCGTTTCGAAGGTCCGTACTTCCTTCCCGCGAGTGAAACAGGCGATCCCCAATTCGATCGCGCGTTCTCCTGGCGCAAACCCGTTGGTTTCAAAATCGAGGACCGCGAATTCGAGAGAATCCAGGCTGCATTCTCCCGAGAAGGTCTTCGGCGGAATGGCGAAGACCCTGCCATCCTGAACACGGAAGCGAGGGTCCCTCTCGAGGAGCGCAGCCAGGACCCTAACGCTGAGCCTTCCCCGGGAATGGAATAGCGACTCCGCGAGGGGCTCGAGACCTCCCGATTCACCGTCTCTCGTCAACTTCGCGTAGAGCCGGTCGAGCATGGCTGTCTGGGAGTATCGAGCGCTCATTCACGTCCTTCCCACAGGAGCGACGCGGGCCGAATGTCCATGTTCCTCTTCGTCCATCGGGCCATTCGCCCGAGTTCGCCGCCGGGCGATAGGTCGAGAACCCAGTCGAGGTCGAGTTCGTCGAGCGTCTTCACCACGGCGACCCAGTCCGTGGGAGAAGCGAGGGAAGTCAGCATTTCGCGCTTCAGGGCTCGGCCACTCCTTACCAGGGCGCCGTCAACGGGAGAAATCAACTCGTAGGACGGCGTCGCCGCGGGGATCGTCGACCACCACCCATCGACTTCCCGCCTCGCCCGGTCCATGTACGGAGTGTGAAGGGGAATGTCCAGCGGCGCCTCCTGAACCGAGAGAGCAACCGCTTCCAGGCGTTCCGCGGCATCGGCCACCACGCGTTTCGGTCCCGTGAACACGATCTGCCTGGAATTATTGACGTTCGATACGAATAACCCGTCCAGCCCCCAGCCCATGAACGCATCTTCGAGCTCATCCTTTGAAAGTCCCGTAGAGACCGCCACGCCGAAGTTCCCCTCGGGGAAATCGCGGGCGTTGAAGGCGTTCACCCGGCTCAACCAGCCCAGAGCAGTCTGAACCGTGATGGAGTGAGCAAAAACGGCGGCCGCATAGAAACCCAGCGAGTATCCGCACACGACTGCGGGAGGTCCCAGGTCCTCCTTCGCGACCTCGGCACAGAGACAGCCGTAGAGCACCATGAGCGACGGTGCGGTGAATCGCTGAGAAATCTCCTCTTTCGCGGCCGTTGTGACCCAGCGTTCGAACCGGCCTTCCGTCATGACGTTGAAGCCGCCCGCAATCCGCTTGAAGACGGGATGGCCGGCCAGGGGCAGGGCCATGCCCTCCCGTTCGAAAAGCTGTCCCGGCATCATGATGCCGTAGCGGTGCTCTCCAACCAAATTGACTCCCTCCGGGAACCATATTACCATTTTCCCCTGGAGGCGCGGCACGATGAAATATAGAAAAGAACTCGCGGGACTTCCTTTGCTGGACGGTTTAACGCAGGAGGAGTTCGACCTCGTCGCCGCCCGCTTTTCGGAAGAACAGTTCCCTGCCGGCACTTCCATCGTGGAACAGGGCTACGGCGGGTTCAAACTCTTCGTGCTCATGGAGGGGAGGATTCGCGTTTACAGGACCCTAAACGGTTCCAAGGTGCTGATCACGACCATGGAGAAGCCCGAGACCTTCGGGGAACTGAGCATCATCGACGGCGCCCCCACGTCGGCCACCGTCGAAGCGGAATCCGATACCATCGCGCTGACCCTGAACAGGGACGACTTCTATGAAATACTTGAAAGCTCGACCGTGCTGGAGGCCAAAATATGGAAAAACCTCCTCCTCACGCTATGCAGCAGACTCAGATCCACGACCGACCAGGTCCAGGACTATTTTGCGATCAACAAGGCCCTTTGTGAAAATGAGAGCTTCCGAAGTTTCTATAAGCTTTTCTATTCCTGATGCCCAGGATTAAAGGGATTCGACTCACGGTTCTCTTCTTCACCGCGGGGATCGTGGTGGGTATCTCCTTCGGTCTGTTCCTCACTCGGAATATACCGGAAGTGGACAGTCTGCAGTTCACAACCCCCCATCTGATGACCAGGATCTACAGCAGGGACGGCCAGGTTCTGCAGGAATACGGCGCCGAAAAGCGCACCATGGTCCAATATGCGGACGTTTCCCCGAACTTCTTCCACGCGCTCATAGCCGTCGAAGACGCGGATTTTTACCACCATCACGGCGTGTCCATAAAGGGCGCCCTGCGGGCGCTCGTCAAGGACCTCCTCCACCTCTCGGCCAGGCAGGGCGGCAGTACCCTGACGCAACAGCTCGCCCGCCAGTATTTTCTGACGCCCGAAAAGACCATATCCAGGAAGATCAAAGAGATGATCCTGGCGGTCAACATAGAGAGCCACTACACGAAGAGCCAGATCCTACAGATGTACGCCAACAAGGTCTGCTTCGGGAAGGGATACTACGGCATAGAGGCCAGCTCGCGCTACTACTTCGGGAAGCCGGCCAAGGACCTGACCATCCCCGAGGCCGCAGTCCTCGCCGGCGTCATCCAGCGCCCGAGCTACTATTCGCCGAGCAACCACCCCGACCACGCCCTCGCGCGCAGAAACCTGGTCCTCAGCAGGATGTGGAAGACGGGCTACATTACCCGCAATCAATACGAAAAGTTCCGGAAGGAACCGCTAGGCCTCTACACGGGCTCGACGGAAGAGCAGGGTCTCGCCGCCTACGTCACAGAGCGTATCAGAATGTACCTCGAAGACAAGTACGGAGAGGAAGCCCTCTACCAGGGAGGGCTCCAGGTCTACACCACTATAGACGCGCACCTGCAGGCGCTGGCGACGAAGGCGGTCCGCGACGGCCTGGACGCCTACAGCCGCCGGAGGCGCTACAAGGGGCCCGAGAGGGGCCCGAAGGCCCCCCGCGAGTACACGCGTGATGACTTTACCGCCGGCGAGCGTTACTGGGCCACGGTCCGGTCCGTCGGACGCGACCGCATCGAGGCGTCCATGGGCAAGGCCGACGTGACCCTGACGCCCAAAGACTGGGACTGGATCTCGAGACTGAACGTGGAGCGCACGTTCCGCCCCGGCGACAGGATCCTCCTGCTCGTCACCCAGGTTTCTCCAACCCTCGAATGCCAGCTCGACCAGGAACCCCTTGCCCAGGCCGCTCTCGTGGCCATGGATCCGCATACTGGAGAAGTTCTTGCTCTGGTAGGCGGATACGATTTCGCGACCTCGATGTACAACCGCGCCGTCCAGGCAAGGAGGCAAACGGGGTCTGCGATCAAGCCGATCGTCTATGCCGCCGCCCTCTCGGCGGGTAAAACGCTCGCCAGCACGGTCGTCGACACCCCTACACTCTTCCTAACAGGCAGGGAGAACGCGGACAAAGTCTGCGACGAGGGCTACATCCCCAGGGATTTCGACAGGGAGTACTTCGGTCTCATCACCTACCGGACGGCGCTTGCGCACTCGATCAACATCGCGGCGGTCAAGGTTCTCAACGAGACAGGCTATTCTAGGGTCATAAACCTCGCCCACCAGCTGCACATAACGAGCGATCTCCAGCCCTATCCGTCCATGGCCCTCGGGGCATTCGGCATCAGCCTGTGGGAACTCACGGGGGCGTATACGGCCTTCGACAACGGCGGCATCTACGTGGAGCCCCGCTACATGAACCGCATAGCCGACAGGAACGGCAAAACCCTCCAGCAGTTCCGCTCCGAATCCCGGCAGGTGCTGGATCCGCGCATCGCCTTCCTCATGACCCAGGCCATGGAGAGCGTCGTCAGGGAAGGCACCGCGGCCAGCGCCGCGGACCTGAAGGGGCACTTCGCAGGCAAAACGGGAACCACGGACAAGTACACCGATTCATGGTTTATGGGCTACAACCCGGCCATACTGTGCGGTGTGTGGGCGGGAAAGGACGACCACACGCCCCTCGGAAACCTCGAAACGGGAGCCCGCGTGGCCCTGCCCATCTGGAGGGAGTTCATGGAGCCCGCCACGGCGTCGACCCGGGATATGGACTGGCCGGAGCCGAAAGGCGTCACACAGGCCCTCATCGACGCCAAAACAGGCAAGCGCGCCGGCGTGGATTCTCCATGCACCGACGTTAAACCCGAGTTCTTTATTGACGGGACGGAACCGTCGGCGTTCTGCTCTCAGGTGGACCATTTCCGGCTTCAACTCCCGCATTTCCTGCAGACCTACCCCATCACCCCAGATCTCAGGCTGGTCATACCCGCAGCCGACCTGAACGCTTGGGCCGCGCAGTATCCCGGCGTCGTGAGCTGGCCGGGCGGCGACCGGTTGATCGTATCCTGGGCCGGTAGTACATTTCCTGTGAAGGTGGAGATCGCACCGCCCCGCGAGGGCCCGGTGCCGCAGGCGGTCATGCCGGGTCTCCCCCATGAAGGAGATGTGGTCTGTGGCGCCCGCACGGTATACGTCAACGAAAAACGATAACACGCTGTCCGATGCTGTCCTGTGGCACTCCGTCGAAGACGACAAGGTAGTCTGCGACCTGTGCGCGCACAGGTGCACCATCCTGCCCGGGAAGGCGGGCATATGCAAGGTCCGGCTGAATGACGGCGGCATTCTGAAGACTTGCGTGCACAACCTTCTCATCGCGGCACACTCCGACCCGATCGAAAAGAAGCCTCTCTTCCATTTCCTGCCCGGCACCATCTCCTTTTCCATCGCCACCGTCGGGTGCAACTTCCGTTGCCGCTTCTGCCAGAACTGGCAGATCAGCCAGCACGCCAGGGAACATGAAGGCGTCTCTGGCGATCGGACCGCCCCGGAGCTTGTCGTCAAGGCGGCCCTGGAATCGGGCGCCGCCTCGATTTCGTACACGTACACCGAACCGACGATCTTCTTTGAAACATGCGAGGCGGTGGGCCTCCTGGCCCGGCAGGCCGGCATGAAGAACGTCTTCGTTTCCAACGGATACTTGACCCCGGAAGCCGTCGAACGGGCCCGTCCCTTCCTCGACGGCGTCAACGTCGATCTCAAGGGCTTCGACGACGGACGCTACAGGCGCGTCTGTGGAGCAACGCTGAACGGGGTCCTGACGGGCATTGACGCCATCCTGAAGGCGGGCATCTGGCTGGAGGTCACGACGCTCGTCGTTCCGGGCGTAAACGACTCGGATGCAGAACTCACGGCCATCGCCCGGCACATAGCCGGCCTGAAGCGGTCCATCCCCTGGCACATCAGCAGGTTCCACCCCGACTACAAGATGGACGACGGTGCCCCGACCTCAATCGAGACTCTCGTGCGCGCAGCGGAGATCGGCCGCGCCGAAGGCCTCGAATTCGTTTATCTGGGAAACGTCCCCGGACACGATACCGAAAACACATACTGCCCGAAATGTGCGACAATGATCTTCGAGCGTTACGGCTTCAGGCTCACAAGGCACGAACTGGACGTGGACCGTTGCCCGAACTGCCGAACGCCGATACCGGGCGTGTTTACAACCTGAAGGAGAAAACAGCATGGCTTTTTCCGCAAACAGGCAAGAAGGCGATCCGCTCTCGGACATCAACGTCACGCCCCTCGTGGACGTGATGCTCGTTTTGCTTGTTATCTTCATGATCACGACGCCGCTCTTCGAGCGAGGTATCGACGTGAACCTGCCACAGACGGTGACCACCAACATCAGCGGCGCCGAACGGGTTATCCTGACCATCCCGAAGGACAAGAATTACGTCTATTTCAACAGCCAGCCGGTCAACCGCAAGCTCATGAAGAACTACCTCCGGCAGATATTTAAGAACCGGCCGGACAAGACCGTGTACCTCTTCGCGGACAAAAACGTCCCGTACGGAGAGGTCCTCGGCGTAATGGACGAGGTCAAGCAGGCGGGCATAGATACCGTCGGACTTGCCACGGAACCACCGGCGAAACAATAGCCTGCGCGTTTTCGCAGGCGGGGGGATCGACTCGGCACCGCGCCCCTCACCTCTGGTGACGGCTTTGGAGGATCGAAAGCCGACTGCTTCAGGGGCCAGTCGGCCCCGCGAGAACGGCAACCATAGCGAGGCGCACGTGCCATGACTTTGCATATGCACCCCCTTCAAGCCAAACCGGACAACTTCCTGCCCGTGGCCCTGATCGTTTCGGTGGTCCTCCACCTTGCCGGATTTGCCCTCATCGTCATGCATCCCGCATTGAGCCAAGGTCCCATCTTCAAAGAACCGATGAAGGTCAAACTCATCGACCTCCCCGCCGGGCGGGGTGGAGTCACCGAAGGCAGACCGGGCAGAACGGCGCGCGAAGCGCCGCCCAAGCTCGTCCAGCCTCCGCCTCAAAAAAAACCGAAAACGACCCTGCCGGGCAAGGTCACCCCCCCGCCAAAGGAAGGTCCCTCTCCCGTGAAGACGGACCACGCCGGCAAGGCGGCCGGCCTTGGACACGCTGGAGCCGCGGGTCTCGGCGGAAAAGGGAACGGCGTCATCCTTGACGAGCCGTCCTTTCAGTACGCCTGGTATAAGGCACGCCTCGAGGACCTGCTTAAATCTAACTGGAAAAAGCCAGTTCTTAACAACTCGAAAACCGTAAGCGCGTCCGTGCACTTCACGATCAGCTCAACCGGCGCCGCGCTCAACGTCACCCTCGTGAATTCCTCCGGCATCGGATCCTTCGATCAGTCCGTCCTGCGAGCGGTCTACAACTCGTCTCCCTTCCCCAGGTTCCCGCCCCAGTACAAATCGCCCGACCTCGGCGTCATGTACACCTTCGAACTCCTCCCGGAGAAGAAGTGACTGTGCGCCCGGCGGCACGGTGATCGAGTCGCGGCCGACCCTTCGAAGGCCTCCCATCTGCCGCAGTTAAATCCGCATTCCCAAATCCCAATTCCCAATTTTCAAATTTCCCCCCTTACTCCCCCGGATTGCGTCCAGCAGCCCTTCTCGGCTATCATTTCGCCATGCCTTCTATCAAGAGGCTCTTTCGGACAAAGAACCTGGACCGCATCATGGAGGAAGCCGAAAAGGCGCCCGACAAGCTCAAGCGGGTCCTGGGCCCGGTCGACCTCATGGTTCTCGGCGTCGGCGCAATCATAGGCGCGGGCATATTCGCGCTCGTCGGGACGGCCGCCGCGGGCGACGCCAGCCGCCTCGGGGCGGGACCCGCCCTGGTGCTGTCCTTCCTCCTGACAGGGATAGCCTGCGCGTTCTGCGGCCTCTGCTACGCCGAGTTCGCGAGCATGGTGCCCATCTCGGGAAGCGCCTATACGTACGCCTATGCAACGCTCGGCGAACTCATCGCGTGGATCATCGGCTGGGACCTCATTCTTGAGTACGCGGTGGGCAACGTGGCCGTGGCCGTTTCCTGGTCCGGCTATTTCAGGCAACTCCTTCTGGGATTCGGCATCGACCTTCCCAGGTGGATCTGCACCGATCTCAGAACAGCCCTGCACACGCCCTCCATTCTTCATTCGGCCCCCCACGTCTTCGGCATCCCCATCATCTTCAACCTGCCCGCCTTCGGCATCGTGGCCGCCATCACGGTCCTCCTCGTGGTGGGCATCAAGGAGAGTGCGCACTTCACCGCCATCATGGTGGGCATAAAGCTACTCGTCCTGGGCTTCTTCGTCTTCGTGGGGCTCCACTACGTGAAACCGGCCAACTGGCATCCCTTCGCCCCGAACGGCTGGGCCGGCATCCAGGCGGGAGCCGCCATCATCTTCTTTGCCTACATCGGCTTCGACGCCGTCTCGACGGCGGCGGAAGAATGCCGCAAGCCGTCCCGCGACATGCCCATAGGCATCCTGGGCTCGCTCGCCATCTGCACGGTCATCTACATCGTCGTGGCGGCCGTCCTGACGGGCATGGTCCCATGGAATCACCTCAACACGGCCGAGCCCCTTTCCGTGGCCATGCGCGTCGTCAACATGAACTGGGCCGCAGGCATCGTGGCCTTCGGCTCGGTCGTGGCCCACACGGCTGTTCTCCTGGTGTTTCAGCTCGGTCAGCCGAGGATCTTCTTCTCCATGGCCCGCGACGGACTGCTTCCCCGCTCCTTCGCCAAGGTCCATCCGCGTTTTAAAACGCCCTACGTCACGACCATTCTCACGGGACTGTTCGTCGCGTTCGCCTCGGCCATCGCGAGCCTTGACGAGATGGCGGACCTCTGCAACATCGGTACGCTCACGGCGTTCATCCTGGTCTGCGCCGGCGTCATCGTGCTCCACTACAGGGAGCCCCTGAGGCCGCGACCCTTCAAGACGCCTTTCGTTCCCGTTCTGCCGGCGCTGGGCATCATCGCGTGTCTCTACCTCATGACGGGATTGCCATGGGAGGCGTGGGTCCGGTTCGGCATATGGCTTCTCGTGGGATTGGCCATCTACCGCGCCTACGGCTACGCCCGGAGCCGCCTGAACCGCTACGAGCGCGAACCGCTGGACGCCCGTTGACCCTACTCGATTCACCGTCCCGCCGCACGACCTCCGGGAAGACGTCCGGTCCTTACCAGCGAGGACAGCGCAGCCAGCACGGCGGCAGCGGCCCCGGCGCTGAAGGATGCCCGGAGTCCATCAAGGAAGGCCCGGGCGTCCGCTCCCGTGAGCCTGTCCATCTGGAGCACGGCGCGCGGCGTCACGGCGTATAGGACAGCGCCCCCCAGCGCTATGCCCAGAACCATGCCCACGTTCCTGACGGTGGCGACCAGGCTCGAGGCGATCCCCAGGTGCTCGACGGGCGCGTTGCCCATGACTGCGCTGTTGTTGGGCGACTGGAAGATCCCGGCGCCCACGCCGAAGAGCGCAAGCCTCCATCCCACGTGCCACGGCTGGGCCGACGCGGGAAGAGCGGCCATCATGAAGAGGGCTAGCGCGGAAATGGAGGCGCCCACGAAGGCGGGAAGGCTCGTCCCCACCCTGTCCGAAATAGCCCCCGAGAACGGCGCGACGCACAAGACCGCCAGCGGAAAGGCCGTCATGACCACACCGACTTCGCTCGGCCCTTCGTGCAACACCCGCTGGAGATAGAAGGGCACGAGGAAGACGACCACGAACTGCGCGATGAAATTGAGCAGGGACGCGAGGCACGCAAAGCTGAAGGTACGGCTCCTGAAAATCCGAAAATCCAGCATGGGAAGGCGCGCGCGCCGCTCCTCCAGGACGAAAAGCGTACCGGCCAGCACGGCGGCGGCGAACATGGCCGCAACCAGACGGGTCGCCCCGTCCGACTGGAGGCGATTCACGAACAGGAGGGCCGAAAAAAGAGCCACGAATCCCAGGGCCGACCCCCGCAGGTCCATCTTTCCCGGGCGGCCCTCGACGCCGGGCAGCACCTTCCAGGACCACGCGAACGCGAGGAGGCCTATCGGCACGTTGATGAGAAATGCCGAACGCCACCCCAGCCAGGCGGCCATGAAGCCGCCGAGCGACGGTCCGACGGCCAGCCCCACCGAGATGCTGATCGCGTAGATCCCCAGCGCCTTCCCCCGCTCCCGCGCAGGGAATGCGACCGTAATGAGCGCAAACGGCATGGCCATCATCATGGCCGCGGCGAAGCCCTGCACCGCCCTGAACAGGATGAGCATGTGGATTGTCGGCGACAGAGCGCACAGCGCGGAGGACGCCACGAAGCACACGAGCCCGGCGGCGAACACCTTCTTGTACCCGAGGATGTCCCCGAGCCTGCCGTAGGTCAGCAGGAGGCTGCTGATGGTCAGGAGGTAGATCATGGGGACCCACTGGGCCGTCGAGAAACTGGCGCCGAACGATTCTGTAATGGTCGGGAGAATCACGTTGACGATGCTGCCGTCTATGGGCCCGAGGATGCTCCCGGACATAACCGCAGCCAGCACCAGGTAGCGCCTGCCATAGCCTTCGGTCCCGCGGCTCTCCGTCATAACCCCCTCGCTTGCGCGCACCGTCTCCGAACTATGCTCTCAGTATAGGCCTCCCCGGACGGCCGCACCACGCAGGATCCGGCCACGACGCAGGCAAAGGACGCACAGTCCGTCGCCGGCCCGCATTGAAATACCGAAACGAAACCGGTACACTCAGTCCCATAAACGGCAGCAGAGTTCGGACTGGGACAGAGGCAGCGGGGATCGAACGGTGGAATCGAACGCCGGCTCAAAAGACGGCGGGCAGGCCACGGGAAGCGGGCAGGACGGGCTGCAGATCCGGGAGCAGCCGTCCATCTCCCTTCCCAGGGGGCTGAAGAGACACGCCGGCAAGGACATGACGTCCAAGGCCGGGGAAAAACTCGGAACCTTTCTCGCCACGGCCCTGTGCGGAAACGATATAACCTCCTCCTGCCTGTACGTCGCGGCCATAAGCACGTATTACGCGGGCATTCTCGCGCCCGTGGTCCTGCTGATCGTCGCCTTCGTGCTCTATCTCTACCGGTGGGTGTACGCGGAGGTCGGGGACGCCCTTCCCCTCAACGGGGGCGCCTACAACTGCCTTCTCAACGTGACGACCAAATACCAGGCGTCCATGGCCGCCTGCATGACGATCCTGTCCTACATCGCCACGGCCGTCATCAGCGCCAAGACGGCGGTCATGTACGCCGACAGGCTCATCCCCGCCATCCCGGAAATCTGGGCCACCATCGCCATACTTTTCGTCTTCGCCATCCTGACCATCCTGGGCATCAGCGAATCGGCCAGGGTGGCGGCGGTGATCTTCGTCTTCCACCTGCTCGTGCTCGGGGTTTTTGCGCTGCTCGGCGCCTACAGGGTCTTCACGAGCCCGGCCCAGCTCGAGATCAACATGTCCATCCCCCCGCCGCACTCGCTCGGCATAGCCCTCTTTTTCGGCTTTTCCGCCGCCATGCTCGGGGTGTCCGGCTTCGAAAGCAGCGCCAACTTCATCGAGGAACAGAAAGACGGGGTCTTCCCCAAGACGCTGCGGAACATGTGGGGCATCGTCACCGTCTTCAATCCCCTCATCGCCCTGCTCGTGCTGGGGCTCATGCCCATGGGCGCCATTTCTGAGGCCAAGGATTTCCTGCTGGCCGACGCGGCGAACATCATGGCGGGTCACTGGTTCCAGCGGATCATCGCGCTGGATGCGGTCCTCGTGCTGTCCGGCGCCGTGCTCATGAGCTTCATCGGCGTGACGGGGCTCGTGCGGCGCATGGCGCTGGACCGTTGCCTGCCCCAGTTCCTTCTCAAGACCAACCGAAGGAACACCCACCACCGGATCATCCTGACCTTCATGCTCCTGTGCGCGTCCATCATCGTCCTCACAAAGGGCGAACTCCTTTCCCTCGCCGGTGTGTACACGATCTCGTTCCTCGGCGTCATGAGCCTCTTCGCCCTGGGCAACATCCTGCTCAAAATCCGCCGGACCAAATTGCCCCGGCGCTTTCGCGCAGGCTGGCCGACGGTCTTCCTGGCGCTGTGCGCGACGCTGCTGGGCATCATCGGAAACGCCGTGATGAATCCCCAGAACATGGCGTTCTTCCTGACCTACTTCGTCCCCACCCTCCTGCTCGTAACGCTCATGCTCTTCCGGCACCACCTCCTCCGCTTCATCCTCCTGGTCGCCAACGACATGGTCGCCCGGGTCCGCGTCACCAACCACAAACTGAACGCGCTCGTCCAGAAGTATCTCGAGGTCCTCCACAGCCAGGGGGTCATCTTTTTCACCAAGGGGGATTCCGTGGCCAACCTGAACAAGGCGTTCCTTTACGTCATGAACAACGAGATCACGCGGAGGGTCACTGTGTTCCACGTCTACGAGGATCCCGCCGACGTGCCCGCTCGTCTGGAAGAGGACTTGAAGACCCTCGACGAAATCTACCCCGAGCTGCACATCGAACTCGTAAAGCGCAAGGGCACCTTCGGCCCCGAATTGATCGAGGATATCTCCAGGGAGTACCAGATCCCAACGAACTACATGTTCATCGGCGCCCCGGGGAGCCACTTCCCCCACCGCATATCCACCCTCGGCGGCGTGAGGGTCATCATCTGAAGCACGAAGGATATCGGGGACTTGGGAATTGGGATTTTGGATCTGGGATTTAAAGGACGGCTTGGGACGGGCCTGCGAAGCCGCCGGTGAGAACCGCCGGGCTTTGAAATGCCCCTTAACTTCTTAACGCCTTCACCGCGCCGCGCTACGCGGTAAGCCGTCCGCCGTCTTCTTCGTGCCACCGACCATCGACAATTCGCTGGCGATCAAAACCTCGGAGGACTACCCGCGCCCTACTCACCTACTCACGGAATCCCTTACTCACCCCTTCCACAAGACCACTCGATCACTTAATCACCTGCCCCCGCCATCGCCTTGCGGAAGGGGAAGAGCAGGTAGGTGAGCGACGCCGTCCGGCCGAACATGAAGGCCGCCGCGGCGGCCGTGACGCCGACCAGATCGAAGCCCTTGATCCCGAGCATGAGCCCGAACACGATGCCGCACACCTCGATGGCGGTGCCCCACGTGATGGGCCGGGTCACGCGCGAGGCCACCAGCATGGACCGCAGGAAGGAGAGCATGACCGACAGCGCGGGCATCAGCGCCAGTATCCGGATCGGCGTCACCGCCACCCTGGTCAGCTCCGGAGACAGGCCCGAAACCCCTTCGAACCAGACGCCCGTGAGCGGGGTGAAGGCGATGCACGCCAGCCCGCTCGCGGCCAGCACCCCGAGCACCGTGGCGAACCGCCTCAACGACCGGTAGCCCTCCCGGTGCGGCCCCAGAAGCGCGATGCCCACTTCCTGGAAGGCCAGCCCCATGCTCCTGAACAGGAACACCAGGGTGTTCACCACCGGCAGGACGGCCAGCGACTCGATGGCCATGCGGCTGTGGCCGAGGAAGAACGTGACCAGCGGATTGACGCCCAGCGTCAGCATGGACGTGAGGGCGAGCGGATAGTAGAAGCGCCAGATGAACCTGTAGGTCAGCGGTTCTCTCGGCGCCGTCGGATCGACCGGTTCCGGCCGCTCGTTGCGGCGAAGCCGGCCGATGCTGCCCCACGCCATGAGCCGGCTGAAGGCGGCCTCCGTCGTGACCCCCGCGGAGAGCGCCGCAGCACCCACCAGGGCGCCCGGGAGCCTGTAGACGAGGAAGAGCACCAGGGCCGTCGAGGCCATGAAGACGAGCCGCACCACGGTGCCGTAGGCCACCCTCCGCGTCAGCCCGTGCCTGATGAGGATCCCGTGGTTGAAGCGCCTGTACCCGATCGCCCCCGGCCAGGGCAGGAGCAGGATGCAGGCGATGTGCGTCAGGCGCGCGACGTTCGCGGGCAGGCCCATGAGGCGCTCGGTCATGAAGTAGAAAAACGGGGGCAGCAGGCACAGCCCGAAGAGAACGGTGATCAGGACGTTCAGGGAGTAGGTGAAGGCCCTCAGCCGGGTGAAGGACACGCGGTCCTCCACCAGGGCGGTGGAGGCGCTCATGATGAGGATGATGGGCGATTCCAGAAGCAGGGCGAAGGCGAAGGCGACGCCGTAGGCGGCCAGATTGTACTTCGCCTCCGGCAGACGGGCGATCACGGCCGCGAGAAAGGGCCCCTCCACGGACATCATCAGCCACGTGGCGGCGAGCGGCATCCAGAATTTGAATATCCGGCCCTGCGTGAGTCGGCGACGCTCTTCCATGAACCGTTCCCAACCGGCGCCGTCACGACTTCAGGTCTGGCCTCCTCCGGCGCCCTGCGAAACGATAGCACATAAAGGCGAAGGGCACGGCGGCCTCTCCCCCCGTCCGATCAGAAGATGAAATCCGTAGACAGGAAGCTCGAGCTGTGATCCCTCACGATGCCGTCTATCAACAGCTTGTTGGGATCGGTGGACTTGGCGGCCACGAGCGTGCGGATCGAAAAGACCCTGAGGGCGTCCGAGACCGAAAGTGTGCCTTCCCCCGAGTCCTTCCGGCTGCAGAAGGGAAAGGTGTCCGGCCCGCGCTGGCACTGGCTGTTTATGTTGACTCTGCACACCTGGTTCACGAGCGGATCGACGAGCTTCGCGATCACGCCGGGATTCGAGCCGAAAATGCTGACCTGCTGGCCGTAATTGGAATCGATGATATAGCGGATGGGCGTCTCGATGTCGTCGTAGGACGCCACGGGTATGACCGGCCCGAATTGCTCCTCGTTGTAGATTTTCATCTTGTCGTTGACCGGGTAAAGGATTGCCGGATAGAAGAAGGTGCCCGCCGTCGTGCCACCCTCCTCGTTGATGACATTGGCGCCCTTTTCCCTGGCGTCGTCGACGAGTTCGCTCATATGTTTCGTCTTTTCGATCTCGGGCAGCGGCGTGAGCTTTACGCCCTCTTCCCAGGGCATACCGAATTTCAGGGCCGCAACCTTCTTTGAGAGCCGGTCGAGAAAGACCCCGACGATGCTGGAATGGACCCAGAGTATCTTGAGGGCCGTACACCGCTGCCCGTTGTAGGACAAGGCCCCCAGCGCGCACTCGGACACGGCCAGATCGAGGTCCGCGTCCGGCAGGACGATCCCGGCGTTCTTCGCCTCCAGCCCCAGGACGCACCTCAGCCGGTGCGGCTTCGGGTGCTGTTTCTTGAGGATATCCGCGGCCCGGCTGCTCCCGATGAAGGCCAGCACGTCGATCCTGTCCGATCCCATCAAGGGGTGCGCCACGCTCTGCCCCCGCCCGAAGACCGTATTCACCACGCCCGCCGGGAAGGTATCCTTGAACGCCTCCAGCAGCGGGGAGTGAAGCAGGACGCCGAGTCTCGGAGGCTTGAAGATGACCGCGTTGCCCATGATCAGGGCGGGAATGAGCGTCGTGAAGGTCTCGTTGAGGGGGTAATTGTAGGGCCCCATGCACAGGACGACACCCAACGGGCCACGCCGTATCTGGCCGATGATGCCCTGGTGCAGCACGAAGCGAGACGACGTGCGGTCGAGGTCCTTCATGGCGTCCACCGTATCCCTGATGTACTCGACCGTCCTGTCGAACTCCTTGGCGGCGTCCTCGTAGGACTTTCCGATCTCCCACATGAGCAGCTTCACGACTTCGGCCCGTTTGTCCTTCATTCTGAAGCAGAAGTCCTCGACGTACTTGATCCGCTGGCGGACGGACATGGTCGGCCACAATCCCCTTCCGTGGTCGTATGCCTTCACCGCGGCCTCCAGGGCCTCCATCGACTCCTTCTCGGTCATGAGGGGATAGCGGCCCAACAGCTTCGGCTCGGGGCCGTTCGCCGTCTTGACCGGGACCGCCGCCAGCACGTCGCGGAAAGGGCCATCCCACCGGCGCAGCTCGCCGTTCACGAGGTACTTGTCGCAGATAATCGGTTCGTCGATCCGGAATTCGAGGGGAACCTCGCTCTCCGCCGGAAACATGTTCTCTATTCTCTCGTGCAGGTTCATTCGGGTCATCCTCCAGTCGACAGGTCAACCGCGGGCCGCCGAAGCGCATTCTGACCCTGCCGGGAGTCCTGCGGCGGGCGCGGCTTTTCTCAAATCCATGTCGTTTACCTATGATAACCTACTTACCGCTTCGTTGCCACGAAACAGAGAACGTTGAACGATGATTCCATCAGGCATCGTCTTTTCCCCGGGAGCGACCACAGAAGAGAGCCGGGTGTTCTCGATGGGGGTAGACGGACCGCCTCCATGTGTGGTGTTCTGCCTCCAGGCGAACGGGCTCGACCGCCCTTCTTCGAATGGAAGAGGCCCGTGCGACGTTACCTATGGATGCCGGTGGGCTGGAAAACTCGAGCGCCGAGGCATCCAGCCGGCGGCGAAAGATCGAAAACTCGCACCGGCCCCATCCCCGAGGGCCGGACATATTTGGAGGAAATAGATGAACAATAACCACAGGTTCGATTACATCCCGGAAAGGATCCGCGGCCTCGGCAGACTGGCCTTCAACCTGTGGTGGTCGTGGCATCCCTCCGCCCGCGCGCTCTTCTGGGCGCTCGACCTCCAGTCGTGGCACGAGAGCGGCCACAATCCGCTGAAGATGCTCACCATCCTGCCTCCTGACGTGTTGGCCACCGCGGCGTCCGACCCGGATTTTCTCGCCCGCTACGACGCCGTGATGGAGCGCTTCGAGCACGAGACCGAGTCTTCCGCCGGACCCTTCACGGCCGAGTTCGGGCACCTCGAGGCGCCCATCGCCTACTTTTCGGCCGAGTACGGCCTCCACGTCACGCTGCCCCTCTACGCGGGCGGTCTGGGCATCCTCGCCGGGGACTACCTCAAGGAGTGCAGCGACCTGGCCATCCCCGTCGTCGCGGTCGGCCTCAGCTACTCGCGCGGTTACGTGACGCAGAGAATCAGGGAAGACGGTTCGCCCGAGGACGTGCGCGAGACGCTGGACAGGACGCACAACCCCATCACCCAGCTCACGGACGACAACGGCGCGCCCCTGCTGATCCAGGTCCCCATCTTCGACCCGCCGGTCTACGTTGCCGTCTGGAAGGTGTCGGTCGGCCGCATCCCCCTCTACCTCCTGGATACGGATATCGAGATCAATGCGCCGTGGGACCGGGCCATCTCCCACCACCTCTATGCCGCCACCCCCGAGCAGCGCCTCAGGCAGGAGATCGTACTCGGGATGGGGGGGGTCCGCGTCCTGGAAGTCCTGGGCATCCGTCCCTCGGCCCTCCACATCAACGAAGGGCACCCGGCGCTCGCCGTGCTTCAGCGGATGCGTCCGATGATCGAGGAGGGGATCTCCTTCGAGGAGGCCCTGGGCCGCGTGCGGGAGACGAGCATCTTCACGACGCACACCCCCATCTCCGCCGGCACCGACATCTTTCCGGCGAAACTGATCGAGAAGTACTTTGCAACCTGCTGTCGCGAACTGGGCATAGGACACGACGTCCTCGTGCAGATGGGCATCAACCCGAAGGACTCCGGGGCCGGCTTCAACATGACGGTCTTCGCGCTCCGGGCATCCCGCTACTGCAACGCCGTGAGCAAGCGCCACGGAGAAGTCGCGCGGGACATGTGGGCCCATATCTGGCCCGGGGCCGCGCCGGAGAACGTGCCCATCGAGGCCATCACGAATGGCGTCCACCTCCCCACCTGGATCGACCCGCTCAAGCTCCAGCCCCTCCTCGACCAGTACCTGGGACCCGACTGGATCGAGCACCAGGACGACCCGGAGGTCTGGAAGCGCGTCGACGATATTCCGGACGAGGAGATCTGGCGCATCCACACCGACCTGAAGGTCCGCATGATCGACTACCTCAACAAACGCATCAGGGAGCGCTGGCAGGAGCGCATGATGTCGGCGGAGAGCGCCATCGCATCGGGCGCGCTCCTTGAGACGAAGGTGCTGACCCTCGGCTTCGCGCGCCGCTTCACCAGCTACAAACGCCCGGACCTGCTGCTCCACGACGTAGAGCGCCTCAGGCGCCTGCTTCTCAATTCCTGGCATCCCGTGCAGATCATCTTCGCCGGCAAGGCCCATCCCGCAGACATCGAGGGCAAGCGCCTGATCCAGAAGATCTACAGGCTCGCCCAGGACTACAGGACGGCCGGCCGGATCGCCTTCGTGGAAGACTTCGAGCAGTCCCTGAGCAGCTACCTCGTCAGGGGCGTGGACATCTGGCTGAACAACCCCCTGCCGCCGATGGAAGCCAGCGGCACGAGCGGCATGAAGGCCAGCGTGAACGGCACGCTCAACCTGTCGATCATGGACGGATGGTGGGTCGAGGGCTACAACGAGGGGAACGGCTGGGCCTTCGGCGGCGAGAACGTTCAGGGCGACCGCACCCCCGCCGACGCCGAATCGCTCTACCGGATCCTGGAGGACAGGGTCGTGCCCCTCTACTACAAGCTGTCGAACGGCGGGATTCCCACCGGTTTCGTCCGCATGATGAAGGAATCGATCAAGAGCGTCGCGCCCTACTTCAGCACGCGCCGCATGGTCAAGGAGTACGTCCACCGGTTCTACCTGAACGCCGTGGGCAAGTCCAGATAGGCGCACAAAAGAAGCAGGGGATTGCGCCGCAATCCCCTGCTCCAGAGAAAGGCTCCGGGTGCGATCACCCGGCGCTTTTTTTCAGTCTTCGTCGCGCATGATCGACCGCACCTTGTCAGCGACCTCCGGCGTGACCTCTTCCGGGCCGCGAAACTCCTTCGCGTGCGCCGCGGCCTCTTTCAGGGCCTCGTCTTCCGTCTCGCCCTTGATCACGGCGTCGCACTCGAAACCGGCGTCCTTGCAGCGAATCACCTTAGCCATTGTGCACTTCCCTTAAAGAGAATCCTAAAAGCCCGCCTTCCCTCTTTCACGGACCTCGTCGGCCGGCCCGATACCACAGGCCAACCTGTCGGCTGGCTCCATCAGGAGCTTCGCGCCGTCGTCCCTCCAGGCGTTGCCGTGCATGCACGCCAGCGTAGACGGCTTCGCGGCCGCCAGCTTCTCCAGCATCGCGCGCGCGTTCTTCGTGTGCGACAAATAGTCCATCCGGACGCGGAACGCCTCGCTCGGGCCAAGGATGTCCGACTCGGTCATCGGAGGAGTATCCGAGCCGCCCTGCGTGAACAGGTCCCCGCACAGGAGCGTGGAGGCCTTCTCGTCCATCATGAAGCCGCATTCCCACGCGTGGGGCAGGTGCGGCGTGTCGAACCAGCGCACGCTGCGCCCGCCGAGCGAGAGCGTTTCGCCCTCGGCCAGGGCGCGGGGCGCCCGGTCGGCCATGTCGCCGATGGAGATCATCGCCGCCACGTTCCCGCACACCGGCACGGCCTTCGGAGCGACGCCGAGCCATTCGTTGAGCGCCCCGCACTCGTCTGCTTGGACGTGTGAGAAGGCAAGGTAGCGCAGCTTCTCCACCGGCATGACACTGGCCACCCCCTCCCGGACGAGCGGAAACATCTTCCGCAAGCCCGCGTGGAACAACAGCGGTTCATCGTACACCCCTCGTGGAATGCCGACTGTCCTCCCACGCTCCAGTTGACGGCCGTTGCCATTGCTGGTTGGGTGCGTTTTCGCTTTTCATTGCCCGCCGTGAGGAAATAGAATCACAGTAAGGTGAAACTCCCCGGGTAACAGTTGAATTGGGATAACCCTTGTTGTGTAACCAACTGCTTCTACCTTCAGCTAAGCAAGAGAGAAATCGTCCGTAGCATGCTCTATGGTGAAGGAAAAGTCCCCCTTCGTATTAGATTGCCTTACTTCTCTCTTATGATTATCAGAGCGTTCCATAGTCAGTAGCGCTGATTTGATAGCAACCCCAGTTGAGCTCACCGGTTTTCACGAAGCGGAGCGGGTTGCCACTCCAGTGCAGTCAGTTGCTGGGCAGTGTTTCTTCAGGCTTTCCGCATGCAAAGATAACCCCACGATCAAATATGAAAACTACTCCCGGTCTGCATATCCTTAATCCGGTCGCCCATTACGGACTTTAGGACCTTAAATGCCTTTTTGCCCGTACAATGCCCTGTATACGTGACCTCAACAGGATAGTTCATAACTGATTTGCCAATATTTTCCACATCTGTTCTTGTTCCTGCCATTAAATTGAACGGCAGCGAGGCCACAAGATGAAATCCACCGATGACCGCCTTTATGGGGACGCCCTCAAACTCTCTCGCCACGGTATCGATCATGTTGAGGATACCGTTATGAGAACAACCCGTGAAAATTACAACCTTTCCGTTCTCTTTGACGGCCATCACAATTTCATGAGAAAAGTCATCGGGTGACAGCCTTCCTTCTCTTTTCAAGTAAAGCTGTTTATTCCCGAGCGGTTTGGGATGCGCGTCGCTGATTTTTGGAAAGATAAAAACGTCCGGAAGAATTTCAGTGGGTTTGCCGACGAACTCGAAGCGTTCCCGGTGATGATCCATGACGGCAGGGTCCAGGCCGATATATTTTTTCATAAAACCCAGAATCTTGATGAAACACTCACCATCAGGCGCATCCGCAAGATACACCTTGGCGTTGGAATTCAGTTCACAAAACCGCTTGAGACCACCGCCGTGGTCATAGTGATGGTGTGACAGAACCGCCAGGTCAAAGGAATCGACCTTTATGGACAACTGTTCCGCATTATCGACAAATGCGCCTGAAGCCCCTGTATCAAAAAGAATCGAATGATTATTAAACTCGATACATAAAGATAAACCCCATTCTGAAGAAAGGTCCGGTTCGGTGATGCTCTCTCTGTTTTCAATCAAGGTCGTTATTTTCATGCGCCGATCCCTCCTTATGCTGCAACCTTTGAAGCCCAACAGTGCTTATATAGTTTCCACATAAGACTTATGGACCTCAACATCGCGGCATAAGCCCCCACACCTTAAACACGCATAAGTCCTGTGTGCACGCTATGTTAACGCCGCGCCGCCATTCGATCAAGGGTGATACGTGGTTTCTAGATAGGGTACCCGCGATCCTCCGCCTGGTGCCCATCCAATGCGCTCCCAAGCCCCGGCTTACACAGCTTTAGTCTATTGATCCGCACTTCGGGGACATTGCATTTTGTGGTCATGCTGGATGCTCCCGGCTCTTGAATTCACTAACTCTCGAATCTAAAGCGTATTGATGACGCAGGTCTCCTTTGTCCCCTCTCCGCCTGTATCACTCATTTCGGGGTAGGACACTAACCTAAACCCGAGCCCACTCAAGAGGCTTGACTTGAGAGGAGCACTGCCCGCCCTGATGAGTCGTAGCGTCAAGCCGTAAATAATCCGGGCGCTCGCCCTGCAGCCCAAAGGTTCGGTCACCGGGGTGAGGTTACCAGCGTCCAGCGCACTAAAAGGTTACCTTGCGCTTGTTCCCTTTATTTGTCTTTCGGCCAAAAGGACAAACCTTAATGCAAATGCCACAAATGGATTCACCAATTTCGGGCAGAGCTGCATATTCGATCGTAAGTTTCTCCACACATCGAGAAAAATGTAAGGCTTCATCCCTGTCCCTGTAGTGATCAACTGTACTTACACCCTTAATTGCGTGCGCAGGGCAAGAGTCCCTGCATAGCATACAAGTGCCACACCGGTTCTTTACAGGAGCATCAGCCATCAGCGGCGCCTCTGTGAGGACAGTGACGAGACGTACTCTCGGCCCGAATTGAGGTGTAATAAGGAGGAGATTTTTCCCTTGCCACCCCAATCCAGCCATACGTGCCACAGCTTTGTGGCTGATTGCTGCATACCAATTCTCATGGTCAAGAACCTGGGATGCAGGGATGGGAAGGCTACCATAACCTTCTTTTTGAAACGCTAAAGCGATCTTATATGCGAGTCTATCCAAAATTAGATTAGCGGTTTTGTATGCTGAAAGGTAATTTGGTGTGGGTCTGTCCGAAATTGCTTCAAAGACCGATATAGGTAGCTGAATGGCAATGGAAACGGCCCGGACAAAACCTTGCAATAAATCGGGCGGATTCACTCTCAGGTGATTCAAAGGCCCTGTATCTGCAACACCGACCAAATCGGCACCCCAGTCGAGTATTTCTGCTTTGATTCGGTTTGTATCTTCTTGCGATATCAACTGATGGTTTCCTTATTTCTCTTCGGATGGGATAAGTAAAATAACGCTTTGCCGTTAAGCTGCGAGCGGCCGTCTGCGGCTGACCGACAGCTTCAACGGCATGTTGGGCGGCCCGCCCCCGATAGGTCCAGTCCTAATGGTCGTATATTACCCCCTCGCCTGCCCGCCCGGCAAGGAGTCCCGCCTTTCCCGCTTTCTTCAGGCCAGGACAGGCGGGCGTTCGCCCGGCAAGGCCAGGCTTGCGCACGCACATTGCTGTTTTTCGTTACAAATGCCGTGCTGCAGGGGCGAACCTTTCACGCAATGATGCATGGGTAAAGAGATGCGAAAAAGACGACGCTGGAATGTCTCCGCGCCGCTCTTCCTGTCGGTTGCCCTTGTGGCAATCCGTGATCGGGCTTAGACTGCGGACAGAATAAAGAACAGGCCTCTCAGGGCCTTCTTGTTGGAGCGGGCCATGAATGCACGTTCGACGGGCGCTTCCGACTTCGGGATCGAAGCGCAAGCGGGCGGATTGAATATCCTCGGCAAGGTGCTCCTCCTGGCGTGCATCTACTTCACGGCCGCGTGGATTGGGCTCCTGCTCGCCAAGCCGGGAACCAACGCCACGGCCGTATGGCTTCCGACGGGCATCGCCATCGCCGCCGTTTTCCACTGGGGCGCAAAGGTCTGGCCGGGCATATTTATCGGTTCCATGGCGGTCAACATGTGGATGTTGCACGGGATCGGCCTGTCGGCCTATGGCTCATTGGGAGCAGGACTGGCTGCGGCCGCGGGAAACAGCGCCGAGGCGGTCCTCGCAGTGCTCCTCGTCACGAGGCTGACCGGAAGCAGGAATCCCTTCGGACGGTTGGCCGACATGGTCTACTTCATCTTTCTGGCTGCGCTTTTGAGCACGGGCCTGAGCGCACTGATCGGTGTGTCGAGCCTGTGCCTGTTCAAAGGCTCGTGGGAGGGCTTCTGGGAAGCTGCTCTGACGTGGTGGCTTGGCGATGCGACTGGCGCGCTTCTGGTCACGCCAATCGTGATGGGGCTTGTCCACGCGGGTCGCAAACCGAGACCATCAAGGATGGGCGTGGAATTCGTTCTTTTCGCGGCCGCCACCTCGGCGCTCTGGTACTTGTGTTTCTTCAAGATTCCGACGCTCGCCGTGGTCCTCATCCCCTGGATCGCCCTGGTAGCCATCCGGCTCGATACTACATACTCATCCGGCATTATCCTGCTCCTGGCCGTCTTATCCACGATGGGGGCGGTAAGAGGCGTGACCCCGTTCGTGGCGAAGGAGTTCAACCGGTCTCTCCTCCTTCAGCAGGGGTTCATCGGGTGCGTGGCCGTCGCGGCGCTGCTCCTGAGTTCCGCGGTCTGGGAAATGACCAGAGAGAAGCAGCGGCTTCAGCGCGCATACAGATTTGAACACGACCTGTTCGAGCACAGCGCGATGGGACTGGCCCTGAGTACTCCGGATGGGCGGATGGTCGATGTGAACCCGGCCTACGCATCATTGCTGGGACGGACCGTCAGCCAGACTCTCTCTCTGACCAATTGGGACATAACGCCGGAGGAGTACGAAGAAGACGATAAAATCCAGCTCGCGAAGCTGGAGCACTCCGGCCGGTACGGACCATACGAGAAGGAATACATCAGAAAGGACGGAACGCGCATTCCGGTGCGCCTTTCCGGAATGCGCGTGCAACGCGGAGGAAGAACACTCATTTGGTCCAGCGCCGAGGACATCTCCGACCGTGTACGCGCCGAAGAAGCCTTGAGGCAGAGCGAGCGCAAGTACCGCGAACTCGTTGAGAACGCCAACAGTATTATCTTGAGGTGGACGCGCGACGGAAAAATAACGTTTGTGAACGAGTTCGGCCAGCGCTTCTTCGGGTACTCGGAAGAGGAAATTTCGGGACTCCACGTGGTAGGAACGATCGTACCGGAAACGGAGAGCACGGGGCGCGATCTCCGCCCCCTCATGGACGAGATATGCGCCGACCCGGACAAGTTCGAACACAGCGTCAATCAGAACGTCTGCCGCGACGGACGCCTGGCGTGGATCGCATGGACAAACAAGGTGGTCCTGGACGAACAGCGGCAGGTCTATGAAATTCTGAGTATCGGCTCTGATATCTCGAAACAGAAGAAGGCCGAGGAGGAACTCGCCGCGTACCGGTCCCACCTGGAGGACATCGTCAGAATAAGGACCGCAGAGCTGGCGGAGGCCAAGGATCGGGCGGAATCGGCGGACCGCATCAAGTCCGCTTTTCTGGCCACCATGTCGCACGAATTGCGCACTCCGCTGAACTCTATTATCGGCTTTACGGGCATCCTGCTGCAGGGGATCGTAGGGCGGCTTAACGAAGAGCAGAAGAAGCAGCTCAACATGGTGCGGAACAGCTCCCTTCACCTCCTCAACCTCATCAACGACGTTCTTGACATATCCAAAATAGAAGCCGGACAGCTGGAGATTGCGTCCGAACCCTTCGACCTGCCCGAAGTCATAGGCAAGGTCATCGATACCGTACTTCCCCAGGTGGAAAAGAAGGGCTTGTCCATCAACGCAGACGTGGCGCCCGAAGTGACCGTGGTCACCAGCGACCGGCGGCGGGTTGAACAAATCCTCCTGAACCTGCTGAGCAACGCCATCAAGTTCACCGACGAGGGCGGCATCAGCGTGGCGTGCTCGAGCGACGACGACCGCGTCACCATCCGCGTAACAGACACGGGGATAGGCATCAAAGAGGAAGACATGGACAGGCTGTTCACACCCTTCCGTCAAATTGATACGGGACTCACCCGGAAATACGAAGGAACGGGGCTGGGGTTGTCCATCTGCAAGCGGCTGGCGACAATGTTGGGCGGTTCGATGAGCGTGAAAAGCACGTTGGGCAGAGGCTCCACCTTTTCCTTCGCGTTCAGAGCCGAGAAGGGGGCGACATGAGAGCGGCCATTCTCTATATAGAAGACAACGAGCAGAACCTCTATCTGATCACATTCCTTCTGAAGGCCAAGGGCTACACCGTGTTCCAGGCACGGGACGGGTTGGAGGGCGTCGAGATGGCGGCTCGCCACAAGCCGGACCTCATACTCCTGGACATCCAACTGCCTGGAATGGACGGCTACACGGTCGCCAGAAACCTGAGGCAGCGGCCTGAAATCTCGCGTACGCCGATTCTGGCGATCACGTCGTACGCGATGACGGGCGACAGAGAAAAAGCGCTGGAAGCTGGTTGTTCCGGTTACATCGAGAAGCCCATCGATCCCGATACCTTCGTCGCACAGGTCGAGAAGCACCTCTCGAATGCCATGCCCCCGGGAGGCAGAAAATGACAAGAGTGCTGATCGTCGACGACCAGAAGGAAAACCGCTATATGCTGGATGTCGTACTGGCAGGCCGAGGGTACGAGGTCGTAACCGCGGAAAACGGGGCGGAAGCGCTCAAGAAGGCGAAAGAGCTTCGTCCCGACCTGATCGTTACGGACATCCTCATGCCCGTCATGGACGGCTTCGCGCTGTGCCGGCAGTGCAGATCCGACCCCGGGCTGAAGGACATTCCGCTCATATTCTATACGGCGACCTACACCACGCCCGAAGACGAAAAGTTCGCACTCGGCCTCGGGGCCGACAAGTTCATCGTAAAACCCCAGGAGCCGGATTTCCTGGTGAGAGCGATAGAAGACGTCCTGGAGGAAAGCAGCAGGAGCCACCGCACGGCCCGAAAGCCCCTGGGCGAAGAAATGGAGTTCTTCAGACAATACAACGAGACGCTGTTCCGCAAGCTCGAGAATAAACTGAGAGAGCTCGAGCGCGAGGCGAATGACAGGCGCCAGGCCGAGGCCGCGCTGCGCGACAGCGAAGAGAAGTATCGGACTTTGTTCGCCCACAGCCCCGACGGGATTCTCATCGGGGACCTGGAGGGCAAGTTCCTCTCCGTCAACCAGGCGATCTGCACCGACATGGGCTACACCGAGGCGGAGATGCTGTCGATGTCCATCTGGGACATCGTGCCCGAACGGCACCGGGAAACACACAAGGCGAGACTTGCAAGCATCTTGAAAGGCGAACTCCTCGACTTTACCGCCGAATACGAGGTCAAGACCAAGTCGGGCCTCATGCTTCCTGTGGAGGTGCGTTCGGCTCCATATCGGCATGGCGAAAAGATCGCAGGGTTCCAGGCGATCGCCCGCGACATCACGGAACGCAAGCGGGCGGAGGCGGAGCGGGAGAGGCTGACCGCCGCGCTCGAGCAGGCCAGAAGCATGCAGACCCTGGGGATGATCGCCAGCGGCGTGGCACACGAGGTCCGCAATCCGCTCTTTGCCATCATAACCATCGTCGCCGCCCTCGAGAAGAAGCTCCACGGACAGAGCGAGTTCGCCGAGTACGTTTCGCACATTCAGGAGCAGACGCAGAGTCTCAACCTGCTGATGAGCGACCTGCTCAAGCTCGGGCGGCCGATAGAGCCCGAGGACTTCGAGGAATGCGCATTTCGTAAGGTAGTCGACAAGGCCATCGCGCTCCTGGGGGATACCTTTCCCGGCTTGGACTCCAGGTGCGTGAAACACTTTCCTGATGAGCTGGTTCCGATCCGCGGTGTGCCTGAAAGACTGGCACAGGTCATCGTCAACCTCCTCCAGAACGCTTTCATCTTTTCGCCCCCTGAAGCATCGGTGGAATTCAGCCTCCACCGCAAGGGCGACATGGCCGTCCTGGAGGTTCGCGACTCGGGTCCCGGGATCCAGCCCGACATGATGGACAAGCTGTTCGAGCCCTTTGCAAGCAAGCGGAAGGGAGGTACGGGCCTGGGACTGGCAATCGTGCGACAGATTGTTCGGGTTCACGGCGGCAGCGTCGAAGCGTCCAACAACAAGCCGCCGCCCGGTGCGACCTTCACTTTGCGGTTGCCCATATCAGTCCGCCAGAAATAAAGGCCTGAGCCGCGTCGGAGGCTTGTGCAGTTTCAGGGGCAAATGCGTAACTCCACTTGAATATGACCGCCTCGTGCGAGTCGCGTGACGGGGAACGACGGGATGAGAAATGTGTTCCCGGAACTTCGCCCCTTTCCCGCTCTCTGAAGGATCGGGCAGGGAGACGTTCCCCCCGGGCGAGGCCTGGCTAGCGCACGCGCATTTCTGTGTTTAAAGTAACATACTTCAGGGGCGACCCTTTGACACCATTGTCCTGTCCCGACACCGCACTCGCCCAATGCTTCACGAAACGCATCCCATTTCGCAACCCGGCATGCCAAGCTGGCGCCTGAATGCCCTCTGAAGCTCACTGATGCACACCTTACCGTTGCCGTCGCGGCCTCCGGGCTTACGGCCGTCGCCTGCCCGACCGTATATGCCATTGCCTGAAGACAGGCAAGAAGCTCCAGGCGTTTCAGGATGCAACTTTTCATGGATTTGGCCCTGAAAGGCTCCAGCCCGCGAGAAAGCGCGGGGGTGCGAAATGGCAAGGTATGGCCATCCTCGGCCGGCAGCGATATAATTTATAAGGGATTCATCAGTGAACAGCACGTACACGATCCGCCCCGGGCCAAGCGGGAGCCTGCCCAAGAACACAGTTTACAGATGGGCGTTACACGTGTTCGAAGGATTCTGGCGAACAGAGAACTGACAGGAGGACAGTATGGGGAAGCAGGCAAACGGGCTGAAAAGCAGGTTCTCGCGCCACGCGTTGGGACTCTTGTTCGGAGTTCTTTTGTTCGTTCCCGCCATAGGTCTAAGTGCCCAGGGGTATACCTGCCAGGGTGCCAAGGGAGTATACAGCCCCGGAGGCAAGGACTTCTTCTTCTGGACCCCGCGCCACCAAGCCGTGGAATACATATGCGGCACCTGGGACAGCAGCGGATTTACCGTGGATCACTCCGTGTCCTGGGATGAGTTCACCACCGGCGGGCTGGGCGCGTGCGTATTTAATGGCGCCGTCTACGCCTTCTACACAACATATAACGGAGAGCTCCGGTACGTGAAGGTCAACGGCTCGACGGGCGGCCGCCTCGTTCACGCGACAACGATCGCGAGCGGCGTTTCCGCCCACGGCGCCGCCGCCGCAGTCTTCCGCGGCATGATGTACGTGTTCACGGCGTCAGACACCTTCTCTTCAAAAGACGGAACGCATTATACTCGTGCCTTGTCCGGACCGGATGGGGCGGACGCCATCATGGACGCGGTGACGTTCTTCCCGCCGGACGACGCCCCTCCGTTGCCGCATCCGAGCGTCCCCGCGGCGATCATGGTGCTGTTCTCGAGCGGCGGCAAGCTCCAGGCTGAACTCTTTCAGGGCGCCGACAATGGGTTCGGCGGCGGTGCGGACACGCTGCCCAATCCCCTGTCCTACCCCGTGGCCCAGGGCAACCTTGTTCTGGGCACGAGCGCGGGGGATTCGCGATACGGTTGGGCGGCGGGCGCAAAGGCCGCCTGCATCCAGTTCTACGGGACCTCTCAGTTTCAAGAGAACGGGGACTTCGAATACGGCCGCTGGGAGTATAACGAGGGAACGGGCCACTGGACCGCCCAGAAGTGGTTTTCAGGCCAGGATTACTATGCAGACGCCCCTGGTCTGTCCGTAGCGCCCTGGTTCGACGTCATCGACAGCACTTCTCTCACCCTGCACCTCAAGCATTTTGTGTGGGACCTCAGCGACTGGGACCGCAGGATCGGGAACGGCTCGGACTACCTGGTGCCCACGTACAACGATTCGGAGAATGGATGGCAGGGCAAACCCACAAAGACTTACGAGGCAACTGTGGGCAGCAAACTGGCGAATCTCTGGACGCTGGTCGGGGTCATCCTGGGTCCTCCCCCTTTTCCCGCAAATGGGGAGACCGTTTTTTGCGACGCACCCTATGAGCGTTCCTGGGTGGAATACAAGAACGACAGCACGACGGAAGTCAGCGTAACGTCCACGATCAAGTCGACGATTTCCATCGCGTCGGATAGCAAGATCGAAGGCGGGCTGGGCGGCCTGGAACTGGACCTGAGCTACGCCCACGCCTGGTCGTCGAGCAACAAGTGGTCCACGTCGAAGTCCATTTCGAAGGAGTACCACTTCGGCGTGTGCGACGAATACGATCCGGACAACCCGGCGCCGGAGGGCATCCACGGCTACGCGATCTACAACGCGCCCACCCTGGTGACGCAGCGATATAAGATCTACGCCTACGATTACAGCCATTCCGATGGCTCGGGCACCTACGTAGGCGAGTCCGTCTACAGCACGTCGAGCGGCGATGTTTACCAACAGTCGGCCTATTTTCAGTTGCAGGATCCGTCCCAGGGTGCCCCCAAAGGATTATTCACGGGGTTGCGCACATATCCCCTGTCCACGGATCTGATGGGTTGGGAGGACAACGTACCGGATTGGCTTGACGGGGGGGGCGGTGCCTGGACGAACGTCTTCGAGCCCTCCGAGGTCCTGAACATGCCCGGCGAACAGGAGGTGTTCTTCACCGAAAGCGACTCGACCATCGACTCGAAGGACAACAGCAACAGCTTCAGCGTGGATGCCGGCACAACGTTGGGCATCGGAGGTTTTAACGAAAAACTGACAGCCGGCTACGACACGAAGTGGTCGACGAAGACGGAGAACAAGTCCACGGTCACGACGGCCGTCGGGTGCCAGATCGACGTTCCCATTCCCGGCGGCGACAGCCCGTCCAATTACGTCAAGCAGTACACCGTCCAGCCCTTCTGGCTTCAGGCCAAGACCGCGAATGCCCCGTGGCTTCCAACCAACTTCAGCGGAGACCTGCCATGGTGCACCACGTGGGCCGTGAGCAACATCCAGACGGTCGGCGGCTCGCAAACGGGCATGGCCGCCCCGCCCGCCTTGGCTTCGGGCAAGGTCCGCCACGGGCTCAAGAAACAGAAGGACACCTTCGAGATTACCGGCGGGCGGCTGGCCTGGCAGGACGCCTTGGCCGGGGAGACCCCGCTCGAGATGACCGCCGACGAGTTCGATCCGCGCCTCGGCGCTTCCGTTTCGTTGAACGGGTATCCGTTCCCGGCCGACGGAGGCAAGGGCAAATGGGTGCGCAACGGCGACGTCTGGAAATACAAAACCCGGCAAGGCGTGAAGCACGACCCGTTCAAGCTCGCGCTGGACTTCGCGAGCGGAACCTGGTCGTTCAGCGGATCCTCCAAGAATCTAGACCAAGCGATCTCGGCGGGCACGGGGGCAATCCGCGTGGACCTCGGTCTGGCGGGGAAGTACGGCTTTATTTCGCGGGTCGAGGGCAACGTGAACTGCACCTGGGACCACAAGACGAAGAAAGCCAGCCGCCAGCCCTTCGGCGTCCATCTGATCAAAGGTGACTACGACTCCGGCACGGGATCGGGCAACCTTGTTCTCAAGGGGCATCTGCCTAAGAACACGACGTCATACGGGGACGTCGAGATCCGCGTGAACGGTACCTCGGTAACCATTCCCCTGCTGTCGACGCCGGATTTTCTCAAAATGCTGGACAGTGGCGGCATCGTGAAGATCGAAAGCGAAGGCATGACGTACAAGATCAATTTCGGCAAGGGGAAATGGCACTTGCACCTTGAGGGCTCGGCGTTCAACAGTGAGATGGCCCCGAAGAACGGTGAGATCCGCGTGCAGGTGCTGGTCGGCGGCGTAACGACTTCCGACCAGACCTTCCAACTGTCGAACACCAGGATGGGCCTCACGTACGCGGGCTGATTGAGAACACGCACCGCACCGGCCCGACAGCGACTCGCCACTGCGGGAGCCAACCCGGGGCGGGAAGGGCCGGACCCTTCCCGTCCTTTTTTTCGCGCCCCGCCGCTTTCTTCCCGCGCTGCCACCGGCCGCACCCTTCCTCATTTGCCTCGCCTGTTTGCAGATTGAGGCTTTGCTCGTCGATACGGGCCGTCAGG
>CAZDOY010000014.1:0-69518 GCA_964507185.1 uncultured Thermoanaerobaculia bacterium
GGGCGATTTGGGATTGGGGATTTGAAATACGCCTGTGGACGCGCCTTCGAAGGCAGGCGGACGCCTGACTCCCCTACTCGCCTACTCCCCAACTCACGGCACCGTCAGGTGCACTCGATCACTTAATCACCAGGCCGACAGGCGGTCTGCCGCCGTAGCGGCTGGTTCGCACCGGCCGAAATATCGGCCTCAGGGATGCGGCCGCTACGTCTGGATGCCGGCCTGCGGGGGCATGTGGGCTAAGCCTCTGGATCCTTCTTCTTGCCGGGAGGCGGGGCGACGACTTTGCGGTTGCCTCCTTCGTGATCCGGCCTTAAATTGCAGACAAAGCAATGAGGAGGTTCGTCATGAAAAGGGACAGGGCATGGAAGAGGTGGATCCGTGTCTCCGTAATCGCCGTGGCACTGGGGCTGGGGCTCGGCCTCGGTACCCTGGCCCAGGATTACGGTACGCCCATGGCGTGGGGAAACAACGGAGCAGGACAACTCGGCGACGGAACGACCACCAACAGTACCCTCGCCATACAGACATCGGGTCTTACGCACGTTTCCGCGGTCGCCGGAGGCGGACACCACTCCCTGGCGCTCCGGGCGGACGGCACCGTCTGGGCCTGGGGAATCAACAATCAGGGGCAACTCGGCAACGGGACGACGACGGACTCTACGGTCCCCGTGCAGGTCCCCGGCCTGACAGATGTCAAGGCCATCGCCGCAGGGTATGACCATTCGCTCGTTTTAGGGGCCGACGGCACACTCTGGGCCTGGGGCTGTAACAGCAGCGGCCAGCTCGGCACGGGCGACGACACCCTCCGTCTTGGCCCGGTTCAGGTTCCGGGCCTCACCGAAGTCGTGGCTGTTGCGGCGGGCAAGGAGCACTCCCTCGCCGTCAGGGCGGACGGCACCGTCTGGGCCTGGGGAGCCAACGGGTTCGGGCAGCTCGGCGACGGGACGATTACCGAAAGGCATGCGCCCGTCCAGGTGACGGGGCTCTCAGAGATCATCGGCGTCGCTGCCGGCAAATACCACTCCCTCGCCGTCATGGCCGACGGGACCGTCTGGGCCTGGGGCTATAACGCTAGAGGCCAGCTGGGCAACGGCGGAAACACGGACAGCCACGTGCCGGTGCAGGTCTCCGGCCTGTCAGGCGCCTCGGCCGCAACGGCCGGGGATTCACATTCCATGGCCCTGTCGGCCGACGGCACGGTCTGGACCTGGGGGGCCAACGATAGAGGCCAGCTCGGCGACGGGACCACGACCGACAGCAACCTGCCCGTGCAGGTTTCCGGCCTCGCCGGCGTCACGGCCCTCGCGGGTGGTTACTGCCATTCCCTCGCTCTCAAGACCAGCGGGCGGGTGATGGGCTGGGGCGGCAACGACATCGGGCAGCTCGGCGACGGGACGAACACCGACAGACACATGCCCGTGCAGGTTTCCGACCTCGAGCGTGTCACGGCTATCGCCGCGGGCTGGGAGCATTCGCTCTCGGTCGACAACGCGCCGCCGGCCTGGTCATGGGGGCGAAACGACTACGGCCAACTCGGCGACTCGGACACGACAGATACCAACGTCGCCGTCCAGGTGTCCGGCCTCGTCGTCTCGACCGTTGCCGGGGGATACTTTCACGGTCTCGCACTGGAGCCCAACGGCATGGCATGGGCGTGGGGACGAAACATCTTCGGACAACTCGGGACCGGCGACTTCATCAACAGTTCCTACCCCGTGCCGGTGACGGGCCTCGCCGTGGCGAGGACCCTGTCGTCGGGCGCGAACCACTCCTTGGCCATAGAAAACGACGGAACCCTCTGGACATGGGGGGCTAACGGCAGCGGCCAGCTCGGCGACGGGACGCTCGCGAACCGCGCGGTGCCCCTGATGGTTCCGGGGCTGTCGGGCGTCAAGGCCGTCGGGGAAGGCTGGGCCAACACGCTCGCGCTTCTGAGCGACGGCACGGTGTGGGCGTGGGGAATGAACTCTTCCGGCGAACTCGGTGACGGAACGACCGTCGACAAAACCTCTCCCGTTCAGGTGCTGAACTTGACCCGTGTCAAGACCATAGGATCGGGCATGGGTTTCGGCTTCGCCATCAGGGGCGACGGCACGCTCTGGACGTGGGGGGCCAACGATCACGGTCAACTCGGCGACGGGACGACGACCAACCGCACCTCCCCCATCCAGGTTCCGGGCCTCATGAACGTCACGGCGGCGGCGGGCGGCCGATACCATTCCCTGGCCCTGAGGAGCGACGGTACGGTGTGGACCTGGGGGTCGAACGAATACGGCCAGCTCGGTCTGGGCGACACCATCGACCGCCTCAGCCCCGTTCAGGTATCGAGTCTCACTGACGTCGCGGCCATCGCGGCGGGCCGGTACCACTGCCTCGCCCTCCGGGCCGACGGGACGGTCTGGGCCTGGGGATACAACTTCTACGGCGAGCTTGGAAACGGGACGAACGGGGCGAGCGCGCACAGCTCTGTACCCGTTCAGGTTCTCGACGTCGAAGATGCCACGGCCATTTCGGGAGGCGCGTTTCACTCCTTCGCCATCGCGCCCAGGCCGCCGTGCACGATCACCTGTACAGCCACGGCATCGGCCTCCTCCGGCGCTGCGCCCTTGAACGTGTTCTTCACGGCGACGGCCACCCCATCAAACTGCACCGGCGACCCGGCGTACGCCTGGGACTTCACCACCGACGGGGCGACCGACGACACCGTCCAAAATCCGGCCCACACCTACGACACACCGGGGACTTTCACGTGGACCATGACTGCCACTGCAGACAGCGCGACGTGCGCCCAGACAGGTACGATCACCGTCACCACCGACGACACCCCCCCCGATACGTCAATGACGTCCAGCCAGTGCGGGACGACTATCGACTCGACCTCCACGGCTTTCACCTGGGCGGGGACAGACAACACCACGCCCACCGCTAGCCTCGTCTACGCTTACCGCCTGGACGGCGGCCCGTGGTCGGCGTTCGGGCCGGACACCACCAGGACCTACACCGGCTTGACCAACGGAGCGCACAGCTTCCAGGTGAAGGCCAAAGACCTGGCGGGCAACGAAGATCCCAGCCCGGCGACGTGCGCCGTCGAGGTGAACCACGACCCGCCAGTCGTAACGTTCATGAACAAGGCGGGTTCGCCTTTCCGGATCATCGTCATGGGCAGCAACCTGCAGGACGGCCTCCAGGTCTTTATCAACGGGCAGCTATGGGGCGACACGAGCAACAAGCAACTCGTCAAGTGGAAGAACACAGGCAAGATCGTCGTCAAGAAGGGCTCGTCCCTGAAGGCTGCCGTGCCCAAGCACACCACGACGACCTTCCGCTTCGTGAATCCCGGCGGCGGCTGGGCCACCGTGGACTTCACCTGGCCGTGATCGGTGACGGCAAACGGGGCCCTTTTTGGGCCCCTGTTGCCTATTCGCAACCGGGCGGGCCGCTTCCCGCCGGCCGAAACCCCAGGTCGAGGACTCAGACCGGCAGGGTCCGGGCCGTCGCTACGCGCATGCTGTGAAGCGAAGGATGGCTGGTTCGGTGTGATCGGGCGACTACGCGCCATTCAGCACAGTGACCCAGTTATTGCGCTCCTTTCGACGCAGTGATCAAGTGATCGAGCCCTGGCGGCCGATACTCATCGGCCGAATCTACTTCGAAGACCTTACCCCCGCTTTCTTTCGAATTTAAAACCCAATTCCTAAATCCGTCTCCTCCGCCTTCATCAGGTGTGTCGCCTTCCGAGGGGGACAGTATGCCCACTGCCTTCTCCACCTTTACCCTTTACCCCGAAAGCCGCTTCGATGGGGTTCCCAAGACCCGGCAGTCGGGGCATGCGGCGAAATATATTCTGCAGACCGTCCGTTATTTCGGTGGGAGAAGCGGATGGAGAGAGACCGGGTGCAGAGGGCCCGTACATTCTTGCTGCTTTTGGCGCTGATCGCTTTCGCGCTGTCGAGCGCGGCGCGGTCCCGCGGCCCTTTCTCCTCCGGCCTGACGCACAGCGCGGATGGGCCGTCATGTTCTCATCTTCGGCCGGGGCGCAACGAGCCGATCGGGCCCGGCGCGGCGTGGGCCGAAGCGGGCGAAATGGGAGACGCAAGCCGGTCGAAACTCGATGCCCGGTTGAATCCCCTCCCCTCGGGGACCTCTCTTCCAGCGTCGCTGAGGCTTTCGCCGACCTCCGAGACGGAGCCTGGATCACGTTTCGAACACACCTTCCGGCACCCGGCCAAATGGGTGCCCCGCTGCCTGCAAGGCCCATCATCAAATCCCCAAAAGTCCGACGATTCCCACCCCGCGGCCTGAGCGCACCGGCGCCGGCAGGGCCGGGCCGCGCGGTTCCGCCTGCGCGCCCCCTTTCCATTTCCCTGCCTGGAACCGGTGCGCAAGGCGGCGGTGTGCTGGTTCATGGAACCTGCATTGAGGAGGGCCCGGCCAGGGACCGGGCGAACGATCACAGGATAGAAGAAGGAGAATGAATCGATGACATCACCTACCTGGAGCAAACGGCTGCTCACAACAACGGCCGTAATTCTGACGGCCGTTGCGCTGGCGGTGGCGGGCTCCGCGGGCCGGGCCGCTGAGCCGAGGATACAACAGGCGCAGATCATTCCTCCCCCAGTCAATCATCCCATAACTGGTCAGTCGTCACCGATTCGCTTCGCCGCGACAATTACCAAGGTCGTTACGACCACGGCGGACTCGGGCGCAGGTTCCCTGCGCGACGCCATCGACACGGCCAACGGCGACACGGCGAACGATTACGTAATCACCTTCAATCTCTCCAGCTATCCCGCCACCATCACGCTCACCGGCGGGGCCCTCACCCTCTCCACCGGCATGACCATCCAGGGCCCCGGGGCCTCCAAGCTCACGATCTCGGGCAACAACGCGTCGCAGGTTTTCGTGGTCAACGGCGGCACTTCGACGATCTCGGGACTGACGGTTTCCGGAGCGAACGGCTCTTACGGAGGGGCGATCCAGCTCAATGGGGGCGCCACCCTGGATCTGAAGCTGTGCATCTTGAAGAATAATGTGGGGGCACAGGCGGGAGGAGGCGTCTTGTCGTATGGCACGCTCACGGCCGAGGAATGCACCTTTTCGGGCGACTCCGCCGGGAGCTGGGGAGGCGGTATAGCCATCGGGTTTTCAACTGGTTCCCAAGTGAGGAATTGCACCTTCGAGGGGAACTCCGCTTCCGGCGGCGCGGGGCTTTACGTCCAGGATTCCACGTCGACGACCGTGACCAACTGCACCTTCGTGAATAACGGGGCCTCCTCCAGTGAAGTGCTCTTTGTCATCGGCTTTACTTCGGCCGACGTCTCGAACGCCCTGATGAACTGCACGATCGTCGCCGGCCACGGCACAGGGACTTCAGGTCCCGGCGTCGGCACGTATGTCACGCTCAGCAATACGTACCAGGACGCGGTGACCGTGCAGAACACGCTCGTGTGGGCCGACGGGGGCGACTTCGTCAAGTACGCGGGCGGCACCTTCGTAGACGGCGGCTACAACTTCGACAGCGACGGGACGAGCGGCTTTACCAACGGCGTGAACGGCGACATCGTGGGCACGGCGGGTTCGCCGCTGAATCCCGGGATCGGCCCGCTGGCGAACAACGGCGGCCCGGTCAAAACCATGGCCCTCCAGCCGGGCAGCGTGTGCATGGACGCGGGCGACCCGACCTTCTCCAATTCGGCGCCGACCGTGGACGCGCGCGGCGCGACCCGCTCGGGCCCCGACGCGGACGGCAACGGGGACGGCATCGCCTACCCGGACATCGGCGCCTACGAGTACCAGCGCTACGTGGTGGTCAACACGAACGACAGCGGCGCGGGTTCCCTCCGCGACGCCCTCCTCCACACCAACACCTACGGCGGCGAGGTGGCCTTCGCCATCCTGCCCATGGGCAGCCAGCAGGTCATCAGCCCGGCGTCTCCACTGCCCGTCATCTCTCTGCCCACCTTCGTGGACGGCTGGAGCCAGGGCGGTACCGCCTACAAGGGTCCGCCGCTGGTGCGTGTAGACGGGACCTCCGCAGGGCACGGCGCCGTCTGTCTGAACGTTGCGGCGCCGTACACCACCGTGCGGGGCGTGGACGCCACCGGGTTCGGTGTCGGCATCGAGATTTCCGGGAGCGCCCACGACGTCTGGATCTACGGGTGCTACGTCGGTGTTACGCTCGACGGAAATAGCGCGGCGGGCAACAGCGAGATCGGCATCTGGGAGGTCCCCGGCCCCTCGCAGGTCCTCATCGGGACCAACGCGGACGGCGTGGACGACGCGGCCGAGCGCAACGTCATCGCGGGCAACGGCATCGGCACCGGCTTCGAAAACGTCCTGCTCAGGGGATCGAGCACGACCGTGGCCGGGAACTACATCGGCCTGGGCGCCGACGGGACCACGGCCCTCGGCGACGGCACCGGCGTCACCGTGCTGACTCCGGGGAACATCATCGGCGGGACCGCCCCCCACGCGGGAAACGTCATTTCGGGTAACCACAACGAGGGCGTGGGCATCCTCACCGATCACACCACCGTTCAGGGCAACCTCATCGGGACTACGGCGGACGGCCTCTCGCCCCTGGGGAACGGGGGCGCCGGCGTCGTCATCTACAATTATCACGGGGGAGACACCGACAACCACATCGGCGGCTCATCCCCGTCCGCGCGCAACGTGATCTGCGACAACAGCAGCGACGGCGTCTCGCTGTACAACGGCGCTTCGAATGAGACGATCCAGGGAAACTACATCGGCGTCGGCTCGGACGGCGCCACACTCATGGGCAACCATTACCAGGGCGTGTACGTGACTGGATCCGGTAACACCGTCTCCGGCAACGTGCTCTCCGGAAATGGCGACTCCGGCGTCACGCTCACAAGCACCGGTGCCACCGGCAACGTCGTGGCCGGGAATTTGATCGGCGTGGACGCCACGGGCCTCACGGACGTGGGCAACGTGGGACCCGGCGTGCGTATCAGCAACGGCGCCAACCACAACCGGATCGGGACCGACTCCGGCGCAGCGAGCAACGCTGACCGCAACGTGATCGCATGCAACAACCGCGACGGCGGCGGCATCTACGCCGACAACGCCAACGTCCTGCTCGAGAACTCCGGCACTGACTACAACACGATCAGCGGCAACTGGATCGGGCTCGACAAAACCGGCTCGGCGACCTTCTCGCCCAACGGCGGGCCGCGCGGGGTCATGCTGTTCGCCGGTCCCTCCAACAACACCATCGGAGGCACGTCGGCCTACACGCGCAACGTCATCTCGGGCAACCAGCACACGGGCATCGAAGTGGTCGGCTCGGGCACGAACAGCAATGTGATCGTGGGCAACTTCCTGGGCACCGACTCCACGGGCACGAAAGCGATCGGCAACAACTATGGAATCCAGACGTACTATACGGGCAATGCCGGCACCCGGATCGGCGGGACCGCCTCAGGCGAGGGCAATCTCATTTCCGGCAACCACTACAACGGCATCAACCTCGACGATAACACGACCCAGGGCACGCTCGTCGAAGGCAACCTCATCGGCACGGCCGCCGACGGCACCTCTCCCCTGGGCAACACCGGCGACGGTCTGGCCTTCTACGGGGCGTCCGGCTGCACCGTGGGCGGCTTCGATGCCTCCGAGGCGAACGTGATCGCCGCCAACGGCCAGGCGGGCATCGCGCTGTTCTACGGCTCCGGCGACACTTTTGAAGGCAACAGCATCTACGACAACGGCGGCCTGGGCATCGACCTGGGCGGCAACGGCGTCACGGCCAACGACGAGGGCGACACGGACACAGGGCCCGACAACTACCAGAACTACCCCGTGCTGACCGTCACCGCCACGAGCATCGACGGGACGCTCAACAGCCTGCCCAACGAGCACTACCGCATCGAGTTCTTCACAAGCCCGGCGCCCGATCCGTCGGGGTATGGCGAGGGCCAGACCTTTCTGGGCGCGATCCCCGTCACCACGGACGCCTCGGGCAACACAACCTTCAGCTACCCCTACACCTCGGGCACGCCCGCGCCTGCCATCACCGCAACAGCCACCCTGCTCGACACCGGCGACACGTCCGAGTTCTCGGCGGCGTGCGGCGCAGTGAGCCTCGGTCCGTCGACCCTTCAGACCGCCACGGCCAGCCTGCCCTACAACCAGCAACTCACGGCCTCCATGGCCATACCCGGCGGCTCGGGCTTCACCTTCGCCCTGGCGCCGGGCAGCCAGTTGCCGGCGGACCTTTCGCTCTCGGCCGACGGCCTCATCTCCGGTACGCCCACCGTGGTCGGCGACTTCTCCTTCACGGTGGTGGCCACCGAGATCGCCGCCGGGCAGGACGCCTGCTCCGGCAGCCGGACCTTCTCGCTCAGCATCGTCTGCCCCACGATCCTCATCAATCCGGCCACTATCCCATCCGGCGTCAAGGGCCAGAACTACTCGGTCAATCTCACCCCCTCCGCCGGCGTGCCTCCCTTCAACTTTGAAGTCACGTCCGGAAGCCTGCCTGCGGGTCTGACACTGGCGTCCGACGGAACACTGAGCGGAACCTACACGAGCCTCGGCACCTCCACATTCACGATCAAGGTCACCGACAAAAACGGATGCACCGGACAGCAGACGTACACGACCAGTTCCTACAGCCTGGCTTTCTTCGACGATGGCGGAACGTCTTCCGTGTGCCTCGACAGTACCACGGGCGCCTTCCAGTGGACCGTCCTTAGCGGACCGAACACCGGCAAGGTGTACGCGGGAACCCTTACCATCTACAATGGCGGGACCATGTTCTGGAGCCAGCCGGGAGCCTCCCAGTATGTCTACGTTTACTACGACCCCAACGCACACACGGCCTGGGGCTACCTCTACGACTACACCACGGGCCTTTACACCAGCCTCCATGACAGCAACACGCTGAACGACCCCGCCGGCTGCGGCACGCTGCCGCCGGCCACGTAAACACGGGTTCATTGAGACAGACGTTTAGAAAGCGCGGGGCTTCGGCCCCGCGCTTCTTCTTTCGACCGGTTCACGGTTCCGGGCACGCGTCCTGTCGCGCGGCGGGGGCAGCCGGATGCCGCCCTAGGGCCGGCTCTCGTGCGGCCCGTGGCCAGACAGGCCCCGGTTTGCACCGCGGCGGAGGACGTTGTACACGAAGTGCCGCGCACGGCTGGATGGCTGGTGCGCCGAACGCCTGGCGATGGAGCCGAGCCGGTAGAACTCTCTTCGCGCCCAGAGGAACCCCTCCCACAACTGTTCGGGCGTCATGTGCGCCGGCCGGATGACCACCCTGTCCTGCGTGTACCGGTCCCAGTCGCGGGTGAGGATCCGGCCTTCGCCGGCCAGGCGCTCGTGCAGGCGCGTGCCGGGGTACGGCGTGAGGAGCTGGAAGGTGCCGCTGCTCAGGTTGACGGACTGGGCCCACGCGACGGTTTTCTCGAAAACATCGGGCGTATCTTCGTCGAGGCCAAAGATGAAAGAGCCCTCGACGGCGATCCCGTGGTCCTGCAGCCGGCGCACACCGTCCCCGGGCGGGCCCGCCGCGCCGAGCTTGCGGAAACGCTCCGGCCCGCTCCTGCCGATCGTCTCCAGACCCAACAGCAGGCCCATACAGCCGCTCTTCCGCGCAAGATCCATCAGCCCGGCGTCCCCGGCGATGCCGAGGGAGGCCTGGGAGACCCACCGCTTCCCCATGGGCGCCAGGCCTGCCAGCAGTTCGGCGCAGTAGGCCGGGCTCGCGTTGATGTTGTCGTCGAGGAAGAGCACGAACCGCCCGGGCATCGCCTCGACCTGCGCGAGCACGTCGCGCAGCGGGCGGTGCCGGAACCGCCGCCCGAACACGGGCACGACGGAGCAGAAGTCGCAGTCCCAGGGACAACCCCGCGCCGTCTGCACGAGGTTCCGCGTGAGGTACCTCACGCCGTTCCCGGCGTCCGTCCTCGGCGGCGGCACGCCGTCGAGGGGGAAGCTCGCGGGGGCCGCATACCGGGGCTGGAGAGCCTTCTTCTCGAAGTCGGCCAGGAGCCGGGGCAGGGCCGGTTCGGCCTCCCCCACCACTACGGCGTCCGCGTGGGCGGCGGCCTCGTCCGGCAGCGTGGACGGGTGGATTCCGCCCATCACCACGGGAACTCCGGCCGCCCGGGCGCGGTCGGCGAGCGCGTATGCGCACCCCGCCTGGGCGGTCATGGCTGTGATGCCCACGAGGTCGGCTTCGAAGGGGCCGGGGAATCCGCCCTGCACGTTTTCGTCCCAGAAGGCCACGTCCCAGTGGGCGGGGGCCAGCGCGGCCACCTGGAAGAGGCTGACCGGCGGCAATTGGAAGAACCTGATCCAGTTGGAGGTGTTTTTCCACGGGTTGATCAGCAACAGCTTCGGCATTCGCGCCCTACCAGGTAGTCATGCTCCGCGGTCTTCGCGGCCCCCGCGCCCCCCGTCCGTCAGGAGCCGTCCCTCTGGTCCCTTTGTTCTTCCCGCTTTTGTAGGATGTCCTTGATATCGCGCAATTCCTTCGACAGGTCCTTGGCGGCCACGCTGTTTTTGTAGGCCATCACGATCAGTTTGACCGACACGAGAAGAACGCCGGCTTCCATAAGCAGATCGTGCGTCAGGCCCTTGGCGAACAGCGCCAATCCGAACAGGACAAAGGTGACGATGATGATCACGAGCGATCCGGCATCGAAATGCTCACGCATCCCCGCTCCTGTCCTCGCCGTGCTTCGGACGCGCCGGCACGAGCACGAGGCACACGACGTCAGCGAGAAAGGCCTCGGCGACGGTTTCCCCGAACGCCTGCCCGGACATAATGATCAAACCCACACGTACCTCCATTTGGCTGTCGCGGGCACGCCCGGCACCCTCCCGGGGTTCGCGGCGAGCCTTGACGGTCCGTTGCCAAGCCCGATGATTTATTATCTGGATTCATTATACCGTATTTCGCCGCGGACCCCGTCATGCCCCCGGGCCTGAAATAGCCGGGGCGGCTCGCGGGTTTTGTAAGACGACGCATGCGGACGAAGGCGCGGGCAGGGGATGGCCGCGCTTCCCGGCCCGACAGGAAGGAGACCCCGTGAGGCATTCGACACTCAGGCACATCGTACTCGCACTCGGCATGACGGCCATGGCCGGCGCGGCGGCGCTCGCGGCCGGACCCGCGACACAGACCTACAAGATAGACCCTGCCAATTCGTCGGTCGGCTTCAGCATCCGCCATCTCATTTCCAGGGTGCAGGGCCAGTTCGACGCCTTCTCGGGTGAGGTGCAGGTCGACGCCAAAGATCCCGCCGCCTCGTCCGTCTCGTTCACCATCCGGACGGCCTCCATCGACACGCACGTGCCCATGCGCGACAAGGACCTGCGGTCGGCACACTTCTTCGACGCCGCCAGGTTTCCCACGATCACGTTCAAGAGCACGAAGATGGTCGGCAAGGGGAAGGGCCGCTACGACGTCTACGGCACGCTGACCATGCACGGCGTCGCGAAGGACGTTGTTCTGCCGGTCGTCTACACCGGAAAGATCAAGGATCCGTGGGGCAACGAGCGCCTGGGCTTCGCCATCGAGACGACGCTCGCCCGCAAGGCCTACGGGATAACCTGGAACAAGGTGCTCGACGACGGGAGCGTCCTGCTGGGCGACGACGTGGCCGTGACCATCCACATCGAGGCGGTCAGGCCGCTGCACCCCCGCAAGAAGACAAAGTAGGCAGACCGTTTCAGCGCTCGCCGGGGGCCGCCTCGAGGGCGGCTTCGGAGAAGCCCAGCCGTTCGCCGAGTTCCCTGAAGCGGGCGACCCACCTGCCGGCCTCGATGTCCTCCTGGCCTGCGCGGCGGGCGCGCGCCGACAGTTCGAGGCGTCTAAGCGCGTCGTAGTCGTTCTGCACGGTCCATAGCTTGACGGGGAAGGGCAGGCGTTCCACGACCTGCATGAGATTGAACATGCGCTCCATGTGTCCGACGTCGTCGGGCTTGGCCCGCAGCTTCGCCATGGACGACTCCAGCGTTCCGCGCAGGGCGAATTCGAGGAGTTCGGTTTCGAGCCCGACCTTCAGTTCGTCGACCTGGCGCATGATGGCCTCGACGCGGCCGGGGGACGGGTCCTCCGACAGGAATTCCCGCCTCAGGTCGAGGTTGATGATGTACTCCGCGGCGTTCTGGAAGGACCGCGGCAGGGACACGCCGATGTGAGGCAGGAACCGCATCATGGCGGCGTGCTCCTCGAAGATATGCCTGTAGGCATTCTCGATCCCCTGGAGCGTGGGCTCCATGATCCTGTGGACGATCTGGCGCTGTTCGCGCCTGAAGAGGTCCTTCAGGGAGTAGATCGATCTTCCGAAGTGCTTGTCGAGAAGGCGTATGACGTCGGCGAAGTCGCTGATGTGGAACGCCTCCCCCACCTCCCTGCGCAGATCCCTGAACTCCTGTTCCGAAATGAACGGCCGCACGCCGCAGTAGAGCACCTGGTCGCCTAGGTGGATGGCGCCGAAGCTGATCAGGCTCGTTTCGCCCGTGATGCGCGAGGTCAGCCGCACGCGGCCGACGGCCATGGATGTCTTTCCCGTCTGCGCCGTCTCGAAGGTGTCGAGATCGGCGTCGAAGCAGTAGATCTGCGTCTTCCTGTCGTAGGCCTGGAAGAGCGAGCTGACAGCGTAGTGCGCGCCGACCCGCACGAGGTCGAGGGCGGCCGGGCGGACGAAGCGCTCGTAGAGCCGCCGACCGTCGCCGTATTCGGGCAGGTTGGACGCGGCCCCTTCGAGCCTCTGCAGGAAGCCGGGTTCCAGGTTCTTTTCGAAAAGTTCGTCGACGAGCTGGATGACCCTGCCGGCGTACTGCAGGATCTGCACCGTGCTGATGTCCGACACGTCGTCGAAGAACCAGCCGCAGCTCGTGAACATGAGCATGGCGTGGCGCTGCATCTCCAGGAGCTTGAGAACGTGGACGCTCCGTCTCCCGCCCGTCTTTAGGTGCTTCTTGCAGAAGGCGTCGACCGCCACGGCGTTCCGGTTAAGGATGACCGAGATGTAGTCGTCGCGGGTCCGCCACGGATCCTCGAACAGCTCGGCCCCCTCCTTCTCGTAGAGCGTCGCCGCCTCGTCGCGGAGCCAGTCGAGCGCCTCCCTGAGCGGGGCGCGCCAGGCCTGGTTCCACCCGCCGTGCCCGCCCGTATTGCAGCCGCAGTCGGCCCGCCAGCGCTCGACGCCGTGGATGCAGCTCCAGGAGCTGTTCTCGACGATCCGGACCTCGTATTCGGGCGGGTGCTTCTCGAGGTACTCCCCGTAGTTGGTGAGGCGGGCGATCTTCTTCTCCTCGATGTAGCGGAGCGCGTACGCGAGCGCCATGTCCCCGAACCGGTGGTGGTGCCCGTAGGTCTCCCCGTCCGTGGCGACGTGGACGAGCTGCGGCCAGTGCCTGTCGTTCGAGAAGGCTCCGGCCAGGCGGCCCGCGAAGGCCTCGCCCGAGTCGAGGAGATTGTCGAAGGCCACGGACCTGGCGACGGGGCCGTCGTAGAAGAAGAGGTCGATGGCGGCCCCCGACGGCAGCCGGCACCTGTACGCCCTCGCCGGATCGATGCGAGTGCCGTTGACTTCCTGCCAGGCATCCTCGCCGATCCGCCTCACGGCCGCGGCCTGGCGGGGCGCGAGAACGGTGAAGGCCACACCGTGCCGGGCGAGGGCTTCGAGGGTCTCTGTGTCCACGGCCGTCTCCGCCAGCCACATGCCCTCTGGCCTGCGGCCGAAGCGGTGCTCGAAGTCCCGGATCCCCCACAGGATCTGCGTCTCCTTGTCCCGCGCGTTGGCCAGCGGCATGATGACGTGGTTGTAGACCTGCGCGAGGGCCGATCCGTGGCCCGAGAACCGCAACCTGCTCTCGCGGTCGCCGGCGAGGACGCCTTCGTACGTGTTCCGGGCATGTTCTTCCAGCCAGCTGAGGAGGGTCGGGCCGAAGTTGAAGCTCATCTGCGCGTAGTTGTTCGATATGCCGGCGATGCGCCCATTCTCGTCGAGGATGCGCGACGTCGCGTTGGGCTGATAGCACTCGGCGGTGATCCGCTCGTTCCAGTCGTGGTATGGCTGGGCGGACTGCTGGTACTCGACCCGCTCCAGCCACGGGTTCTCCCGCGGGGGCTGGTAGAAGTGTCCGTGGATGCAGATGTAGCGTTCGTCGCTCATGACCCGCCCTCAGGCCTGAGGAAGACGGCCGCCAGGGGCGGGAGCGTCAGCTGGAGGGAGAAGGGCCGCCCGTGCCGCGATTCGGACGTGGCGGTCACGGCACCCAGGTTGCCCATGCCGCTCCCTCCGTATTCGGGCGCATCGCCGTTGAATACTTCGAGCCATCGCCCGTCCACGTCCACGCCCACCTTGTAGGCGAGCCGCGGGACGGGCGTGAAGTTGCAGGCCACCACCATCCGGTCCTCCCGCTTCTCGCCCCTTCTCTCGAAGACGAGAATGCTGTTTTCGGCGTCGTTGCAGTCGATCCACTCGAAGCCGCCATCCCCGCAGTCGCGCTCGTGCAGGGCCGGCTCGTTCCGGTAAAGCCAGTTGAGCCTCTGGACGGCGAGCCTGACGCCGCGATGCATGGGGCTGTCGAGCAGGTGCCAGTCGAGGCTCCGCTCGTGCGACCATTCCTGCCGCTGGCCGAACTCGCACCCCATGAACAGGAGCTTCTTGCCCGTCTGGGCGTACATGTACGCCAGGAGCAGCCTGAGGTTGGCGAACCGCTGCCACTCGTCGCCGGGCATCTTGTTCAAGAGGGAGCCCTTTCCGTAGACAACCTCGTCGTGCGACAGGGACAGCACGAAATTTTCGAACCCCGCGTACATGGCGCGGAAGGTCAGCTGGTTCTGATGGAACCTGCGGTGCACGGGGTCGTGCCTGAAGTATTCGAGCGTGTCGTGCATCCAGCCCATGTCCCACTTGAGGCCGAAGCCGAGGCCGCCCACGTAGATCGGCCGGGAGACCATCGGCCAGGACGTGGACTCCTCGGCAATCGTCTGCACGTCGGGGTAGGCCTGGTAAACTTCGGCGTTCAGGCGCCGCACGAAGTCGACGGCCTCGAGGTTCTCCCGCCCGCCGAACCGGTTCGGAATCCACTGGCCGTCCTCCCGGGCGTAGTCCAGGTAGAGCATGGACGCCACGCCGTCCACCCGCAGGCCGTCGGCGTGGTAGGCGTCCAGCCAGAAGAGGGCACTGCTGACGAGGAAGCTCCTGACCTCGTTGCGCCCGTAGTTGAAAATCGCGCTCTTCCACTCAGGATGGAGGCCCTGCCGGGGGTCCGCGTGCTCGTAGAGATGCGTTCCGTCGAAGTAGGCCAGGCCGTGCTCGTCCGTGGGGAAGTGGGACGGGACCCAGTCCAGGATCACCCCGACCCCGTTCCGGTGCAGGACGTCGACCATGGCCATGAAGTCGGCGGGGCTGCCGTACCGGCTGGTCGGCGCGAAGAAGCCCGTGCACTGGTAGCCCCACGATCCGTAGAAGGGATGTTCCATGACCGGAAGAAACTCGACGTGGGTGAACCCCATTTCCTTCGCGTAGGCGGCCAGCCGCCCGCCCAGTTCCCTGTAGCTGAGCATGCGGTTGCCGTCTTCCGGTACGCGCATCCAGGACCCCATGTGGACCTCGTAGATGGACATCGGCGAGTCGAGGCCCTGCTTGCGCCCCCTTTCCGACATCCAGGCAGCGTCCTTCCACGCGTGGGCCAGGTCCCGGATCACCGACGCCGTCTTGGGCGGCAGTTCGGCCGAGAAGGCGAACGGGTCGGCCTTTTCAACGGTGTACCCGTTGTCGCTGGAGGCGATCCTGTACTTGTAGCGGTGCCCCTCGTGCGCGTCCGGAACGAAGCCCGTCCATATGCCCGAACTCCCCTTTGCCTCCAGCGGGTCGGCCGTCCGATTCCAGCCGTTGAAGTCCCCGACCACGTGCACGGATCGCGCGTTGGGCGCCCATACCGCGAAGTGCGTCCCCTGCACGCCGTCCCTGGCGCAGCAATGCGCCCCGAGCTTTCGGTAGAGGCGGAAATGGGAGCCCTCGTTGAACAGAAAGAGGTCCTCCCCGGTCAGTTCGAGTTCGGAGGCGTCGGGCCGGTGGCCATGTTCCTCTTTCAAGGAAAAACCCTTTTGCGGCTCGCGCCCGACGGGCGGCCCCGGATCGGGCGCGCCGTCCCCGGCCCGGCCCGTCAGGTGGCGCAGGGCGCGCTGCACGGCCGCGTTGGCGCCGGCCTCCCGGAGCCCCATGTGGAGCTTGCGCCGCCAGCTCGGCCTCGCCTCGCCCACGCCCGGCCAGTTTTGCTGCCTCGTCTCCCCCCAGAGGTCCTCGAGCGACGCGACGAGGTAACCCGCCCTGCTCGTGCGCAGGTCGTCGAAAAGCCTGCACAGCACCTCGTGCACCTCCCGGCCCGGGTCGCCCCCCGTCCCGATGTCCAGGCGTTCCCTTACGTTGTCCCTCATGGCTTTGCGTCCGGCCGTTCCGGCCTCGTAGTCCCCGTCCCTCAACAGGCCGAGTTCCTGACGTTCCGCAAGGTCAAGCCCCCGCCAGAAGGCGGCGAACGAGGGGAGGTCGTGCGTGCCGAGTTCGGCCAGGCTCCCCTGCGGAACCGATTCGGACGGGCGCCCGGTCGAGGAACCGGCTTCGAACTGCATGACCCACATCCGGCTCACGCCGTTGCTGTCCATGGCCCTCCGGACTGCGCGGGGAACGGTGCCGAGGTCCTCGCCCACCAGCGCGGTGCGGTGCCGGTGCGACTCGAGGCGGAGGACGGCGTACAGGGCGTCCGCCGGGTAGCCGACGTAGGCCCCCTCCGTGGGCTTGAGCCCGGAGGGCACCCAGAAGAGCCGGTGCAAACCCATGATGTGGTCGATCCTCAGGACGTCGGCGTACGCCATCGAGCTCGAGAGCGTGGCCCTGAAATGCTCGAGGCCGTCCGCCAGCATGCCTTCGGGCGACATGGGCGGGAAACCCCAGTCCTGTCCGGCGGCGAAAAATTCGTCGGGCGGCGCGCCGACCGAGACACCCTGGACGTAAAGGTCGGGGCGGCGCCACGTGTCGAAGCCGTCCGGATGGACCCCCAGCGGGTGGTCCAGGTTGAGGCGCACGTTCAGCTCTTCCGCCTTGCGCCGGACGTGGGCCAGCTGTTCGTGGGCGACGAATTGGGCGTACAGATGGTAGCGTGCGGCCTCCGGGTCATAGTCCGCCGGTGTCACCTCGCCGCCCCTCAGCGGCGCAGGCCATTGACGCCACCCCGCGCCCTGCCGCTCCGTCACGGCGCGGAATTCGGCGTACGCCTCCAGGTCCGGCGTGGCCCGCAGGAAGGTCTCCATGGCGTTCCTGCGGGCCTCCGGCCCGAGGCCGATTTCGCGGGCGAGCCTCTCCAGGACCTCTCGCTTGACGGCCATCGCGGTCCGGTAGTCCACGAACTCCTCGGCGGCGAGCCTCTTCAGCGCCTCCCGGGTCTCCTCTCCGTCGAGAAAGGACCGTGCGTCCGTCGACCGGTCGAACTCGGGCAGGGCCTCCACGGCCACGTAGAACTCGTTCAGGAACCGCCGGCTGACCGGCGAGTAGGGACTCGGCGAGTCGTTTTCCGCCAGGAACGCGGCGTGGAGGGGCAGGGTCGAGGCAATCCGGCCCCCGTTGTAAGCGACGAACTTCACAAAGGCCTCGAACGAGCCGAAATCTCCCGAGGGAAAGGCGCCGGAACCACCGAGACCGTAGAGGGGCGCGAACAACCCGACCTGGGGCCCGTCGCCCCCCGCGGGGTGGACGAAGGCCTTCTCGGGGGCGCCTATCAGCCTGCTTCGTCCCGTGCGCCCGGCCGCCTCGAGTTCGATGGTGTGATAGCCGGGCGGAACGTCCCCGGGAAGCGCCACCCGGACGCGGTGGAACGCCTCTTTTCCGAGACTTTCGGTTTCGCCGGGCGAGGCGGCGGACGTTTCGATCCAGCCCTTCCTGCCTTCGCCGGATTCCATGGCCAGTTCGTATCGAATCCGCCTGCCGGCGAGCTTCTCCGGCACAATGAGCCGCAGAAAGGCCCGCCTGCCGGACGTGACCACGGCGACCGGGTCGATGAGGCGGCTCAGGGCGTCCGCCCTTCGATCGCGCAGGCGTTTCTCGGCGCCTGACAGGCCGCCCTCCAGCGCCCCAAGGCTTTCGAGGATGGCCAGGACCGCGTCCGGCGAAGCCGTGTGCATCTTTCCGTCGAGGCCCTTGTAGCGCACCTGAACGCCGCAGGCCGCGGCCACCCTTTCGAGCACCTTCGGGAAGGGCTTCTTCATGGTTCCGTTTCCACGAGCCAGAGGATGCCGGTCAGCGGGATGTCCACCCAGGCCGGCCTGTTGTTGAGCTCATAGCCGAGTTCGTACACGGCCTTGTCGAGGAGATAGGCGCCCAGGAGCAGACCGGCGGTCGCTTCGCTGACCGCCAGCACGGGCGATTCGCCCGCCGTCTCCATGTAGCTCCGGAGGAATTCGCCGCTCACCGTGGTGTACCAGAAGTCCGCCCATGCTTTCGCGGGTTCCTCCTGGCCCCTCTTGATCATGCCGATCTCCACCTGGTGCTTGAAGGCCTGGTAGGCCGCGTAGTGAAAAGAGCGCAGCATGCCGGCCACGTCTCGGAAAGGCGACCTCTTGAGCTGGCGTTCCGCCAGGCTCCTCGCGGGCTCCCCCTCGAAGTCTATGACCGCGAAATCTTTGCCGGTATTGAGAACCTGCCCGAGATGAAAATCCCCGTGGCAGCGGATCCTGTTGGCGTCCAGCTTCCTGCCGAGGAGGCGCTTGAAGCGCTCGTTCACGGCCTTGTCGTTCGCCAGGACGCGCCGGACTAAATCGGCCTTCGATTGCGGCACCGCGCCTCTCCTTTCGGAGAGCAGGTCCAGCGTCTGGCGCGCCAGGTTGCGCATGGACTGGTAGAGCGACCGCTGGTAAAGGGTGGTGAAGAGTTCGGGCGAAAACCGCGGGTCTTCGCTCCTGGACGCCAGCGCAATGTGCATCTCCGCCGTCCGGATGCCGAGCAGGCGGGCCGATTCCACGTAGGCGCCGACCAGGTCCACGCCTTCCTGGTTGATCTCTCCCGCGCTCCTCTCGAGGAGCGGCCTCCTGTCGAGGTACTCTTCCGGGGGTCCCGACGCAAAGGCAGCGTGCGTTAGGATTCTATCGAAGAAATGGGACAGCACGTTGAGCGTGTAGGTCCACGCGTCCCCGTGGTTCTCGACGTACCTGTGGAGAACGCCAAGGGTCATGGGCGCCTGCTTGCGCACCTCGTAACTGATGTGCCCGGCCAGCTGCGGCGCGTGGGGAAAACCGGCGCTCTCCGTCAGGAACCGGCCTATTTCCAGCTCGGGGTTCTCCCCTCTCTCGAGCTTCCGGTAGAGCTTGAGAACGAATGCCTCGTCGTAGATGATGGACGTGTTGCTCTGCTCGGCCCCCACGACCTCGGCCTGGAGATCTTCGGCCGCCTTTCGGACGCCTCCGTTGATCTTTGCGTTCCTGTGTGTCGCCAGCACGCCGCGCCCGGCTTCGACCTGCCGCCTCCGCGCGAACAGGTCGAGCAGGCGCCTGGGCAGCATCTGGCTGTACACGGCGTCGTAAAGCAGCCCTCTTCCGCCCCTCCCGGACAGATCCAGCCAGCATATCGCCGCCGCGGGGTGCGCCTCGAGCAGGGCCTGGCCTTCCTGGCCCTGCATGAAGGCGACGGGGAGCAGGTACGTTTCGGCATCGCCTTCCTGGTAGGCCACATCCAGGAGCACGAGCGCCGCCCTGTCGCCCCTGGCGCGCCCCTGCATCCAGATCACGTCCAGGACTTCGACGCCGGAGATGGTGCGGGACTTGCCTCCGAACCACCGGCTGCCCAGCAGGTAGCGGGGCAGCGCTCTTTCCAGCCTGCGAACGTTCCTGCCCTTCAAGATGGAATCCCACCCGTTCCTGGGAACGGAGAGCACGGGAAGTTCCCCTTCCGCCTGCCTGTGGGCGATGGCGTCCTCGTGGACCGGCGCCTCGAGCTCGAACCAGTAGAACCCGTAAGGGTTGAGCGCGAGGCAGTACGGGCAGTCGCGCACTTTTCCGAAACGCGTTCTACCAAAAAGCTCGACCGGCGTGTACCCCTCGAAGCCCTCGAGTTCTATCTCAGCCTGCTGCGCGTGTCTCGACAGGTTGGCCACCACGAGGATAACCCCGCCCTCGTGGCGCCGCAGGTACGCCAGGACCTTGTTGTTCTGCGGATAGACGAACTCGAACGACCCCCAGCCGAAGGCGCGGTGCTGGTTTCTCATGGCGATCAGTCTTTTCATCAGCCACCACAGGGAGTTCGGGTTGCCCTGCTGGGTCTCCACGTTGACCGCCGCGTAGTGGTAGCTCTGGTCGAGGATGAGCGGAAGGTAGAGCCGCTGGGGATTGGTGTTCGAGAAGCCCCCATTCCTGTCGGAGCTCCACTGCATGGGCGTGCGCACGCCGTCTCGATCCCCGAGGAAGATATTGTCGCCCATGCCTATCTCGTCGCCGTAATAGAGAACCGGCGTCCCCGGAAGCGACAGCAGCAGGGCGTTGAGCAGTTCGATTTTCCGGCGGTCGTTCCCGAGGAGCGGCGCGAGCCTGCGCCGTATGCCGATGTTGATCCGGGCCTGCGGGTCCGCCGCATAGGCCCTGTACATGTGGCTGCGCTCCTCGTCCGTGACCATTTCGAGCGTCAGCTCGTCGTGGTTCCGCAGGAAGATCGCCCACTGGCACGACTCGGGAATCCGGGGCGTCTGCTGGAGTATGTCGACCAGGGGGAACCGGTCTTCCGCGCTCAGGGACATGAATAGCCTCGGCATGAGCGGGAAGTGGAAGTTCATGTGGCATTCGTCCCCCTCGCCGAAGTACGCCGCCGCATCCTCCGACCACTGGTTGGCCTCGGCGAGAAGCATCTTGTCCTTGAACCGGGCGTCGACGTGCGCCCTCAACTCCTTGAGGAAGACGTGCGTTTCAGGCAGATTCTCGCAGTTGGTCCCCTCGCGCTCGAAGAGGTAGGGCACGGCGTCGAGGCGCATGCCGTCCACGCCCATGCCGAACCAGAAATCGACGACCTTCAGAATCGCCCGGCGGACGTCCGGGTTGTCGAAATTGAGGTCGGGCTGATGGCTGTAGAACCTGTGCCAGTAGTAGGCCTTTGCCACAGGATCCCAGGCCCAGTTCGAGTTCTCGAAATCCGGAAAGATGATGCGGGTTCCCGCGTACCGATCCCGCGTTTCGCTCCACACGTAGAACCTGCGCGCCCGGCTGCCGGCGGGTGCCCTGCGCGCCCGCTGAAACCACGGGTGCTGGTCGGAGGTGTGGTTGATGACCATTTCGGTGATCACCTTCAACCCCCGATTGTGCGCTTCATTGAGGAAGCGCTTGAAGTCCTTCACCGTCCCGTAGTCCGGGTTGACGCTGCAGTAATCGGCGATGTCGTACCCGCCGTCCCTCAGCGGCGACGGGTAGAACGGCAGGAGCCACAGCGCCGTGACACCCAGGTCGCTCAGGTAATCGAGTTTCTCCGTCAGGCCGGCGAAATCTCCCGACCCGTCGCCATCCGAGTCCTTGAAGGCGCGGACGTGAAGCTCGTAGATGACGGCGTCCTTGTACCACCGGGGGTGTCCTTCCTGTCCCTGTGCACGCGATGTCTTCGGCTTCGTCATGGGTTCTTTCCGCATCAGCGCCGCGAGGGTCGCACGCCCCGTCTCCCGCTGTTCTTGACCAGCAGAATGTGGGCGGGCTGCTTCTGCGGGGCCAGTTCGACGAAGTTCCTCGCCCCGTTCCAGGCGTAGGTCTCCCCGCCCAGCAGGTCCTCCACGCTGAATGCCGCCCCGTCGACCGCCAGGTCCTCGAGCTTCAGGTTCGTCCATCCCGACTGTCGATTGCGCGGATCGAGGTTCACCACCGTCAGGATGACGTTCGTCCCGTTCTCGGTGCGCTTGCTGTAGGCGAGGAGCTGGGGATTGTCGGTGTCGTGAAAGACCAGGCCGTCGTTGGCCTGCAGGGCGGGGTTGTCCCGCCGGATGCCGTTCACCCTTGCGATCAGCTCCCGCAGGCTGTCCGGGCGGTCCCTGTCCCAGTGCCTGATCTCGTATTTTTCCGAGTTCCGGTATTCTTCGCTCCCCGGCCGCCGCGGCGTGCCGACGCAGAGCTCGAACGCGGGACCGTAAATGCCGTAACTGGCGCCCAGGGTGGCCGCGAGCACAAGCCTGACGGCGAACGCGGGCCGCCCGCCCGTCTGCAGGTATTCGTGGAGAATGTCCGGCGTGTTCGCGAAGAAGTTGGGCCTGAAGAAATCCCTGACCGGCGGGCGGGTCAGTTCGGTCAGGTACTCCCTGAGTTCCCACCCCTGGTTTCGCCACGTGAAGTAGGAGTAGGACTGCGTGAATCCGATCATGGCCAGATGATACATCACCTTCGGACGCGTGAAGGCTTCCGACAGGAAGATCGTGCCCGGATGCGCGCGCTTGATGCCCCCGATGCACCATTCCCAGAATCGAAAGGCCTTCGTGTGCGGGTTGTCCACGCGGAAGATCCCTACCCCGTTGTCGATCCAGAACTCGAACACGCTCCTGAGTTCCTTCCAGAGCGCTTTCCAGTCCCGGCATTCCAGGTCCAGGGGATAGATGTCCTCGTACTTCTTAGGTGGGTTCTCGGCGAAGCGGATCGACCCGTCCGGCCGGCTCTTGAACCAGTCCGGATGATCCTTGACGTACGGGTGGTCCGGTGAGCACTGGAATGCCACGTCCAGGGCGATCTCCAATCCGTACCCGCGCGCCGCTTCCACCAGCGTCCTGAAATCTTCGAGCGTGCCCAGCTCCGGATGGATCGCCTTGAATCCGCCGAGTTCGCTCCCGATGGCCCACGGGCTGCCCGGGTCCCCGGGGCGGCACTCGAGGGCGTTGTTCGCCCCCTTCCTGTTCGTGACGCCTATGGGGTGAATGGGGGGCAGGTACAGCACGTCGAAGCCCATGGATGCGACGTAGGGAAGGACGTCCACGCAATCCATGAAGGTCCCGTGCCTGCCGGGTTTGGAGGAACACGACCGCGGAAACATTTCGTACCAGGAGCCGAAACGGGCCCGCGGCCTGTCGACGGTTGCGCGAAGAACGCGCGGATAAACGGACGCGTTTTTCCGCTCGTCGAGCGACAACATGAGGCCCGCCGTACGGGGCTCCGCCGCCCTCTCGAAGCGCTTTTCCGGGGCCGCATCGCCCGTCATGAAATCCGCGATCGTCTCCAGATATTTGCGGTCCGGTGCCGAGGCCCGTCCCGACGCTTCGCGCAGAAGGGAGGCGCCCTCGAGGAACTCCGGATCGACGTCCATGCCCGCCTCGATCTTCTTTGCCGTGTGGCCGCACCACGTCCGGAAGCGGTCGATCCAGGCGAGGACCGTGTATTCGTAGGGAGCCAGTTCCGTGACCTGAAAACGTCCGGTCCACCGGTCGTTTACCATCGGCTCCATCCGAACCTCGGTCCACTTTCTCCGTCCCCTGCGCCTGTATCGGAGCAGGCAGGTGATGACGTCGTATCCGTCGGCGAACGCATCCGCCTCCACGACCATCCACTCGCCCACCACGCGTTTGGCCGGATAGAGCCCTTCTTCGACCTCGGGGCTGACGTTCTTGATGACGACCCTCTTCATAGCGTCTTCCATTGCCGGTTTCTCCGATGAGGTTTTCCCGGCCGGTCTTTTCCGGCCATCCGGTCGACCGCCGCCCTCCGACCAGTGAAAACGCCGCCTCCTGGGGGGAATTCCGCCGTTGCGGCTTCCGGGGAACAGCGGCTTTGGGCCTTGCCCCGCCGAATCTTCCGCCAGACGGGTGTTAGGGCTTGTCTACCGTTGGAGTCTAACCGCGCGCTTCGTTTCCTGTCAATCGCGAGCCGCGGAATCCAGGACTGTTCCGTTCGTGGACGGCGCCGGAGCCCAGGGGCTTCCGCAACAGCCTATTCGCCGTGAGCCGGCGGCTCGAGCTTGCCCTCCGCGACGTAGGCCAGGGTCATTTTTCTGACCACGCCGGTGAGCAGCAGGATCGCGATGAGGTTTGGAACGGCCATGAAAGCGAGCGCGATGTCGCTGAAGGTCCACACCAGCTCGAGCGAATAGACCGCGCCGATGAACTGCATGGCGCAGAAGAGAATTCTGTAGGGCAGTATCCAGCGGTCGCCGAAGAGATACTGCGTGGCCCTGTCGCCGTAGTAGGAGGCGCTGATAGCCGTCGACAGGGCGAAGAGAAAGACCGCGATGGTCACCAGGAAATTGCCGTGATTGCCCGCCAGGCGACCGAGCCCCTTCTGGAAGGCCCAGGAGGTCAGCGGGGACCCGTTCTGCAGGGCCTTGCCCTCGATCCAAACCCGGGACGCATCCACGCGACGGCCCTTTTCGTTCCGGAAGGCGGCCAGGGCGAAATCCCCTTGGGCGCCCGCCGGTATTCTGACCGTCCCCGAGAACGGCGCCGCACCCGAGGTATCGAGCGCATGCGCTCCGACGAGGATCTCCATGTCGTCGACGGTGCCGTTCTCCCTGACGATGCCGAAGCCAGCCGGCCGCCCGGCCGCCACCCTGAAGGTGCCCGATGCTATGTCTCCCCGCCTGACGACGCCGTCCCTGTGCACGGTGGCCCCGGCGACGACGGCCGTGAGAGAGGATTGTTCGGTCACGGCCAGTTTCTGCGCCTGCTTCTGGGTCCAGACGCCCGTCGTCAGTATGACCAGGCCCGTAATGGTGCACACCACCAATGTATCGACGAAGGGACCGAGCATCGCCACAACGCCTTCCCGCACGGGCTCATCCGTCCTGGCCGCGGCGTGGACGATGGGCGCCGACCCGAGGCCGGACTCGTTGGAAAACAGTCCCCGCTTGACGCCCCAGGTCAGCAGAAAGACGAAACCTCCGCCGGCGAACCCTCCGACCTCTGCGGCCGGCCGGAAGGCCGACACAACGATCAGCCTGAGGGTGGGCAGGATCTGGCCGGCGTTGAGCACGAGGACGGCCAGCCCTGCGACGATGTAGAGGAGGCACATGAAAGGGACGAGCTTCGAGGTGACCTTACCTATGCGGCGTATCCCGCCGAGAATGACCGCCGCAACCAGGACCGCCATGATCAAACCGGTGAGAATGGTGGGAATCCTGAGATCCTGGCGGAACTGGTCGGCGACCGTGAAGGATTGGACCGCATCCCCCATACCCAGGGGCGTGATGGCCGTGGCCACGGCGAAGGCGACGGCCATGGGCTTCCAGCTCTTACCCAGGCCTCTCTCGATGTAGTACATGGGACCGCCCGAGGCTTCCCCCTTGGGGGATATCTTCCTGAAGCGCTGGGCGAGGGTGCACTCCGTGAACTTCAGCGCCATGCCGAGAACGGCCGTCACCCACATCCAGAAGAGCGTGCCGGGACCGCCGTAGTGAATCGCGGTCGCCACACCCGCGATATTGGCAATGCCGATGGTCGCGGACAGAGCCGTGGAGAGAGCCTGGAAGTGCGTCAGGTCGCCCTCGTGGTGAGGGTCGTCGTAGTCGCCCTTCAGAACCCGGATCCCGTGCCAGAAGCGCCTGACCTGGATGCCGCGCAGCCTTATGGTCGTGACGATGCCCGTGCCGACGAGCAGCAGAACCATGAGGGGCATGGCCGAGGGCCAATCCCACACGTAGCGGTTCAGGCCGAAAAGAATCGTCTTAAGAGCGTCGATCAGACCAGCAAATAAGGGCACGGCACCTCGCGGCGTTGCTTAGTTGACGGGGCGACTCCGTGGAGCCGTTGTGAACGTTGAATTGTAATTATGAGCCGGATCGGGAGTGCCTGTCAAATATGCTTTTCAAAGGCGTTCTACATCTGGGATTGAACCGGAGCGAGCCTTACGAGCGGTCGGACTTCTTGAAGACCGTCACGATACCGAGCGGCTCGCCCTTTTCGTTCCGGATCGCGCCGATGCTGCACCCGATCGTCAGGATCCGCCTGTTTCGCCTCAGCTTGTACCACTGGAAGCCGAATCCGATGGCCTCTTCCTTGAGATAACGCGCCCAATAGTTCTCGACCGGTTCGCCCGTCTCGCTGTCCAGCAGGGGTATGACTTCCTGTATGTCCTGGCCCACGGCCTGTTCGTGGCGCCACCCCGTGAGAGCTTCCGCCATCGCGCTCATGAACTTCACCCGCCCCCGCGTATCGGTCGCGATGACGGCCTCTGAGATGCTCCGCAGCGTGGCCATGAGCCACTGCTGGCTTTCGATCAGCTTCCTCGCGAAGGCGTGCCTGTCGAGGGCCACCTCGATGGCAGCCTGCAGGTCCCTGTCTCTTATGGGTTTGTACACATAGCCGTAAAGGGCCGCGCCCTTGCTCTTCTTGAGGATCTTCTCGTCCGTGTGCGCCGTCATGTAGATGACGGGGATGTCGTTGCGGGACATGATCTGCTCGGCGGCGGTGATGCCGTCCATGAGGCCCGCGAGGACGATGTCCATGATCACCAGGGCGGGGCCGAGTTCGCCCGCTCTCCTGACGGCCTCCTCACCCGTGGTCACGTGCCCGGCCACCGTGTAGCCCAGCCTGTTAAGCGTCTCCACGATCAGCTTGGCGCTGAGTTTGTCGTCTTCCACGACGAGAATGGAACAAGGCGTCATGATCATTCTCCTTGTTTCTGCCAGGGAAGGCAGAACAATAGGGTGATCGACCTGACGGCATACTCTAAAATCTATTATAACCCCTTCTTAGAAAAACACGAAACGCAGTTCGACACCCTCCTGTCAGGACGGGGACCGGCGCGGCCGCCCCCCGGACAAACCGTCTGTGCGTGGCGCGGAATGGTCCGGATGCGGGGGGGCTCAGCTGCCGCGGATCCGGGCCACGAGAAGGGTCATGTCGTCGGTCTGTGGGGCGTCCTCCATGAACGCCTGCACGTCCTGGAACACGGCTCGCCGGAGCGCCTCAGCCGTCCCACCGCTCATGGCCGTCAGGACACCCGTAAGCCGACCTTCTCCGTATTCCTCCCCGCTGGGACTCTGTGCCTCCGTGATCCCGTCGGTAAAGACGACCAGGGTATCTCCGGGCCGCAGGGGCAGGACCGCCTTCGAGTATTTGGCCTGCGGCGACACGCCGAGTACCATCCCGGTAGGCTTGAGCCGGTGCACTTCGTACGTGGTTTCAGCCTCGCCGTCGACTTTCAGCGCCTCGCCTCCCAGGCTCCTGGCCTCGACGGGCCTGAGCAACATGGGGGGATTGTGGCCCGCGTTGACGTAGGTGAGCGTCCTCGCTAGCCCGTCGTACAGTCCGAAGAAGAAGGTGGCGAAACGGTTGGTGTCCGTGATCTCGCACAGCAGGCGGTTGATGTCCTGCGCCAGCAGGTCCACGTTGTCCCCGTGCACGTCGGCGTGGATTCGGAGCATGGTCTGCAGGCTCGCCATGAGGAGCGCAGCCGGCACGCCTTTTCCGCATACGTCGCCCACCGCCATGCCCAGGCGTTCCGGCCCGACCCGGATGAAGTCGTAGCTGTCTCCTCCGACGCCCCGGGCCGGCATGCAGGCGCCGACATAGTCCAGGCCGGCTATCTCCGGCGGATTCTGCGGCAAGAGTCTCGTTTGCACGTTCCTCGCGATGGAGATGTCGTGCCGGAGCTTGAGCTGTTCGGCCTCCTGCTGGATCGAGGCCGCATAGGCCAGGGTCGATGCCAGTTGCCGTCCGACGCCGAGAAGCAGGTCCTTGTCTTCCCGGGTGTACGGTTCCTCGGATCTCTTTTCGCCCAGCGTCAGAAAGCCTATCAAGCGCCTGTGCGCGACGAGAGGGACAAGCAGGCTGGTGTTGTAGCGTCTGAACAGCTCTCTTTCGGTCGAGGGCCCGGGGTGGTAGCTCCGGTCCTTTCTCGTCCCGTCCGGGTCGTGGGGATCGACGCCCAGTACGCAGGGCGTGGAGTCGGCCATGGCCTCCAGGCGGCGGCCCGTCTGCGATTCCGCCGGCAGGATTTCGGGCGCGCATTCTCCGGCGACACCGTCCACAGCTTCATCTTCCGACCTCAGGTGCCGCCAGAAGCAGACGAAGTCGTCCGTGGGACCTTCCAGCCGGCCCAGAACCCGGCGCTCGTGCTCGCTTTTGCCGGGCAGTCTGACGATTTCCGTGCCGCGGACAAAGACACCTATCTGGTCCGGGTGCAAAGAGTCCATGATTTTGCTCGCCGCCATCTGGACGACCCATCCGGGACGCGTGGCGAAGCGTTCGAGATTCTGCCCCAGGTCCGTGAGTATGAGACGGGCGTCGTAAGCCTCTCTGAAAAAGCGCCTGTCGAGGGCCTGCATGACAGCCTTGTTCATCCGCCGCAGGATGAGCACGAAGACCATCGTGACCAGGGCCGTGGCCAGGGCCAGCGCCCCGGTGTGCTCGGAAGCGTGAAGTTCGCCGAGAAGGGGGTCCGCCAGATAGAAGATCGCCAGAAAGAGCCCCGCCCCTTCAAGAAACAGGAACCCCCTGGAGAGAAAGGCGTACTGGAGTCCCCTTCTCAGGATCAGACGAACGCCTAACACTCTGTGCCGGACGACGGCGTATGCGAAACACATGGGGAAGAGCGCCACGCTCGTTCCGGCCACGAGGTAGGCCCACTCGGGAATCGCACCGGCCCTGACTACGACCCGGCAGAAATAGAGGACGAGAGCGGGCAGGATGCCGAGCGACCCCGCCAGGAGTATGGCCAGCCTTCTCCTTTCGTCCTGCGCGGCCGCCTTGCGGACATTGAGGATAAGCGAAACGAAGCCGAGGGCAAACAGGGCGATGAAGAAAACGTCGAGTATTATGTCCAGCCAGCCGAGCGAGGCATCGAGCGCGTGAGAGGCGGTGAAGGATAGCCCCTGGCTGTAGGCCCACATGATGTTCCAGACGGCGAAGACAAAGGGGAAAACCACAAGGCGGCTCTTGAGTCGCGGAAATCGGCGGTCTATGGGGGAGGGCGAAGGGTAGACCAGGAAGAAACGCATGAAAAGGTACGACCAGAAGGAAAACAGCGTGGCAGCGACTACCAGGTTTACCTCTCTCAGCCCAGCCGGAAATGAAGCGTAAGCTCCGGCCGGTGAAGCGTTTGCGAACGCGAAGAACAGGAGGGCCGCGAGAAAGGCCTTCTCGTCCTCGAGTTTCGCCAGGCCGATAAACACTCCGGTCAGGAGGCACAGAAGGGGCAGTCCGACGCGGAGGGCGAGCGATCCGAGAGGCACGCCCCGGGGTTGTTCGAGGCGGCAGGGCGGGATCTCGACCCTCAGGGCCTGGGTCCGCCCATCCTCGGCATCACGCTCTATCAGCGCCTGCCAGGGCTTGGCAAAATCAAGTTCTCTCCGTGCCGCGAACAGATCGAAGAGGCCTTGAACCTGGAATATCCTCCCGTCGCCGTCCCAGACGGCCACAATTCGATCCCCTTTTCGAAGACCCGCTTCAAAGGCCGGCGAGGGCCCCCCCCGCGCGCCGGCATCCCTCACGGACGACACCGTCAGGGCGTCTCCCGACGTATTCAGAGCCATGCCGACATCCACGAAGGAAGGCGACGACCGGCTCTTGAGGACAAAGTTGAATTCGAGACCTTGAAAAAGGAGGATGAATCCGGAGAGTACAGCTATACACCAGAACCTTCGACTTCGGGCATAGTCAGAAAGGCGCATCCGTACCCAGCCTTCCCCCGGCGGGCAGGCCGCGGATCCCCTTGAACATTACTCTTAGGTGGTCCTCCCGAGCTGTCCGAGACGGCCCCCGGGAAGGGACGACGCACATCAGGTTGCAAATGACGACCACGCTCTATCAAACGCAGGCGGATCGCCTTTTGTTTCATTCTTTTACTTTTACTTCAGGTTACGCCGAGGCGCCGGAGGAAGCCGAACGAAGTGCGCCCGCCCGGACCCGCGTCCTTCTTGCGGCGGGGTCCCGGCCCAGGGGAGAACGGCGCCATTCGGGCGTCACCGGTCCAGATCCTCCAGGATTTCGATCGCGGAGGCGACGAAATGAGGGCACACGGAGCCGAAGATCCCATGCTCCCTGGCGGCCCGGTAGTCCACCGGGTCCTTCAGGTCGTATCCGATCAGTTTTCGGCATACCACCGAACCGTGGCGCGCCTTGAATCTCTCCTGGAAAATCCGTGCCGCCTCGTAGGTTTTGTCGCGCGAGACCTCCTGCCCTTCGGAAGGGTCCGCGTGGCGAAGTCCCGTCACCATGAGCGCGCCGCTCACGGCCCCGCACGTCTCTCCCAGCCGGCAGATTCCGGCTCCGAATGCGCAGGCCACGCGGAGGGCGTCGTCGCGTTCGAGGCCCAACCCCGGCGCAAAGGCCGCCAGGACGGCCTGCGCGCAGTTGCAACCGTTTTCGAAGTCCCGCACCGCTCTTTCGGACAGCGTACTCATGGGATGTGTCCCTCCCGGGACAGTCTAACGCAGGCCGCCGTCCGGGCGCACGGCCGAATACATTCGGGACGGACGATGTTACTCTTAGGGACAGAGAAATGGTGTTCCGTTACCCGGAGAGGGAGTCGAATGATGGCGTCGAACATGGACGATCCGCTCGAGAAGAGCGACGAGGAGTGGAGGCGGATACTCGGCCCGGAGGCCTTCGAGGTCTGCCGCAGGAAGGGCACCGAGCGGCCCTTCACCGGGCGGTACTGGAATTTCTGGGAACCGGGCGCCTACAGATGCGCCTGCTGCGGCAACGAACTCTTTTCCTCGGAGACCAAGTTCGATGCGGGGTGCGGATGGCCGAGCTTCCGGGAGGCCCTTTCGCCGGGCGCGGTCACGCTCACCCCGGATCTCAGTCACGGCATGCGGCGGACGGAGGTAACGTGCTCCCGGTGCGGCGCGCACCTCGGGCACGTTTTCGACGATGGCCCCGGGCCATCCGGAACCCGCTACTGCATAAACTCCCTGTCCGTGCGTCACGAATCCGAGGAGGAAGGCGGGTCATGAGCCGGCGGGACTTTGATCCACCTCGATCACCGGCCGGACGTAATCGTTAGGAGCAAGCATGAAGTTTCGAATGAAGCCCTTCAACGTGTTTCTGATTGTCCTGTTCGCTTCCATGGCGGGGCTGTTGCTCTGGAGCGGGGGGGCGGTCGGCGTCGGAAAGTCCGCGCCCGAGTTCCCAAAGGCCCGGTGGCTGAACAGTAAGCCCCTGACCATGAAGGAACTCAAGGGAAAGGTCGTACTGGTGGATTTCTGGGAATACACGTGCATCAACTGCATCCGGACGCTTCCGTACCTCAAGGAATGGAATAAGCGGTACGCTCCATACGGATTGGTCATAATCGGCGTTCACACCCCCGAATTCGATTCTTCCGCCAAGCCCGCCAACGTGGCGGCAGCCGTCAAGCGCTTCGGCATAACCTACCCCGTCCTGCTCGATGACCAGTACAAGACATGGAACGCCTATGCGAACCTCTACTGGCCACGCGAGTACATGATCGACCGGAAGGGCATCATCCGGTACGACCACGTGGGCGAGGGCGAGTACGGCAGGACCGAGGCCGAAATCCAGAAACTGCTCCGCGAGGGGGGGACCTGCCCGGACATTCCCCTCATGAAACCCGTCCGGGCGATGGACAGCCCGGGCGCCGTCTGCTATCGCACGACCGCCGAGACCTACATCGGCTCGAAACGCGGACATCTGGCGAATACGGGCGGATACGGCGGTGCGAGGACCAACCACTACATCGCTCCCGCAGTGCGCGCACTCGGCGACGGCCTCCCTGCCCTCTCGGGATCATGGTCCACCTACGCGGAGTACTGCGAATCGAGAAGCCCCTATTCTGCGCTTTACCTCCGCTACCATGCCGCAGGGTGCTACGTGGTCGCAGACGCCGGCGAGAAGAGGTCGGAAAGCACGATGGTCGTTCTGCTCGACGGAAAGCCCGTTCCGCAGGCCCTCAGAGGCGAAGACGTCGTCGAGAGAGACGGCAAGACCGTGGTCCGGCTTAAAAGGACCCGCCTCTACCGCCTCGTGGACGGGAACGTCTTCGGACGGCACGTCGTCGAACTCCAGCCCGAGCCGGGCGCCAGGTTCTACTCCTTCACATTCGGGACTTGCACGCATTGACGGCCTGGCGCGAAGGCGTCGCCCCCGGCCGGCGCGACCACGCAATTCCCGGCTGCGGTCCGGCAACCTTGTCTGTCATCGAAGATGGGTGTACCATAACGTCCGAGGTGTGGATGATGCTGCATGGTCCCCTTAAGACGCCTCGCCCTTATGAACCGGGCGCCCTTTCAGTAGCTTTCCCGTCAGATATCATGACATATCCTAACTTAACATGACACAACCGCAATAATCCTCCCGGCGGGTCACTTGCACCCTGGAGAGATCGAACACTTTATACTGGAGGAGTACAGTGAGAACAGACATCCAATCGGAGACGGCATCCAGCCAGCACATGGACTGCGAACGGCAGAAACGGCGTCCATTGATGGCCGCTTTCGCCGTACTGGCCTTTATGGCGGCGGCAAGCCTGTTTTTCGGCCTGCCGGGCGGCATCCTCAATGCCGCTACCCCGGCAAAGTCGGGCGCCGTCCTGAAAACCACGCTGAAGAACGGCCTGCGGGTGGTCATCGTGCGCAACCCGCTCGCCCCGGTCGTAACGACCGAAGTCAATTACCTCGTAGGTTCGAACGAGGCTCCCGACGGTTTCCCTGGAATGGCCCACGCCCAGGAACACATGATGTTCCGGGGGAGCCCGGGCCTCAGCGCCGATCAGCTTGCGGACATCACCGCGGCCATGGGCGGCGACATGAACGCCGACACCCAGCAGACCGTTACGCAGTACTTCTTCACCGTTCCCGCGGAGGACCTGGATGTCGCTCTGCACGTGCAGTCGATCCGCATGAGCGGGGTCATGGACAGCGACAAGCTCTGGGGTGAAGAACGGGGCGCCATCGAGCAGGAGGTGGCGCAGGACCTGTCAAATCCCCAGTACGTTTTCTTTACCAAGTTGCTCAAGGCCATGTTCAAAGGCACGCCATACGCTCACGACGCGCTCGGAACGCGCCCGTCCTTTGACAAGACCACCGGCGCCATGCTGAAGAAGTTCTACGACACCTGGTATGCGCCCAACAACGCCATCCTCGTTATCGTGGGCGACGTCCAGCCGCAGAAGACCCTCGCGGAGGTGAAGACGCTGTTCGGCTCAATCCCCTCCAAGAAGATTCCCGAGCGGCCGGAGATCAAACTCCAGCCCGTCACACCCGACACGCTCCACCTCAAGACCGATCTGCCCTACGGGCTCGCCCTCGTCACGTTCCGGATGCCCGGCTCGGACAGCCCGGACTACGCGGCGGCCGAGGTACTCAGCGACGTGTTGAGCAGCCAGCGGGGATCGCTCTTCGGACTCGTTCCCCAGGGTAAGGCCCTCTACGCAGGCTTCTCCACCCAGGCCATGCCAAAGGCCGGTCTCGGCTTCGCCTTTGCAGTGTTTCCAAAGGGCGGCGACTCCGCAGGCCTCGTCAAGGAGGTCAATGGAATCCTCGCGGCGGACCTCAAGAACGGCCTCCCCGCCGATCTCGTCGAAGCCACCAAGCGCCGCGTGCTTACACAGGCCGAACTCCAGAAGAATTCGGTGTCCGGTTTGGCCCAGGCCTGGTCCCAGGCCCTGGCCGTGCAGGGCAGGCAGTCGCCCGAGGACAACGTTGCTGCCATCCAGAAGGTCACCGTCGAGGACGTCAACCGCGTGGCCAGAAAATATCTTGACCAGAAACACGCCATCGTGGCAATTCTCACGCCGCAACCTTCGGGCAAGCCCATCTCGTCTAAAGGCTTCGGAGGCAGCGAATCCTTCGCTCCCAAGAACCCCAAGCCGGTCAAACTGCCATCCTGGGCGGAGTCGGCCCTGCGACGCCTGTCGGTTCCCGCATCTGCGGTCAACCCGGTCGTAACCAAGCTTCCCAACGGCATCACCCTCATCGTACAGCCCGAGGCCGCGAGCGACACGGTGAGCGTCTATGGCCGGATCCGCAACAACTCAGACATGGAAACACCAAAGGGGCAGGAGGGCGTAGACCAGGTACTGAACAGGCTCTTCTCATTCGGAACCACATCGCTCAATCGCATCGCTTTCCAGAAAGCCCTCGACGACATAGGCGCGTCCGAATCTGCGGGCACACATTTCAACGTTCACGCGCTGTCCGGCCATTTCGAGCAGGCCGTCAAGCTCCTCGCCGACAACGAACTGCATCCCGCTCTTCCCGCGCAGGCCTTCAAGATCATGCAGATGCAGACGGCCCGCTCCGTTGCTGGGCTGCTTCAGAGTCCCGACTACCTGTCAGGCCTCGCTCTGGACAAAGCTCTCTATCCGAAAGACGATCCCACGCTTCGCCAGGCGACTCCCAAATCGGTGTCCGCACTGACGCTGAAGGACGTAAAAGCCTACTACGAGAAGGTGTTCCGTCCGGACTTGACGACCATAGTGGTCATCGGCAACATCAAACCGGCCCAGGCCCGATCGGCCATCGAGAAGTACTTCGGAGCCTGGAAGGCCGAAGGCCCCAAACCCGTGACCCTCTATCCGGAAGTGCCGCCGAACAAACCGTCAAGCACGGCCGTTCCGGACTCCAGTCGCGTTCAGGACCTGGTCACCCTTTCGGAGACCCTCGGGCTCAAGCGGTCCAATCCGGATTATTACGCCCTCGAACTGGGCAACCACGTGCTCGGCGGCGCGTTCTACGCCACCCGCTACTACCGCGACCTCCGCGAAAAAGCGGGCCTCGTCTACTACGTGAGTTCCTCGTTTGATGTGGGCCGCACGCGATCGACCTACACGGTTCGCTACGCCTGCGATCCGCCCAACGTGACCAAGGCCCAGAACATGGTGGTGAAGGAACTCACGGCCATGACCTCGGCTCCGGTTACCCCCGACGAGCTTCAGAAGGCCAAGGCCATTCTCCTGCGGGAAATTCCCCTCCGCGAATCCAGTGAGGGGAGCATTGCCGGAGGCCTGCTCTCAAGGTCCATCCACGACCTTCCGCTGAACGAGCCGACGCTTGCCGCCCGCAAGTACGTCGCGCTGACCGCAGCCCAGGTCAAGACCGCGTTCAAGAAATGGATGCGCCCCGATGCCCTCGTAAGGGTCACCCAGGGACCGAGCCCCAAATAGCGCACCGGAATACAGCTTTCCCGGCGCCGTGAATGGCGCCAGAAAGGCCCGGGGGGCGGCAATGCCCCCGGGCCTTTTGAAGAGAAAAAGGCTACAATGGCCTATCGAGTTCCCCGGCCGTCCGGCCGCGACGTCCGGAATCTGCGCGTATAGAGGACCGCTTGGAGACCGGCAGGCACCGCCAGACAAGCAAATTCATGATCACCTTCGCCACCATGCTGGCAACCATGATGCAGGCGGTGGACACTTCCGTGGCGAATGTCGCCCTTCCGCACATGCAGGGGGCCTTCTCCGCCGGTGTCGACGAGATCACCTGGGTCCTCACCGCCTACCTGGTGGCCAACGCGGTGATCGTGCCAATGACCGGCTGGATGGGAAATTTCTTCGGCCGTCGCAGGGTCTACATACTGAGCTTGGTCGTCTTCACGCTTTCGTCCCTCGGCTCCGGCGCCGCGCCCACGCTCGCCTTCTGCGTGCTGATGCGGGTCATCCAGGGGCTGTCCGGCGGCGTCATCGTTCCCATGAGCCAGGCCATCCTCCTGGAGGCCTTCCCGGCCGAGGACCGCGGCCGGGCGCTGTCATACTTCGGCGTCGGCGTGGTTTTCGGCCCCATCATCGGCCCCATTCTGGGCGGCTGGATCACCGACCACTGGAGCTGGCGCTGGATCTTCTACATAAACATCCCCATCGGAATCCTTGCCGTCGTTCTCGCCCTTTTGTACGTCTGGGACCCGCCATACATCAAGAAGCCGGAAGGGGGCCTGGATTCCTGGAGCCTCCTGTTCATAATCCTGGGCCTCGGCGGACTCGAAGTCGTTTTGAGCAGGGGCGAGCGCCTGGACTGGTTCCAGAGCCACTTCATTCAGGTCTTCGCACTGGTCGCCGCGCTGGGAATCGTCCTCTTCATCTGGCGGTCGCTCACACATCGCAATCCACTCGTGGACCTCTCCATCCTCAAGAACAAGGAGTTTGCCGCGGGCGTGGGGCTCTCGTTCTTTCAGTACTTCGTCCTCTACGCCACGCTCGTGATGTTGCCCCTGTTCGTCCAGCAAATGCTCGGCTACACGTCCACGTGGGCCGGATTGCTCCTGGCGCCGGGCGGAGTGGCCGCCCTCCTGGCCATGCTCGCGGGAGGCCAGCTCGTGGGCCGCATAGACGCGCGGTGGCTACTCCTTGCGGGCGTTCTCATCATGCTCGTTTCACTGAGAATGCTCTGGGACCTCTCTCTCGGGATCGATTTTACCTACCTGGCCACGGCCCGATTCATACAGGGGTTCGGCGTCGGCCTGCTCTTCATTTCGGTGGCCGCAGCCGCCTATTCCACCATGCCGGCGGCCAAGATGGGCCACGCGACGGGGTTTTACAACCTGGTACGGAACGAGGGAGGATCCATCGGCATTGCGGTGGCCTCCACGATCCTGGCAAGTCGCGCCCAGTTCCACCAGGCGCGTCTGGTGGAACACATGAACCCCTACAATCCCGTCTTTCAGCATCGCTCGGCCGAGGCCCTGCATGGCCTCGCCCCCCACGTGGGCATGAACGCCCACTCGGTCGGACAGCTCTCCCAGTCGCTCCTCTACCATCAGGCCCAGGCCCAGGCGATGGTGCTTTCATACGCCGACATATTCTGGATGATCACCTTCGTCCTGATGGGGTTTCTGCCGCTCATCCCGATACTTCGCGGCAAGGTCGCCAAGAAGGGCGCCCCCCAGACCGGCCAGCAGGCCGCTCGCTGAATCTGAGGCTTCGCGCCGCGCGATTTCAACCCCCGACTTCCCCGCGGATCGCGTTCCGCTGGCCCATCGGGCGGGGCCGTCCTATACTATTTTTAATGTGTGCACTCTGAATCAGACAACGAGGAGTCCCGCGGGGAGGACGCGTCTCCGCCCCCCCGCCCGGCGAGCTCCCTCTTTCACTGGAGGAGGACAATCCATGGTCACCGTAGGCATCAACGGTTTCGGACGCATCGGAAAAATGGTCTTTCGCATACTCCACGAACGCGGCGTCAAAGTCGCGCTCATCAACGACCTCATAGGAGGAAAGAGCCTGGCCTACCTTCTCAAGTACGACTCGGTCTACGGCCGATTCCCCGGGGACATCAGCTGGACCGACGACCATCTCATCGTGGACGGCAGGAAAATTCTCGTCTCCACCGTCCGGGACCCGGCCAAGCTGGAATGGGACCGCGCCGGAGTGGACGTGGTGGTGGAATCGACGGGTGTGCTGGGCCACAGGGCCGACGCCGTCAAGCACCTGCAGGCCGGCGCCCGTAAGGTCATCATCACCGCCCACGCTCGCCAGCCCGACGTCGAGATCGTGCTGGGGGTGAACGACGGCCATTACGACCCGGCCAGCCATCACATCCTCTCGAACGCATCCTGCACGACCAATTCGGTTGCCCCGGTGATGAAGGTCCTGGACGAGGTCTTTGGGGTCGAGGCGGCGTTTCTCACCACAATCCACTCATTCACGAGTTCCCAGCGCCTTCTGGACACGACGCATAAAAAAGACCCGCGAAGGGGCCGCGCCGCCGCCATCAACATCGTCCCGACCACGACGGGCGCCGCAAGGGCCACGGGGGCGGTGCTCCCCCAGATGAAGGGGATTTTCGAAGGGCTCGCCTTCCGCATCCCGACCCCTACAGGGTCCATCAGCGACATCACGATAAACCTGAAACGGACGGCATCCGTCGACGAAATCAACGCCGTCCTCAAACGGGCCGCCGAAGAAGGACCGATGAAAGGCATTCTGGCTTATACCGAAGAGCCGATCGTTCTCACGGACATCGTAGGCGATCCCCATTCCGCCATCGTAGACGGCGGCCTGACCAAGACCCTGGGCAGGATGGCCAAGGTCTTCAGCTGGTACGACAACGAGTGGGGGTATTCCAACAGGGTGGCCGATCTCGTTGAACTCGTGGCGGAGGGCCTCTGATCTTCAGCGGGACGGACCGCGCGAAGACTCAGCGCGAGCGGAGTGTCTCTATGCGGCGGATGAACTCTTCGAGGATGAGCCTGTAGAGCCCGTCGCCCAGGGTCCCATCTTCCACGCCCGCGTCGATGTTGGGGTTGTCGTTGACCTCTATCACGAAAGCCCCCTTGTCCGTCATCTTGACGTCCACACCGTAGAGGCCGTCTCCGATCAGGTTGGCCGACTTGAGGGCCGCCTCCAGCACCTTTGCAGGCACCTCGTCCACGGGAAGGGTCTTGAACCCCCCTTCCGTGAATCGGCCCGAAGCGCTGTGTTTGACGATCTGCCAGTGGTACTTCGACATGAAGTACTGGCAGGCATAGAGGGGTTGGCGCCTCAGGATGCCGATGCGCCAGTCGTATTCGGTGTACATGAACTCCTGGGCCAGGATAAGGTCCGAATCCGTGAACAGCTTCTTGCAGATGGCCTTCAGTTCGCTGAAGTTGTTTACCTTGTATATCCCTCTGGAGAACGAGCTGTCCGGGATCTTCAGGACCATCGGATAGGGAATGGAGGCCTCGAGCTTCTGCAGCGCCTTCGTTCCAACTTCCTGCAGAATAACCGTCTTGGGGGTGGGGACCTTGTGGGCCGCGAGCAACTCGGCCAGGTAGACCTTGTTGGTGCACTTGACAATGGAATCGGGATCGTCGATGACGGCCATGCCCTCGTTCTCGGCCTTCTTCGCGAAACGGTAGGTGTAGTGTTCGATTTCGGTCGTCTCTCTAATGAAGAGCGCGTCATACTCGGCCAGCTTCGAGTAGTCCCGCCGCTCGATCAGGTCCACGCTGATACCGAGTTTCTCCCCTACTTTGACGAACTTCTGAAGGGCCCGCTTGTTGGACGGGGGCAGGCGCTCCGCCGGGTTGTACAGAACGGCCAGGTCGAAACGCTTGTGGTTCTTCGCTCTTGGACGGTGCCATGGCTTACTGCGGTGATATTCGAACGCTTCGATGAACTTTTCTTCCTGCTCCGGTGTCAGTCCGTGCAGGTGGGCGGCTTTGATGGCCGAGATGTGCCAATTGCCCTGCAGGCGGAATTCTACCTTGAGGAGCGGGCACTGGAAAAGGTCGAATATCTGGCGGGCCAGCTCAGGGAACTGCCCCTGTCTGCATCGCCCGAAAAAAATGTCCATCTCGAAGGCGTTGCGTTGATCGAGGCCCAGACTTTTCTTCAGGCCCTTCTGAACGGTCTCGTCCAGATCTTCGACGTTGAGACTGTAAATGGCTTTGCTGCTCAGATCGTTGATCGTCCTGACGGTCGGAATGACCTTGTGGCGACGCGCCTGCGCCAGCAGAGAACAGTAGTACCCGATGGTGAGATAGCCGTAGCTGCGGCACAGGTTGACGATCTTCGCATCCCGGAGTTTGAAATACTGCGACTGGTCCAGGTAATCCTTCGCCAGGACCACTCTGACATCGGGATAGGAGGTCTTCCAGTCCTTCAGGTTTTCGATTAAGACGATCTGCTGAGACATCTTGACTCCTCACCACTCAGCAATGTGCGCTGCGCCGCCGACCTTTAGGCCCGACGCTTCGTCCGCCGCCTGCCACCACCGGGACCGCGTTTTGGGGCCGGTCCTCCTGCGGGAGACCTTCCGATAAACAATGCGGCCTTCAGCCCGGCTTTGCCATACCTCGCCATGCGTTCGAAGTCCTTCTTCAGGATGGGCATGTTCATGCTGTCGGTGGCCGACTTGTGCGCCTCCAGGTCCACAAAGGAATCGTGGACGTAGATGAAGCGATCGTCGAGACCGGTCACCACGACCCAGTGAGGGGAGTTCTCGTGGTAGATCCTTCGGGAGCTGATAAGAACAAGCGGGATGAGCTTCGCCTCGACGCGGTCTTGTATGTCGGACATTCCAGGCGTCCCGTAGTGCAGGGTGATGGGATAGTTCCGGATCTCTTCGAGCATGTCTTCCTGGACCAGGCGAATGACTTCCTTCTTTTCCTCGCTGCGGACGCTCCTGGTGAACAGTGCGCCGTCATCGTTAACGAAGATCTCCACGCAGAAACCGCGATGGAGAGCCGACAGCGCAAGACCGTACGGACCGCATCCGCCATGGCCCGCGGTCATGAAGATGCTGGTGGACTCGCGCCATATTCTGAGTTCGAGTTTCCTGTTCAGGTCCAGGTTGGGATCGAGCGCCTTCATGGCCATCATCAAGGCTGAAGGCCCGCACGTGAAATCCAACGTCTGCATATAGAAAGGCACGCTCACGAGGTTCGGTTTGAGGTGGGGAATGAGGAACTTCTCGAATCGCAGGGCCGCCTGATGGTCCTCGTAGTAATCCTCGATTACGCCGAAACGACGGTAGCCGCTCTTGTCGTAGAGCCGGATGGCGGCCTCGTTATCGTTCCTCACCTCGAGCCTCATGCTGACGCAATCGTGCTCTCTCGCGGCCTCTTCCGAAGCGCCAAGCAGCATGGCACCGATCCCGAGGCCGCGGCTCGCCGGATCAACCGCCACCGAGTACAGGCGTGCCAGGGACGTTCCGGTGTTGAACAGGAGCATGGCGTAGCCGCACATCCTGCCGCCTTCTAAGGCAACGAGCGTGAGTGCGTTTGCCCGGCTGAGAAGATATCGAAAATTCCGCCGCGATAAACGGTCCAGATCGAAACAGCGCGCTTCCAGAGCGACCAGTCCTTCCAGATCATCGAGTCCGCCCAGCCGTATGTCCATTGCCGCGCTCCAGCGGCGCCGCACGATGCTTGAAGCCGGCGGCGCCTTTGCGGTCTATTATGAGCGCATGGAGCGAAAAATAAAGCCCCGGGAAGGGCCCGCATATCCCGCCCGGGCTCACCCGTAAGTCGGTTAGAGACGAATCTCGGTCAAAGCACTATAATGGGAGCTCATCAGTTTCCGGGCCGTCGAACGGCATCCGCAAACGTGGATACATTCATGAATGGGTGAGGGCATGGTAAAGAGAGCAAGAGTCTCCCCGGGGCACTTGGTGACGATCGAATACACGCTCTACGACGAAGACGGAAAGATCATCGATTCCACGGAAGGCGACGAGCCTTACACCTACATCCAGGGATACGGGCAGGTCCTACCCGGACTGGAGAAGGCGCTCGCCGGCCTGAAGCCCGGCGACCGGCGGAAGGTCACGGTGAATCCGGAAGAGGGATTCGGCCTTCACGATCCGGCAAAGGTGTTCAAGGAGCCTCGTGAGAAGTTGGATGCGGAGGTAGAGGTCGGCCACGTGCTCGAGGTGGAGGTGGACGAGGACCACAGTTCCGAACTGCTGGTGATTTCTGTCGACGACGATTCCGTCATTCTCGACGGAAACCACCCCCTTGCAGGCAGAAGGCTCGTATTCGACGTCAGGGTGGTCGGCGTGAGGCCGGCCACGCTCAAGGAACTGAACAAGATCGGCCAGTAAGATGGAGAGAACGGTCCTCCGTGCTCGGATGACTCGCCAGGAAGCATCTCCGGAAGGAATGGCCCGGTCCGGCCCAAACGCGTTACCTTCTGGTAACACCCCTGTTCGTAAAGGGAAACATCAGAGGCTTTACAATCTGTGCAAGAAGGTGAACTCTTCTCCTATTTATTCTTATTTATTATAGCTCTTATCCCATCCGTTCCGAGTGTTCTCCCGAGTGGCAGGCTTCTTGCTATTAACAACGTTCACAAGAGACTGACGATCTCGTATGGGGCACTCCAGATAGAGCTCGACTGACTCGTGAAGCATCGGGTGGAGGCAAAGTTGGCTGGAAAGGTCACAAAGAAACTGCTCGAAGTCGTTCTGAGGCACTCGCCCAACGCGGTATGCGTGCTGGCCGAGGACGGGCGGTTCTGCTACGCGAACGATGCGGCCATTTCCGCGCTCGGCTACGAGCAGGCCGACATGGCCGGCCTGAATTTCTTCGAGCGGGTGCATCCGGACGACATGTCCCGCCTGAAGGACCGCCTTGAACGGGCGGAAGACGGGGAGTACGCGTCGGCTTCGGTCATCATCCGGGTCCTCAAGGGCGGCGACCGCTGGACCACCATGGAGGCCTTCGTCACACGTGAGGGCGACGAAGCCGATTCTCCTCTCCTCCTGGTCTATTTGAGCGATACGTCCCGGAGACTTGAAACGGAGGGGCGCCTTAAGAAGCTCTCGAGCGCCGTCGAGCACATAGATGAATCCGTCGTGATCACCAACAGGAACGGTGTCGTCGAATACGTGAACAACGCCTTCGAGAGAACGACCGGCTACACCAAGGAGGAGGTCATCGGAAAGACCCCCGCCATCCTGAAATCCGGCAAACACGACCAGGCCTTCTACAAGTGGATGTGGGACACGATCCTTGCCGGCGAGTCCTTCCACGGCACCGTCATCAACAAGAGGAAAGACGGCACGCTCTACTATGAACAAAAGACAATTTCGCCCCTCATAGATGCGGATGGAATCGTGACCCACCACGTTGCGACCGGCATGGACGTCACCCACAACAAGCTCGCCGAAGAGCGTCTCAGGGCGGGAGTCGAACGCTATGCGCTGTCCGTGAGGGGCGCGAACGACGGGCTCTGGGACTGGGACTTCCGGACGGGGCACCTCCATCTCTCCGAGCGCTGGAAAACCATGCTGGGCTTATCGAGGGACGAACTCGGCAATACCATCGACGATTGGTTCCGTCTCGTCCATCCCGACGACCTCGCCGAATTGAAAACGCTCATGAAGGCCCATATCGAAGGCACGACCTCCCACTTCGAGCACGAACACCGGATGCGCCACAAAGACGGAGGGTACTGCTGGGTCCTGACCCGCGGGCTGGTCGTGCGGGACAGCGACGCCAAGGCCTACAGAATGGCGGGCTCTCAGACGGACATCACGGACAGAAAGATGGCCGAGGAGCAGCTTCAGCACGACGCCCTCCACGACGCCCTGACGGGGCTTCCCAACCGGACGCTTTTCATGGACAGGCTCGGTCTGGCCATCGCCAGGGCCAAGAGGAGCGAGACGTGCCACTTTGCGGTGATGTTCATGGATCTCGACCGGTTCAAGATCATCAACGACAGCCTCGGTCACCTGGCCGGGGACCAACTGCTCATCGAGCTGGCCAACAGGGTCAAGGGGTGTCTTCGAGCGTCGGATACGGTCGCCCGCCTGGGCGGAGACGAATTCGCCATGCTTCTTGAAAACACCCAGAGTGACAAAGAGATCACGCTTTTCGCCGAGAGGGTTCAGACTTGTATCGCCGAGCCCTTCCGGATCGGATCGCGCGACGTCTTCACCTCTGCGAGTATCGGAATCGCGCAATATGACGACGCGTACAGCCGGCCGGATGACATGGTCCGGGACGCCGACACCGCCATGTACCACGCCAAGAATCACGGAAAGGCCCACTATACGGTCTTCTCACCCAGCATGCGATCGAGGGCGCTTCAGATCCTCGACCTGGAAACGGGTCTGAGGCGGGCGATCGAATCCCAGCAACTGACGGTCCACTACCAGCCCATCGTGTCGCTGAAGTCCGGGCGAATATTCGGATTCGAGGCCCTTTCCCGGTGGCCGCATCCCGAACGCGGCTTTATCTCGCCCGAGGAATTCATCCCGCTCGCGGAAGAGACAGGCCTCATAAACACCATCGGCCTGCTCGTTCTGCGAAAGGCCTGTCTCTACCTCAAGTCCATCCAGGGGCGGTTCCGGACCCACCCGCCGCTTACCATGAGCGTGAACCTCTCGGGCATCCAGTTCATGCGCCCGGAACTCCTCGGCCAGGTGGACCTCATGCTGAGGGAGTACGGGTTGGACCCCCGGACCCTCAAGCTGGAAATCACCGAAAGCGTCATCATCGACCACGCCGAGTACGCGCGCGAAATGATCGACCAGATGAAGGCCCAGAATATTCGCCTCAGCATCGACGACTTCGGAACGGGGTATTCTTCCCTCCGCAGCCTCAGGCAGTACCCCATCGACACGGTCAAGATAGATCAGTCCTTCGTCGCCACCATGTGCGAGAACGAAGAGAGCCTCGAGATCGTTCGGACCACCGTATCCATGGCCCACAAGCTCCGAATGGAGGTGATTGCGGAGGGCGTGGAAGCGAAGAAGCAGATGGACCTCCTTGCATCCATGGACTGCGACTTCGGACAAGGCTTTTACTTCGCCCGGCCGATGGAACAGGATGCCGCCGACGCCATACTGGCGCGCCAGAGCCATTGGTGGCAGGGGGAAGCGATCGACGCCGAAGCCTGAGTATCGGCGGTCGGCGCGGCGCGGACCACGCCGGGCAGGCAGCACCCGTCCCGGGCACGCCCCGCGGCCGCCTCTGGGTCAAATACCCTGAATCAATACGCGAACAACAGGGAAAGCAACTTTCTCGCCGGTCCTGCGTATGGGCACAATGAGTACCATGAGCAGCCGGTCTGTGGGGACAGAGCCGGTGTGTCTCTTTCACTGGGTTGGGCAGGGGAAACGCTGTGCCAGCGGCTCTCCAAGGGTATTTGTATCCTCACTGAAAAGGAGGAAAAAGGAATGAGGGAATTGACTCGGAAGTGCTGTACGGTTCTCGCGGCCAGCGTCATGGCGGCCGCATCCGTTCTGGCGGCAGACAGGGCAGATATTCCGGAGAAATACACCTGGAACCTCGCCGACATCTATCCGTCCGTCACGGCATGGTCCCAGGCCAGGGCCGACGTCGAAAAGAGGATCGGCGACCTCGCTCCCTTCAGGGGGCACCTGGGTGACTCCGGCCAGACGCTCCTCAAGGCCCTCCGGACGCAGGAAAGCCTCGAAAAGGAACTCTACCGCGTCTACGCCTACGCCAGCATGCTCAGCGATCAGGACACGAGGAATTCCGAGCACATGGCCATGAGACAGAGCGTGCAGGAACTCGCGACGACCTACGGTGCGGCCGCCTCGTTCATCGAGCCGGAGATCCTCTCGCTGGACGCCGACACCGTCCGGGGGTTCATGGCGGCAGAGCCGGGCCTGTCCACCTATAAAGCTTACCTGGACAATATCCTCCGCATGAAAGCGCACACGCTGACCCCGGACGAGGAACAGATCGTAGCGCGGGCGGGCGCCGTGGCCGTCTCCCCCGGTTCGATTTACGGGATCTTCACGGCCGCCGACATGCCCCGTCCCGAAATCACCCTCTCGAATGGAGAGAAGGTCCGCCTCGACGCCGCGGGCTACGCCAAGTTCCGTTCTTCTAGCAACCGTGAGGACCGCGACGCCGTCTTCAAGGCCTTCTGGAAGAGCTACGACGAATTCAAGCGCACCCTGGGCATGACCCTCTACTCGCACGTGAAGGCCCACATCTTCAACAAGGACGTCCGTCACTACGACAGTTCCCTGGCCGCATCCCTGGATGCCAACAACATCCCGACGGCGGTCTACACCCAGCTCATCGCCGACGTGCACCAGAACCTGCCCACCCTGCAACGCTATCTCAAACTCCGCAAGCGCATGATGGGCGTCGACCGCCTGAGGTACGAGGATCTCTACGCGCCCATCGTGAAGGAAGTCGACATTTCCTACACGCCTGACCAGGCCATGGCCCTCGTCCTCGAGGCCGTATCCCCTCTCGGCCCGGCCTACGGGAAGGAACTCAAGACGGGTTTCGAGAGCCGGTGGATCGACTTCTACCCGAGCACCGGCAAGAGATCCGGCGCCTACAGCAGCGGCGCGGTCTACGACGTCCATCCCTATCAACTCCTGAACTTCAACGGCCGCTACGACGACGTTTCCACGCTGGCCCACGAGTCCGGCCACTCCATGCACAGCTACCTTTCCAACAAGAACCAGACCTTCGCCAACGCGCACTATGCGACCTTCGTGGCCGAGGTGGCATCGACGCTCAACGAAAACCTCCTGTTCCATTACACCATGGACCACACGAAGGACGACGCCACCAGGCTCTACATCCTGGGAGAACACCTCGAGGGCTACAGGCAGACGCTCTTCCGCCAGACCCTGTTCGCCGAGTTCGAGATGCGTATCCACGAGATGGCCGAGAAGGGACAGCCGCTCACGGGCGATTCCATGAGCGGGCTCTATCTGGACCTGCTCAGGAAGTACTACGGCCACGACGAGGGCGTCTGCACGATCGACGAGCTGTACGGCAACGAATGGGCCTACATACCCCATTTCTACCGGAACTTCTACGTCTACCAGTACGCCACCAGCCTCACGGCCTCCACCGCGCTGGCCAACCGGATTCGTTCCGAAATGCCTGCCACCGCAGCCCGCGACGCTTACCTGAAGATGCTCTCCTCTGGATCGACAAGCTATCCGGTGGACCTGCTCAAGGACGCAGGGGTCGACATGACCACGAGCGCGCCGTTCGACGAGGCCATCAAGGACATGAACGAGACCATGGATCAAATCGAGGCGATTCTGGACAAGAAGGCCTGATTCTCCAGGTTGCAAAGCAAATGCAAGGGGCCCCACGGGGCCCCTTTTTTCAATCCCGGCCCGCGGCACCCGGGCCTTGACCTCTCACGCCGCCACGGTCGTGCGCCTCTCAGAGAAACGCACCTGCACTTCGGGCCGCGCCAGTTTTGAATCCGCTCACAGAGTAAAGATCGGCCCTTCGTTCCTCCCTCTTATAATCTCTTCCCCAACCCGAACTCCAATGACCATATCCTTCTCTTTCCGCTTTCCTTCGCATGAAGACGCATCGCATAAGGCCCCTCCGACGCCAGGGCTTCCTTGCCGGACGGACTTGCAGGGGCTACCATGGACGCTCGAGATTGGCAGGTACGATGAACGAGCGACTGCGCCGCTTCCTCTTTCCTTCGATCACACCCGCCTTCCTGATCCGGGTGGTCTTGGTGGCTGTCTGTGCCTACGTCTTCTTCGGATTCGTCTGCACCCCTTTCGTGGTCAGGGGACGAAGCATGGTGCCGACTTACCACGACGGGGCTTTTGACTTTCTCTGGAAACCGAGGTTCCTGTTTTCCGGCCCGGAGCGTGGAGACGTAGTCGCCATAAGCCTTGCGGGTGACAGCGTGGTCTACCTGAAGCGCGTGGTTGCCCTGGGCGGCGATACAGTTTCCTTCAAGGAAGGCGTCCTTTACGTGGACGGCAAGGCGGTCGATGAACCCTACGTCAGGGGCCCGTGTCACTGGAACCTCCGCCCACGCAAAGTGGAACCCGGCAGGGTCTACGTCGTGGGCGACAACAGGAGCATGCCGATGGAACAGCACGATTTCGGACAGGTCTCGGTCAGGCGCATCGTCGGGAGCCCGGTATGGTGACCTGGAAACGCCTCGGCGCCTTTCTGGCCGTGATTCTTGCGGCCTGGGCGATCTACTACTTCTTCCCTTCACGCACGCGCCAGGTCAAGCGCCGTTTCAAGGCCATCTCGGAATGGGTGGACAAAACCGGCCCGGAGGGCAACCTGGCGATGGCCAGGGAGGCCTCGGAGGCGGCCGATTTCTTCGCGCCCCAGTGCACGTGGGATGCGCAGTCCTACGACCTCAACGGCTCCTTCACGCCCCGCGACGCCGCGCGCTATTACTTCGCGGGCCGCGAGCGTTTTTCAAGCCTTTCGCTCAAGTTCTACGATGTGGGGGTCGGCTTTCCCGAGAAATACAAGGCGGACGTCACGGCGACGGCCCGGATTACGGGTACGACGAGGGAAGGCGAGAAGGTGAGCGAAACGCACGAAGTCCAATGCTCCCTCAGGAAGACCGACGGCACGTGGCGACTGACCCACGTAACCGTCGTGCAGGTGCTCCAGAGATAATGAAATCTGATTTCGTGATGAGGCTGCCTATCCCCGGGGATGAGGTGTGCTACGCCGATGGTGCGCGAACCGCCCAATCCTCTCCAGCCCGTCAGTAAGCGATGGGCGGATCCTTCGAAGCGCTCTGAAAGGAAAGCCCCAGGACGACGTTGTCGTCCTTGATCGTGCTGTACGTGACGACGGCGTCAACATACCCGTTCGCAAAGGTGCACACGACGTGTATGTGCCACTCGATGCCGTCCACTTCCGTGGCCTTCACCTCGCGGTCCTGGAAGGGACCGAATTCGTCGAGAAGGGACTGCCACTTCTTCTGGAGCCGTTCCGCCGTCAGGGTCTTGGCCAGCTCCGGCGAAAACTGCCCCACGGCCTGCTCGAAGTTGCCGGCGCTGATCAGGTCCACGACGTAGCTCGCCTCGTCCGCAGGCGCGGCACCCAGCGCGTCGCCCGAACCGAGGTACTGCGCGCGCGCCACCAGGCAGACGGACAAGAGAAGGGGCAGGACCAGGAGCTTCTTCATGACGGGCGTCTCCTTGATGCGGCCCGGCCCGCACATGGGCCGGATACCGGAATGCTATCGCCTGTGCCTTCCCGCGTGCCCGCCCGCGTGCCCGCCCCTGGAGGGCATCGGGGACGGCATGGGCATGGGCATCGGCCTGGGGCTGAAGCGGGGGCGGCCGCGCGGCACACGCACGGGAGGCGCCGTGTTCACCGGCGGGCGCCTTCGGTGACGGACGCGGTCGGCCGAGGCACCGCCCCTGCGAGGATTCTCGTTCTGGATGACGACGGGTTTCGGAGCCGGATGCGCGTGAGGGTGCCCATGCCGGGAACGATGCCGGTATATCCAGGGATCAGGCAGAAAACCCCGGTAGAGGTTATTCCAACCCGTCCAGAGGTACATGCCGCCGTAGTAGCCGTGCCAGTCGTACCAGCCGCCACCCAACATCCAGTTCATGTACCACTGCGGCCCCCATCCCGGCCAGTCCCAGGGCGCCCACTCCGCGCTGAAATAGTCGGGCGTCCAGTCGTATCCGTACCAGCTCCCGCAGTTCCATGCCCAAACCGGGCCGCCCGCGGATACGGTCATGACCGAGAAAGGTCGAACCGGGAAGACGGGGCTGGCCGCCGAGTGCGAGACCGGCACGGCAAGGCACACGATTGCGAGGGTCGCGGCGACCAGGATTGCCTTGTGCTTCATCATTTCAAACCTCCCAAGCGCGGGTTTCATGGCATATCCCCTTCTCTCCGCGGCCTGGAGGCCGCATGATCCGAGCGGCCCTGGACTCGATCCAATGACGATACGACAAATCAAGCTAGCCCGCTGCCAATGACAATATAGGGTGCAAACCCGCCGCGTGCACAGGTTGCGCCCGGCTGTCAGGTCCCGGCCTGTTCTCGACCTCGAATTTAGTCCGAAAAACCGGACACTCTTGCGGCGGCCGGTGCGATGCCCCGGCGATCTTCGGCAACAACGTCTTTCTGGCCAACGGCTGGTACGAGATCACCGTCAGTGTCGACGGCGGCCCGCCCGCCAGATTCCGGTTCGGCGTAGGGGCTCACAACGATGCCGAAACGCCCCTCAACATGAACGACTGAGCGCCTCGGGGGCCTTCCTCCCGGCTTGCAGGGTCCATCTCCACCACACCGATCGGGTCTTCCTGCGATAACAGACAGGGCATGTTCAGCGCCCGTGCCGGCCGCCGCCGCCCGCGGCAACCACCGGTGCTCTCGGCATCATCACCGGCGCGGAGGGCATGGGGCGCGGGCGCACGCGGGGACGGCCACGGGGAACCCTGGCCGGAGCAGCGCTGGTTTCGGATGGCCGCCTTCGGCCTTTCACGCTTTTGCTGGAAGCGCCGCCGTGTCGCGGGTGCGCGTTTTGTATTTCGACCGGCCCCGGAGCATTATGCCGGTCCTGATCGCCGCGGCGGTGGGGTCTCCAGTACTTCCACGCAAAGGGCACGTAACCCTTGTAGAAATAGTAGTTCCCGCCGGTCCACCACAGGTGCGGCACGTACGACAGGCTTTGGAGACCCAGCCCGGAACCGTTCCAGGGCGCCCACTCCGCGCTGAAGTAGTCGGGCGACCACTCCACTCCCGACCACGCCCCGCAGGACCAGGCCCAGACGGGGCCGCTGCCGGAGATCATCGTTATCCTGAAGGAGCTGACGGGAAAAAGCCCTCTCGCCGAGAGACCGGTCACCGGAATGGCGGTGAGCAATAGGACGAATGCCGCCCATACGATGAATCTCTTCTTTTTACTCATTTCGCCGACCCCCTTATCGAAGCTCTAATATCACCGCTTCTGTTCAAAAAGCCTCTGGCCCCATGTCCTATTTGTCCTGGCAGTCGTACTCACGGGTTCCATTTTGTCACGAGCAAGCCGTATGCCGATGACGTTCCTGCGACCAAATGCGAGCCCCGCAAAGTCCTACGGCAATGACGGGGCAGCCTTTCCGTCCAGGATGACGGAGCCTGTCCGGAATTGCGGACACAGGCGGCCGCTAGCGCATGCGCTTCAGGTACCGGTACAGCTCCGAATCCGTGGAGAGGATCATGACGCCCCGGTCGTCCATCGTCGTGCGGTAGGTCTTGAGCGTTTCCACGAAGCGGTACAGGTCGGGGTCCCGACTGTAGGCCTCTGCGTAGATCTTCGTGGACTGGGCCTCGCCGTCGCCGAGTATCTCCTGCGCTTTCCGGTAGGCCTCGGACTGGATCCGCTTGGACTCCTCCGTGACCTGCCCGGCAATCTCGGCCTTCTTGCCCTGCCCGAGCGCCCTGTATTTTTCCGCGATCCTCAGCTGCTGGCTGATCATCCGGTCGTAGACCTTGCGAAGCACCTTCTGGGTGTAGTCGAGGCGCTTGATCTCCAGATCCACGAGGTCTATCCCGAGGTTGAGCTCCTTAAGGCGCTTCTTTGCCGCCTTCGTGATTTCCGTTGTCAGTTCTTCCCGCAGGCCCCTCACGGGCTCCTGGGCATCCTTGGAGTCCGAGCCGCCCGACATGCCGCCCTCCGATGCCTCGATGGCCTCCTCCCCCAGGTCCATGTGCCTGTTCGAGGATCGAACGACTTCGAGAAGCGTATGCGCCGATAGAGTGTCTCTCACGAGTCCGTCGAGAATGTCGTCGAGCCGACCCTGGCCGCCCTCCTGGTTGGTCACTTTCTTGTAAAAAGTCAGGGCGTTCGAAATGCGCCACCTGGCAAAGGAGTCCACGAAAATGAACTTGGAGTCCTTGGTCGGGATCACCTCGGGATCGCCGTCCCACTCCAATATCCGCTTGTCAAAATAATGGACATCCTGTACGAGCGGGATCTTCCAGTGCAGACCGGCTTGCGTGACCGGCTGCCCCACAGGGGAGCCGAGCTGGACGACGACCGCCTGCTCGTACTCGGGGACGGTGAAGAGGAACATCTTGCCCAGGATTATGAGGACGACCAGGAGAACGACGCCCGCGATGACCTTTCTCATTGGGCACCTCCTTTCTTCCCGGTCGTCCCCGCCGACCGGAAATCGAGGAGAGGCATCATGTTCTTAAGCGATTCATCCACCACGTAGACCTGACGGAGGCGCGGCAGGACCTGTCGCATGGTCTCCAGGAAGAGACGGCGGCGTGTCACCTCCGGCGCCTTTCGATACTCCCGAAGGAGCTTCGTAAAGCGCGCCGCGTCACCTTTCGAGCGGTTGATCCTCTCCACCCGGGTGCCTTCGGCCTCCTTGACGGTCTGTTCGGCCTCGCCCTTGACCCTGTAAATGACCTTGTTGTACTCCTGGTAGGCCTGGTTGATGGCCTGGTCCATTTCCTGGCGCGCCCGGTTGACCTCGTCGAACGAGTCCTTGACCGGGGCCGGGGGATGGACGTCCTGGAGCTGGACCAGCTTGATATCCACACCGCAGTTATACAGATCGAGCATCTTCTGCATCCTGTCCTTGACGGCCAGTTCGATGGCCTGCCGCTTCAGGCGGATGACCTCGTTGAAGGACTCGTCCCCGACCACGGCCCGCATGGTGGCTTCGGAAACGTCCCTGATTGTGCCCGGAACGTCCCTGACGGCGAAGAGATACTTTCTGGGATCGCGGATGCGATATTGAACCACCCACGTCACCGTGGCGATATTCTGGTCCCCGGTTAGCATGTCCGATTCTTTCGTGTAGTCCTCTTCGGAGTAGTGCGACCGCACTCCGGCTCTATCGGTTCTGAAGCCGAATTCTTCCTTGAACTGGTAGTCGGTCTTAACCAGGTAGACCTTGTCCACGCCGAATGCGATCTTGAGGTGCGGCCCCGGTTTTGCCGATTTAATGTAGCGCCCGAAGCGCAGGACCACCCCCCTCTCGTTGGGCTCCACCTGGTAGTAGGACGTCGCCACCAGGACGATCAGCACGATGAGCGCCAAGCCTCCGGTTATCGCCCTCGCCGTGCCCTTAGGGGACAGCCCTCGTTTCAGGTTGTCCACCGCGTCTTTGAACCTGTCGTCCATTCTCTCTCCCTCCCCGATGCGTACACTGAGCACGAGATCACGTGGCCGCGACTGCGTCCGGCGGTTCCTCCTCGGTCGATCGTCGCGTCGGCCTTACCTGGCGATCCTCCTGTTGCGTCTTTTCAATGTTACCAGCCGATGCGCATCGGGACAAATGCCCCGACAACCGTCACGACCGCCGCGCCTGTCGTTGAGTCAGGTCCCCGTGACGGCCGTCACGCTTGCCGCTACGCCTCCCCCGAGGCTATTGCAAAAAAAATTGAAAGGGTGTATCAGGTCTTATGGCCCTCGGCTCCAAGAGGTATGACGATCCGTGTTGGCCTGATACCAGAGGGGCATGGTCGTTTTGCCGGTGGGCGGCCTGCCGTTCCCCACGCCGGCAGATGGGCCGGTTCGGCCGGCCGGAAGGAAGCACGGATGAAGTTATACGTCGGGAACCTGTCGTACGAGACCAGTGAAGACGACCTGAAAGACCTCTTCGCCGCCTACGGCGAACCAAGTTCGATCAGGATTATCACGGACCGTGTCACCAGGCGTTCGAAGGGCTTTGGATTCGTCGAGTTTGATGATGACGACCAGGCCCGCGCCGCGATGAGCGCCCTGAACGGCAAGGAAGTCGCCGGCAGGGCCTTGACGGTCAACGAAGCCCGCCCACAGACGCAGAGTGGTGGACCGGGTGGCGGCCGCGGTCCCGGCCGCGGCGGGCGCGGTCCCGGCCGCGGCGGTTTCGGTGGCGGCCGCGGATTTGGAGGCGGAGGCGACCGCTACTGAAGTTCCTTCGGTTCCGCCCACCGGGGGCGGATTCCCGAACACGAGAGAGGGAGGGGCACCTCTGGGCCCCTCCCTTTTTTATTGACCCGGTCCGGAGCGGTCCTCCGTATGTCGTCCCTTTCCGCGACCTCCCTCCTCATGCGCCTCCGTTTTCCTTCGGCTGCGCGTAAAGCTCCTCGATGTCCCGTGCATAGAGTTCGTTGATGACGCGCCTCTTGACCTTCATGGTCGGCGTGAGTTCTCCCGCTTCCTGCGTGAGTTCCCGGATCAGAATCCTGCAGCGCTTGACCTGCTCGTATCTCGATAACCTGCTGTTGACCCTCTCCAGCACTCCGGCGAACAGGTGCATGACCACCGGGTGGTCTCTCAGGACCGCGGGATCCTTCTCGGCCATGCCCTGGCTCTTGGCGTAGTCCAGGACATTTGCCCAGTTGGGAACTATGAGCGCGGCTATGTACGGCCGCTTGTCGCCGATGAGGACGGTCTGGCTCACGTACTTGTTCGTTTTGAACGCATTCTCGATGGGTTGAGGCGCCACGTTCTTTCCGCCGGCCGTGACGATGAGTTCCTTCTTCCTGTCCGTAATGTAGACAAAACCTTCCTCGTCGATCCGAGCGATGTCGCCCGTCGCGAACCAGCCGTCGTCCGACAGAACCTCTGCGGTTTCTTCGGGCATCTTGTAGTAGCCCTTCATGACGTTCGGCCCGCGGACGAAAAGCTCCCCATCCTCGGCGGTCCTTACTTCCACCTTAGAAATGACCTTGCCGACGGACCCGTATCGCATTGCGCCGGGTTTGTTCACGGTGACCACGGGCGTCGTCTCGCTCAGGCCGTAACCTTCCAGGATGTTGAGCCCCGCACCGAAAAAGAAAAGGCCCAGGTCCCTTGCCAGCGGCGCCCCACCCGATACCATGAGACGCAGGCGCCCGCCTGTCTTCTCACGCAGCTTCTTGTAAACGAGCCTATCGGCGATACCGTGCTTGAATGAGAGCGCCGCTCCAACCCTGCCTTCCTCGAGCGTCGCGTGTGCCCACTCCTGCGCCACCTTCACGCTCCAGTGGATGAGTTTCTTCTTCAATCCCGAGGCGTGCGCCGCCTGTTCCATGAGACGGGCGTAGACCTTCTCATAGAGGCGCGGGACGGAGACCATGAGCGTGGGGCGCACTTCCTGGAGGTTCTCTCCCACCTTCTCGACGCTTTCGGCGTAGGCCATGCTGCAGCCCCGCCAGAAGAAGCAGTAGTCCGCCATCCGCTCCAGGCTGTGGCTGAGGGGCAGAAAGACGAGCACCCGGTCCGAGGGACCCGCATCCACCTCTTCCAACGTGGCCTTGCAGTTCTCGATGAAGTTGGAATGCGTGAGCATGACCCCCTTCGGAACACCCGTCGTCCCGGACGTGTATATGATGGTCGCGAGGTCGTCCGGCTTCACCGTGGCAGCCGTCTTCCGGTGAATTCCGGGGTTTTCCGCGCTGTAGGCCCTTCCCTTCTCGAGCGTTCCCTCCCACGTGGCGAGGTCTCCCCTGCCTTCCGGCGGCGGGTCCATGATGATGATCCGCTTGATGCTAGGCAGGGCGGAACGCTGTGAAAGAAGTTTGTTGGCCTGGTCCTGGTCGGATACGATAGCAATGGCTGCATCGCTGTTGTTTGCGATGTAGGCGGTCTCTTCCGCGTTCAGGGTCGGATAGATGGGAACCGTCACGGCCGCCGCCGTCAGAATCGCAAAATCCGCCATGGCCCATTCCGGTCTGTCTTCAGAGAGCAGCACGACTTTCTCACCGGGTTTGATCCCCAGCGCCATCAGGCCGCACGCCAGGGCCTCCACGTTCTCGGCGGCGGACTGTGTCGACCGTTCCCACCATTGCCCACCCTGTTTCCAGAGAAACATGTCGGGCCTTTTCAGCGTGTCCACGTTATGGAAATAGAGATCACAAAGAGTACGAACCTCTCCCATCTTCCCCTCCTCCGCTCGCAGTGCCTGCCGTCAAATATAATTCTAATGTCCCAGAGTGCAAAGAAAAAGGGCGGGGAGACCGTCCCCGCCCGATTCAACTGCAACAAGCCTGCAGCCGGCCGACTGCCGGAGGCTCTGCTACCTGGCCGCCGCCGTGAGTTCCCCGGCGACCCGGCTTGCGCCGTACAGCTTGTTCAACGCTTGGAGAATGGCGGGCGTATCCACCGCCACGCATCGCGCGACCTTTTCTGAGTACACGAAGGTGTTGGGATTGCTCTGTGGGTTTCCGTCGAAAACCAGTCCCACCAGTTTGCCTTCCCTATCGACGATCGGGCTACCCGAATTGCCGCCCGTGATATCTCCCGTGCACACGAAGTCCATGGGCGTCTTGAGGTCGAGCTGGTCCCGCCGCAGTTCTTCCATCTTGCTGAGCTGGAAGTCTCCCTTGTTGTCGAAGGAATACGCGCGGTTATAAAGGCCGTAGAAGGTCGTTTTGTACGGCACTTCACTCGTGTCGAAGGCGTAGCCTTTCACGACGCCGAAGGCCAGCCGGAGCGTACCCGTCGCGTCGGGATACACGTCATCGCCGTACACTGCGAACTGCGCATTGGCGATCTGCGTCAAAGCCGGTTGAACAACGGCCTCCACATGGTCTTTCACAGCCCTGTCCACGCGCCTGAGAGTCGGATCCATCAGCCGGACAAAAGCGATGAGCGGATCCTTGCACGATTTTACGGCGGAACCCTTGTTCACGAGAAGGGAAGCGCGGTAGGATGCGTCGTCCAGCCGCGTTCCTCCCATCACTTCCTCGGCCCGCCGGGCCGGCGTCTTCCCGTCCAGAAGCGCTTTCACAAATGCGTTCCCGGCGCCGAGCTTGTCCCGCAATACCGTCAGGTCGTGGGCGAGAAGGGCCGCATCCATCCCCTTGTAATAGGGTCGGGCGGCCTTGAGGCGCCGCATGAAACCGGGAATCTGGGCGTCGTGGTAACCATTCAGCCGCTGTCCGTCGGGCTTGTTCACTTCCTCTGAATACCGGAGGATTCTCAGCGCGACCCCGCTCAGTCCATACGCACCGGGGGCCCTTCCTTCGTAGGTTATCTCCTTGAAATGATCCCGCTCCCAGGCCACGGATTTCTCGATCTGCTTCCAGGCATTCTCGTAGTGAGCCAGCTTCGGATTCCCGGCGACGGCGGCCCGGAGATTCTTCTCCTGCCGTGCTTTTTCCGCCGTCAATGCGGGATCCCTGAGGCCCTCGTACTCCCCGGTGAGAGCCTTTATGCTGTTGTGCACGAAGAAGATGTAGGATTGCGCCTCCTGGGCTTCTCTTGCCCCCTTGTGGCTATAGGCGGTCAGCACGGAATCCATGCCTTTCAGCCGGTCGAGAAGGGCCGGATAGCTCACGTCTCTGAGAAATTCGAGCTGGGCCAGGGTGTCGAGACGATCGGTCCTGCCTGGATGCCCCGAGACGAAAATCGGCATGCCGTCCGTCACGCCGGCCGGATCCACCTTCAGGTACTCCGGCGTGTGCGCCGGCTTCCCGTTTTCGTAGACGCGTAGAAAGCTGAAATCAAGGTCGTAACGGGGGTAATAGAAATTATCGGCGTCGCCGCCAAAGTAGGCCGCCTTTTCTTCGGGCGCCATCACGATGCGGACGTCCGTGTACTCCTTATAGCGGTAGAGCATGTAGCGCGCGCCGCCGTAAAGCTTGACAACGTCGCCCCGCAGACCGGTTCCTTCCCTGCAGGCCTTCTCGAGCTCGGCGATCTTCGCCTCTCTTGCCTGTTGCGCCTGCGCCGCCGTGTCTCCGGTCTTTACGGCCGAATCCACGTCGCCGGTGACGTCCTTCATGGATGTGAGTACTTCGATCATGGCACCCGGCACCCTGAGTTCCTGGGCCTCTGTTTTTGCGTAGAACCCGTCGTCCACGTAGTTGTGCTCGGGGGTGGAAAGCTGCTGGAGATACATGCGTGCCACGTGATGGTTCGTCAGGATCAGGCCTTCGGGGGATACGAACGACCCACTCCCGCCGCCGATCCTGACGGACGACAGGCGAAGGTGGTCGAGCCATGCCTGCGAAGGCGTAAACCCATAGCGTTTCTGGATGAGTTTTGTGGGCGGGTGGCTGTAGGTCCACATGCCCTCGTCGGCGCGCGACGCAGTCGACAGGCCGAACGCGCACGCAGCGGCCACCGCAAGTGCTGCAAGACTCCTTAGGACATTTCTCTGATGGGTCATGATTCCTCCTGAATGTATGCTGGACACAAAAAATACGAAGAGAGACATACGCGGGTGACGCGGACTTTGTTTCAACCGTCTTTCCGATCACCCCGGGGTTTGAGCAAAGGTCATGCTGCCCCATCGTGAATCGACGGACCGGGTGCTCAATCCGCCGACCTCGCCAGGGTTTGCGGGTCCCTGTTCCCCGCGAGAATCAACCGCCAGAGGTCGGCCAGTGTCCCCTGGCCGAAAACGCTCCCGGATTCCGCCGGCCTGGGTTCGTCCTCCGGCGCGACCCACCACCCTCTGATCCCGAGCTTTGAAGCGTTTTCCATATCCCAGACCCAGTCGTCACCCACCATGAGACATGCCTCCGGAGAGCACCCGATGCGATCGAGAATCTCACGGTAGTAGGCCGGATTCTCCTTGGATGCGTGCATGTTCTCGTAGGTCGTGACCAGCGCGTAGGGATGGGCGTCGACACCGACACCCGCCCAGTCCAGGCGCTGTTCAATTGCCGTCCTCGGAAACAGCGGATTCGTCGCGACGACCACCTTAAGGCCGCATTCAAAGGCCCAGCGGACGAGTTTCGGCGCCTCGGGCACCGCCTGCGTGAACCGGCGCAACCCGGGGAATTCCTCCGAGTAGAACCGCATGAACAGCGGTTCGAGCTCGGCGCGGTCAACGCCCACCGCCGGATAGAACGTCGCCGCGAACACCTCCTCGTTCGTGGCGCCGTCTCCGCGATTCGCGGCCATGATTCTGGTTGCGCGCAGAAGCTCCCTTATGAGTCTTTCGGGCGCGATGCGGTTTCCAAGAAAACGCCCCGCGGCCTCCAGGTAGGCTGGAACGAACTGTTCCATGTCGTTCCGGAGGAGAGTGCCGTCCAGATCCAGAAGGAGGGCTTTGATCGCTGCCTGCGGTTTCACGCATCCCCCATGGGCTCGCCCCGGACCCTCGCACGGGATGGCGGCCCGGACATCAGATTATACCCCAGGAAGGCCTCGGGACCTTTGCCGGCACCTCAGAGCCGCCCGTATGTCCCTCCTATCAGCTTTCTTCCGGCGCGTACCAGTCCCTGCGGGTGAGCGGAAGTCCGCTTCGGCCGTTCTCTCCGGTCTTGATGAGAAGGCTCTGGTAGACGTTCAGCCGCCCACGCGTGAATCCGTAGGCTGATCCGGCCATGAAGAGCCGCCAGACGCGGTAGGTCGATTCGTCCACGCATTGGAGCGCCTTTTCCCGTCGACTCTCCAGCCTGCGAACCCACCGGCGGAGGGTCAGCGCATAATGTTCGCGGAGGCTCTCCACGTCCCTCACCTCAAAGCCGACCTCCTCGGCGGCGCGAAGCGTGACGTGGATGGGCACCAGTTCGCCGTCCGGGAACACGTAGACGTCGCTGAATGAGGGTCCGCGCGTCGGTTCGTCCGTGGCGCGGCTCGCGATGCCGTGGTTCAGGAAAACCCCGCCGGGATTGAGCAGGCGCAGTGCCTGGTCGAAGTAAGTCGCCAGCAGCTTCTCACCCACGTGTTCGAACATTCCTATGCTGGCGATGGCGTCGTATCCGCGATCGTCTTCCACCTCGCGGTAGTCCCTGACCTCGACGCGGCATCGGTCGGAGAGTCCGGCGGCTGCGATTCGCTCGTTCGCCAACTCGGCCTGCGGCTCGCTCAGGGTTATACCGGTCGCGTCGACGCCGTAGCGCTTCGCCGCATAAATAGCCAGCCCGCCCCATCCGCAGCCCAGGTCCAGAAGTCTTTGGCCCGGGTTGAGGCGAAGTTTGCGGCATACCAGGTTCAGTTTGCGCTCCTGGGCCTCGTCCAGCGTCTCCTCCGGCGAATGAAAGTACGCACAGGAATACACCATGTGCCGGTCGAGCCACAGGGCGTAGAACTCGTTGGAGACGTCGTAATGGTAGCTGATGGCTTGCCGATCGCGTTCCACCGAATGGCGCTTGCCGGAGAGCCTGGCCGGCCCTCGGGCACCAACTGGGTGGTCCTTTCCTGCCGGAAGACGCAAGAGGTCCTTCGCCGCGAGCAGCTTGGTGCGCCAGCCGCCCGTCTTTTCGCCCAGAAAGTCCGCAAGCGCGAACACCGATTCGACGTCGCCTTCGATGTCCACCTCGCCGTACAGGAAGGCCTCGGCCAGCCCCACTTCGCTGCCGGCGAGCAACATGGCCCGAAGCGACCCCGGATGCTTCAGGATGATCGTGGTGCGGGAGACCGGATCCTCGGGCCACACGCTCCCGTCCCACAGGCGAAAGCCTGCCCCGATGGCCGGCGCGCCTCCGAAGAGATCCTGCAGAATCTTCAATGTCAGGCGCCTTGCTTGTCCGGATGAGGAATGAGCCTTTTCCGACATGCCGTCCTCCTTGTGGTGCGGTGCTTTTCCCTGTTCGAATCCTCCTTCCTTGTCCACATCGATACTAACGTCTCACCCAGAGATTGCAAGTCAGTCAATTGCCCTCAACGCCATGTACAAAAAAAAGGGCGGCCCGGCCGGCCGCCCTCCTTCTCACGACGTTTCACGGCGCTTCAGCCGTTTTTCTTCACGAACTCCTCCATGAAACCGCAGAGGGTTTCGACCTGGTCCACGGTCACGGCGTTGTACATCGACACACGGATGCCTCCCATGGTCCTGTAGCCCTTGAGACCGACCATTCCCGCGGCCCTGGCTTCCGCCACGAACCGCGCGTCCAGGTCTTCGCTCGGAAGGTTGAAATCCACGTTCATGAAGGAACGGTCGTCTTTCACCTTCACGTAACCCTTATAGAATTCGGGGTAGGTGTCGATGACGCCGTAGAGCAGTTCGCCCTTTTTCAGGTTGTTCCTGTAGATTGCGTCCAGGCCGCCGATGGACTTGTTGTGGGCGAGGACGTTCCTCAGGATGTAAACCGAGAAGCAGGGCGGCGTGTTGAAGAGGCTGTTCTTCGCGGCCTGCACTTTGTACTGCAGCATGTTGGGCAGGTTTTCGGCGCACATCTCGAGGAAGTCGTCGCGGATCAGCGCCACCACCAGCCCCGACGGGCCGAGGTTCTTCTGGGCCCCGGCGTAGATAAAGCCGAAGGGCTTCACGTCGAAGGGCCGCCACATCATATCGGACGACATGTCGGCCACCAGCGGAACGCCGCCGGTCTGCGGGAAGTCTTTCCACTGCGTGCCGTAGATCGTATTGTTGGAGCAGAAGTGCACGTAGGCCGAGTCGGGATTGACATGGATCTCTTCGGGACGCGGCAGGCGGTTGAACTTGTCTTCCTCCGTGGACACGATGGCCCTTGCGGCGTCTCCCGCGACTGTCTTCGCCTCCTTGAAGGCCTTCTTCGCCCAGTTTCCAGTCACGATGTAATCGGCCTTGCGCCCCGAATGGAGAATGTTCATGGGAAGCATGGCGAACTGGAGATTTCCGCCGCCCTGCAGCAGGAGTACCTTGTAGTTGTCGGGGACGTTCAGGAGCTCCTTCACGAGTGCGATGGCCTCGTTGTGAACCGCATCGTATTCCTTGGACCGGTGGGAGATCTCCATGACGGACATTCCCGTTCCTTCGAAATCCAGCAGCTCCGCCTTCGCCCGCTCGAGAGCCTGAACCGGAAGCCCGGCTGGGCCGGCGTAGAAATTGATAACCCGATTAGCCATGACCTTCTCCTCTTTTTCTATTTTCCGAAGCCGGAAATGATATCCACGATGATGTCCCCGATTCGCAAGAGGTTCTCCTTGCTGGACGCGCCGATGTGGGGCGTCATCAGGACATTCGACGCACGCAGGAGCGGGCTCGACGGATCGGGCGGATCGGAGTACCACACGTCCGTCGCGTAGGCCCTCACCTTCCCGGACTCAAGCGCCTCCGCCAGGTCCGCCTCGACCACGACCTTGCCGCGGCCCGTGTTCACCAGGATCACGCCGTCCTTCATCTTGGCGATCATGGTCCGGTTCACCATGCCCTTCGTCTCGTCGGTGAGCGGCGTGTGCATGCTGATGTAGTCCGCCGACGCGAGCACGTCGTCGAGGCCCTTGATCTCGGCCACCGGATGGTTCTGGACGAAGGGGTCGTAAGCCACCACCTTCATGCCGAAGGCGGCGGCACGTTTGGCCACTTCCGTGCCGATGAGACCCACGCCCAGGAGGCCGAGCGTCTTCTGATAGAGCTCGGTGCGCTTGAGTTCCTTCTTGATCCACTTGCCTTCCTTCATGCTGTTGTGACCTTCGACGATGCGGTTCGGCACGGCCAGCATGAGCGCCATGGTCAGTTCGGCCACGGCGACAGACGAAGCCTGGGGGGTGTTTCTAACCTCTATCCCCCTGGCCTTGCAGGTTTCCCGATCCACGTTGTCCAGGCCCACACCGCCGCGAATGACCAGCTTGAGGTTCGGGGCGCCTTCCAGGAACTCCTTCGTTACCTTGGTTTTGGATCGGATGAGCAGGACATCCGCCTCGGAGAGCCTGCCCATGTCCTCGTAAACGTCGCCGAAGGTCTTCAGGCGGCCCGGAAGCGTCGCGTCGAATGCATCCGCGATCAGGATCTTCATCTTCATCCTCCAGTTCATCCAAGAGGCGGGAAGGGGGCGGCAACCCCGGCAGGGCCGGCCGCCCGTACCCCGCAGCTCGTGCAAATCACTCTTCTATCAGCCTCACGATCAGCCCCGATCGAAGTTTCGGTTCGAACCAGGTGGACTTGGGCGGCATGACATGGCCGGAGTCCGCCACGGACATGAGCTGTTCCAGCGACGTCGGGTACAGGGAAAAGGCGACGGCCCATCCCTCCCCGACCCGCTTTTCAAGCTCCCCGGTGCCCCGGATTCCGCCTACAAAATCGATGCGCTCGTCGGTCCGCGGATCCTCGATGCCCAGGATCGGTGTCAGCAGGTTCTCCTGAAGGATGGAGACGTCCAGGCTCTTTACGGGATCGTCCGCCGCGAACGTCCCCTCCTTTGCGCGAAGGCTGTACCATCGGCCGCCGAGGAACATGCCGAACCGCCTGGGCGCACCGGGCCTCGGATCCGTAGACGGCGACACGTCGAAACGTTCCTTGACCTTGTCCGCGAAGAGCTCCGGCGACAGGCTGTTCAGGTCCTTGACCACGCGGTTGTAGTCCAGGATCTGCAGCTGATCGTGAGGAAAGACCACGGCCATGAAGTATTCGAAGGGCTCCTCGCCGGTGTGGGTCGCGCTCTTCGCGCGGAGAGCCTGACCGGTTCTCACGGCGGCGGCCGTCCGGTGATGGCCGTCGGCGACGTAGAGCGCGGGCACCGCGGCGAAGTGGCGCTCGAGGGCCGCGATGTCTTTGTCGTCCGCCACGACCCAGACCGTGTGTCCGATGCCGTCCTCCGTCACCAGGTCGTAGACCGGGTCGCAGCTCCTGGCCCTGTCGACGATCTCGTCGATGGCGGACCTGGACCGGTAGGTGAGAAACACGGGTTCCGCGTTGGCGTTCTGTTCGGTCACGTGGCGCGTGCGGTCGTCTTCTTTGTTCTTTCGGGTGAACTCGTGTTTCTTGATCAGGCCGTCTTCGTACTCTTTCACGGAGCAGAGACAGACGATCCCCGCCTGAACGTGTTCTCCCATCTTCTGCTGGTAGACGTACAGGCAGGGCTGCGACTCCTTGACGAGGGCCCCCTCGGAGATGAAGCGCCTCAGGTTTTCGACGCCTTTGGCATAGACCCTGTCGTCGTAGAGGGAAACGGAGGGATCGAGATCGATTTCGGGCTTGCCCACGTGAAGGAAGCTGTACGGATTACCCTGCGCGAGGGCCCTGGCTTCATCCGAGTTGATCACGTCGTACGGGAAGCTGGCGATTTTGTCGGCGAGTTCAGGCTTCGGCCTGTACCCTCGAAAAGGCTTGATGCGAGACATAGTAACCCCCTGGCGGGCTGATTTCCTCTGAAGTGAGATTTCGCCAAAAACGCGCGCCGGCTACGCCCGCGACCTGGTGCCGGGTTGCGAGACGTCAGCATAGAACAGGCCCGCGGTACGTTCAAGATGGGGCCTGGGCGCCCGCGCGCCAAGCGCGCCACCTCGCCCACGGCCGCGAAGGTCTTTCGTGCTCCGGCTGAGGCTCGAAGCCTTATCCTCTAGAGTTTGATGGACGAGTCCAATACAAAATCGCGTCTTCTGATGTCCGCGCCCCGGCATCGACGGCGGCGCGACGTCGTGCATTCGGAGCCTTGGCGCCGGCAACGCTACCTGCGAGGGTTTCTCAGCAGGCTGCTATTGCCCGTAGGTGATCACCACCTTGCCGAGGTCTTTCGACACCCTCAAGCCGTTTCCGCTGTAACCGTACAACTCGTAAAAGATCAGCGGACTCGCGTCGGCCGACAGGTCGCTCGTATCGTGGTCGAACGGAACGCCGGAGGAGAAATCCGGGTGTTCCACGTCATCGGCCAGGTCCAGGGCGGGCCTTGCAGGATACTGCGCCACAAAGATCTGGTCCGAAGGCGGAGCCTGGGGGCTGAGCTGGTAGACATCGGCGTTTCTGAGGAGGGTCAGCGCGTAGATCCTGAAGGTATCGTCTGCGATGATCGGATTGGTGGAACCGTCGTAGACGCCGTCGTATTCTCCGGGCGGAGCATGGCCCGCAGGATAGACCACGGAATGGTAGAGCCCGTACGGCGTCGATGGGCTGGCGATCAGGGATCCGGCTAGGTTCCCGAAGCTGTCGCTCACCGGCGTCACCGTCCCTACCTGCGCCCCCATCCCGAAGTAGAAGGCCACATTGTAGTGCACGAGCGGCGCAAAGATGCCGTGCATGTAGACGGTGGAACCCGGCGCGACGTTCAGGAAGCGGTCGCTGGGTACGGCGTGAGAAGTATCCGCATAGGAGGCCCACGTAGGCTCCGGCCCCTGCCTGCACTCGCTGCCAGAGGCATCGACGATATAGGCGCCGACGATCTTCGAGGCCTCATATCCCGTGTCGTCGACGGCCGTGACCTTGACGAGATACTGACCGCCCGCCAGGGACGAGGTGTCCCAGACTACTCCCCAGTCGTTGAACGACGAGCCTATGCCGTCCGGTGCGAGGTGCCCGTTCGTGTCGGGATTCATACTGCCCCCCACCACGGCCATGTTGGACCATATCCCCCCGTCGTCCTCAATCCCGTTGCCATTCGAGTCGGGATAGTAGGCAAAGGACACGTGCGCTATGGTATCGTCGACCATGTCTCCCGTCACGGTCAGGGTATCCGCCAGGGCAACACGCACCGTGACTGACGCATGGCAGTCGATTTCCGACAGGGTCATGTCGCCGATCTTGGGCGCCCGCGCCAGACCATCCCGCAGCGTAATGAAGTCCATGTACGGGAAGCGTTCGCCGCAGGACGCGGTGTAGCAAAGGTTCGACGCGTAGTCTTTTTGAAGCGGGTCCGTGTTGCTGTTTGACGTACTGTAGCCAAACGCCATGGGGGTGTCGGGCCCGACGAGACGCGCGCCTCCGGCACCGCCGTTGTAGGCATCCGTCAAGGCATCCACTGGAAACTGGAAATCAACGAAGTAACCCCGTCCCCACGTCGCATTGGAAGCACCGTGAACGACCAGACGGCTCCGTCCGAAGTCCCACGCAGCGCCATCGGCCGTTGGATCTTGGGGCACCACGGCATCCTTCGTTCCGGCGTTTCCCCACCACACGAGGTCACCGGGCGCAGACAACGTGTTGTTGGAAACGATTTCCGGGGCGACGCACTGGCTTTGCAGGTCGTTGAAGTAGATCTTCAGGTCGTCACCGTCGTTCACGGCAGGCGGAACGCTGAGGTCCTTGTTCTTTCCGCCTCCGCTGTCCCCGTCCAGCACGACGGTGAATTCCTTGTACCCGTCCCCGTCGCACTCGATGAGCAGGTTGTACGTCACGTTGCCCCAGGGATCGCCGCCCGTCCTGGTCCCCGCCGTTTCCGCGCTCGCGGTCAGCGGCATGGCGTCCAGCCGGATCCTGTAATAGAAGACTCCGGCATCGGTGTTGTAGGCGAAGTAGGCACTGGGTAAGTAAGGCGCATCCCCACTCGCTATCTCGACCGCCCCCGCCGGCCTCGAACCGCCCGTGGAACAGTCCTCTTTGCCCGTCTGATCCCTTATTGGCGCTCCGGCCTGCGTGTATGCCACCCAGCCTCCGGCCCCGAGATCTTCTGCGGGCCAGTCGGCAGGCGCCTGGTTGAGAGCGGCCTTCGAGTTCCTGCCTTCTGCCGGTTGGCCCGCCGAACCGGTGCCGGGCAGCACGCCGGCTCCGTAAGCCGTGCCGCCCGCGAGGGAAATAATCAGGAGAACGGCCACAACGCACCGCTTCGCCGCGCCGGAACTCGCTCCCATCCCGTGATGGTCCTGCACTCTGCTTATGAACATGGCCTGCACCCCTCTCCCAAGGAAGGATCCGCAAGGGTGAATCGCTATCCCCGCAACCCCTTTTTTCTGTCACTTTACCGATATAATGGGTCGATCTTTGAGCAAAAACAAGCGGCGCGGCCCGTATTGCCCGGCCGTTTTGATATTGGGCGCCCTCGCGCAGGGTGGCCATTCCGGGGGGCTTACACCGCCGATTGGAGCGTGTCCTTCGTGCGCCAAAAGGCCCGTTAGGACCTCGGTCGCCGACCGTTTCTGATGCGGAATACCCGTTCTGCGGTGTATACTCCCGTTCTTGGGTTTCACCGGGTCCGTATCTTCATGGGAGGAATGAGATCATGTCCATGCTCGCGGTGAGAAAAACCGTCGCCAATTCGATCCCTGGCAGGCTCGTGAGGGTATTCGCTTCACCTTACGTCTCGGGGGACTCGCTCGAAAAGGGACTCGCTTTCGCCGACGCCCTGTACAAGGAAAAGGGCATCGAGGCGACCATGGACGTGCTGGGCGAGGCCGAGACGACCCGGGAAAAGGTACGCGGCGCGGTCGAACTCTACCTGAGGACCCTCGATGCGATCAAGGAGCGCCAGTACTGCTCCATTTCGGTCAAACCGGGCCATTTCGGCTACTACGTCGACCCCGACTTCTGCAGGAAGAACCTCGAAGAACTGGCATCCGCCTGCCAATCGGCCGGACGCGGTCTCACCATCGACATGGAGGACACGGATCTCACGGATTTCACGTTGCAGCTCTACAAAGAATTGAAGCCGAAGTACCCCGTGCTGGGCACCGTTCTCCAGTCCCGCCTCTACCGGACCGAAGCCGACATCGATATGCTGGACGGCCTCAACGCCCACGTGCGAGCCTGCATAGGTATTTACAACGTACCGGCGGACAAGGCCTACCAGAACAAGCGCGACATGAAGGAAAACCTCCTCAAGATCATCGAGAAGCTCTTCGACAGAGGTCACTACGTCTGCGTCGCCACGCACGACCTCGGATATCTCGAAAAAGCGCGAGCACTCATCGCCCGCAAGAAAATCCCCAAGGACCGCTACGAATTCCAGATGCTCGTCGGTGTCCCCCGGGACCGCGTGCAGAGGGAACTCGTGGAGGCCGGCGAGAAGGTGAGGCTCTACGTGCCCTTCGCGGTTAATTGGGACGACGCGATCGCCTACCTGCGGCGGCGCATGATCGAGAGCCCCTCCATGACGGGCCTCGTGCTCAAGAACCTGGTCAAGCGGAGCTGAATCCCTCCGCCTTCACTGCCGCTCCTACCGTTTCATAAGCGCGTGCTCCGATCCCGCCGCAACACACTTTCTCTTTCCCCCGACCGGTCTTCGTCCCGTAACTCCTCCCGCCTCCCGCAGCTTGACCCCGCCATGCCGGGAATTTATGTTGTGAAAGAGAGATCATCACATTTCGTGAGATCGCAGGGAGTCCTGATACCCGGGGAGGCGGCCCTACTTATTATCTGCGAAGCGCAGGCCTGAGGACCGGGAGGCGCCGCGGTGCCCTCTCGATTGAAACGGCGTCAGGAAGACCATCATTTCAATCCAGATCGCGGCATTATCCCGAGACAACCATGGCGTCTATCCGCGGGCGAACACCTGCAGCCACGGCGGGCGGTGTGCCCCGACAGCGACGCCGTTCTCGTTCCCGACTTTTCTACCCGGGTACCATAGTGGGGAGAAAGAAGTGATGAGCAAAAAATTCTTCATTGCGGTATGTGCACTCGCGGCCTTCCTTCTTGCCGTCGACGCCCGTGCCTTCACACCCGAGCCGGTACTCCTGCTCGAACGCCCTCCCGGCATGACTTTTACCGACTGGACGGCAAACATGGCGAACCGGGGGATTCACCTCAGCCACGCCTTTCCGCCTGCCGGCGGCCTCCTTGTCCTTGGGCCCACGCAGGGGCTCTACGCGACGATCGCCGAACTTCCCGCCGGAACGCTCGCTTTCGAAGAGAGCCCGAGCGGAAAAGACGCAGACAGGCTGACGGCGACTCTTGAGGGAAGGTTGTTGTGGCACGCACAGCGTGCTCTCCTAGGGCTGGAGGGGCCGTCCGCGACGGATTTTCAGCTACCCGGGCGCCCTCTCGATCACGACGTTTTGGAGCCTCCCGCCTACCTCGGCCCGGAGGGCGCGTGTTCGGCCTATTCCCTCTACAGAACGACGTCCGAGTACATGCTCGGCACCGTATCGGTCAGCGTGATTCTGCCCGAAAGCACCGGCGCCGCCAGTACCGAGGACTGGACGCCTACGCTCGAAACCAACGTATCCAACGGCATCGTCCAGGGCCTCAACGATCTTTCCAATTACTACGTCACGCTCTTTTCTCTCCCCTCCTCCCTCAAACCAACGTGGACCTACCACTACTATTTCGGGCGGACGGACGCGCGGGCCCAGGTCACCGTGGAACCGATCAGCAATCCGGGTCCCACCGCCTCCAACCCCCAGTGGGTCAACACGATTTACGACAACCTGGGATACACCTCGGATTCCACGATGTGGGACAAGGGGCGTCATTTCAACGGCGACCAGCGGGCCGGAGACGGAACGGACTGGGCTTACACCATCTTCATCGCCAACAGCCTCAACGACGCCGACGGGATGTTCAGCGACAGCAGCTTCGCCTACGCCTACCTGGGCGGGCCGTTCTGCGTCATGACATACGACAACGACGGATGGACCATCAGCCAGATGAACGCGGTGGCACGCCACGAGTCAAGCCACATCTTTTACGCGCTGGACGAATACAGCTCCTCCCCGTGCTACTGCACGCAGGTGAGCGGTTACGTGAACTATCAGGACCAGAACTGCAACAAGTCCTGCCTGATCAGCGTGCCCTGCATCATGAACGAGTCCTACCGGCAGTACAACGTCTGTGCCTACACGGCGGGCCAGGTCGGCTGGGGGGACTCGGACACCGACGGCATACCCGACCCCGTGGACATCGACCCGGACACCGCCCTCACGCCCTACTCCCCCGACCCCACGACTAACACGACCCTGACCTACACCGGCACGGCGACGATCCAGAAGAACCCAAACCAGAACATTTACCACTACATGTGCGACATGAACATTCTTGCCATCGGCGGCGTGCAGTACAGGGTCGACGGCGGCTCATGGCAGAATGCGACGGCATCGGACGGCGCCTTCGACAGCGGCACGGAAGGCTACACCTTCACCGCCACGGTCACGCCCGGGACACATACTTTCGACACGAGGGCGGTGGACGAACTCGGGCAGACGGACGCCAGCCCGGCCACGGATACCGTGACGGTGACGGCCGTCTGTACAGATTCCTACGAGCCCAACGACACGTGCGCGACCGCATACGTCCTGTCCTGCGGGGCGACCATCAACGATGCGAAGATCTGCAGCGCGTCGGACCTGGATTACTTCGCCGTGACGCCCGCGAACACGGGCACCCTGGCGGTTTCCATGACGCCGCCCTCGGGTTCGGACTACGATCTCATTCTCTATTCGAACGACTGCGGCACGACGACGTGCGCGCCCGGTGTACGGGGGAGCGGCACGGAGACCTGCAACATCTCCGTCGTCGGTGGGACAACATACAAGATTCTCGTCGCAGGCTACGGCGGTGCCTACGATGCCGCCAATCCCTACCAGCTGAGCCTCACCTGTACCTGCAGCGTGCCGGTGTGCGCAACCTCGCCAACTCCCGCGGATACGGCCACCGGCGTCTCAACCTCTCCGACACTGACCTGGGGCGTTGTGAGCGGCGCGGCGTCCTACGACGTCTACTTCGGTACGGCTGCGTCGCCGCCTTTCGTTTCCAACGTGAGCGCGCCCTCGTTCGCCCCTGGAACGCTGGCGCCGAACACGACCTACAGATGGAAAATCGTCCCGAAAAACGTCTGCGGATCCGCCGCAGGCTGCACAACGTGGTCTTTCACGACATGCGCCCTGCCAGCCTGTCCCACGGGGCCTTCCCCCGCCGATGCGGCGACGGGCGTCTCCACGTCACCCATCCTGACCTGGGGCGCAGTGAGCGGCGCCGCGTCCTACGATGTCTACTTCGGCTCGACTTCGCCGCCGCCCTTCGTTTCCAACGTGGCCTCGGCGT
>CAZDOY010000014.1:69618-75240 GCA_964507185.1 uncultured Thermoanaerobaculia bacterium
CGCCCACGCTCACCTGGGGAGCCGCCGTCGGCGCGTCCTCCTACGACGTGTACTTCGGAACGGCGCCAAATCCACCTCTCGCGGCCAACGTGCCGACCGCGGCTTACACGACGGCTGCGCTGGCCTACGGAACCGCCTACTATTGGCGGGTCGTGCCCAAAAACACCTGTGGTACAGCCTCGGGGTGCCATGAATGGAGTTTCACCACGGCCGCTCCTCCACCGAACATAAACCTGGTGGCCAAGGCCGGCGCTCCATTCCGTATCAAGATTTACGGTAGCAACCTGCAAGATGGTCTGCGGATTTACATCGGCGGCGCCCTATGGGGCGACACGACAAACCCGCGGCTCGTCAAATGGAAGTACGCCGGGTTCATCGTCATCAAGAAGGGAGCATCGTTGAAGGCACTTTTCCCAAAGAACGTTTTCGTCCCTATCAGAGTCCTAAATCCTGACGGAGGATCAGTGACCGTCGAATTCGATCGGAAGACGAAGGTCTGGCGCATCGTCCCGTAGGTCAACCGCAAAGGATGTCTCGAGGGGACCTCAGGGTCCCCTTCTTTTCGCGCGTCCCTCCCCGGCGTGGATTCAGTCGGCCACCGGGTGCTACACTAGGTCCGACGCCGACCCGCATTAGGGCCGGTATAGCCCGTCACAGAGCTTTCTAACCCGGTCCCGGGTTCATGATCCACCGGGACCGTAACAGGTACATAAAGGAGTCTGACCATGGCAAAGGACCTCGCTTCAAAAGACATCATCGCCCAGAAGCTGCCGCAGGCGGCGGCCAAGCTCGACGCGCTCGGCATCGACGCCTGGGTGACCTTCGTCCAGGAAACCAGTTCGGGCGCGGAGCGCGTCTTTTCGTTCATCTCCCCGGGCCACCTCACCTGGGAGAGCGCCATCGTCGTCACCCGGACCGGAGAGAAATACGTGATCCTCGGCAAGTTCGACCAGCAGGTCTTCGAGGCCTCGGGCCTCTTCACCGAGGTCATCACTTACGTACAGGACTTCAAGGAACCCTTCCAGGCCCTGCTCAAGAAACTCTCTCCCTCGAAGGTCGCGGTCAATTTCTCCCTCAACGACGCCATGGCGGACGGCATCCCCCACGGACGCTTTCTACAGCTCGAGGAACTCCTCAACGAGACCCTCCCCGGCGTAAAGATCATTTCCGCCGAGAACGTCATCTCCAGCCTGATCTCCAACAAGTCTCCCCTCGAACGCGGCTTCGTGCAGGAAGCCGTCGACGTCACGGTCAAGATCTTCGAAGAAATATCCGCCTATTTGAAGCCGGGATTGACGGAAAAACAGGTCTTCGACTTCATCGACGGCCGGATGGCCGAGCGCGGCCTCGCCCCCAGCTTCGAGACCCTCGTCTTTTCGGGCGACAGGGGCGCGGGCATGGGACACGGCGAAGCCACCGACAACGACCTTCGGCCTGGCGACCTGATCCACGTCGACATGGGCGTCTTCGTGAAGGGCTACGCCTCCGACATGCAGCGGACGTGGTACATCCTGAAACCCGGCGAGACCGCCGCCCCGGAAGCCGCGCAGAAGGGATTCGACACGATCGTCCGCTCCATCGAGGAGTCGGGCAGGGCTCTCAGGCCCGGCGCGAAGGGCATCGACATAGACACGATCGCCCGAAAGGTCGTCACCGACGCGGGCTACCCCGAATACCCGCACGCCCTCGGCCACCAGGTCGGGCGCAACGTGCACGACGGCGGCTGCCTGCTCGGTCCCGCATGGGCCAGATACAAGACCACGCCGTTCATGCCCATCGAGGAGAGCCAGATCTTCACGCTCGAACCCTCGCTCAACGTGCCCGGTTTCGGGGCTATAGGCCTCGAGGACGACGTCGTGGTCACATCGGACGGCGCCGAGTACCTGGCCAAGCCCCAGAAGGAGCTCTGGACCATCCGGTCATAGCGGTCGCCTGACCGGTTACCGATCAGGGGGGGCTTCGTTCCAGGCACACCCCCCTGCCTGCAAAGGGAGGTGGAGTATGGTTCGTCTGCTTTCGAGCGTCCTGGCCGTCACTTTGCTGTTCTCTCTGTTCGCCTGCGGTCCGTCGGCAAAGGAAAAGGCCGAGCAGAAGGCCGCCGCCGAAAAGGCCGCCCTGGCAGCCAGGGTCAAGGCCTACGAAGAAGCCAACAAACCCCCTGTTCTGACCGACAAGGACGTCATCCAGAAGGGCCAGGAAGGCCTGGAGTACGTCGACATGAAGGTCGGCACAGGCAGGGAGGCCGTCAAGGGCGGAACCGTCACCGTCGAGTTCATCGGCTGGATGGACGGCAGAAAGATCGACAGCTCGGCCGACCGCGGAAAACCCTTCTCCTTCATTCTGGGATCGAACAGCGTGATCAAGGGATGGAACCTCGGCATCGTCGGCATGAAGCAGGGCGGCGTCCGGCTTCTGATCGTTCCTCCCAACCTGGCGTACGGAAAAGAGGGTCGGGCCGGATCCGTCGGCCCGAACAAGACCCTCTGGTACAAGATAACGCTCGTCAAGGCGTACGAACCGTATTAGTCGGTGATCGACCGTCGATAGTCGACGCCAGGACGACGACCGCAGACCGAAGACGGCGGACGGCGGGCGCCGTCGCCGCGGTGATCGAGCCACCGGGAGGCGGCCGGGGTGTCCTGCCGCCCGGATTTCCGCCCCGACGTCCGTAGCCTCCCGTTGACCGGCACGCATTCCATCGTTAAAATATCCGTGCAACCAAACTATGAGTCCGGGGGACGGAGACCCGCAACAAGGGGGGAACACACAGGAGGTCCAGATGGACAGGGTAGACAGGCTGTTGGATGAGAAGGGAAATGACGTCTTTTCCGTGTCCCCCGAGACGACCGTCTTCGAGGCGGCCGGCACAATGGCGGACAGGCACATCGGCGCCCTGCTCGTGCTCGATGGGGACAAACCGGTGGGCATCTTCACGGAGCGGGACATCCTCGCAAGGGTCCTTCTGGTGAACGCGGACCCGCGCGCGATGAAGGTCTCCGAAGCGATGACCAAGGACCCCGTGGTCATCGCCCGCGACACGTCCGTCAAGGAAGCCATGGCCATCATGACCGAACGCCGGTGCCGCCACCTTCCGGTCATCGAAAACGAGAAGTTGGTCGGCCTCGTCTCCATCGGCGACTGCACGCGCTGGGTATCCAGAAATCAGGACTACACGATCAAGCACCTGACGGATTACATCCACAGAAACTATCCCGTGTGACCTCCCCCGGGGGCGCCCGGTACCCCCGCATCCCCGCATGTGGGTACGAACGCCCCGCCGTGAACCTGCGAACGCCCCGACCGGCCTCGCGCGACGGGACACGCCGCCGAGCCGAGCCGGCGGGCTCATTTTCACTGGGGAGGGCCCATGCGTCTTGAGACAATCAGGTCGGGAGTGCTGATCGGTATGCTGCTCTTCGTGGGCGGATGCGCCATGAACCCCGTCACCCGCCAGAGCCAGTTCATGCTCATCAGCCAGAACGAAGAGGTCCAGATCGGGGAGAAGGCCTCCAAGGAAGTAAAGCAGGAGTACGGGTACTACGACGCGCTCCCCAACCTGAACGCATACGTGAACACCGTCGGTGAGAAACTCGTCGCACAGTGCCAGCGCAGGGACATCACCTATCACTTTCAGGTCGTAGATTCTCCGGTCATCAACGCCTTCGCCCTGCCGGGAGGGTACATCTACGTCACGCGGGGTATTCTCGCCCGCATGAACTCGGAGGACGAACTCGCCGCCGTCCTCGGCCACGAACTGACGCACGTGGCCGCGCGCCACGGCGCCGCCCAGCTCTCCAAGGCTTACGCGGCGCAGTTCGGCGTGGCGGCCATCTCCATCCTGAACCCGAATATCGCGCAGTCCCTCGGAGGCCTGGTCGATGTATCCCTCCAGCTGGCTCTTCTCGGGTACTCGCGCGGGCTCGAACACCAGGCCGATGAATACGGCATCACGTACGCCGAGAGAGCCGGATACAACCCACGCGGCGCCGTGAAGATGTTTCACATGTTCGAGACTCTCCAGGAGAAAGAGCCCTCCCGCATGGAGCGGTTTCTCCTCAGCCACCCGCCGACCGCCCAGCGCCTCGCCTATGCCGAGAAGCGCCTCGTCGAACTCGATCGCACCCGTCCCAAGCTCGTGAACAAGCCGCTGAAAAGAGACGTTTTCATCGAACACATCGACGGCATGCGCCTGGGACAGAGGCGGGGCGAAAAGGTCCTCCTCGGCGGAGAATTCTACGACAAAGGCCACGGCGCGGCGCTTACCGTCCCCGAGTCCTATTCCGCGGACCTCAACCCTAAAGAAGGCGTTGCGACCTTCGTCCGGCTGCTCAAGGAACCCGGCACGGATCAGGCGCGGCGCTTCGTCGCCGGATTCGAAGTGCACGACCTGCACCTCAAACGCACCGCCGACGCGTTCATCAAGGCCTACCTCAAGAAGATTAAGACGCCGGTGAGCGTCCGTAAGTCCGAGGCGCTCAGGACGAAGGACGGCCGGCCCATGGCCGTGAGGATCGTCGACCTGAAGGTCGAGAACGGCGTCCTGCGGGCCATGATGGGCTTCGAACTGAGGAACAAGGAGGCTTTCGTCGTTTACGCCTACACGGACCTGGCCTCCTTCGGCGTGGCGAAGGGTGAATTCACCGCCATCCTCCAGAGTCTCCGCTTCCCCTCCGCACAGGAACTCGCGGCCGTGCGCCCGCCCAGCCTGAAGGTGGTCAAGGCCGGCCGAGGCGACACCTGGCGGGCCATCTGCCGGCGCGAATTCGGCAAGAAGCACCTCGCGTCCAAACTTGCGCTCTACAACGGCATCTTCAATGCCGACCGCCAACCCGATCCCGGCATGCTCATCAAGATCCCCGACGTCCAATCGTTGGCGGACACCGGGAAGGGCTGACGGGGATTGCGGATTTCACAATCGGGCTCGCGGATCGGAGGCGCCGGGGGCGGCCTACAATTCGAAGGTCTTCCGGAATGCCGCGAGGTGGCTGCGGCCCACGGCGAGCTTCGTGCCGCCCTTGTCGTCGAGCTCGACCACGTAGTGATCGCGGAACCACCGGGTTACACGGAGGACTCGATCGACGGCCACGATATAGCCCTTGTGGATGCGAAGGAACCGCTTCGGGTCGAGCCTGGCCTCCAGTTCCTTCAGCGTGAAGTCCGTCGGGTATTCGGCGGAATCGGTCCTCAGATAGACGCGCTTGTCGGACGCCCTGAAGAGCACCACCCGGCTTTCGGCGACCAGGACGATGTGCTCACCTTCCTTTACCGAAAACCTCCGCAGGAAACGGTCCTTCGAGAGCGCTTCCACCAGCGACGCCAGGACGTCCGGACCCAGTCCCCCGCGCCTTTCCGAAACGCGGTCCACGGCCTCGCGGATCCGCCCCTTCGAAAAGGGCTTGAGGACGTAGTCCACGGCCCTCTCCTCGAACGCCCTTATGGCGTACCGGTCATACGCGGTGACGAACACGACCATCGGACCGTGTTCCGCACGGGAGAGCACGTCAAAGCCGTTCAGTCCGGGGAGATGGATGTCCAGAAACACGATCTGCGGCCTCAGTTCGTCGATGAGTTTCACGGCATCCTGTCCGTCGCACGCCTCGCCGACGAGCCGGACATCCGGCA
>CAZDOY010000015.1:0-17317 GCA_964507185.1 uncultured Thermoanaerobaculia bacterium
GAGTACTTCCACAACGGCTTCGGGACAGCCCGCCGGGATTACACCGTGGCGTCCCTGTCCGGGCCCCTCCAGGCGAGGCTCGTCCGAGGCGAACTGTTCGACACGGGGCGCGATTACGTCGCGGCGGGCGCCGACGTCCAGTGGACGCCCCTCGTCACCCTTTCGCCCGTCCTCATCACCAACCTGAACGACCGCAGCCTGCTGGCGCAGGTCAACCTGCGCGTGAGCCTGGCGGACAACCTCCTCTTCGACATGGGCGTCCAGGCGCCCGTCGGACCGAAGGGCACCGAGTTCGGCGGCCTGCCGCTTTCGAACGCCCTCCCCGCCCGCTACGGGCCCGGCAGGCGACTGTTCCTGGAAATTAGGGGATACTTCTAGTTTTCGGCCGGGCAGGGAGTGTCCGCAGGCCCGGCTGTCAGCCCAGCAGTTCGTGCGTCTCTGCGAGCGCTTCGGGGATGGGGATGGCCTGGGGGCACCTGGGTTCGCACTCGCCGCACTGGATGCAGGCGCAGGCCGTCGCAGCGCTTTACGGTCTCCCACCGCTCCGCGCTGAGTGCGTGCAGGAGGTAGAAGTCGACCCTGTCCGTCTGCAGGCGCCCGAGCTGCTCGTCCAGGTACCGCTCCCAGTCCGCCTCAGCCTGCACGGCCCACGTGGGACACTTGGTGGCGAGCTGGACGCGATTCCGGTAGCCGTCCTTCAGGGCCCGCCCCACGAAGGGCTCGCTCTGCCCACCGTGGTCGGGGTAGGCCGTGTCCACGTAGTTGACGCCGCCGTCGATGGCGGCGCGCAGGAGCCGCGTCGACTTCGCCTCGTCGATTTGTGCGGGATCGCCGTCCAGAACCGGAAGGCGCATGCCCGAACCCGAGGACGGATACGGGCAGGGCGGGCATCTTCGGGAAGGTCCTGTACTTCATCGTCGGCCTCCGCTTGGGGTGTGGTCGTTGTTCGTCGCGATACGAATCCGCGCTCCAGGACACCTGGCTCCTGCTTCATCGGGGCCCCGGAAGGCCCCCTGAGGCCATCCGGGCCGGCACCGCAATATTCTATACCTTACCGTGAAAGCGGTGTATTGACATTGCCGCATGCGGCGATGGCATGTCCTGGAAGTGTGGCAGAGCGATGACGCATGGCTGTCCGGTTCCTTCTGTTTTGGAAAAGCGTCCCTTGAGCGTATACTGCAAGCATCAGCCGGCAGGGACGCTTAGTGAGCAGATCTCAGGGGATCCCCAAATTTCATAAGTCCGCCCATCCCAATTCATCCGTGGAGTCCATCCATGTCAGAAACAGCCCTTAAGTGCCCGCAGTGTGGGGGGCCGCTTCAGCCGGGCAGGTTTGCCCGCATTGCCGTGTGCCCCCACTGCGGTTCGACCATCGCGCTCGACGAACAGACCGTGCAGGCCGAGCGCTTTCGAACGGCATTCCGTGCCTGGAACTCGCCGGAAGCCTACGGCATTACGGAGTGGCTCACGGTGGAAGGGATGCGCTGGGCCGTCGGAGACAAGATAGCAGCGGGGCATGTTTCGGACGTCTATTTCGCGCAGAGGGCTCGCTGGCCGACGGAGTGCATCCTTGTGAAAGTGCTCCGCAGCGAGAGCGATCACCACCGCTTCCAAAACGGATGGCGAACGCTCGTCCAGTTAAACCGAAGCCTGGCGCGGGGGGCCGAGACGTTTTCCAAACTGACCCCCCAGCCGGTTTTCTACGGGAGGGCGGAGTCGGGCTTGCTCGCGGGGACCCGCGTCATGGCCTTCAGGTGGGCCGGGGGCTTCAACCACTCGCTGGAGGGCGTCATGCGGGCCTACCCCGCCGGGATTCCGCCCCGGTCGTCCATCTGGTTGTGGCGCCGAGTTCTCGAGATTCTTTCGTTCATCCACGCTTCGGGTTTTGTCCACGGCGCCGTTCTGCCTCCCCACCTCATGGTGGAAGACGGGGAACACGGCGTCAGGCTGGTGGGCTACGGTTGCTCGGGGGAAGCCGGAGAACCACTGCGCCACGCATCGCCGCGCGACACCGGATATTATCCGGAAATCGCCCCCGGCAAGCTGAGACTTTCGCCTGAACTGGATATCGTCATGAGCGCGAGGCTCGTCGCCGCGCTGTTGGGAGGAAATCCCGCGACGGGCGAGTTCCCGGATGCCGTGCCGCCGCCCCTGTCTGCGCTGATAGCAGATGCGGCACGGTGGAGGCCGGGCGCCGGTGCCGACAGCGCGTGGGCACTGCGAGAACGGCTGGGCCAGCTTGCGAAAGACGTGTACGGGCCGCCCAGGTTCTGCCCGATCGTCATGAGAGGAAAGGAGGAATAGACATGGGACATGGCAGCTACAGTCACGACGCCCACCAGGCTCTGTTGCGGGGACGGAAGGATCTCCCGGTTCAGCAGGTGTTCCGCCAGCAGCAGTGTCACCCCCTGATGAACCCCAAGGGCGTTAAGTTACGCGAATCCCGGGACAGCGCCGACCACCCCAACTCCCTGGGCATCGTGTTCGCCCTGGATGTGACAGGGTCCATGGGTGACATCCCTCACCTCCTGGCCACGCGGCAGCTGCCGAGTTTCATGAAGGTGCTGATGGACTGCGGAGTGCCGGATCCCCAGCTCCTCTTCATGGCCGTGGGGGACGCGACGAGCGACCAGGCGCCCCTCCAGGTGGGGCAGTTCGAGTCGAGCGCGGAGCTCATGGACCAGTGGCTCACGTGGAGTTACCTCGAAGGCCGCGGAGGAGGCACGGGAGAAGAGTCGTACGAACTGGCGCTCTACTTCCTCGCGCTCCATACGGAGATGGACTGCGTGGTCAAGCGCAAGAAGCGCGGGTACCTGTTCGTCACGGGCGACGAGCGCCCCTATCCCACGCTTTCGCGCCATATCGTGGACGGCATCATCGGCGACCGCCTGGACGACGACCTGAAGGTCGAAGAAGTGCTGGCCGAAGTTCAGAAGAGCTACGTCCCGTTTTTCGTCATTCCCGACGGCGAGAGGCGGTACCGGCAGCACTGCGAGCGGGCCTGGCGCGACTTGCTCGGCGACCACGTGTTGTGCCTGGAGTCGCCCGATGACGTCAGCTACGCCGCGGCGGGCGCCATCCTGCTGAGCGAGGGGCTGGCCGGGAACCTGGACGACCTGACGAAGAGGCTGCTGGCGGCAGGCATGGACGAAAGCCGCACGGGCCCGGTCGTCACGGCGCTCAAACCCCTCATCCTTCCCGACCGGGGCCTCAAGAGGTTCTTTCGCCGCTGATGCAGAGAGCCGCCGGCGCCGCGATCGTCGTGGACCTCGGGTTCGGGGACGCGGGAAAGGGTCTGCTTACGGATCATCTCGTCCGCCGCCAAGGCGCGGACCTGGTGGTGCGATTCAATGGCGGCGCCCAGGCGGGACACAACGTGGTCTGCCCGGACGGGCGGCACCACACCTTCGCCCAGTTCGGCTCGGGCAGCTTCGTTGAAGGGACCAGGACCATCCTGTCGCGCTACGTGGCGGTTCATCCCACGGCCCTGCTGCTCGAAGGCGAGGCACTTCGCCGAAAGGGGCTCTCGGACATCTTCTCGCGCCTGCTGATCAGCGACCGGGCCCCGCTGATCACGCCCTTTCACCAGGCTGCGGGCCGGCTGAGGGAAACGGCCCGCGGCGCCGACCGGCACGGAAGCTGCGGCATCGGATTCGGAGAGACGGTCCACGACGGCCTCCTCGCGGGCGATGAAGCGCTGTCCGCCGGGGACCTGCGGGACCGGTCGCGGCTTCGAAGGAAGCTGTTCCGCGTGAAGGATCGCATGTGGAGCGAGGTGCGGAGCCTTCCCGGAGAACGCCTGGATTCCCCCGAAGCCGTGAGGGAAAGGGCCATTTTCGAGCGTAGCGAAGTGCCGGACGCCTGGATCGACGAGGCGGTCCGCCTGGCGGAGATGGGGCTCGTAGCGCCGGAACCTATGTTGGTACGATGGATGAGGAGTTCCAGTGGAATCGTCTTCGAGGGGGCGCAAGGCGTGCTGCTGGATGAATCGAGGGGCTTTCATCCCTACACGACCTGGTCTCGGTGCACGTTCGACAACGCACTGGAGCTCCTGTCCGAAGCGATGCCTGATGTTCAGGCACGTCGGATCGGCGTCATGCGCGCCTACGCCGTGCGCCACGGACCGGGCCCCCTGCCGACCGAGGACGACGCCCTGGATCGGGTTGTTTCGGAACACAACCGGGAGGGTGCCTGGCAGGGCGCTGTCAGGTACGGGTGGTTCGATGGGGTTCTCATGCGCTACGCGCTGGACGCGGTCGGCTCCGTGGACGCGCTGGCCGTGACGCACCTCGACGTGCCGGTGCGGACGACCGTGTGGAAGCTGGCGTCGGCTTATGCGCCCCCATCGACGGGAGTCCCGGAGGACCTCGTCGCGGGTATGAACGGCGACGGTTCCTTCGAGAGGCTTTCTCTCGTTCCAGGTCCTTCACTGTCCGGGCAGTCCCGCCTGACGCGGCTGCTCTTCGAGTCGGCGCCGCGCTACAAGGAATGCCAGAGCCAGGAGGCCTCAGTCATTGCCGAGATAGAGCGCCTGCTGGCGCGGCGGGTGGATGCGGTGTCCAGGGGGCCTTCCGCTTACGACGTCCATTGGCGTTCCTGAGCCGGGAGTGGGCCGCCGGGCGCCGGCGCGCTTCGATCCTGGACCGCTTACTCCCATCGCGGGCATACTGAGGAGAGCCCTGCGTTGGGGCCATGCGTCCCCGATTCGTGCCATAGTAGGGCCTGCGCCGGCGTTGCGCGGGACGGACGGGAGAACCGGGCATGAATCCGTGGAAGGGACTGCGCGGACTGCGAAAAGAAGTCTGGGTCGTGGCGGCGGCCAGCCTCATCAACCGCGTGGGGATGATGGTGCTGCCCTTCCTGGTCCTGTACCTGACAGAGGCGAGGGGCTTCTCGGCCAGCCGGGCGGGGCTCAGCCTGACGGTCTACGGCGTGGGCGGACTGGTGAGCGGTCCGCTGGCCGGGCGGCTCTGCGACCGTGTGGGGGCGGCCTCGGTCTTTCTCGCCTCCCTGCTCGCTTCCGGGTTCTTCCTGATCGTTCTTCCCTTTCTCCGCAGCTACTTTGTCATCCTTGGCGTCGTTTTCGTCTGGTCCCTGTTCAGCGAGGGGTTCCGGCCGGCGGCCATGACCTTCATCGCCGACTTCACGACGCCCGTCCAGCGCAAGCCCGCCTTCTCGCTCTACAGGCTGGCGATCAACCTGGGCATGAGCGTCGGTCCCGCTGCGGGCGGTTTCCTGGCCCTTCTGTCTTTCAACTATCTCTTCGCTGTGAACGCGGCCACCACCATTCTGGCCTCGGCCTTCATGTTCGCGATGTTCGCGAAGCTCGGCGTGATGGGAAAGAGAACGGAAGCAGGCGGCTCGAGGGAGACCGCGGCCGACGCGGGTTTCACGTCCAGGCCCCTCAGAGACGGCCGTTTCCTGTACTTTGCGCTGGCCATGGTGCCCATTGTCCTCGTCTACTTCCAGATCAGCGCGGCCTATCCGCTCTACCTCGTGCAGGACCTGAAACTGCTCGCGTCGGACTTCGGGCTCGTCTTCACGCTCAACACGGCCCTGATCATCCTCTTCGAAATCCCGCTCAACACCTGGATGATCCGATGGAAACACCGAAACGCACTGGCGTTCGGGGCCTTCCTGTGCGCCGCCGGTTTCGGCATGACGGGCCTCGTTACCAGCTTCGCCGGAATCGCCGCCACGTGCGTCGTCTGGAGCGTCGGCGAGATGATCACCTTCCCCACGGCCTCGGCGGCGCTTGCGGACCTGACGCCCCAACGTGGGCGCGGCGCCTACATGGGGACGTTCAGCATGATCCGGGGAACGGCCGTAAGCATCGGGCCGTGGCTGGGGACGGCGGTCCTGCAGGGATTGGGAGCACCGGTCCTGTGGGGCGGGGCATTCGCCGTGGGAACCTCCTCGGCCGTCATGCTGTGGTTCGTTCGCGAGCCGCACGCGGCCGGCGCGGAGGCCCTGGAGCCGGCAACGAACAAGTAGGCGGAGGACTGCTAGGGCGGCGGGAATGCTGCGGGACCCGCGACGGTTTTCTTCTCTCTGGAGGAGAGACCATGTCGAAGAGGATCGAGGTCGGAAGGTCCACGCTTCTTTCGTTGCTCGTCATGGCTAAGGTCATAGAGGCACACGACCCTTACTCGGGCGGTCACGTGTGGCGGACCAGTCGCTACGCCGGTGCCATGGCGCGTGCCGCGGGCTTTGAGGCGGGGGACGTCTTCCTGGCGGAACTCGGCGCCCTCATGCACGACGTGGGCAAAGTCGGCATATCCGACTCCATCCTGCTCAAGGAGGGAAAGATCACCGAGGACGAATTCGAGGTCATCCGGCGGCACCCCGAGATCGGGCACGACATCATTGCGAACCATCCGCTGGCGCCTCTGGTGGACCGCCCCATCACGGAGCACCACCTCCGCGCCGACGGGAACGGCTATCCAGACCGGTTGAGGGGCACCCGGCCCTGGATCATCAGCCGTCTCGTCAGCGTCGTCGATGCCTTCGACGCCATGACGAGCTACCACCCCTGCCGCCGGGACGATGCGGTGGATTACGCCCTTCTCGCACTCAAGGAAGAGCGGGGCGGCCAGTTCGACGCCGACCTCGCCGATACGTTCATCGAGCTCGTCCACCAGGGAACGGTTGACCACGTCCTGGACCACGCCGCGGAGGGGTTCCTGAACCTGGACTGCCCCGAGTGCGGGCCCATGATCTCGCAACCGGCGGGTGCCGGAGCGGACGAACTCGTGGTCTGCCCGTCCTTCGAGGACGAATTCGTCCTGGCCTTCGAGCCCGGCGCCTTCGACTGGGAATGGTCGGGCGGGGCGGCCCTTCCCGGCGCCTGAACGTCTTACGTCAGCTTAGAACCGCAGCGTGTGCAGAATTCGTTGCCGGCGGCGACAGATGCCCCGCAGGAGGGACAGGCCGAGGAGGCTTCTGTGGTCTCCGAACTCTTGGGAGCCTGCTCCGTGGCTTCCTGGGCTTCCCCCCTCGCGCCTTCCTTGAACGCGCGCATGGATTTGCCGAGGGACGAACCGAGCTGCGGCAGCTTGGAAGGACCGAACAGAAGGACGAGGATGGCCAGGACGAGGAGTATCTCTTCGGGCGAATCGATGAAACCTAGGGCGAGGAGCATGGGCGTCTCCAGGGCCGGCAGGGGCGCCGGCGCAACAGTCCACCGCCGGGGCGAGGCCGGCCTGGAACGGCTGGGGCGGTGAGGGAGTCGGGGTAAAGATCCGGGCTCATGGGTGGTCGCGATCCGCGGACCCCGCCGAGGGGGCCGCCGAGGCTGTTTCTCCGCAATCTCCGCCGGCGGGCGCCGGCCGTGTGCCGGCGTTCCGGCTGGTGTGAAGAATATCGCCGGCCGGCGGCGCAGTCAAGCGAGGGCCCCTGATCCCTTGGTGACAAGGCTGACCTTGGGCGTGCGGCGGATCAATCCGGGATCCGGAAGGTCCCGTCGAGGCGATCGAGCATGGCGTCGAAGCGCTCGTCGAGATCGGCGATGGCATCGCGGAGTTCGTCCTCGGTGAGGCGGCCCGCGTCCAACTGCGCCTGCAGGAGGGCGCGCTGGTTTTCGTACCACTGGTCGGGATCGAAATTATAGGTCATGGTCCACCTGGTCCCACATCTGTCGCACCGGGATCTGAAGGCCCCAGTATAAGCCTGCCGGCCGGGAAGGCCCAGTCCGGATGCGGATCGCGCGGAACGCACCGGTTCTGGTACACTTAGGCATATGAGCGGAAAGCCCGCCCCATCCCTGAAGATCAGGATCATCGCGCCGGCCGGACCGGTGAACGGCTCCGACCTGACCGCGGGCATCGATATGCTGCGCAGGCAGGGACATCAGGTGGCAGAGGCCCCCCACGTCAGAATGAAGGTGGGCTACTTGGCGGGGACCGACGACGAACGGCTCGCGGACCTTCAGGACGCGCTAGACGCCCCCGGTGTGGACGTGATCTGGTTTGCACGCGGCGGTTACGGGACGACGAGACTTCTTGGCGGCCTGCGGGATGAAGGACTGCGCCGGCATCCCAAGATCATTGCGGGGTTCTCGGATGCCACAGCGCTCTATGCCTGGGCGCAGCGCATGCCGGGCACGACGCTTCTGTACGCGCCATCTGTCCAGGAATTGGCGAGAAAAGGCGTGTGCGTGCTCGATTCGGTGTGGTCGGCCCTGGCTGGAAGCCCCTCGCCCCTGCCTGGGAAGGGCGCCGGCTCCGCGGGTCCATTTCCCGTCGCGGGAGGGTGCCTGAGCATTCTGAGCGTGCTGGTAGGGACGCCGTGGGAGCCCGCCATCGCGGGCAGGTGGCTCTTTTTCGAGGACGTGGGCGAGCCCCTGTACCGGCTGGACAGGATGCTGACGCATCTCGACCAGGCGGGCTGGTTCGAGCGGGCCGCCGGCGTCCTGCTGGGCGGATTCACCGGGATGGGGGAGAGGGAATGCCCCGACGACGTCGCGCGCCGGGTAAGAGAACTCCTGGCTCCCGAAAGGCCGGTGATCACCGACCTCCCCGTCGGCCACCGGACGGGCAAGCGCGTGCTTCCGCTCGGGCGCCCGGCACTGTGGGATGGTCAGAACCTGCTCTTTCCCTGAAAAAGCGATCGATGCCGGCGGCGCCCCGCTCCCTCCGTGCGGGGGTCACACGCCGGGAATGGTGTCCGCGATCCACTTCGCCGTGCGGTCGACGGCGCCCTTGTGGGCTTCCACTGCGATGAGGGCTTTCTTGCCGCAGGCCTCGGCCTGGGCAGGTTCTGAGAGAAATGCGGCGACGCGCTCGGCCAGCGCCCGGGGATCTTCGACCCGTGCGGCGCCCGAGCCGGCGAGAAGGCGCTCGGCGTCCTCCCGGAAGTTCTCCGTGTGCGGTCCGAAGAGCACCGGCTTACCCAGGAAGGCCGGTTCGAGGACGTTCTGCCCGCCCAGGGGCACAAGGCTCCCGCCCACGAATGCGGCAGTCCCCAGGGCGTAGGCGGACCAGAGCTCGCCGACCGTGTCGAGGATCAGGACATCCCAATCCGGTCCCGGACCGGCGGTACGCTCGACGCCTCTGAGGCCCAGCTTTTTGCACTCTTCCATGCAGACGGGCGTCCGGTTGAGGTGGCGCGGGGCGAGGATGAGCCGCGCGCCGGGCACGGAGGCCCTCACCGCGACGTGGGCCTCCAGAACGAGGGCCTCTTCCCCCTCGCGCACGGAACCGGCAACCCAGAGGGGTGCCTCCGGAATCCCCCGGGCGAGAGACGCTCTGACCTCCTCGAATGTTTCCGGGGGACGGAGGTCGTACTTGAGATTGCCCAGGACGACGATCCTTTCGGAACTCGCGCCGAGGATGTGGAAGCGGGCCGCGTGCTCTTCGCTCTGGGCGGCCACGAAGACGTCCCTCAGGGCCTTTTCGTAGAGTCGTCTGAATTTCTGCGTCCTGCGGAAAGACCTGTCCGAGAGACGGGCATTCACGATGAATACGGGGACGCTGGACGTCCGGGCTTCACGGAAGAGCGTGGGCCAGATTTCCGTCTCAACGAGCACGAGTGCCCGGGGACTGAGCCTCTTGACCGCACGCTTGGCGCACCCGGGAAGGTCCACGGGAAAGGCCTGGGGAGAAAGATCGGGGTGGCCTTCCTTTACGGCAAGGTCGAGGCCGGTGGCCGTGGTGCTCGTCAGGGCGACGGGCAGGCCCCTGGATTTCAGGACAGCGGCGAGACGCAGGGCGATCCGCACCTCGCCGACGGAGACCGCCTGGATCCAGATGGGCGCATCTTCCCGCGATTCGTAAAAGCCCAGCCGCTCCAGGAAACGGAAATTTCCCCGCTGCTTAATGGCCAGAAACAGAAGCCAGAAGGGGGCGAGGAGCAGGGACAACGTCCTATAGACCAGTCGCAAGCAGTCTCCTTTTCGGGGAAATGGCACGGGATAACTCCTCCCCGAGGGTATTTAAGGCCCAAACCGTGAGGAAGAGAAGGGCCCCCGGGATCAACGCCAGGTGGGGGGCCTCCAGGAGGTAATCGCACCCCGTGGCCAGCATCTCGCCCCACGAAGGGTTCGGGGGTTGGACGCCGAGCCCCAGGAAGGAGAGCCCCGCTTCCGACAGCATAACACCTGCGGCGCCCGCCGTGGCCTGCACGAGGAGAACGCTCACCGTGTTCGGCAGGATGTGGCGGCGCAGGATGTGGCTGGTCCGGCCGCCGGCCGCCGTGCCGGCCGTTACGAATTCGCGCTGCTTGACCGAGAGGGTAACGGAACGCGCGAGGCGGGCGTACCCCACCCACGCCGTGGCCGAAAGGGCGAATACGAGCGGGACGAACCCGCGCCCCACGTAAGCCAGGATCGTGATGGCCAGGAGTATGCCCGGCAGCGCCATGAGCACGTCGATGACGCGTCCCACGAGGTGGTCCGTCAGTCCCTCCAGATATCCGGCCAGAACGCCCACGCCCGTGCCGAGAGTCAGGGCGAGCAAGAGGGCCGAGGCGACGATTATCAGGGAGAGGCGGCCGCCGTACAGCACACGCGTCAGGACGTCCCGGCCGAGGTCATCCGTGCCGAGCCAGTGTGCCGGGGACGAGCCGGCGAGCCTGTCCGAAAGGTCCTGCTGGGCGTAGCGGTAAGGGGCGACCCAGGGCGCGAGCAGGGCGCTCAGGACCCAGAGCACGACAAAAAGGACCGCAAGCTTCTTAGCCATCGTACCGCACCCTGGGATCCAGCCACGCGTAGAGAAGATCCGTGGACAGGTTGACGAGGAGGGTCACGACCGCGAAGAGAAGGACCACACCCTGAACAACCGGGTAGTCCCGGCCGCTGATGGCGTTGAGGACGAGCGTGCCGAGGCCGGGCCAGCGGAAGATCTTCTCCGTGAGGATGGCGCCCGTCAGAAGCGCGCCGAACTGCAGGCCGATGACCGTGACCACGGGCAGCATGGCGTTCTGGAGGGCGTGCTTCCTGAAGGCGCTGCGATTGGACAGGCCCTTCATGAGGGCCGTGCGCATGTACTCGCGGTCCTCCTCTTCGCCGAGGGAAGCCTTGATGATGCGTGTCAGCAGGGCCGACATGGGCACGGCGAGGGTCAGGGCCGGGAGAAAGAGGCTGCCGGGTTCGTCGGCGCCCGAAACGGGGAACCATGGGAGTTCCACGGCAAAGGCCATGAGGAGAAGGGGACCGAGGAAGAAGGACGGCAGGGACAGGCCCGCGCTGGAGTAGAAGTTGACGGTGCGGGCGGACAGGCAGTTCTTCCTTCGCGCGGCGATGAGGCCGAAGGGAAAGGCGATCAGGCACGCCAGGAGCATGGCGGAACATCCCAGCCTGGCCGTCTGCGGAAAGGCGCGGTCGAGTTCCTCGATGACCGGCTCCTGGTTTCTGATGGAGGTGCCGAGGTGCCCGGTGGCGAGACCGGCAAGATAGTCCACGTACTGGCGGGTTAGCGGTTCGTCCAGATGGAGGACGTGCCGGAGTTCGGCCTGCTTTTCCAAAGGCGCGTTTTCGCCGAGCATAATATCCACGGGATCGCCCGGCATAGCCCTGTTCAGGAAGAAGACCAGGGTCAGGAGTCCGAGCAGGGTCGGAACGAACATCAACAGTCGCCATGCGGCGTATCGGCGCATCCACCTTCTCCCAGGCCATTCTAGCAGGTGAAGAAGAAGTGAACAGCGGCCAAGTGATCCGGTCGGGGGTGGGTGCAAGAGGGACCGGATCGTAAGCGGGTGAGTACGCTATTCAGTGATGAAGGCGCGGCGCACAGCGCGGGTGGGTTGGAGGCACGCGCATCAGAAAAGCCTTTTCCAGAGACCTATCCATGACCGGTTTCACTGCAGGTCGTGCCGTGGCCCGCCATGGGGTGCCGCGGGCACCGAGGCGAACGAACATGCGAAGTCCTGTACGATCCCATGAGGCTTTCATCTCCACCGGCTGGAGGCGGCTGAGGAACCCGCGCGCGACCTGCGAGAGTTTTTTTCAGCAGCCTGCCAGAGGAACTCTCATTGGCCTTTCGGCCTTGGCCCTGAGAGAAGACAATTCTCCGCTTCCTTGCCGCCTGCCGAGTCCGCAATCCCACATTCGCCCTCTCCTTTTCCACCGCCGGGGTTCAGGGTATCCTTCTTACATGGCAGAGAGAGCGCGGGACGACAAGGCGGTCTGCTTCCGGCATCCAACCGTAACGGCACGCAGGCATTGCTTCCACTGCAGGAGACCAATCTGTCCCAAGTGCCAGCACCGCATCGAAGGCCACATCTTCTGCTCGAAGCACTGCGCAAAGGCGCAGAAGAGGGCCGAAGCATGGCGGAGGTTGGTGCACTGGAACGAGAAGGCCCTCAGCGGAGTCTGGTTCCGGGTCGTCATATTCGGCGGGATAGTCATCCTGGGATCGCTGGCGATCTGGCTGTCGTCGCGGGCGGACCGGTTCTTTTCGGGGCCCGATATCGCCGTGCCGGTGTTCAAGCGGGTTCATGAAAGGAGCATCGACCAGGAGAAGATCGACTGGAATTCTCCGGGCGCCGTTGCCATCCAATCACCCGCTCCCGGCAGCGTCCTTTCGACGAACACCGTCTCCGTCTCGGGCGTGGCGCCCAGAGAAGCCATGGTCGGACTCTACGTGAACGGGCGCAAGGTGGACGCGCAAATGGCCGCGGACGGAAAGTGGCACTTCGACGCGGTCCCCATGGACGGGCGCCGAAACGTCATCCAGGCTCGCTATTTCGACAACAAGGGCAATTCATCCTTCAGCCCCGCCGTCACGGTCAATCTGCTGACCCGGCCGGCGGCGCCCCTGGTGGCGGAGAAAACAACCGCCCCGGAACCGCCCGTGGACGGGCTGAACCTGATCCGGGCGCCCGTGGGGAACAGGCAGGTCCTGCTTACCTTCGACGGAGGGTCGGACGCCAACGCCACGAGCATGATCCTGGACATTCTCGAGCGTGAGAAGATCCACGCCACCATCTTCCTGACGGGCGAATACATGAAGCGCTACCCGGAGCTGGTCAGACGGATCGCGGAAGACGGTCACACGGTGGGGAACCATACCTACAGCCACCCCCACCTCACCACCTACTCGTTTAACGAGCGCCAGCAAACCCTCACGGGAGTCACGCAGGCCTTCCTGAAAAGCCAGCTGGACCGTGCGAACGAGGTGTTCAGGCTCATCACCGGCCGCAACATGTCCCCGTACTGGCGGGCGCCGTTCGGCGAGTTCAACCGGCAGATCCTCCGGTGGGCGGCGGACGACGGCTACCGCGCGGTTTACTGGACGCCCCACCTGGACACGCTCGACTGGGTCAACTCGCCGTCCAGCCCTCTGTACCACGGCCCCAAACAGATACTCGACAAGATTCTGCGCCAGGCCGACAACGGCCCGTCGGGCGTGGACGGGGGGATCATTCTGATGCACCTGGGGAGCGGGCGGCCGGAAGACGCCCGCGCTGACGTGATTCTCCAGCCGCTCATCGACGATCTCAGGTCCGAGGGGTACACGTTTACGACCGTAGACAAGGTCGGATGGCCGAAAAAAGGATAGTGTCGGAACGCGGCTGCGCGGTGGGCACGCCTTACTTCTTGCGGCGCCTCCTGGGCTTGGCCGTCTTGGCCGGAGGTTCGACGATCTCTTCCTCGCCTTCCTCCTCGTCCTCCAGGCTCCGCCCCTTGCGGCCGAGGGTTATGGGATAGGCGCCGTCCACCTTCTTGCCGATGTGGATGATCTTGCTCTTCTGGGCCTCGGCGAGAAAAGCCTTGAACTGCGAGAACCCGAAGGTCTTTTCGTCGAAAGTGGGGCTGAGCTGCAGCATTCTCTGCTTCAACAGCGAGGAATCGACGCTCCGGTCCTCGTCTTCGAGGAGGGCGATGGCCCTGCGCAGGAGCGAGAAAGCCTGCTCGAGGTCCTTTGGGTCGGCCTCCGGCTCTTTGCCCGCCGATTCCGCCGCGATCTGCTCGCGGGTGGGAATGTTGTCGTAGGCCAGGTACTCGTTGCAGTTGCGCATGACGACCGAGGAGGTGGTCTTGCGCATACCGATGATGACGACCTTCTTGTTGTAGGCCTGCAGGCGCGATATCAGGGGCAGGAAGTCGCTGTCGCCCGAGAGGATCGCGAAGACGTCGATGTGCGGATTGGCCAGGCAGGCTTCAAGCGCGTCGACGGCCAGCTGGATGTCGGCGCCGTTCTTGTCGCCGCCGGCGTAGATGCTGGGGCGCTCCACCAGGTCTACGCCGTTTTCGGCCAGGACCTTGCGGAACTGGGAGAACTTTCCCCAATCGCCGTAGGCCTTCTTGAGAATGATGATCCCCTTCTCCCTCAGGGCGTAGAGGACGCGGCTGATGTCGAGCTGCCCGTTGTCGAAATCGATGAACAGGGCAATCCTCGGCGTGGAATTGTTTATCACTTCTTGCACGTTAATTACCTCCAAACCATACAATAATCCGGCGGACACCCGCTTGGCAAGCGCGGGGGGCCATCTGGGGTACGGAATTCGCGGGAAGAACAGGAGGAGGGGAGGACGGACAATCTGGGATTCTGATTGAGGATTTGAACTGAGGCCGGGTCGGGCCTTCGGAGCGGTGGTCTCCGGCCGGCGATTCGCAGACCCGGCTCCGGAGGCCTCACCGCGCCCCGGTCGATCGATCCCGGTCCCTCAGGCGGGATTTGTCCCGGACTTGTCGTTCCTGGTCCTGAGGGTGCTGATTCCGAGCAACTGGTAAGGCGGGCACCAGCCGACCGCGGCCGTGAAAACCAATACGAGTCCGATGAGTCCCCAGTAGGACTTGGGTCCCCAGAAAAGGAGACTGATCAGGAACAGCCCTGCGAGGCCGCGGACGACGCGTTCAACGGGATGTATATTTACCTTCATGGATCGCTACCTCCTATGCACGGTTAAACCACACTTCGCGGCGGGTTATTCGAGAGGGGCGGATTGAAGGCTGTGACGGAGAGAGCGGACGCCGGTATTCGACATCGGCCTTCAATGGCATACCATAGGACGGGGAGGCGGAGACGCGCGTGAGGGACCCGGTTTACAGAAACCCGGTGCACAGGAAGGCCCTTGAGGACCAACTCAGATTGAGGGAGAAGAGGCTGTCCGCAGCCTTGCCGGACGACCCTCGGCTCGTGGGCGGCGCGGACGTGTCCTTCAACCTGTACGGAAAGACCTTCTGGGGCGTCGTGGTGGTGTGCGACGCGCAAAACGGTTTCGAGGTGGTGGATTCGGCGGTTGTGCGGATGGAGGTCGATTTCCCCTACCTTCCCGGGTTGCTGGGTTTCAGGGAGGTGCCCGTCCTGGCAGCGGCCTTCCGGAAACTGCGGACGAAGCCGGAGGTCACCATCGTGGACGCCCAGGGCACGGCCCACCCCAGGCGCTTCGGGGCGGCGGCCCACCTGGGCGTTGAGCTGGGCGTCCCCACGGTGGGCTGCGCCAAGAGCCTTTTATGCGGCGAGGTGGACGAGCCGGCGGTGGAACGCGGGGGATGGTCGCCCATTCACCTGGACGGCGCAACTGTGGGTGCGGCGCTCCGCACGCGCAGGGGCGTCAAGCCCGTCTTCGTCTCGCCGGGACATCTGGCCGACCTGGCATCTTCCCTGGCGCTCGTTCTGGCCTGCGCGCCGCGCTACCGCCTGCCCGAACCCACGCGGGCGGCGCACCGGCTGGTCAACGACGCGCGGCGGGCCGGGACTGATTCCTGAAGGGTTGTTCAAGGAGGGTATCCGAATGGTCGCCATCGGTATCTGGTTCAAGGAGACCCGGCCCCGCTTCCTCACCCTGAGTTTCGTTCTGCCCTTTCTGGGCGGAACGCTCGCGGCCTTCTACGGCGGTTTCTCGTGGGCGGACACGCTACCGGCCGCGGCGGGCATCGTCCTTCTTCACGTCAGTGTGAACACCTTGAACGACTATTGGGACTTCAAGAGCGGCCTGGACCTCAGGACGAGGCCCACGGCTTTTTCGGGCGGCAGCGGCATCCTTCCTGCGGGGCTGATGCGCCCGCGACAGGTTCTCGCACTCGGTCTGGGAAGCTTCGCCGCCGCGGTCCCCATCGGCATCTATTTCGTTTGGAAGCGGGGCCCGGCCCTGCTTCCGCTATTGGTATTCGCCGCTGTGGCGGTCCTCTTCTACACGACCCGGTTCTTGAAAATCGGTTTCGGCGTGCCCGAGGTGGTGGCGGGCCTGGGACTGGGCATGCTGCCCGTTCTTGGAACCTGTTTCGTGAACCAGGGTTTCTACGACTGGCGGGCCGTCTACGCGTCGATGCCGGCGGGGCTTCTGGTCTTCAACCTGCTTCTCCTGAACGAGTTCCCGGACATCGAGGCTGACGGCGGGAAGGGCCGCAGAACCCTGCCCGTGCAGTTCGGCTGGAAGGCGGCGGCCGTCGTCTACGCCACGGCGACGGCGGCGGTCTACCTGTGGATCGCGGGAGGCGTCGCGAACGGGGCGCTGCCTGCCTGGTCGTGCCTGGCCTTTCTCACGCTCCCGGCAGCGATCGCTGCGGTGGCGGGTGTCTTCGGGCGTCGCGACCGGGGAAAGCTCGTGCGGTCCCTGGGCGCCAACGTGCTCGTGGTTCTGCTCACGCAGGTGCTCATGGGCGCGGGCATCCTGATTCATTTGTGGGCGGCGTAGGCACGACGGTCAATGGCCGGTGTTTTGGAAACAGATCCGACCGCCGGGCGGCCCTTCGCGCGCCCCGTGACCTGTCTCCCGGCTAGAAGATGGCGTCCATGGGCGCCTTCTCACCTGCGATGATCGCTTGGGCGTGTCCTGCCGCGACGGGCAGGGCCCGGTGGGTGAAATGGATGGCCGACTGCACCTTGTTGTGATAGAAGCGCGCCTCGCCGCTGTCTTCGAGGAACGCGCGCAGGGCTTTCCCGTCCGCTTCGTCCACGCCTCTGTCAGCCAGGAGTTCCGTGAATCTGGTCCGCGCCAGCGAAGCCTGGTCGAGCAACAGCCAGCCGGACACGGCGTGACCCACGAGTTCGAGGACGGGTACCGCGTTGAGCAGCATGGGAAGCTGGGCGTCGCCCCGCTCCGGGAGCGCGGTCAGAACCGAACCCAGGGCCTTGAGGAGTTCGGCAAGCCGGCGCGCGGACTGTCCCAGGATCACGTCATCCATGAGGCCCTCGGAGGCCTGCCCCATGAGCCCCATGAGGTGCCGGACGGGTTCGCCCGACTGCATCCGGAACTTGCGGCCCACGAGGTCCAGGGCCTGGATGCCGTTGGTGCCCTCGTAGATCGAGCAGATCTTCGCGTCGCGCAGGTACTGCTCAGCGGGGTATTCGGCGGTGTAGCCGTAGCCGCCGTACACCTGAAGGGCCCACTCTGTCACGCGGAAACCCCAGTCCGAACACCACGCCTTGCAGAC
>CAZDOY010000015.1:17417-66290 GCA_964507185.1 uncultured Thermoanaerobaculia bacterium
CGCTCGCCGAAGACGAGGGTGCACGTCGGTGACCCGTGGATGCCCAGCTTGTGTTCGATGCCCGCGCAGGTCACGTCGTTGGCGACGCCTGGCGAACCGTCGGCGTTCAGGCGGATTTTCGGCACGACGAAGAGCGAGAGCCCCTTGGCGCCCGCCGGGGCCTCAGGCGTGCGCGCCAGGACCGCGTGGATGATGTTGTCGGTCAGGTCGTGATCGCCCGAAGTGATGAAGATCTTCTGGCCCTGGATGCGATAGGTGCCGTCCGCCTGCTTGACCGCCTTCGTCTTGATGTCGCCGAGGTCGCTGCCGGCCGTCGGCTCGGTGAGGCACATGGTGCCCGTCCACCGTCCGGTGATCATCGGCTCTACGAACCGCTTCTTCAGGTCGTCCGAGCCGAAGCTCTCGATGAGGTGCGCCGCGCCCCGCGTGAGCAGGACCGTCAGACTCAGGGACGTGTTCGCCCCCATGATGAACTCCGAGATGCCCGTTCCGACGCATTCGGGCAGGCCCATGCCGCCGAAGTCGGGACTTGCGGTCGGGCCGATCCAACCGTTGTCCGCCAGGTCCTCGTAGGCCTTATCGAAGCCGGGCGCCATCCGGACCTGTCCGCCCGTGTAGGTCGCCCCCACGCGGTCTCCGGCCGCATTGGCCCCGGCCACGCTGCCCCGGCAGACCTTGAGTGCTTCGTCCAGGATCATCGAGAAGTCGTCGGTCCCGAAATCTGAGAACCGGTCCGATGCCAGAATGTCCTTAAGGTCAAGCCATTCGAGCAGGTTAAACCGCACGTCGCGGTTGTCGTCCAGATAGCGCATCGATCCCTCGCTCCTCTCAATGAAGGGCCCGCGCACCGGAAGTCCGGACACGGACCGAGCCCGTGGTTCAGGAGCGACAGTGTGACCGCGCACTCACACCGAGGCAACACGCGCTACGGTCGTAGCGGCGAGACAGGGGCACATGACCCGAAAGAGTGGCGGGGGAGGCAGGCGGGACCGGTCAGCCGTCCATGTACCAGCCGAAGCGCATCAGGTCCGCCCGGCCGCCCTCGAAGACCACGCCCTCGGCTTCCAGAAGCGTGCGCTGAAGGGCCGCCCGGCCGTCGGCCTCGGGCAGGGAGATGGCGCCCCGGTTGTTGATAACCCGGTGCCAGGGGACGTCGTCCGAGTCGAGGGCGTGGAGCGCGTAGCCCACCAGCCGGGCGTGCCCCGGCATCCCGGCGGCCCGGGCGACCAGGCCGTAGCTGGAGACCCTGCCGGCCGGTATCTTTCTCACCGCGGCCCAGATCCTCTCGTAGGTCGACGTTCTGTCCCGCCGTCGCTCAGTCATCCCGTGACCTCTCAGCCTCCCCTGCGCATGGTATCGCCGGAAGAGGCGCAGGGGTAGTGGAAGCCCACCGTTCGCCCCGGAATGACTTGGCAAGCGGCGCGCCATGCGCGTACCATAAAAGGAGGCCTCAGGCAGGGGCCGAGGAAGAGGGGAAAATGAACATCTTGAAGGGCAGGCGTCTGTTGGACGCGTGTGCCGCGGTAGTGATGCTTGCGGGCATGGTGGCTGGTTTCATGACCGCTTCGGCCTGCAAGAATGAGCGGCGCGATCTTCGATGCAACCACTACAGCATGCAGGCAAGCCTCGACCCGGCGCACCAGTTCATCCGCGCCAGCGTCCTCCTCCGCCTCAAGATTCCCTCCGACGACCTCGACCACCTGACTTTCTTTTTGCACAGTCAGCTCAAGGTGGCCTCCGTGACGGGGCCGGGCATCGCGGGTTTTGAAGTGATTCCAACACAGGAGGGCGAGGCGCCCTTCATGCCCGAGGCCGATGCCGTTGTCGTAAAGCTGGATCGGAAGACCAGAAAGGACGACGTGGTGTCCCTGAGATTTCGCTACGGAGGCGTCGTCACAAAATGGCCCGCATGGTCTGCAAACCTCATTTCCAAGGACTGGACGGAAATCGGGATGTACTTTCCGTGGTACCCCTGCAATCTGGACTACGGCAACATGACTTACGACCTGGCGATCCATGCGGCTCCCGCGTATAAGCTGCGGAGCTATGCGGGCTACACCCGGGAGGGCGAGGCGTGGCGTTTCCGCTGCGACAGGCCGACGCGTGACATCGTGCTGACCGCATCCAGGACGATGCACACGCTCGAGGTCGCGAACAGGGATGTCAGGGTCTGGGTCCATTACAGCCGTATTCAGAAGACAACGGCGCGGGACCTTTCGGATGATCTCGAGTGGCTCCTGCGCCTTTACAGCGGATGGTTCGGCGGTTCGATCAGCCCCCAGATAACGCTGATCGAGTCCCGGCGCACGAAGGGCGGGGGCTACGCGAGACCCGGCCTCATCGTTCTCGCGGGGCTCGACGACGTGCGTTACAAGAACGAGAGGGAGCACTACATGCGCTATCTTGGCCACGAGAGCGCGCACCTCTGGTGGCATATGGCGCCGACCTCGTCCTGGGAGGACTGGCTCAACGAGAGCTTCGCGGAATACACGGCTCTCCTCGCGGTCCGCCAGAGATTCGGGCCCGACGCCTTCAAGAAGCGGCTGGAGGAGAAGGCCCTGAAGATCGATGGCCTCCCGCCGGTTTGGGGTCTGGGCCGCACCGACTTTGCCAACGCCGCAACGGTTCAGGCCGTGCTCTACGATAAGGGACCGGTCCTGCTCTACACGCTCGACAAGATGATCGGGCGCGACAAGTTCATGGACCTGTGCAGGGCCATGGTCGCCGGCAACGTTTCCGACACGAAGACCTTTCTGAACACCCTCGAACGGCTCGACGGCAAGGACGTCAGGACGCGCTTCGAACAGATGCTCAAGGAGTGACCGGGCGCCTGAGGTGCCCGGTAAATAGTGAATAGCGATCAGATCGAGGGTTTGCCTTCGCAAGCCTGCCGCATGCAGTCCTTAAATCCGCATTTCCAAATTCCCCTTCCCACATCGAACATCAGGTCCAGGTCTTTCTCCTTTCGAATCCCCTCTCACGCCCGGCTTCGGAGTCCCTCACGAGCCGGTCCAACAGGACTCGGGGCTCGCATTCGACGCTGGGGATGGCGCGGTGCTCCGCCTTGAGCATTCTTTCGTCCACGGCGTGCTGGAGGAAGGTCGTGAGCCCGTCGAAGAACCCCGAAACGTTCAAGAGGCCGCAGGGCTTTGCGTGCAGGCCAAGCTGGCGCCAGGTCCACACTTCGAAAAGCTCTTCGAGAGTGCCGAGACCGCCAGGGAGGGCGATGAACGCGTCCGAGAGTTCGGCCATCCTGGCTTTCCGTTCGTGCATGGAATCCACGACGATCATGTCGGTCAGGCCGGCATGGGCGACCTCGCGCTCCGCGAGAAAGCCCGGGATGACGCCGACCACACGCCCTCCGGCCGTCAGGACGGTATCGGCGAGAATGCCCATGAGGCCTATGTTTCCTCCGCCGTAAACGAGCGTGATGTTCCTTTCGGCCATGGCTCGGCCCAGTTCCCGGGCGGCCGAGGCAAAGGCGGGATTTCTCCCTTCGTTTGATCCGCAGAAGACGCAGAAGGAAAGCATGGTCGGCGCTCCGCATTTATCCGGGGACGGCGGCGCGACGCCGCCCTCCCCGGCCTCGGATGGTCAAGAAGCCGCCTTGCCGGCGGCCTTGAGTTGGTCGAAGTCTCTCTGGATCAGATTGAACGTACCGTCCAGCAGTTTGGGGTCGCCCAGGTCTACACCAAGGAAGTCTTTGAGCAGATCGGCGGCGGGACGATCGAACCCGTTGCGCACCATGGCCACGTACTTCTTCGGAAAGCCACCGGGGTCCTGCAGGTACATCTCGTAGTATTTCATGGCCAGCACCTGCGCCAGGACGTAGTTCACGTAGTAGGTCGGCACGGTCCAGTAGTGGTGCTTGCGGATCCAGTGGACCTTGAGCTCGGGATACTTCTGGAACCAGAGGTCGTACAGGCGGCCCGTGTCCTCGCAGGCCTTGTCGAAGCCCTCGTCCCCGGTGATCTCGCCTGAGGCCACGCGGTCGTAGGACACCATCTCGAACTTGGCCCTGCGCGCCAGCTCCCAGAGGTACATCATTTCGTTTACGGTGTCCTGCTTGATGGTCCGGACGACGGCGGGGTCCTTCTCGGTCTTCAACAGGTGGTCCCTGACGAGCCACTCGTTGAACATGGCGAAGGACTCGGTCATGTAGGACGGGCCGTCGGCGAAGAGGATGTGCTTCCGGTTGTCCACCACCAGGCGATAGTGCACCGCGTGGCCCGCCTCGTGGGCGATGGTGGACACGTTGGTGAGGTAGCCCTGGTAGTTGTCCATGAAAAAGCCGTAAAAACCCTCCGTGAACGCGCCCTGCCCGCGATTGGGGCCGCCCACGATGTCGATGCGGCCGTTCTTCGGGTTGAGCAGGTTGTCCAGGTCCGTGCTGTATTCGGGGCCGAGCACCTTCAGGCTGTCCTCGACGACCTTGACGCCCTGGTCCGCCGTGAAACGGGGTTCCGGCGCGCCCCTGGGCGGGATCTCCATGTCCCAGATCTCGGATTGCTCGACGCCGAGCTGGTCCTCGACCTGCTTCATGCGGAAGCGCTGGTACGCATGGTAGAGCGGCAGGTGGGCCTCGATCTGCGCGTAGAGGTTGTCCACCTGCGGCCGGGTGAGGTAGCGCTGGAAGAGGGTTTCGTTGTAGTAGGTCTTGAACCCCCGCATCCTGGCCTCGTCGTTGTACGTCCGCATCTCCCGGTACAGCGCGAAGCCCACGAGGTCGCTGATCTTCTCGAAAGCGTGGTAGTAGTCCTTGAAGGCTTCCTCCCGGACCTTCCGGTCGGGGTTCCTGATGAGCGTGTCGTAGTCGATGTGCACGTCGAAGGACTTGCCGTCGACCTCAATCTTGGGAAAGTCCGTCCGGTCGAACGTCTTCTGGAAGAGGACGGGCTGCCAGGACGTGAGGTCCGGCCCGAACTTGGCCAGGACGGACTCCCTGGCTTCGCTGAGCGTGTGAGGGCCCATGCGAACGGTGTCCTCGAGGTAATAGCGGTAGGGTGCGAGCGCCGGTTCGGCCTTGATGAAGGCGTCCATCTTCTCCTGGCTGAGGTCCTTCAGCTCGACCTGGATGAAACTCAGGTTCGCCTGCATGTCGGCGTCGAGTTTCTCGTACGCTTCGTAGGCCGTGCGGTCGCCGGTGTTGACCGCCTCGCGGAATTCGCCGTATGCAAAGAGCCTGACCATGAGGTCGTCGAGGTCCCGGACGCCGTTCAGAACGTCGAGCAGCGCGGACGGGGACTCGAGCACTTTGCCCCTGTGGCTCTCGACGGCCGAAATCATGTCCCTGGCCCTGGCCATGTCCGCTTTCCAGGCTGCTTCGCCGGAGTAAAAGTTGTCCTTCAGGTCGAAGCGGTAGAGGTCCTTCTGGTTCCCGGGAACGGGATCGAAGGGGCCGGAATGGGCGGCCATGAGCGGCATGGCGAAGGCGAGGCTGAGACAAAGAAGCGCTATTTTCATCGGTTCCCTCCCGTGGGTAAGCAACCCGCAGTTTATCATGCGCGCGGCGGGCGCAGGTTTTGCATCGGGCGGGGGATTGCCCCACACTATCGTCAGGAGGCAGCCGTGGGTCGAACGGAATATCTCATCGCCCAGAAGGAAATGGGCCGCAAGGTGGCGGCGGTGTGGCCCGCGCGGTATCCTGCCGAATTGCTGTGGGCGCACGGCATCTGTCCGGCGGAAGTGTGGGACCCTCCGCTCGAACCCGAAAGGGCCTCCGGGCATCTTCAGCCGTACGTGTGCGGCATCGTACAGCGCGGCCTGGAACTTTTGCTGTCCGGCGGTCTTCGGCCGGCCGACATCCTCCTCTTTCCCCACACCTGCGACTCGCTTCAGAATCTGGCGACCATGGTGAGGGACCTGGGCGGCGAGGCGAGGCGATGCCTCTTTTTCTACCCACCGAAAAGGGACGCGGGCGAACGCGCCATCGCCTACCTCATGGCGCAGCTCAGAGATCTTTCCGGGGAACTGACCCTGCACGTGGGTCCCATGAACGCAGGGGCGCTGGAAGACGCCATGGAGCTTGGCTCGCAGCGGACGGAGGCCATGAGGCGCCTTTACGACCTGAGGGCCGAAGGGCGGCTTTCGGCGGGCAACGCGGCGTTCTATGCGGCGGTCAGGGCGTGCGAGTTTCTCTGGCCGGAGGACGCCGTTCACCGCCTGCACACCTTTGCGAAGGAACAAGAAGGGACGCCATCGGACGAGGCGGTGCCGCTAGTGTTCTCCGGCGTGTTGCCCCAGCCGGCTGATTTCATGGAGAAACTCGACGGTCTGGGTGTGCGCGTGGTGGAGGACGATTTCCTCGGGTGCGGTCGACGCATCGTCCGTCGGACGATTCCGGCCGGCGAAGATCCGTGGCGAGTGCTGGCCGAGCGGATGCAGGCCCTGCCGCCGTGCTGCACCCAGGGCGCGTCCGTGGGCGACAGGACGAACTTCATCCTGGAACTCGTAAGGCGATCCCGTGCGCGCGGCGTGGTCATACTGGACGTCAAGTTCTGCGAGCCCGAACTTTTCGACGCGCCCCTCATCGTGGCCGGCCTGCGGGAAAGCGGGGTACCGGTCCTGATACTGGAGACCGAGATGGAGCCCCGGACGCCAGCCGGCATGTTGACCCGCATGGAAGCCTTTCTGGAGACGCTGTCGTGAGCCTGAGGGACAAGGTTCGCTATCGAATGATGAAGGACGTCGGCCTGCCGGCGGCCATGGGAATCGACCGCCTGCGCAAGGCGCGGCGCGTACGGCCCCGCGATCCGCTCTTCGGGCCTCCGCTCGAAAGCTCCGGGGCCCTGAAGAACCTCATGATGCGGCACTACGGCTTGGCTCGTTACGCAGAGGGGGCCATGCCCGTGGCGTGGGTGACCAGCGGAGCGCCCGTCGAACTGCTGAGGGCCTTCGGTTTCTATACGGTGTATCCCGAGAATCACGGGGCAGTCTGCGGCGCACGGCGCGTGGCGCCCGATATCTGCGCCGAGGCCGAAGCCGCGGGTTTCTCGCAGGATCTCTGTTCCTACGCGCGGATCGACATCGGGCACGCCCTTTCGGGAAAGACGCCGGTGGGAAAACTGCCCAGGCCGGACCTGCTCTTCTGCACGAACAACATCTGCCAGACCATCCTCTACTGGTTCAAGGACCTGTCGCACATGTACGGTATTCCGCTGATCGTCCTGGACACGCCTTTCCTCTACGGGGAACCGGCGGCGGCGACCATGGACTACGTGTCGGGCCAGATCAGGGACATGGTGACGGCCCTGGAGAGGATAACGGGAAAGCCCTTCGACGAGGCGCGGCTTGCGGAGGTTCTGGAGTCCTCCCGGAGGGGATCCGAACTGTGGGGCAAGGTCCTGGCGACCATGCGCCACCGGCCGGCGCCCATGACGATCTTCGACGCCTTCGTCCACCTGGCCCCCGTGGTGTCCCTCAGGGGACTGCCGGTGTGCGAACGCTACTACGAAGGCCTGCTGGCGGAGCTGGAGGACCGCGTCGAGCGGAACGTGGCCGCAGTTCCCGGCGAGCGCCACCGGCTGATGTGGGACAACATCGCGATCTGGTTCGCCCTCAAACCCATGAGCCGGTTTTTTGCCGAGAACGGCTGCGTGGGCGTGGCGGGGACCTACACGAACGCGTGGGCAGAGACCGCCCACCATCTTGACCTCAAAGATCCGTGGGGTTCCATGGCCAGGGCCTACGGCCTCATCTTCCTGAACCGGGACCTGGGGTACCGGCTGGACCTCATGGCGCGCATCGCAGCGGAATACGCCGCCGACGGGCTGGTTCTGCACTCGGCCCGGTCCTGCAAGCCCTATTCCGTCGGGCAGTACGACATCAGGCGGAAGCTCTCGGAGAGGCTGGGCATCCGGACGGTGGTGATCGAAGCCGACATGACCGACTTCAGGGCCTACTCGGAAGAGCAGGCGAAGACGCGCCTCGCGGCTTTCTTCGAATCCCTGGAGGGCGGACGCGACGGGGCGGCCGCGGCGGCCGGCGGAGGGGGGAGCGGGGCATGACGATTCTGGCGGCGGGTGTGGACGTCGGATCGCTGACGACGAAGGCCGTTGTCGTGGACGGTGCGGGCAGGAAGGTGGGCTGGAGCCTCGTCGAGTCCTCGCCGCACCTGGCCGAAACCGGACGCGAAGCCCTCGATGCGGCCCTTGGCATGGCGGGCGCGACCTTGGGCGAGCTTTCGGCGATCGTGGGGACCGGCTACGGCCGCGCGGTTCTTCCCTTCGCCACGAAGCAGGTGACCGAGATCACCTGCCACGCCATGGGCGCGGCTCGGATATTCCCGGGAACACGGCTCGTCGTTGACGTGGGAGGCCAGGACAGCAAGGCCATCCGGCTGGGCAACGGCGGCGACGTCCTGGATTTCGCCATGAACGACAAGTGCGCCGCGGGGACGGGCAAGTTCCTCAACGCCATGGCCGCGACGCTCCGGACGGGCCTGGACGGATTGGGCCCGGAGGGCCTCAAGAGCAGGAAGCAGCTCACCATGTCCTCCACCTGCACGGTCTTCGCCGAGAGCGAGGTGATCTCGCTCATCGCGCAGGGGGAATCGGTGCCGGACATCGTTCACGCTGTGCACCGCGCCATGGCCAAGAGACTCTCGGGACTGGTGCGGCTGGTGGGCGCGGCAGAACCCGCCGTGTTCTCGGGCGGCGTGGCACTGAACGTCGACCTCGTGCGCCTGCTCGAGGAGGCGCTGGAAGTTCGCTTCAGCGTGCCGGATCAGCCGCAGCTCGTGGGCGCCCTCGGCGCCGCCGTGCTGGCGATGGGAACGAAGTGAGTGCGCCCCCCGGCGCGGTGATCGAGTGATCGAGACGGGGGGCATGCCTTCGAAGAAACCGTGGGCAGGAAACCAGGTGACAAAAGCCTAAGGAAAAGAAAGTCGAATCTAGAGACACGGCCGCGGGATGCCTGCGGCACCCTGCAATCGGCCACGCCGGGGCAGCTCGTGAAGCACGCTGCGGGAAAAGTCTTTGAATGGGCTTCCCGCCTGCCCCGATCATGGCCGATCGGCGCTTCGCGCACAGCGGCCTTGTGCTAATTCAACCGGGGCGCTCCCCCCCACCTTTCAAGGGAGCGCCGACGGGAGCGGACCCTCTCCTTTGTCAGACTTCACGGCCTGGCACCTCGACGTACAAAAGTACGACTCGGAGCCATGCCGCTCATCTTTCGCGGATAGGGCCTACTCGCGTCGGGACGCAGCTTCCGATGCTGCGCATCGAAAGCCACCGGAACCACAGGAAGCAGTCACTGCGAGGCCCGAAGGGCCGCGGCAGTCCCATTGATAGAGCACGTGGGTGCTGCACACGCAAAGGATTGCTTCGTGGATGTCCTTCGACGGAGTCCTCGCAATGACGGCGTTCGGGTGTGACCAAGAGACTTCGGAAGTGTTTGATCAGGACGTTTGCGGCACTTCAAAGGCCCGTCCCAAGCCGCGATTCATTTCCGCCTTCCGCCTTTCGACTTCCCAAGGTCGCGTCCCCTGCCGTCTTCCTTTAACCTTTAGCTTTTCGCCCTTAGCCTTTGCTTTCGCCCTTCGGCCTTAGCCCTTGGGAAAAGATCCGTGCGTCAGTTCTTTGCCATCTTTCAAGTCCGAAATCCGAATTCCCAAATCCAAAATCCATTCCCCCTCCGCGTGACGCCTCCCGCCGACCTGTCGTATACTGCTGGCTCGTTGATGTTCGCGGGGTGGGGAACGGGACGGGACATCCCCTCGGTTCACAACTCGGACAGGACAACGCGGAAGACCGGCGCCGCCAGCTCGCGGGAAGGTGTTACGGGAGTGCGAACCAGACCAGATAGCAGGAAGGGAGACTCCACATGCGATCGTTTCTTTCTCAGTTGCTCGTCGTCGCCCTGGCCATGGCCTTCTTGACCGGCGTGGCCGTTCAGGCCATGGACCGGTCCAAGGTTCCGGACCAGGACAAGTGGGACTTGACGGACCTCTACGCGAACGACGCCGCGTGGGAGACCGCCAAGAAGAACCTCGAAAAGAAGATCCCCGAGATCGAGCAGTACAAGGGCAAGCTCAGCAGTTCACCACAGGAACTGCTCGGCGGGCTGGACTTCCTCTTCAACCTGCAGAAGGAGTTCTCGAGGCTGGCCAGCTACGCCTCCATGAAGTCCGACCTGAACATGAGGAATTCCACTGCCCTCGAGATGCGCCAGTCGCTGGCGCCGCTGGGCGCCGAGTTCGGCGCGAAAACGGCCTGGGTGGACCCGGAGATCCTCAAGATCCCCGCCTCGACCATCGACGCCTTTTACAAGAAAGAACCCAAGCTGAAGATCTACAAGCCGGTGATCGACGACGTGCTCCGGATGAAGGCGCATACCCTGTCCTCCGACGAGGAGAAGATCGTCGCCGACGCGGGCCTCATGTCCGGGACGCCCGGCTCGGTCTACAGCGTCTTTTCCGACGCGGACATCCCGCGCGCAACGGTGACGCTCTCCGACGGCCAGACGGTGACCCTCGACGCGGCCGCCTACACCAAGTACCGCGCCGTGCAGAACCGGTGGGACCGCGAGAACGTCTTTCAGGCCTTCTTCGGCAACCTGAACCAGTTCCGCGGGACCTTCGGCTCCCTGCTCAACGGCGAGGTCAAGAAGGACCTCTTCTACGCCAAGGCCAAGAACTACAAGGACTGCCTGTCCTCGGCCCTCGACGGCCCGGACATTCCCACGGCGGTCTACACCAACCTGCTCAAGAACGTCCACAAGAACCTGCCCACCCTCTGGCGGTACCTCAAGCTGCGCAAGCGCATCATGGGCCTCGATCAGCTCCGCTACTCGGACCTCTACGCCCCCATCGTCAAGGAAGTGGACAGGAAATACACGGCGGACGAAGCCAGAGAGATGGTTCTCAAGGCTCTGGCGCCCCTCGGCCAGGACTACGTGGACGTGCTCAAGAACGGCTACGCACACCGCTGGGTCGACTTCTTCCCCTCCCCGGGTAAGCACAGCGGCGCCTACAGCAACGGCTCCGCTTACGACGTCCACCCCTACATGCTGCTCAACTTCAACGGCTCCTACGAGGACGTCTCCACCCTGGCCCACGAGTCCGGCCACACGATGCACAGCTACTACTCGAACAAGAACCAGCCCTATCCCACCAGCGACTACACGATCTTCGTGGCCGAAGTGGCGAGCACGTGCAACGAGAACCTCCTCATGAACTACGCGCTCAACCACACCAACGACGACGCCATGAAGCTCTACCTGCTGGGGACCTACGTGGACAACCTCAGGACCACCCTCTTCCGCCAGGCGCAGTTCGCCGAGTTCGAGCTGAAGATCCACCAGATGGTCGAGAACGGCCAGGCCCTCACCGGCGACAACCTGAACAAGGTCTACGCCGGCATCATCAACAAGTACTACGGCGTCGACCAGGGCATCACCGAGATCAACCCGGCCTGCTACGCCGAGTGGGCCTACATCCCGCACTTCTACTACGACTTCTACGTCTACAGCTACGCCACGTCCATCACGGCCTCCACCGCCATCTCCCAGATGATCATCGACGGCAAGCCCGGCGAGGTGAAGGACTACCGCAAGTTCCTCACCCTCGGCGACTCCATGCCGCCCGTGGACGAACTGAAGGTGGCGGGCGTCGATATGACCACCGACCAGCCCTTCAACGTCACCATGAAGGCCATGAACAAGGCCATGGACGAGATGGAAGCCATCCTCGACAAGATGGACGCGCAGAAAAAGAAATAACGTCCGCGCGAATTCCGATCACCAAAGGGGGCCCTTCGGGGCCCCTTGTTAATTGGGGGGAGGCGGGGCGGGGAAATTGGGATTCTGGAATGGGGAGCTGGGATTTGAAAGACGGCGGGGAGGAACCCGGGTTCCGGGTTGGGAAGTTGCAGGTCGAAGCAGGACGGGGAAAGGCGGGCCGTCGAGGGTCCGCCCCCAACCCGATCACTTGATCATTCGATCACTCCCCTCACGGCAGGTCGAAGAGGATGGCCTCCGCGACCTGGTCGCCGGTGGCGACCTCGATCGCGGTTTCCCCGCTGAGGGCGGCGCCGTCGCTGGTCTTGAGCTCTCGGCCGTTGAGGGTCAAGGCGCCCCGCGCGATCTGTACCCAGGCATGGCGCCCCTGTTCGAAAGGCAGGGCCAGCTTCTTTCCCGGTTCAAGGTGCACCAGGTAGACGCTCGCGTCCTGGTGGATCGTGAGGGAACCGTCCCGACCGTCGCGGGATGCCACGAGCCGGACCGGGCCATCGGTCCCGTCCGCAGGGAACTCCTTCTGCTCATAGCTTGGCGGGAAACCCTCGCGCTCCGGGAGTATCCAGATCTGGTAAAGGTGCACCGGTTCGTCTTCCGAGGCGTTGAACTCGCTGTGGGTCACGCCGGTTCCGGCGCTCATGCGTTGAAGTTCGCCGGGCCTGATGATCGAGCCGTTGCCCATGGAATCCTTGTGCTGGAGGGCTCCCTGGAGCACATAAGTGAGGATTTCCATGTTGTCGTGGGGGTGGGTGCCGAAGCCCTGCGCCGGGGCGACGCGGTCCTCGTTGATGACTCTGAGGACGCGGAAACCCATGTGCGCAGCGTCGTAGTAGTCGGCGAAGGAGAAGGTGTGAAAGGTGTCGAGCCAGCCGTGGTTGAAGTGTCCGCGGTCGGCTGCTCTGCGTATCGTAATCATGGCGTACATCCTTTCAGGAAGTGATCAAGTGATGGAGGTGGGGCCGGGTCTTCGAAGAAGCCGATCCAGGATTTTCGACCACGGCCGCGCGGGTGCCTGCGGCACCCCGAGGATGGCCAGACCGTGGCAGTTCATAAAGCGCATGGACGGAGGCCTTTGCTGGAACGCTTTCCGACTGCCCCGGACTTGCCTATCCTGCGCTACGCGGCACGGCTTTGAGCGAATTGCCGAGAAGCGCTCCCCCCAACCTTTTGGGAAAGCGCCGACGGGATCGGACCATCCGCTTTGTCGGGCTGCGATGCCTACATCCTCGACGTACACAAGTACGCCTGCGGTGTGGACATCTTGCCCTTCGCGCGGGCTGGCCCCATCGCGCCGGGACGCAGCTTCCGATGTCTCGCATCGAAAGCCGTCGTCAATGTTTGCCTGTGCCGCATCGAAGGCCATCCGCCAGTCGTTTTTCAAATCCCAAGTCCTTAGGGCCTTCCGGCTTGAGCCCTTTGAAAGAGACCTTTCCTCACTTCCTTCTAGTCGGCCTGCACAGCAGGCCCCGTCACAAGTCGAGCGGATCGACGGTGGCGACGGCGGTGGGGTCGTCCCGCCATATTTCGGGATCCGCATCCACGTAAAGTTCGATCTCGATGCCGTCGGGATCCTTGATATACAGGGCCTGGCTGACCTTGTGATCGCTCATGCCGAGGACCTGTATATCCATCGATTCGAGCCTGGCTTTCCAGGCCCGGAGATCGTCCAGGCTGTCTCCCACTTTGAAGGCCAGGTGATAGAGGCCGACCGATCTGGGATCGGGTGGGGGCGCGTATCGTCCGACTTCGAGAAGCCCTATGTCGTGGTGATTGCCACCGATGGAGAAGAAGGCCATGTTCTCGCCGTAGCGCGCCACCTCCCTGAGTCCCAGAACGTTCCCGTAAAAAGGCGCCGAGGTCTTGAGATCCTTGACTCTCAGCACCGCGTGCCCGAGTGCTTCGACGTGCATTGCGACCTTGTCCTCATCCTCCTGTGCGGGCATCACCTTGCCGAGAGCTTTCCGGCGATTTCGGCCACGTGGCGTCCCTGGAAGCGCGCGATGGCCAACTCGTTTTCGCTGGGGTGCCGCTCGCCCGTTCCGCCGGCGATGGTGCTGGCGCCGTAGGGCGTTCCGCCCGTTATCTCATCCATGTTCAGCAGGCGCTGTTCCGAGTAGGGGACGCCTACGATCACCATGCCCTGGTGAAGGAGCGTGGTGTGGAAACTCGTGATGGTCGTTTCCTGCCCTCCGTGCTGCGTGGCCGTCGACGTGAATACGCTCCCGACTTTTCCGACGAGCTTCCCGTTGGCCCACAGGGATCCCGTCTGGTCAAGGAAATTCCTCATCTGGGCGCACATGTTCCCGAAGCGGGTGGGCGTACCGAAGATGATGGCGTCCGCCTCGGCCAGCTTTTCGGGAGCGGCCGTCGGTATGTGCGCGAAGGTCTTCCGAGCTTCCGCAGCCCCGCTCTTTTCGAGGATATCCTGCGGCACGAGTTCCGGGACCTGGTAGACGGTCACCTCGGCGCCTTCGACCTCGCGCGCGCCCCGCGCCACGGACTCCGCCATGGTGTAGATGTGGCCGTACATGCTGTAGAAAACGACTTGAATCTTCATGGATGGTTCCTCCTTGAGTATTGAGTGCCTTCAGGAACGGCCGGACAGGCTCCACCGGCCGGGGCCCATCGCGATGACCATGAGAAGGCCGCCCATGAGGCCGAGGTTCTTCTGGAAATTGATGAGCTGGCTGACGTACTGCGCCTGCGGAACGTTCCAGAAGGCGTGGAAGATGAGGGTGGTCGGGATGAGGAAGATCAGAAGAAGAAGTGCTCCGAGGCGGGCTCTGTATCCCAGGATCAAGAAGATGCCGCCCGCCAGCTTGAAGACGACGGCGCCCGCGAGAAACATGGCGGGCAGCGGGATGCCGCTGGAGGCCATGTAGGCTGTTCGGCCGGACCAGTTCCCCAGGTCTCCGACGATGCTCCACAGGAAAATGAAACTCAGCAGAACTCTCCCCAGCAGGGGGACCCAGGGAAGGGCGACGTTCACGTCGAACTCCTTCCTGGTAAACGGCTGGTCGCGCAAGTCCTTCACCGAAACCTCCAAATATCAACGCCGGCAAGTTGCTGTTCCGGCCGGGCTCAAAATCCTTTCAGACACTTTGACGGACTTCTCCGGGCGTATCTTCCTGGGGCGGGAGCACTGCCAGGCCGAGCTTCCTGCACAACCGCCTGAGTTCGTCCATCTCGTCGGGCTCGAGAGCGCCCATGGCCCTTGCTATGCGCGCGGCATGGGAGGGGAAGACGTCGTCGATGAGAAAGCGGCCCTCTTCCGTCAGGCAGACCCTGAACATCCTCCTGTCCTCTGTGCTCCGTTCCCGCCTGACGAGGCCCCGTTTCTCCAGGTTGTCGATAACGACGGTCATGTTTCCGCTCGATTTGAGGAGCTTGTTTCCCAGGTCCTTCTGGCAGAGTGGACCGAGGTGGAGAAGCGTTTCCATCACGCCGAACTGGCTGGCGGTCAGGCCCGACTTGACCCTGGTCCCGGAGGCCCTGGCGGTGACCGTATTCGAGGCTCTCATCAGCGTGATGTAAGCGCTCAAGGCTCTTTTTTCCATGTCATCGCCTTCGTAATGGGTGCCCAAAATTGCCTCCATCTCAGATAACCACAATTCAAACTAAATAATTCCCCGGGTCCGCATCGCCGACTGGATAATCCCTGCGGGCGGGATTATCTTGATCTGCAAGAAGGGGATTCCCACAAAATCTTCAGCCGGATAGTCCTTCGCCCGCCCGCACGAGCGCGGGAAAGACCGTACCTGGAGGAACTACGCAGTGGTACCGATGGAGGTGGCTATGGGGGGCAGTCGATTCGAGAAGCTCTGGAAGACGGAAGACTGGTGGTCGGTCTGGATGGGGATGGGCATCGTAGTGCTTGCCCTCGGCACCTTCTGGGCAGGGGGCAGCATCAAGGGATGGGCGATCACGCCGCCCAAGTGGAGGCTCTTTGCGTCTGTCCCGGCCGACCTGCTTCAGAACTACTGGGGATACGCGATCATCTTTATCGTATTTGGCGGGGTCTTCACGGCGTCCATGGCGATCATGGGCCACGCGCCAAGGACCTTCCTGCCGGGGTTCACCATTCTCTTTCTGGGCTCACTGGCGATCTTCTACCTTGCCGGATGGAGCCTCATGAAGCGCTTCAATGTGGAAGCGCCCCTTCTCGCGCTCATCGTCGGGCTGGTCGTGTCCAACATCGTGCGGATCCCCGAATGGTTCAAGGACTGCCTCTGCACCGAGTACTACATCAAGACCGGCATCGTGCTCCTGGGTGCGACGCTGCCGTTGACGCTCATTTTCAGCGCGGGTCCCGTCGCCTTCGTGCAGGCAACCATCGTTTCCATCACGACGTGGCTCACCATTTTCTTCACAGCGACTAAGCTCTTCAAGCTCGAGCCGAAGTTCGGCGCGGTCCTCGGCGCTGCAGGCGCGGTCTGCGGCGTCTCGGCATCCATCGCCGTCGGCGGTGCGGTCAAGGCGAAGAAAGACCACATATCCATTGCAATTGCCGTGGTGACGGTCTGGGCGATCGTGATGATCTTCGCGCTGACCATCGCGCTCAAGGTGCTGGTTCCTCATCCCATCAGTCCCGGCGAGGCGGGCGCATGGGTGGGCACATCGGAGTTCGCTGATGCGGCGGGGTTTGCCGTCGTGGCCGAACTGGCCACCAAGTTCGGGGACGCGCCCATCAACGCCTTCACGCTCATGAAGGTTATCGGCCGCGACATCTGGATCGGCATATGGTGCCTGATTCTTGCCGTCGTTTCCGTTATCTACTGGGAGAAGGAGGAGGGCGCCGTCAGCAGACGCGTGGGCGCCGGCATCATCTGGGACCGATTCCCGAAGTTCGTCATCGGGTTCCTCGCGGCCTCCGTCCTCATGAGCCTGGTTTCAAGTCGCCCACCTGCCGGCCACGAGGGTGTCGCGCCTATGGCCGGAACGTTCGAGGGCGTGAAATACGATGCGGATTTCTCGGCCTACCGTCCCCCGCTCGGTATGGCCTCGAAGCTGGTTGTAGACGTGAATGCCGGAACGCTCCGCTCTAAGGGCCAACTGTCCCGGGCCGAGATCAAGCAATTGAAAGAAGCCGCGGTCACGCAGGACCAGCGCTGGGCGATCGACGCACTCGCGCAGGCATCGAACTGGTTCGAAAGCGTGCTTCGGCCGGGCGTGATCGCGCCCGTGAAAAAACTGAGATCATGGGCCTTTGTATTGTGTTTCCTCTGCATAGGTTTATCCACGAGGTTCAAGGACCTCGCCATTTTCGGGCTCAAGCCCTTCTGGGCCTTCAGCCTCGGCGTGCTGGTCAACGTTCCGCTCGGGTTCCTTCTCTCGACCATGGTGTTCGTGCGATTCTGGTCGAAACTCTGAGCGAAAGCCGACGCACCCAGCGAGGGGGGGCCGAGAGGTTCGGCGGCTGAAAGCGCGGGACGGACATGCTCCGGAAGGGGGGTTCTCAGAGCGGGACGACTCGGCAATTATCTGCTATAATTCCACGTCGTCGCGCAACGCCGGCCCAACCTGGAGATGGTACGGCGCACGGACTTCAGGGGGAGCCCATGTCTCTTGATAGGGAACGCTGGATTCAACTTGCCAAGGCTAATGCCGAGGTGATCCGGGCCGAGGTCACCAGGATAAAGTCACGCCTCGAGGACAGGGACCATATCCACTTCGCCGAGTTCTGGGCGCAGGCCAGGGAAATCACCTCCATGTTCAAGACTTTCAAACCGTTGGAAGTCGAAGAGCGCGAGAAACTCTGGGCCGAATTCCACGCCCTGTGCGAGGAAACCCGCTCTCTCCAGGAAGACCACAGGGTCATAACCAAGCGCGCCTCAAAGCGTAAGAAGGCCGCCGTTGAGACCCTGATCCATGAGGCGTCGGCGATCGTGCAGGGTGAAGATGGGGACAGGGACCTCGACAGGGCACAGGCCATCCTCAACAAGGCCCTTGATCTTATGAAGGCCAGCCCTGCGAAGGAGAAATCCCCCGCCGCCGTGCCCGAGTCCGCAGAACCCCCCGAGGAAGACATCGACGCCATCCGCCTGATCCGTTCGGACCGGGAGGCCTGCTGGAAACAGTGGGTGGAGGTCCGGGAGGCCGTCAAGGTTCTCAGGAAGGCCATGCGGAGCGAAATTGCGAAGACCGTCAAGCAAGAGGCTTCTGAGATTCTGACGGCCGCCGAGCAGGACGATCCCCACGATGTCCAGAACCGCGTCAAGACCATGCAGCAGGAACTGAAGACGTCTCCCCTGAGCAACAACGAGAGGGAGAAAGTCCGGGAGATGCTCAGGATCGTCTGGGAGAAAGCATCCGACCGAATTGCACAGGAAAAACAGGAAAAGAAACGCAAGCACCAGGAGTGGGCCGAGCGGATGAAAGAGCATTTGGTCCGTTGGGAGACCACCGTTCTGAAAAACGACGTGGTGCACGGCCGCATCCGTTCCGAGATAGTCGACCTGGAAGAGCGCGTGGAGGCCTCTAGGGACGAAGCTCAGAACGAGAAGATGCTCGGCTGGATCAGGGAGAAGGGAGAGCGGCTCGAAAAGCTGGAGACCGCCAAGGCGGAGCTCGAAGAGAAGATCCGGGTGGTCCGGTCCAAGCTGGGCAAGGACGCCCCCGAGCCGATCACCGAATTGCCGCCCGAGGCCTTCGAGGCGCCACCAACGCCCCCGAGGCGGCCCAGAAAGAAGGCGGAGGCGCCGCGCAGGCCTTCGCATCCGCCGCCGTCCCCCGGTCTGAACCTCGGCGAGGTGTTGGCCCAGACGCTCCTGAAGGACGATGAAACGCCCCGATCGGGCGTCTCCCTCGGAGAACTCCTGTCCGAGAAACTCGGTGCGGCCGTGGGGGCCGACGACAGCTGAGATCCTGTGATCGAGGAGACGACCGACCTTCCAGGAGGCCGTGGGTAGGTGAGTCCGGCGCGGGATGGCCTCCGAAGACCCGTCCCCCCGGCCGTCTCTGCTTCAGGCTCTAGCCCTTCGGCCTTAGCCCCTGGAAAAGACCTTTCCCCATTTCTTTCCCGTCCCTCAAACCCCAGTTCCCAAAATCCGAGATCACCTCCCCCGTGGTATTCTGGCCTGGACATGCGTTACCTTCTCGCCTGCCTGACCTTTCTGATATGGCCTTTGCTGCCCGCCCGCTTCAGGGCCCTGTGGCCATGGGATCCGCCGATGGAGGAGTCGGTGCTCTCGCACGCGTCCGCGTACCTCCACGCGATCGTGAGCCTGGTGCTCTGGGGTATCGTCTTCGTCGCTTATGAGGAGGCGTACGCGCTCAAGGTGACGGCACTCCTCGCCGATGACCGGGGTTCCGGCGATGTGGGCCCCCTGACCTGGTACGGGATGGTGTGCTTTTTCTCTTTCTTCTTTACGCCGTGGGGCATCGTCCTGACTCTGTATATCACGGATTCGGCCGTCCGGCTCATCCACGCGCTGGGTTCCGGCGAGGGGATGGGCAGCCTGTTCCTGGCCGCACCCCTCTGGATTGCGGGAAAGGTGCTTGACGCGGCTCAAGAGGTCCGGATGACAAACCTCTACGGAAAGGCCGGCCAGCCCGACCGGGTTGCCGTTTCGGGCGAGGGACTCGTTGTGAGATCCAACCGTCCGCACGAGGAATGGACAGCTCTGTACACTTACACCCATGGCGGGGTCCTCTACAGACTGAAAAGCTCGTGTGAAGAGCCGGAAGGGCCTCGCAGGTGTTTTCTTTATCGTTTCGATCCCTGGCCGGACAGGGAAACGGTGCGCAGAATAGTCCGGGTCTGACTCATCCGGCCGGTGGTCCCGCGGTCAGGGTTTGACCTGTTCGAAAATACGCAGGAACTGGTCGTAGGGCAGGGCCTGCCAGCTTTCCACGCTGAGGGCCCCTTCAGACCTGGAGATGAGCGAAACGCGGTGGGCCGTCTCTGCGTCCGGTGCCTCGTAGATGTCCATGAAGTCGTACGGACCCAGAATGGCGTAATGGGAGATCCATTTTACCTCCGGGCACAACTCGGCGACCTTGCCCATCCATTCCTTACCCCGCCTCTTCCGGCCCGATGCATCGCTCATGCTTTCGGGCGCCAGCCGGGTCATCAATACAAACAGCGGCATGTGCACCTCCTTTGAGCTTTTGGTCTGAATCTAGGTCCGCAGGAGGCGCCCCGCAAGAGAAAAAACCGCCCGGGTTCAAGGGAGGGGCAATTTTCACGGTCTCCTCGTGCAACGTCAGGAGGATGCCTTGAAGATTCTCTTCACTCCTTGGCGCCGCCGTCGATCCAGGCCTTGATGAGAGTCAACTGGTCCTGCGGCAGATGGCGGGACCAGAACCACCACTTGGGCATGCCGTCGCCCTTCTGTGCGGTGTGCTGCAGCTTCAACCAGAGATAAGACTGTTCGGCGTCTCCCGGCTTGACGCGCATCATAGAATGAACTTCGGCCGAAGGTACGTTGACGAGCGCCCGGTAAGCTTTTCCGTCGCTCAGGTCCAGCTTGGCCTTCTGCTCCTTGGGTCCGTGACACTTCACGCACGAGTCCGTAAAGATGGGCTGGATGTCCTTCTGGAAGGAGATCGCCCGCGGTTGCGGCTGTGCGACGAATGCCAGCGCCAGCAGGGCGCCGGCGGCCGCGATTACACCCTTGTTCCAGTTCATTCGCTCCTCCTTAACGAGAGTCCCTCGGGCGCCGAGGCCGGTCTTCGTCGTCCTGCGAAGGTCTGTTCTGCAGACATTCCGCCTTACGTCGCCGCGTTCGACCTCGCCTTTGAATACCGTTCTTCTGAGAGTCCAGGCAATAATACCACAGCCCTCAGGGTTCCTCACTGTCGGGCCAGTCCCGATTAACGCCGGCAGGAATCAACGCATTCCCGCGCTTTTCTGAACAGGTTCGCCGTAGCCGGAGGAGCGGGGGCGTGTTAACATGCTGATTACTTAAATGCAGACAGCCCATAGATCGGAGGTCTCTACCCAATGACGGAACATTCCACGAGCCGTTTCCATATCCCTTTCCGCAGGCACAGGCTGTCTAACGGGCTCACGGTCATCCTCTACGAAGACCACCGTCTGCCGCAGGCAGCCGTCAATCTCTGGTATCACGTGGGCAGCAAGGACGAAGCCCCGGGACGCACGGGATTCGCCCACCTGTTCGAGCACCTCATGTTCCAGGGCAGCGAACACTACAACGACGATTTTTTCAGGCCGCTGGAAGAGATCGGCGCCCGGCTCAACGGTTCGACCTCCGAGGACAGGACCAACTACTGGGAGGTCGTTCCCGTTCCATACCTCGAAAGGGCCCTCTGGCTCGAATCCGATCGAATGGGCTGGCTTCTCCCGGCCATCGATCAGACGAAGTTGAACAACCAGAGGGATGTCGTCAAGAACGAACGGCGCCAGACCATGGATAACCAGCCGTACGGGGTGGCGGAGGAGGCCTGTCTGGAAGCGCTCTACCCCAAGGGGCATCCCTACCACCATTCCATCATCGGATCCATGGACGACCTGGACGCGGCCACGCTGGACGACGTCAAGGCCTTCTTCAGAGCCTACTATACGCCCTGCAACGCTTCCCTCTGCGTGGCCGGCGACATAGACCCGGATGCCGCGCTCGCGCTCGTCGAGAAGTACTTCGGCGGCATCCCCAGGGGGCCCGTCGTTTCTCCCGTGAAGCCCAGGGTCCCCGTCCTTACGAAGCCGGTCCGGGTTACCGCGGAGGACCGCGTCATGCTCCCAAGGCTGTATCTCCAGTGGCCCACGCCCACTCAGCTCACGAAAGACGATGCCGCGCTGTCCGTACTCGCGTACATCCTGTCCACCGGCAAGGATTCCCGGCTGGTCAGACGCCTCCAGATGGACGGGCAGCTGGCCCAGTCCCTCTGGGCCTACCAGATGGGCGGCGAGGTGTCGGGTGTTTTTCAGGTCGGGCTGACGGCCCAGACGGGCGTGGACCTCGAGCGCGTGGAGGCGGCGGCATGGGAGGAAATCGAGCGGGTAAAAGCCGATGGCGTCGAGCCGCCTGAAATCAAGGCCGCCGTGGACAGCCTGAAGGCCGGCGTGATCAAACGGCTGCAGATGGTGGGCGGCTTCGGCAGCGTGAGCGACATCCTGAATTACTACGAAACCTATACCGGCGACCCTGGCGGCCTGTCCGCGGAGCTGGGTCGAATCGAAGCCGTCACGCCCGAAGTGGTTCGGGATGCGGCGCTGCGGTTCCTCCACACCGACAGGTACGCCGGCGTTAGCGTGGTCCCGTCGCGGCCGAGGACGGTTGCTGCCGACCGGGCCGACATGCCGGGCAAGGGGCCGGAGAAGACCTTTTCGTTCCCGGACGTGGAACGCCTGAAACTGCCGAACGGAGCGGATCTATGGGTGCTCCAGGACCACGGCCTTCCCATGGTGACCATCGCGGCGGTGGTCAGGGCCGGCAGCGTGTGCGATCCGCCCGAAATGCCCGGGACGGCTTTCTTCACGGCGGCCCTCCTTGACGAGTCGGCGGCCGGCATGGGACCGCTCGAGCTGGCCAGGCGCCAGAAAGGGCTTGCCACGTCCGTCGCAACCACGGTGGATTCGGACCAGGTGGCCGTATCCCTCTCCCTGCTCAAGGAACACTTCACCGGTGGGATCGAACTGCTGAGAGACGTATGCCTCCGTCCCGATTTCAGGGACGAAGACGTAGCGCGCCTGCGAAAGGAGCAACTCGCGGGCCTCGTTCGAAAACTCGACGATCCCTCGGAACTCGGCGACAGAACTCTCAAGGCCCGTCTCCATGGAGAGGCTACACCGTACGGCCATCCCGTGGACGGGACGCCGGAAACACTGAATGCCATCACGAGAGAGGACGTCGTCGCATTCTACGCCCGGAACTACAGACCGGACCGCACGCTCTTCGTGGTGGTCGGCGACGTGACTCCGGAAGAGGCCGAGGCGGCCCTTGCCGAAGGCTTCGGGAGCTGGGAGGGGACGCCCTCCGAATCGCCCGCCGACCCGGCTCCGGTGACCTGGGGGGCACCGGGCTTCTACATCGTGCCGAAGGGCGAGGCTCCGCAGTCCTACATCGCGGCCGCCCAGCCAGCGATCGAGCGCAAGAGTCCAGCATATCCCGCCTTCGCTTTGTTCAATGCCGTTCTGGGCGGTCAGTTCACGAGTCGCATCAACATGAATCTGCGCGAGGACAAGGGGTATACCTACGGGGCGCACACCTACCTCGAACCCAGGCCCGGCGTGATGCCATGGATACTGGCTACGTCCGTGCAGACCGACAAGACGTCCGAGTCCATCCTGGAACTTCGAAAGGAAATGGACCGCATTCTCGGGGAAGCGCCCGTCACCGGGAAGGAGTTCCAGAATGCCCGGGACAACCTCATCCTGAGGTATCCGCAGAGCTTCGAGACCCAGGGACAGCTCGCATCGGGCCTGGCATCCCTGTGGCTCTATGACCTTCCCATGGACTACCACGAGAAGATGCTCGCCGCGCTGCGATCGTTGAGCCTGGAAGAAGTCCGCGCCGCGGGCACCTCGATTATCGCGTCCGGTAAGCTTGTCTGGGTGGTCGTCGGCGACGAGGAGGCGCTTTCGGCCGGAATTCAGGAGGCGGGCCTGGGCATGCCGGAATCGGTCAGGGCACCCGGGCAGAGCGCCGAGTAGCCCGGGCCGGTTCGTCAAAAGCCCCCGGGCGTCGTGGGGGGCTCAGACCGTCACGGTGCAGCTCCAGCGTGCCATCCACGTTCCGGGCTGCCTCGGCAGAGCCGCGTGAAACGGGCCTCCATCCCGGCTGAACCGTGGGGGTTTCGATACGTAGGTGGGAGGCCCCGCCCGTTCGACGGGGGGAACGCGCGTTCGTCGCGCACGGGGGCGAGGTAAGCGGATGAAGAGAACGCACATGATTCTATACGTGGAGGATCAGGAACGGAGCACGGCCTTCTACACGAAGGTCCTGGGCAGAAACCCCGGCCTTCACGTTCCCGGGATGACGGAATTCTCTCTCAATCAGGGCAGTACGCTCGGACTCATGCCCATCGCATCCATCAGACGGCTCCTCGGGGAGCGCCTTCCGGACCCTGCTGGCGGCAAAGGTGTGCCGCGGTCCGAACTGTACCTCATCGTAGACACACCGTGGGCCTATCATGACCGCGCCCTGGCCGCCGGGGCAACGGAACTGAGCGGTTTGATGGAACACGAGTGGGGTCACCGCGCGGCATATAGCCTCGATCCGGACGGGCACGTCCTGGCCTTCGCCCAGGAGATCGACGGCATCGCCTGAGGACAGGATCACAGGGGGCTCCCCGGTGCGGGCAGAAGAGGCAGTTGAGAATGGATGGATTCCTGGTTCGCCCCCTGACGGCCGATGATGCCGGTTGGGTCGAACGATTCACGATCGAGCACTGGGGAAGTCCGATAGTCATCGCGCACGGCGCTGCATACCAGCCGGCCGAACTGCCCGGCTTCCTGGCGCTTCACGAAGGGGTAAGAGCAGGGCTCGTCACGTACAGGAAGAGCGATGAGGATTTCGAGATCGTGACGCTGAACAGCCTGAGTCCCGAGCTTGGAATCGGATCGGCCCTGTTGTCCGCGGTTCTGGAAGTCGCTCGAAGAACGCCTGTCGGCAGAGTGTGGCTGATCACGACCAATGACAATATCAAGGCGCTGGCCTTTTATCAGAAGAGGGGCTTTCAACTCGCAGCCTTGCACAGGAACGCGCTGGAGAAATCAAGGGCGCTAAAGCCCCGGATACCGCTCATAGGCATGAATGGTATTCCCATCCGCGACGAAATCGAATTGGAATATATCATCGAGAGGTAGAGACGGTTTTCGGCAGGCGCCGCCCTCGTCCTCCATTCGGACGATCCGCAAGGCCGGACGGATGCGGAAAGCTTCTTGCTAGGATATTTCGGACTCCTCCGGTCGCGGGCGCCCGGAGCCTGCGGTTGAATTAAGTTCGAGCACGAATTATCCTTGGACGGTAGCTGACGTGCGAGGGAAGATATGGTGGCACCCCCCCCGGCGGGAGATGTACAACCCGACATATCTTCCAGAACTCCGAAAAATGCGGTATTGGGTGCTCTCTTGGTCCTCATCCTGGCGATGTGCTGCGCGGTCGTCTTCCTCTACTTGAGAAACGAACGCGAAGCGGCCGTTCTCGACTGCAACAAGCAACTTTCTGCGATCGCCGAGGAAAGGAAGGCGGCCATCGAACAGTGGCTGCGGGAACGGAAACACGATGCCGCCGTTCTGGCCTCCTATCCTACCGCCGTCTATGTGGTGCAGGGCGGCGGCGCGGGGCCGAAGCCCTTCCCGCTGGAACAAGGCCCCGTGAAACACCTCGAGGACCTTTACGCCAGCGTCCTGTCCGCCCAGGGGTACGCAGGTTTGTTCCTCCTGGACGATCGCGGGGGCGAGGTCGTCACGACACCCGGGAGCGTTGCACTGCCCGACGCAGTGCGGTCACGGTCCGCCGAGTTCGCATCCGGCCGAGAGAACGCCGAGGACGTCTGCTTCCTTCGCGACGGGGAGGAGCGGGCCATGCTGGTCTTCTACGGGCGGGTGTCCGGCGGGAGTGCCGGAAACGCGGGGACGCTGGCACTTCTTGTCGATCCCGGCCGCTGGCTCTACCCTTTTCTCCTGAGGCGATGGATGCCCTCGGACAGCCAGGAGAGCCTCCTGGTAGGAAGACGGGGACAATATCTTATTTTCCTCAGCCCCCTTCGTTTTCTGAAAACTTCCCCGCTCACGACGGCTCTTTCAATCGGAGAGGACGGAATAGCCGCGCCCGGAAGGCTCGCGGTGCAGGGTGTGGAGACATTCGGCGCAGGTCTGGACTACCGCTCGAAGCCCGTTCTGGCCGTTTCCCGCACAATCAGAGGCGTGCCCTGGGGGTTGGTGGTTAAGATCGATCAGGCGGAGGCGATGCAGGGATTCGCCGTGAAAGTCCGGTGGGTAATCACCTCCCTCGTGGCCATCCTTCTCTGCCTGGCGGGCGTGGGATTCGGGTTCTGGCGGAACCAGAAGCTCGGGTATGTGCGGGCTGCCTTTGCCAGGGACCTGAAGTACGGTCTCATAAGGGAGCATGCCCGCGACATCGTGGTCTTTCTGGGAAGCGGCGGACGCATCGTCGAGGCCAACGCGGAGGCGGAGCGCGCCTACGGCTACGCCAGGGAAGAACTCCTGTCCTTGAATGTCCGTGACCTCCAGGCGGAGCCGGACGCCATTGGCAGTCCCTACGATCATGGGAATTCGGAAGATCCTTCGGGATGGACGGCGGAAACCCTCCACAAGCGGAAGGACGGGACGACGTTTCCCGTCGAGGAAAGCGTCAGGGCCGTCCAGGCGGATGGAGGCGTCCTGATGCTGGCCATCGTCCGCGACGTCACCGAGCGAAAGAGGGCGATCGACCGTATCCATCGCATCAACCATCTGCTCCGGACCCTGTCCGAAGTCAGCCAGGTCATCGCCAGGGAGAGAGATCGCGATACGCTGCTTTTGCAGGTATGCCGGATCCTCGTTGATTACGGGGGATACAGGATGGCGTGGATCGGCTGGTGCGACGCGGAGACGGGCACGGTCAAACCCATGTCGTGGGCGGGAGCCGGTACCGAATACCTCGAGGACGTGGATATCCGTTGCGACGGATCCCGGCTGGGGATGGGTCCCACGGGAACGGCCATCCAGACTGGAGAGTGTTCCGTCTGCCAGGACACGGAGAGTGATCCCCGCTTCGCACCGTGGCGTGAAAGCGCCCTTCGGCATGGCTACAGGTCGTCCCTTTCGGTCCCCATTTCCTTCAACGGAACGGGAGCCCTGAACGTCTACTCTCGCGAGAGGGAGGCGTTCGGCGAGGATGAAATCAAGCTCTTCCTGGAACTCGCGGGCGACATCGGGTATGCCCTCGAAGTGATGGAAGAAAGGGACGCCCACAGGAAGACAGAGGAGGCGCTCAGGCAATCCGAGGCCAAGTTCTCGAAGATCTTCAAGGCAAGCCCGGACGCCGTCACCATCACGCGCCTCGAGGATGGCGCATACCTCGAAGTAAATGACGGCTTCGTGGCATTATCGGGCTATGAACCGGAGGAGGTCCTCGGCCGTTCCGCCCTCGACATCGGAATCTGGCCCTTTCCGGCGGACCGGCAGAGGCTCGTGAAGAAACTCGTGGAGAAGGGCGCCGCGACCAACCTGGAATGTTCGTTTCGTAAGAAAGACGGGGAGATAAGAACGGGTGCCATGTCGGCGCGCCTGATCAAGGTGGGCGGCGACAACTGCATCCTCATGATCTCGCGCGACATTACGGAAGAGAAGAGGGCCGACGAGCTGATTCGAGAGAGCGAAGAAAGATACCGGACGCTCTTCGAGCGGAATCTCGCGGGCGTGTATCGCTCCAGGGAAGACGGACTCCTTCTTGAGTGCAACGACGCCTTTGCGCACATTTTCGGCTATGCCTCACGCAGAGAGGCCCTGGGTCACTCTGCCGTTGATCTCCACAGAAGTCCCGAGAGCCGGGCGGCATTCCTCACCGCGCTCAGCGAGAAAGGCGTGTTGACCAACTATGAATTTCAGGGGCGCCGCAAGGACGGTAGCCTCATCTGGATGCTCACCAATGCGAGTCTTATCCGCGATGAGAATCCCGGCCAGTTCCTGATCGAAGGCACGATCATCGATATCACCGAGCGCAAGAAATCCGAGGAGGATCTCCTCCTGCTCTTCACGGCAATCGAGCAGGGGCACGAAGCCGTATACATAACCGACCTCGGAGGGCGGATACTCTATGTCAATCCTTCGCTGGAAGTCCTGACCGGCTATGATCGCGATGAACTCCTCGGCCAGACTCCGCGGATCTTCAAGAGCGGCGCGCACGAACCTGCCTTCTACGAAGACATGTGGCGAACCATCCTCGACGGCCGCGTCTGGTCGGACGTCATTACCAACAGGAAAAAGGACGGCTCCCTTTACGTGGCGCAGATGGTAATTTCGCCCGTGAGGGACTCGGAGAACGAAATCGGGGCCTTTGTTTCAACCCAGCGCGACATCACCATACAGGTCGAAATGGAAAAGAGGCTGGAAAAGGCCAGGACGCTCGAAACCATAGGGATGATAGCCGGGGGGATGGCGCACGAAGTCCGGAATCCGCTCTTCGCGCTCAGCACGGTATCCGGCGCCCTGAAGAAAAAACTCGCTGACAGGCCCGACGTGCAGGAGTTCGTCTGGCACATCCAGGACCAGGTCAGGCGGCTGGGAGACCTCATGAACGATCTCCTCACCCTCGGCCGTCCCATAGACGCCGTCGAATTCGCTCCATGCGCTGTCCCTGAAATTCTGGAGGAGTCCATCAGGCTGGTCAAAGCCGGTCCCGACTACGGTCGGGTCCGGTTCGACCTCGCCGTGTCCGACGCGAATCTGCAGGTCCGGGGGATTCGGGAAAGGCTTCTGCAGGTCTTCGTCAACCTGCTGCAGAATGCCGCGCACTTCTCCCCGCCCGATGAGGCGGTACAGGTCCTTGCGGAGAACGACGGAAAGCACATATGCATCACGGTCTCGGATCGGGGGCCGGGAATCCCTGGAGATCTGCTGCCCACGCTCTTTCAACCCTTCGCCAGCCGGCGGAAAGGCGGGACGGGACTGGGGCTCGCCATCGTTCGAAAGATCTTGTCAGCCCACGGGGCGACGGTAAAGGCCGGCAACCGGACGGATGGGGGCGCCACTTTCACTGTCTGCTTTGCGTGCAGCGTTCGTGACGATCAATAATTCTTGTCACCGGCTGGCTGCTAGGTCTTATCTTTTCGACGCGGCACCTCCGGGGCACGATGGCCGGCCCGACAGAATGGGCATTTGACGATCATTCAGCTGGAGTGTGATAAGGCACGATCTGTCCCGTAGCGAAGTGAGGAAATCACCTTTGTCTGCGACCTGCAGGTTTGAAAGATGAGAATCTTAGGGGCTATACTGGGGTGGCCAAGAGAGCGAAAAAGACGGACGCTATATTCGCGATGATCTCCCGCGAAGGCGCGGGCGGGTTTTATGAGCTTGTTCTCCCGGACGGCCGGGGACGCGCTGATCTTGAGAGGTAGCGAAGGGGATTCTGTCCACCCGGGGGCATCTGGAATGTGCGGATAGAGCCCGGTGGCTGACAGAAGTGCTACGCCTTCAAAATCTCATAGGTGCCGATGACGGCGCCGGAATGCGGTGGGGAAACCGCGGGAGGACGACCGGGAAGGTGGGTGCAGAAACGAGAGGCTCGACGTTGAGCAATTTCCTGCGTTCGCCACGGCGCGATGCGCTTCTGGGCGCATGCGGCGTGATGGCCTTGACGATCGGCGCCTGGTATGCGCTCCGAGCGGCGCATCTGCAGGGTTCTCTCACGAATGCCATCGCCCATGCCTCCGGCGTCGTGGCGGCCCTGCTCCTGGCCGCGGTGGCCTATCTCCTCATCAACAGGAATGCCAGACTTCAGGCGGGAATCGAAGACCGTACCCAAGTGGCGGAGAAGCTCAACGCTGCCCTTGCCGACGAACTCCAGGCCAGGCTCAGTTCGGAGGAGAGACTCGCCAGACTCAACGGGTGCCTGCTCGAACTCGGCAAAGATACCGGCGCCAATATGGTCCGGTTGGCGGGTCTGCTGGGAGACCTTATCGGGGCGGATGCGGTCCTTTACAACATTGCAAGGGAAGGCCGGCTCCGCACCTGTGTTCAATGGAATGCACCGGAATTGCTGGGCGCGGAGGGTCCGGGGGAAGGCCGCATCTGCTATGACATGATAAAGGCGGACCCCGGGGAGGCGCTCGTGATCCGGGATCTGGCCGCCTCGCCCTACTGCAAGACCGACCCCGTCGTCTCGGCCCTGGGGCTCGGGACATACGTGGGCTACCCGGTTCGGCTGGAACAGCGCGCCGAGGGCTCTCTCTGCGCGCTCTTCAGGCGGGATTACTCGCCCTCCGACCAGGATCGCGAACTGATAGGCCTGGTCGCTTCGGCCGTGGGATTGGAAGAGGAGCGTCGAAGAGCCGAACGCATGCTCCTTGATTCAGAACGCAGATTCCGCGTCATGTTTGAAAACGCCAGCGACGGTATCTTCCTCATGAAAGGTCTTACCTTCGTCGATTGCAACCGGAGAAACTGCGAGATCTTCGGGCGAAGCCGGGAAGAGTTGATCGGTAAATCGCCCGTGGACCTCTCCCCGTCTCGGCAGGCCGACGGCCGGTCGTCAAAGGAGTCGGCGGAAGAGAAGGTCGACGCAACACTCAGTGGCAATCCGCAGTTTTTCGCCTGGAGGCACCTCAGGAAGGACGGCAGTCCCTTTGACACGGAAATCAGCCTCAGCCGGCTGGAGATCGGTGGCGAAGTCGTTCTGCAGGCCGTCGTTCGGGATGTCACCGAGCGCAAGCAAACGGAGGAGGCCCTGCGTCTCAGCGAAGAACGCTATCGAGACCTGGTCGAGAACAGCGCGGCCTTCATCATGACCCATGACCTGTCCGGGCGCCTGCTCTCCATAAACAAGTCCGCCGTCGAGTTTCTCGGCTACAGGGAGGAGGACAGGACGAAGCTGATCGGAGCGGACCTCGGACGTTTCCTCTTCGAGGAGACGGCAGGTCTCTTCGATGCGTACCTGGAAGAAATTCGCAAGGCCGGTCACAGCAGCGGCTTGGTCAAGCTCCAGACCATGGACGGCGAGGTGCGCACGCTGGCCTACAACAACACGCTGCGGCCGGAAGGCCGGGAGGGGCCCGAGGTCAGGGGCCTGGCCTACGACGTGACGGCCCAGCACCGGGCGGAGAAGGCGCTGAAAGAGTCCGAGCAGCGCTACCGTCTTCTCTACGAGAGAAACCTGGCGGGTGTCTATCGGTGCGCGCCCGACGGTCGGCTGATCGAGTGCAACGAGTCCTTCGCCAGGATATTCGGCTACGAATCTCCCGCGGCAGCGCTCGAGGACAGGCAACATAAGTTCACGGCCGATCCGGAGGATCACGTGCGATTCCTGGAACTTCTCAAGGAACGAGGTGTCGTGACCAATTTCGAGACCATGGCACGCCGGAAGGACGGGGGGCTCGTCTGGGTGCTCGAGAACGCCACGCTCGTCCGCGACGGGGACCAGGGGACCGCCATAGAAGGCACGCTGTTCGACGTGACGGAACGAAAGAGGCTCGAAACGGAGCAGATTCGTGCGAGGAACCTCGAAACCATCGGCAAATTGGCCGAAGGCGTGGCCCACGAAGTCAGGAATCCGCTTTTTGCCATCCAGCTCAACGTGGCGGCCCTGACCAGGAGGCTGGATATGACACCGGAGGTCAAGCCGCACGTGGATCACGTCCTGGCGCACGTCAAGAGGCTGGACACTCTCATGTACAGCCTGCTGGAACTCGGACAGGCCGTTGAGGCGGAGGAGTTCATGCAGGTCGATCTCGGTGCCAGTCTGCGCGAGGCCCAAAACGTCGTAGACGGCGTCTTTCGCGACAAGAACCTCCGCCTCAGTCTGGACGCGCCTTCCGAACAGATCATGGTGTGGGGCGTCCCGCGGAAGATGACGCAGGCGTTCGTCCATATCCTCACAAACGCGCAGGAAGCTGCGCCTCCCGACAGCGAGGTGCGGATCGCGTACAGGATGGTGGACGGGCTGTGCGAGGTCGATATCATCGACCGGGGCAAGGGGATCGCCGATGCCATGTTGAGCAGGCTCTTCGAACCGTTCACCACGACTTACAAAGGGCATTCGGGTCTCGGTCTCGCCCTTGCCCGGCACTACATCGAATCCCACGACGGCGCCATCTTCGCCTCGAACGCCAAACCCGGCCCGGGCGCCACGATCACCGTGCGGCTTCCCGTCCTGGACATCGCGCCCGCCGGCCGGCAGGGCGCAGATGGATCGCCCTCTGCAGGACCGTGCCGACTCCACTGAACATCTTCCCCCTTCTGGCCATGTCCATGCCAAGCAGACTCACCGGGGACCGGCACCGTGTCCTGACCGCCCCACCAGGGCGCAGAGCGGCGGCCCGATAATGAGAGAAGGAATCAATCGAAGAGTGCGGCCACGTCCCCGGGACTTTCCGCGGATTTCCAGACCCTGACGGGGCCTGCTCCGTCGAGCTTCCCGTACCCGTAGCCGGCGAAACAGAAGGGCATTCCCGCGGCGAAAGCCGTCTGCCCATCCGTGTGTGTGTCTCCCACGTACGCGGCGTGTTCCGGCTCGACGCGCAGGCGCCGGCATATTTCCAGGAGCATGGCCGGATCCGGCTTGGGCGGAAATCCCTCCTCGGATCCGACGACGGCGGAGAAAATGGGATCCCACTTGAAGGCACTGACGATCTTTCTGGCGAAGAAGGCCTTCTTCATCGTGCACACGGCAAGAGGGAAGCGGATGGAAAGACGGGCCAGCATGCCTTCCACGCCCCGGAATGGACGCGTCGAATTGAGGAAGTGGGTTGCGTACCACTGCCTGAAGAGCGCGGCCGCCCTGTCGGCTTCCGTTGTATCTCCTTCCACGAAGGGCAGGAAGCAGTCCTCCAGGCGCATCCCGATGGTCCTGAGGAGCAGGTCAGGCGGGGGAACCTCGCGGCCAAGGCCTTCGAAGGCGGAGGAAAATGCCGCAAGTATGTCGGTCCTGCTGTCGATGAGCGTTCCATCAAGATCGAAGATCACGGCTTTCATTGGGACCAATCGCTCGGTGAAATGAGAATATAGTGGCATGGGACCCGGAAAGGTCCGGACGACCGGTCGGGCGACGATCGCACAGCGTCGAGATTCGGCGGAATAGTTCGGCGACCGCTCCTTCTGTCGTCCGCTAGTCGAGGTCGAATTTCTTCAGCCTGTAGCGCAGGGTGTCGCGCGTCAGGCCCAGCAGTTTGGCAGCCCGCGTCTGATTCCCTCCCGTGCGCTTGAGCGCCTGCTCGATGAGGCTCTTCTCCACGTCCTCGAGGATCACGCCTCCGGGCGGCAGGGTAAAGGCCTGTTCCACGGGCCTGTAAGGTTCCTGGACAAGGATCTCCGTGGGAAGGTCGGGGTGGTCGATCATCTCCTTGTTTTCGAGGATCATAACGCGCTCTATGAGGTTCTTGAGCTCCCGGATGTTGCCCGGCCACGGGTATTCCATGAGCGCCTGCATAGCCGTGTGGGTGACCCCCCTGGTGTTCTTCTTGAACTCTCTGTTGAAGTGGTCGATGAAGTGCTTGACCAGCAGGGGAATGTCCTCGGGCCTCTCCCGGAGCGGCGGCAGGTTAATGGGAATCACCTTGAGACGGTAATAAAGGTCCTTACGGAAGCGGCCTTCGGCCACTGCCTGTTCGAGGTTTGCGTTGGTAGCGGCGACCATGCGTATGTCTACGTTGATGTCCGTGGTGCCGCCCACGCGCTTGAAAGACTTGTCCTCCAGAAACCTCAGGAGCTTGGACTGAAGACCGGGTCCGACTTCTCCCACCTCGTCGAGGAAGACGGTGCCGCCGTCGGCGAGTTCGAACAGCCCCTTCTTGCTGGTCTTGGCGTCCGCAAACGCGCCCTTCTCGTAGCCGAAGAGCTCGCTTTCGAGCAGTTGCTCGGGCAGGGCCGAACAGGTGATGTTCATGAAGGGCTTCTTCGCACGGTCGCTCGCGTAGTGGATCGTGTTGGCGAGGAGATCCTTGCCGGTGCCGCTCTCGCCCTGGAGCAGGATCGTTGTGGCGGACGATGCGGCGATTTTCTTGACGAGCTCGAAGACCTCCACGATTCGGGGGTTTCGTCCTACAAGGTTGCTCATCCCGAAACGCTCTTCCTGCGCGCGCCTATACCGGCTGAGTTCGCGCTTGAGGGACGTGTTCTCCAGAGCTTTCTGAAGGGTGACCAGTAGCTCTTCTATTTCAAAGGGCTTGTTCAGGTAGTCGAAGGCGCCGAGCTTCATGGCCTCAATAGCGCTCTCGACGGTCGAGTAGGCCGTCATCATGATGACGGGAATGTCTTTTGACGCATGGGGGAGATTCTTGAGGACGTGGAGGCCGTCCATGTCCGGAAGGCGGTAGTCCAGGAGTACGAGGTCTATCTCCTTCTCCTCCAAGGTCTTCAGGGCGTCACCGCCCCGATCGACCTCGACCACGACGTAGCCTTCCTTGGAGAGACGGTTGGCCAGTGACCACCGGATCAGCTTCTCGTCCTCGACCAGCAAGATGCTTTCTTGTGCCATCACTCACTCCTGGACTCGTAGGGCAGGTAAACCGTGAATACCGCACCCTCGCCCACCTTGGAATCGACTTCTATCCGGCCACCGTGCGCGCTGACGATCCGCTGCACGATGGACAGCCCGAGCCCCGTCCCGATGTGTTTGGTCGTGAAGAAGGGCTTGAATATATGAGAGAGATCTTCCGGTCGGATGCCCTGCCCCGTATCTCGGATTTCGAGCGCAAGCTCGTCTTCGCACCTGAAAGCCGAAATGGAGACTTCCCCGCCCGCAGGCGTGGACTGAATACCGTTCTGCACCAGGTTGACGAGCACCTGCTGAAAGCGCTGGGGGTCGGCCAAGGCGAGGGGGAGGTCCTCCGGTACTTCCTGGCGTATGTCGACCTTGGCCTCTTCCGCGGCTCGCTGAATGAGAGGCAGGCTGGCTTCCACCACCAGGTGCAGCGGAATGGGTTCGACCCGCACGTCGAAGGGCCTTGCGAAGGAGAGCAGGTCCTTGACCAGGCCGTCCAGGCGGCGGATCTGGGTGAGGCCTTCGTGGAAGATGGAGAACCGCGGGTTGTCCAACTCGTGCTGTCCGGCCATGACCTCCATGGCTCCCCTCAAGCCGGCGATTGGATTCTTGATCTCGTGGGCCACGCTGGCCGCCAGGCGCCCAAGCTCGGCGAGGTGCTCCGCCTGGGCGAGTTCGTTCTGCAGGTTCTTCAGCTCGGTGACGTCCTTGAGGACGAGGGAGGCGCCGGCTTCTCTCCCGGAGGCGTCCCGTATCGCGGTCCGCGTCACCAGGATGTCCGTGTAGTTGTCGCAGCCCCTGGGAATCCGCGCCTCGAAATGCTGTGTCCCCTGGGGGCGTCCTGCGGAGGAAGGCATTTCCCGGATAGCGGCGGGCGGCAGAAACTCGTCGATCGGACGGCCGAGGGCAAAGCGTGCCTCCACCCCGAAAAGGACTCCGGCGCCCCTATTCCATGATGCGATCCTGCCCTTCGCGTCCAGCGTCACCAAGCCGTCCATGGAAGCCTGGAGTATGGCGAACAGGTACTGGTCCTTGTCCGCTACCTCTTTCTTGAGCGCTTCCTCCGCCCGCATATCCTGGCAGAAACACATGGTCCCGAGCAGCGTGCCCTCCTCATCGTGGAGGAGTGAGAAGGTCACTTTCAAGGGGATATAGTCCCCCGGCTTGCCCTGGAAGTTCGTCGCGTAATCGGTGATGACCTCTTCGCTCAGGAGGCGCCTCATGACGCTCCTGGCCTCGTGTACGCCGCGCTCGTAGAAGTCGGCCACCCTCCGCCCGAGCATTTCGCTTTCCGTGAAGCCGAAGATCTTCTCGGCCGTCCGGTTGAAGAGGGTGATGCGTCCCCGCATGTCCGTGGAGATGATCCCGCTCACGGATGAGTTGAGGATGTTTCGTACAAACTCCTGAGTGCGGGCCAGAGACCTCTGCGCCTCCAACTGGGCCGAGATGTCCAGGTAAATCTCCATGGCGTGAGGCCCTTCGAGGTTTCCCCCCGAGATGGGACGGGTGATTCTAAGGTAGTCTCTGGCGGATTTACCTTTGCCTGCCTGGACTAGCTGGCGCATGGGCGTCGCGCCCTTCAATACGTGAAAGACCGCGCAGCGCGAGCATTCGGCTTCCTCGTGGGTGAGGACTTCCTGGCAGTTCCGGCCGACGGCCAGTTCGGGGCGGACCCTCAACAACTCTCTCGGGACGTTCTGGTTGAGCCAGACCACGTTCAAATTCTCATCGTAGAGCACTATCCCCACGTCCATACCGGAGAGTATCTGGTTGAGCAGGCCCCATTGTTCGAGGGTCTTCTTTGCATCGGCGCGGGTGGCTTCGATGCGGGCGCGCGCCTCGCTGGCCATCTCCTCGGTGGCCGTCTGGTAACATTCCAGGAGGAGGTAGGATCCGTCGCGGAACGTTTCTGCGATCAGTTCCTGATAGCCTTCCTTGCCGGGAAGGCTCGACTTCTGGAGACGTTCGAGCAATAGCCTCTCGCCGACCGCCACGGCGCGCGCGATATCCGCAAGCCTCACGTTTTCCGCCAGCCTCTTTCGGGCCAGGTCCTGGTAGAAATCGAAAAGGAGATTCTGCAGGCCCATGTCCCAGTAATGCCTCAGCGCCTCGGCGTGACGGTCCACGGGCACGAAGATCTCGTCCGGTTCCATACCGGAGTATGCGGGGATTTCGAACCGGATGGCCTCGACCCAGTCGGCCAGCCAGTTCTGCCTCATCCCGTCGAGCCACCTGATGAAGAGCTGGTGGCGTGAGAGATTTGCCTGCTGGGCGTTCGTGCTCACCACTTGGGCTTCCTCTTTTCCAGAAAGGCCGCCAGGCCCTCGTGCATTTCGGGATTCTGTCTGGCGAAGACGTTGGTCCGGGCGGCAAGGTCCAGGGCGGATTCTATCGGCATGCCCGACGTGTGCCAGAGCAATTCCTTGGTCAGGGAAAGAGAGGCCGGAGCGCCTGTCGCGATTTTCTCCGCAAAAGCGACGGCTTCGTCGATCAGTGATTCGGCGGGGACGACCCTGTTAACGAGTCCGATGCTGCGGGCCTCCTCTGCGTCGAAGAGGCGGCCCGTGAGGAGCAGTTCCCTGGCGAGTCGTTCCCCCAGCTGTCTTGCGAGGAAGACGAGAACCATGGCTGCCACGAAGCCGATGCGAACTTCGGGGTAGCCGAAGGATGCCCCGGGTGCGGCTATGAGAACGTCGCAAAGGGAAGCCAGCCCGCAGCCGCCCGCAAGGGCCGGGCCGTTTACGGCTCCGATGACCGGTTTCGGAAAGGTCGCGAGGGTGCGGTAGAAATTCTTAAGACGGCCGCAATCTTCGTCGTTTTCAAGGAGCGACGCAGTCTGCAGGGACTCCAGGGTCGCCAGGTCCGCACCCGCGCAAAAGGCGCTTCCGCTTCCTGTGATGACCACAGAGCGGATTTTCGGATTTTCGGAAAGCCCGGTCATGGCATCGCCGAGACGCGTCACGAGTTCCGCATCGAGGGCGTTGCGTACGTCGGGGCGGTTCAGCGTCAGGAGGGCGACGGAAAGACGCGGGTATGAGAGAAGCACGGGATCCGCCATGTCGCCTCCTCTACGCTCGGTCACGTTTGAAAAACCCCGACCTGCAAGGCCGGTATGTCTGCGTTGTGCGCAGCCGCGTCCAGAGCGCGGATCAGGTAGGCGCGCGTCTCCACGGGGTCTATGATTGCGTCGATCCATAGCCTTGCGGCGCCGTACTTCGGATCCACGGCCGCCGTATACCGGGAGCGGATCTCGTCGAGGGCGGCCTGCTTTTCTTCCTCGGTGATCGTTTTGCCCGACTTCTTGAGTTGGGCGAGGCGGATATCGAGCAGGGTGTTGGCCGCCTGGTCGCCGCCCATCACCGAGTACCTGGCGCTCGGCCATGCGAAGAGGAACCTCGGTGCATACGCTTTCCCGCACATGGCGTAATGGCCGGCTCCGTAAGAACCGCCGAGGATTACCGTTATCTTTGGAACGCCCACGTTGGAGACCGCGTTGACCATCTTGGCGCCTGCCCGGATGATACCGGCGTATTCCGAGTCCTTGCCGACCATGAAGCCGTTCACGTCGTGCATGAAGATGATCGGCATGCGCTGCTGGTGGCAATCCATGATGAAGCGAGCCGCCTTATTGGCGCTCTCCACGTAGATGACCCCGCCGATTTCGAGGGGTTTTCCCTTCTCGCGGATGTGAATCTTCTGGTTGGCGACGATGCCCACGGCCCATCCGCCTATACGCGCGTTGCCGCACAGTATGGTGCGGCCGTACTCGGGGCGGTACTCCGTGAACTCGCTTCCGTCGGCGATCCGGGCGATGATTTCTCTGACATCGTACTGACCAAGGGGATTGCCGGGGAAGATCCCGTAGATGTCGTCCGCCGGATAGAGGGGATCCTCGGGTTCCACGCGGGAAAAAGGCGGCGCATCAGAGGAGCCCATACGGGAGACGATCTCACGGATTCGTGTCATGCAGGATTCGTCATCCTTCTCGTGGTAGTCGACCGTGCCGGAGATGGACGCGTGAACACCGGCACCCCCCAGGTCTTCGGAGGATATGGTCTGGCCGATGGCAGCCTTGACCAGGGCGGGGCCCGCGAGGTAGAGGCCCGACCCGTCGGTCATGAGCAGCTTGTCGCACATGACGGGGAGGTAGGCTCCGCCGGCCACGCACGATCCCATGATGGCCGCGATCTGCGGTACGCCGAGCGCAGACAGCCTGGCGTTCAGGTAGAAGACGCGACCGAAGTCGTCCTGGTCGGGAAAAATCTCGTCCTGCAGGGGGAGAAAGACTCCTGCCGAGTCGACGAGGTAGAGGACTGGAATATGGTTCTCGAGCGCTATCGTCTGGGCCCGGATGACCTTTTTGGCCGTAATCGGAAAGAACGCTCCGGCCTTGACCGTGGCGTCGTTAGCGATGACCATGAACAGCCTTCCGCAGATGGAGCCTGTACCGGTGATCACCCCGCCGGCCGGGGCGCCTCCCCATTCCTCATACATGCCGTACGCGGCGAAGAGCCCGAGTTCATGAAAGGGCGTGCCCTCATCGAGGATGCCCCGGAGACGTTCTCGGGCGGTGAGGCGTCCCTTCGCGTGTTGTTTCTGGATGGCCTTCTCGCCCCCGCCCTTCCTCAAAATCTCCGCATGGTCCAGGGTCTGGCGAACCAGGCTCTTGAGGTTGTCCCTGTTCTTCTTGTACTCGAGGCTCTTCCTGACGCTCTCTGTAATCGACGTTTTCAGTACGGTCATGGCAGGCTCCTCGACAGCTGAGTATAGCAGAGCGAAATGCCCCAATGCAAAACGTGCGGGCCCGCCGCCGGATCGCCGGCAAATGGAGATCCGGGCCTTGCGGGCCGGGTGCGCAGGTCAGGGCGGCGACAGCTTCGTTGTGGGGAGAAAAAGTGCCTGCGAGTGGTATGCATGCAAATGGCGGGGCAATTGCCCCGCCATTTGCATACACCGGAAACGCTTATTCTACTTCTTCAGTGAATCCTTGAGGGTCTTCGAGGGCTTAAAGGCCGGATACTGGCGCTTGGGCACCTTGACCTTTCCGCCCGTCTTTGGATTTCTTGCCTGCCTGGATTTGCGCTCTCGCACATAAAAGGTTCCGAATCCCGAAATGATCACTTTCTGTCCCTGTTTCAAGCTCGCCGCAACTATACCCCTACCAGGTTTCGAGTCCGTGAGCGCCTCGAGGACGGCACGCACATCTTTTTGAGGCAGGCCGGTAACGTCCGCAAGTTTCCTTATTAATTCAGTCTTGGTCATTCTCCATCCTCCCTGGTTTAAGCTGAACTATAATGCCTTTTCGCGATAGCTGTCAAGTCTGTTTTTCTCTGGTCACGGAAGGTAGCCCTGGGCCTCCTGACCGTCCACGCGGCCCTCCCGGCACCGTTGCAGAACCCGTTCCTCGAGCGGTACGCCGCCCTGGTTCACAAGAAGCCTGTGTACATCTTGTTTTTCCATTTCCTTTTCGAGGGCCGCGCGCGTGGGAGCGTCGATCCGGAACCATTCGAGTATCTCTTGTGTGGGGAGGCTTTCCCAGGTCAGACAATTCTCGCAACCCTGGCGGGTGTACAGCGAATAGGTCCGTCCCTCGCGCCCGGCGACGTCGAGGGGCAGTCGGCAATCGGGACATAATTCCGGGACGGACGCCACCGTGAGGATGCCCTTCAGGACGCCGGCCCGCATGGGAGAGCGGAACTGGTTTCTGTACAGCCACCGCAGGGCCGCCGTAGCGTTGGGCTGATGAAGAACGCCCATCACCCGCGTGTGGGCGGCTGCCAGGAATGCGAGTTCCATGGACGTTCTCTCCTTGATGGGGAAACAGGCGAACAGATTCGGTTCCTGCTTCAATGCCATGGCCATGAGTTCCGGCCACGTGGAATCCTCCTGGCGGGAGACCTCCAGCTGTGCGACGCCGTCCAGAGACAGGAGCGCATATTCCTCCAGCGAGACGGCGGGCTGGAAGTTCTCTTTCAGGCTGGCCATCAGGGCGTAGAAGACCTGGTTCAATCCACTGCTGGGGGCGCCGCACAGAAGGACCAGCCCGGACCCGCCGCGGAGCGCCTCCCCGAGGTTGGCCCTTTCCATATCATTCAACTGGCTCGAGAGTTTCTCCCAGTCGCGCAGGAAATATCTTTCGTCGTAGAGCGTAAGGGTATAGCGCGTACCCTGCAGGGTGGCCAGTCCCTTGACGTGCGCCGTAAGGAACCGGGAATCCACCTGGAGGCGCACGCGGCCCTCAAGCCGGGCGCCGTGACTCGTATCCCTTATTCGGGCGAGCTCGCGGAGCAGGGCATCCATCTCCTCCCTCTTCTTGGGATGCAGGGCGAAGCGGTCTTCCACTCGTTCGGCGCCCTTGAAGGCGATTTTCAGGCTGGTTTCCCCCGGTTTGATATACAGGGTTCGGCAGCCCGACCGGATCGCCTCTGCCAGTGACGTCCTCAACCAGTCCGTGGCCGATGAATCCGGTTTCAGCGTGGACCAGTGGAGCGGCCGGATACGTTTGGGGGAGGACATGAGCACAAAGAGGTGGTCGCCGGACAAGTTGCGCACGACGCCGGGATCCTTGGATACGCCATAGAAGTGTTCGAGGGCGCGGATGACCGTTTCTCTCGGACACACCAGTGGATCGATGGTCAGGCCGGTGAGTTCTTCGAGCGCGGGTACGAGGCTGGGGTTGTCCAGATCGGCGATGGCCACGGTCAGGACGTTTGCCTTTTTTTCAACCGGAACGACCTGGTAAAACTGCGCGATGTTGGCCGGGAGGATCTCGGTGACGGTGGGATCGCTTATCCACTGGGTCAAGTCGTAGGGGATGAGTCCCATGGATTCGCGCAGAAACTGGCTGAGCCGCTGGACATTGACGAAGCCGAGGCGGATGAGGTGGTACCCGAGCCGGCCGCCCTCGTGGCGCTGTGCCTCGAGAGCCGCGGACAACTGGTCCTTTGTCAGCAGCCCCTCCATCAGGAGCAGTTCGCCCATCACCGGGTGTTTGTCCATGATTCCCCGGACCTCCCACGGTGTGCCCGATCCTCTTGGAGATCGGGCACGGTGCCCACCTGAATGTAAGAATTCAGGCCGAGCGACACCGAAACCGTCACTCTAGTGCTTGAACTTAACCTTTACCCATTTGGAGGGGTCGTTGATCCACTTCTTGGGCGGCGCTCCGTCCAGGCTGTAGGTGCCCTCTCCGCGAAACCAGGCCTTGCCTCTTCCCTTCACCGAAAGGGCCAGGTCCCATCCCCGCATCTCGAGAATGCCGGCAGGCCCCGCCGACTCCACACTCCCCTTGAAATGGGTGTACCGAACGCTGTCGGCAAAGGTCTGTCTCTCGCCCCAGGTCGCATGAAACGTGAGCATGAGGTTGGACCTGTTTTTTACGATGAAGGTGCCCCGCCCCGATATGACAACTTTGCCCGTGCCTTTGAAGCGGATCCAGCCGTGGCTGCCCTTGGCCTCGAGCGTGTGAACGGGCACGGAGGCCAGCAGGGCCATGCCCAGAAGCAGGCCCGTCAGGAGGGCAAGCGCTCTCCCGCGGTTCATGGCCGGCCACCGAGGGACGCCAGGACTTTCTTGATGCACTGGTCCTGAACGACTAGCAATCCGGCCTTCAGTGCCTTCCGGGCCGCTTCGATGTGACTGACGCCCTCCTGCATCCAGACGGCTTTCGCGCCGGTCGAAATGGCCTCGTCCACGATGGGGGGGACGGCTTCAGGCTTCCTGAATATGTCAACGATGTCCACGGGCTTGCCGTAGGCCGCCAGGGTCGGGTAGCAGGTCTCGCCCAGAACCTCCATCAGCCTGGGGTTGATCGGAACGATGCGGTACCCGAGGCCCTGCAGGAACGCGGCGACGGCGTGACTGTCCCGCTCGGGTTTGTCCGAAATACCTACCACCGCTATCTCCTGCGCGTCGTGGAGAAGGTCGATGAATTTCTGGTCCATGAGTGCCCTCCGTTTCTGCCATTCTAGCCACCTTCGAGAAAAAGAAAAAGGGCCCGGGGCCATCAGTTCTGGTGTTGGCGCTCCGGGTGGATCAGACGCGGAAGGCAGCGCGGGCAGATGAAGGCCTCTCCGCCCTGGTAGCGCAGGGGGATGAGCGGGATCTTGTCTTCCTCGTTTCCGCAGAGCATACAGGTTGCCGGATCGTCGGGTGTTCTTGCCTCTTCTTTGGGCATCGGGTCACCTTCCTGCTGTCAAAGTCCCCCGGAGGAGACGGGTCGCGTCCATCATTCGCGTCATCAACGGATTCAGAGCCGCTTCATGCCGCCAGCCAGGAGGCGGCCAGGACAAGGCAGGCAAAAGCGTTCTTGAACGTCAGGATCATCCCCAGCCGCCTTGTGGTCCAGCGGGGAATCACCAGCGCCCCCCGGATATCCTCGAGGAGAACGAGTCCGGCGAATGCGCCCCACGGAGCGAGCCGGCCGATGAGACAGTAGCAGGCTATGAGGCCGGCTCCTGCTGCCGCGAGCACGATGCAGGCAGAGCGCAGCAAGGGGCTCGGTGCTTTGGGAAGGCGCGCGCGCAGAACGCCGGGCAGAAAGAGGCAGGTGAAGAGAGGCCATGTCAGGGCCGCCTCTCGCAGTGACGCCGGGCGCGTGCCGAGATATGCCAGGCCCGAAACGGTGCCGAGAAGGGCGGTCCCGTACAATTCGACGACGAGCGAACGGGTCAGTCTCGGTGAGCCGGCCATCAGGAAGTAGACGCCCAGGAACGGCAGGGAAAGGCAGGCCGCAGCGAGGAATCCCCATGGCGCGGCCAGCGCGGTGGGGAGGGCGCAGACGCCGCCCATCAGGCCGAACAGCACCAGCCAGGTCCAGCCCCTGCCCGTTCTTCGGACCTCTTGCGCCAGTCCCTTGCCGCCGGTCAGAAGGACTATGGCGGGCAACAGCAGAAGGGACGCAATCTTCGGCGGCCAGACGACTATGAGCCCCGCAGCGTAACATGACAGAACGACGGCCCATGCGCCGTGCTCGCCCCAGATACCCCTGAGGCTGTCTTTCCATCCCGGCCTTCTTGAACTCACGAGAGTAATCCTTTCCGCCGGATGCCGGCCGGGCAAACGACCGGTACACGTCCCTGCGTCAATGTGCAGCGCCGGCAAAAGGAGCGGCCCCGGCGGTTTCTTCGGATCCGTCCTGTTCCCTCGTGATCTTGACGGTGAAAGTAGTACCCTTGCCGACGGTGCTTTGCACGTCTACCTCACCGCCCAGTTTATTGACGGCGTGCTTTACGATGGCGAGACCGAGGCCCGTGCCTCCGCGTTCCCTCGACCGGTGCGGATCGACTCTGTAGAAACGTTCGAAGATGCGCGTGAGGTGCTGGTTGGGAATGCCCTCGCCCGTGTCTTCCACCAGGATGTTTATGGAGCGGTCTTCCTGGATGCACCTGAGCCGGACCCGGCCACCGGGTCTGTTGTACCGGATCCCGTTGTCTACGAGGTTCCGGACGGCCATCTCGAGCAGACTTCGGTCGGTCAGGACCGAGGCCTCCCCCGAACACTCCACATGAAGCGTGACCGATGCGGATTCGGCGAGCGGCTGGAGGCTCTTGACGAGGTCCTGGCAGAACGCTGAAAGCGCAACCCTCTCAGATTTTGGCGCCATTTCTTCGGCTTCCAGGCGGGAGAGGGAGAGCAGATCGTCCACCAACGCTTTCATTCTCGTTATCTGGTGTTCGAGCCGTTGGGAGAAGTAGGCGCGGCGGTCAGGCGGGAGGGCGTCGTCGGCGAGCGTTTCGCTGAGGGAGGTCAAGGCGGTGAGAGGGGTGCGCAACTCGTGCGAGACGTTGGCCACGAGGTCCGCCTTCATTCTCTCCAAGTGGGCTTCCTGTGTTATGTCCCTGAGGTAGATGACGGCCCCTTCGTTCTGGAGCGGCGTGACCTGGGCAACGAACACGCGCCCGCGTCCTCTCTCGCCCTCCTCAAACTTCTTTCGCCGGGTCTCCCGGTTCTGTGTAGCGTCCTCTATCAGTTGTCCCAACCCGGGTAGAGCCAGACTCGGCACTCCGCCCTTCTCGCTGAACCTGGGGAACAGCGCGAAAGTGACAGGGCTCGTCAGCACGACATCGCCGTCGCGGTCGAGCACGAGGATCGCGCGGTCCGTGGCGGCGAGGACCGCCATCAAACGCTGCTCTCTCTGGTGTGCCAGTTCGAGGGATATGAAGAGGTTCTGGGCCATCGTGTTGAAGGTCCTCGAGGGCAATGCAAGGTCTCCGGGGGAGATGTCGTCGAGCCTTGCTGCGAAATCGCCCTCCTGGACCCTCGATGCGGCGACTTCGAACTCCTTCCAGGGGGCTACCGCCCATCTCGTGGCTATGGCGGCGGCCGCCACCACGGCGAGAATCCGGACCAGCCACGCAGCGGGCCCCTCCACGCCGCCCGGCCACAGAAAGAGGAGGATCACGGCAATGATGAGCACCAGGTAGCGTCTGAAGTACCGCATTATTCGGCCCTCAGCCTGTAGCCGACGCCCCGTACGGTTTCCACCCGACCGCTTTCCGTGCCCATCTTGTCGCGTAACCTGGCGATGTGAACGTCCACCGCCCTGTCCTCGACCGCCTTGTCATCGGGCCAGAGGTTGTTGAGAATCTGCCCCCTGGAATAGACCCTCCCTGGATGCCGGACCAGAAGCTCGAGAATCTTGAATTCCGTGGGCGTGAGGTCGAAAGTCGTATCGCCCGAACCCGACCTGTAGGTGGCGGTATCGAGCCAGATATCCCCCACCCGTCTCATGTTCGAAGAATCCGGCTCCGCCGTGTATCGCCTGAGTACGGCCTTGACGCGGGCCAGGAGTTCCCGCGTCCGAAATGGTTTGATCACGTAGTCGTCAGCGCCGGAGCCGAGCCCCGCAACCACGTCCATCTCCGTGCCGCGTGCCGTGAGCATGAGCAGGCCCGTGCGGTTGAAGCGCTGGTCTCCCCGAAGGATGCGGCACAGGTCGATGCCCGACATGCCCGGGAGCATCCAGTCGATGATGACGACATCGGGGACGCGGTCCCTGAAGGCCAGCAGGGCCGTGGCTCCGTCGCCGAATCCGTTGACCTCGTAGCCCTCCCGTTCCAGCGAGTAGCACAACGTTTCCCGGATATCCTTCTCGTCCTCGACAACCGCCGCCCTGTATCCCATCGGAGCCCTCCTGTATTTCTAATCCGTGGGCTGTTCTCATATAGTTTGCCCCGACGCTCCGCCGGGCGCAAGTGGGGCGCCCTCTTGCATTTCCCTCCATTTAAAGGTAGAATTCCCCACTCGTGCTATGGAGGATCATGCCGATGAACGTTGAACAAAAGGTGATAAGCATCATCGCCGACCAATTGAGCGTAGACGAATCAGAAGTGAAGCCCGAGGCGTCCTTCATCAATGACCTGGGAGCGGATTCCCTGGACACCGTAGAACTGATAATGGCCTTGGAAGAGGAGTTCGGGATCGAGATTTCCGATGAAGAGGCCGAGAAGATCCAGACCGTACAAGCCGCTATCGACTACATCAAAGCCCACGTAGAAAAGTAGGTGGAGCCACCCGTGAAGCGCCGAGTGGTCGTAACTGGGTACGGAGTGTTGTCGCCCCTCTCCCTTACGGCGGAAGGTACGTGGAAGCGTATCCTCAGGGGCGAGAGCGGCATTGGTCCGATCGAGCGGTTTGACGTCTCCTCGTATCCCGTTCGTATTGCGGGCCAGGTTCCGGACTTCGACCCGCTCAACTACATGGACAAAAAGGACGCGCGGAAGATCGACCGCTTCATCCAGTTCGCCCTGGCGGCCACGCAGGAAGCCCTGGGCATGAGCGGCCTGGAAATCTCGCCCTCGAACGCCGAAAGAGTGGGCGTGGCCGTCGGCAGCGGCATAGGCGGGCTGAGCACCATCGAAGAACAGCACAAGATACTCATGGAGAGGGGCTGGGGACGCGTCAGCCCCTTCTTCATTCCCGGTATCATCATCAACATGGCGAGCGGGCAGATATCCATCCGCCACGGCGCGAAGGGACCGAACATCTCCACGGTTACGGCCTGCGCTACGGCTTCCCACGCCATCGGTGAATCCATGCGATACATTCAGCGGGGCGACGCGGACGTGATGATATCGGGCGGAACGGAGGCGGCCGTCACACCTCTGTCCATCGCCGGCTTCGCGGCCATGCGGGCTCTTTCCACCCGCAACGACGAACCCGAGACCGCGTCCCGTCCCTACGACGCGGACAGGGACGGTTTCGTCATGGGCGAAGGCGCCGGCGTTCTCATCCTGGAATCCCTGGAGCACGCGCGAGCCAGGGGCGCCCGGATCATGTGCGAACTCACGGGCTACGGCATGAGCGGAGACGCCTTCCACGTGAGCGCCCCGTCGGAAGACGGCGACGGGCCGATGCGGGCCATGATCAATGCCCTTGAGGATGCGGAACTGTCGCCGTCCGACGTCCAGTACATCAATGCGCACGGTACCTCCACCCCGGCGGGGGATACGGTGGAGACGCTCGCCGTGAAGCGCTGTTTCGGGGATTGTGCCTCCCAAATAGCCGTCTCTTCGACGAAGAGCATGACGGGGCACCTGCTCGGTGCTGCCGGCGGCCTCGAGGCTGTTCTCACCATCCAGGCCATGAGGGACGGAATCGCACCGCCCACGATCAACCTGCGCACTCCGGACCCGGCCTGCGACCTGGACTACGTCCCCAACGAAGCCAGGCCCATGGCCATCCGGCACGCCCTGTCCAACTCCTTCGGCTTCGGCGGCACGAACGCCTGCCTGGTACTTTCGAAGTTCACGGAATAACACCTACGCGGCCCGTGAAAGCCTGCTATCCCCCCTTCCGGTGCCTCGGATGGCGCCCCGGTTTCTCCGTGAATGATCGGAGTTTGGGCGTTGTTACAAGGGTTGATGCCGCTGCCCTGAAACCGCCCGGTGATCAGGGCGGGTATGGGTATTAGATAAGGGACTTGTCACGGGCATGGGACCAATGATATGCTCTAGTTATAAGGGCGCTACGATGAGCAAGCGAGTAATCACTAGCACGACTCATCGGGGGATGGCGCGTTCAACAGAATCCATTTAGGAGGTGCTGATGAACATTTTGGTGTGCGTTAAACACGTCCCGGACACGGAGACACGTGTCAAGATCGCTCCGGACGGTTTGCACCTCGACCTCTCTGAAGCGAACTTCGTCATGAACCCTTACGACGAGTACGCAGTGGAAGAGGCGCTGCAGCTGAAAGAGAAGCTCGGAGGTGAAGTAACCGTACTCACCGTCGGCGGTGATGATGCCACGAAGACCCTCCGACAGGCGCTGGCCATGGGTGCCGACAAGTCCGTTCTCATCTCGGACGCCGCCTTCGAGGGAAACGATGCCATGGCCACCGCGAAGACACTCGCCGCCGCCGCAAAGAAGCAGTCCTTCGACCTGGTCCTCGCCGGTAAACACGGCGTAGGTGAGGACAACCAGCAGGTGGGCTCCCTGCTTGCACAGTTCCTGGATATCCCTGCCGTCACGGTGGTGACAAAACTCGAACTGGATGGAACCAACGCAAAGTGCACGCGAGAAATCGAAGGGGGCGCCGAGGTCGTAAAGACGTCCCTTCCTGCCGTCTTCACCTGCCAGAAGGGATTGAACGAACCCCGCTATCCTTCCCTGAAGGGAATCATGCAGGCCAAGAAGAAGGAAGTGACCACCTATTCCGCCGCCGACCTCGGTCTGGACGGCTCCTCGGTGGGGGCGGGCGCGGCGGCCTTCGAGCTCAAGAAATACGAGCTTCCGCCTCCGAGACCGGCCGGCAGGGTCCTGTCGGGAGAAATCCCGGACCAGGTGAAGGAACTCGTCCAGCTTCTTCACGAAGAGGCCAAGGTTATCTGACAAGGGAGGTCGAAAATGAACGTTCTGGTATTTGCGGAACAGCGCAGCGGAAAACTCAAGAAAGCCTCCCTCGAAGCCATGTCGGCCGGCCGCGCCATCGCCGACCAGACAGGCGGCTCGGCGGCGGCGGTGGTCCTGGGACAGTCCATTGGCTCGCTCGCTGAGGAACTGGGCAAGGTCGGGGCCGAAAAGGTCTTCGTCGGCGACGACGGCATCTTCGAACAGTACAGCAGCGACGCCTACGGCCTGGCCGTCGCCAAGGCATTCGGCGCCTTTGGGGCCGACGTGCTTCTTATGTCCGCAACGGCGATGGGCAAGGATCTCGCGCCCAGGGTTACCGGAAGGCTCGACATGGGGCTCCTTTCCGACGTCACCGGCTACACCGTCGAGGGCGGCGCCGTCGTCTTCACCCGGCCTATCTTTTCGGGCAAGGCCTTTGCGACCCTGACGCCCAAGGCGGGCAAGCCCTTCGGCGTGACGTTGCGGCCCAACGTGTTCCCGGTGGGGGACGCGGCCAAGACCCCCGAAGTCGTGCCCCTCGAACACGGCGTGACCTCGGGCGACGTGAAGGCCGTCGTCGAACAGATCCTCGCTGCTGAAGGCGGCATGCTCGACGTGGCCGAAGCGGACGTCATCATCTCGGGCGGTCGCGGCATGAAGGGCCCCGAGAACTACAAGATCCTGGAAGAACTCGCGGGGCTTCTCGGCGCCGCCGTGGGGGCCTCGCGCGCTGCCGTGGACGCGGGATGGATCGATCACGCGCACCAGGTTGGGCAGACCGGCAAGGTCGTGAGCCCGTCCCTCTACATCGCGTGCGGCATCTCGGGCGCCATCCAGCATTTGGCGGGCATGTCCAGCTCCAAGGTGATCGTGGCCGTCAACAAGGACCCCGAAGCGCCGATCTTCAAGGTCGCCAACTACGGCATCGTGGGCGACCTCTTCGAGGTCGTGCCTCTGCTGACTCAGGCCGTCAAGGAGCTCAAGGCCCAGGGCTGAGAGTGCGGTCTTACTATCGTGAAGCGCCGAAAGGCGGCCGCCCATGGCGGCCGCCTTTTTCTCGGTGGCGGCAAAGGTGTTCGGTGGACCCTCGGGATCGTGGCCCTCGGGTCCACTCTACAAGCCCCATAGCCGACTTTTCTCATCGCCTCGCTGTCTCACCGTGAAATGCCCTCTTTCTTTCAGGCCCGCGGTCAGCTGATGAAAA
>CAZDOY010000015.1:66390-68507 GCA_964507185.1 uncultured Thermoanaerobaculia bacterium
CTGTCTCACCGTGAAATGCCCTCTTTCTTTCAGGCCCGCGGTCAGCTGATGAAAAGCGTCGTCTTGGACTCGGACGCCTTGGCCACGGCGGTGGCGACGCCGGCCAGCTGGACGCCGTCCAGCAGTTCTTCCTTCTTCATCCCCATGACGTTCATGGACATCTCGCAGGCCACGAACTTGATGTCCAGGTCCTGGGCGAGCTTCATGAGGGAGGGGAGGTCCATGACCTTCTGCTTCTTCATGATGCCCTTCATCATCCTGGTGCCCAGTCCCATCATGTTCATGTTGGAGAGCTTAAGCTCGTCGGGGCCCTTGGGGAGCATCCGTCCCATCATACGGTGCACGAAGGATTTCCCCGTGGTCTTTGCGCCCTTCTTCCGGAGGACGTTCAGTCCCCAGAAGGCGAAGAACATCGTTACTTCGATGTCCATCAGCGCCGCGCCCGTGGCCACGACGAACGCGCCCAGGACCTTGTCCAGATCGCTCGAGAACACCAGGAGGGTCATCTTCTCGCTCTCTTCCTCCACGATGTCCAGTTCATCTTCTTCCTGCTGCGGGTTCTCTTCGATTTGATCCGTCATGGTGCCTTCCTATGGCCCGGGGCCGCGGTCAGACGCCCTGTACAGGGAGCCTTCAGGTTCGCGGCATCCGGACGTCCAGCCGGGCCGCGGGAGATGAGAACCGCCGCATCTTCGGCGGAACGCGCCCTCCTCGCCCGGCGTTTGCGCATCAGTTGCTCTTCACCTGAACGTCCACTTCCTTCACGGCGTCCAGCCCCTCGAGGGCTTCGCGGATTTCGGCGTCGACCGTGTCGTCGTCCGAGCCCGACGGCCCCCTGTGGACCGTCACCCTGCCGGTGACCGAGTCCCCGTGCACCTCCAAGCCGAGCCCGTAGGTCACATGGCAGTGCAGGAGCTGCGCCTCTGCTACGGCGCCGAGGCGGAGGTCGAACAGCGTTTTGACCGTTTCCTCCGTCCTCTGGAAGGCCTGCTTCTGAATCTCGGCCGAGACCAGGTCCACTGCGTCGGCGATGGTGATCAGCCGCATGTTCAGCACCAGGTCGAAGGGGACCGTGTTGCCGAAGTCCGCGTCGTAGAGGAACGCGACCCAGCGCCGGCGCCGCCGGTCCATCTCCCGGACCTCGGCGGCGGCTCGCTCGCGGGTGTAGCCCCGCTCTTCCATCAGCATTCGCACCCGGTTTTCTTCCGGGGCGTTGACCCTTACTCGGAACGTGAAGGGCACGTCGTTCAAAAGGACGTGGGCGAGGTTGCCGTGGTAGATGATGGGCTCCTTGACGGCGAAGTCCAGAAGCGCCGCGCGGAAACAGACGAGGTAGTGGTGCCTCGCGTCGGCGTAGCGCTCCCAGAAACCGGGCGGGAACTCTCCGATGATGTTCTCCCGGCTGATGCCGGTCTGGTCTATGCCGTAGCGTTCCGCCGCATCGATGACCTCCTCGCGGCTGATCACCCGGCTGCCCAGTCTCTTGCCCAGCTCGTCGGCGAGGTGCGTCGCCGCCGTCAGGCTTCCTCTCGAAATGGCTATTACGGACATGGCTACCTCCGTGGGCGGACCGGCCCGGCCGCCCGGCGCGGACGAACTCTAGTAGGTGATCGCATTGGTCGCTTCGAGTATCTCGACCACGACGCGGCCGGCCTTCACCGGTGCGGCCCCCTGGAGCAGCGCTGCCTTGTCGATCTTCCTCTCGTCGAGGCAGGGCGTACACACCAGCAGGTTGCCTCCCTGCTCCAGGAAGGAGTCCAGGAGGTCCTTGAGCGGTGGCAGGCCCGGCGCGAAGACGTGTTCGTAGCATCCCGGAGCCGCGAGCGTCACGGCCGTCGACTGGAGGATGACGGTCGCCGCCACGTCCATGGCCAGTGCGGCGTTGGCCACCACGAAGGGCAGGCTCGCCCGTTCGGGGTCCTCACCGCCGTGCGTTCCGATCACCACCAGCTTTTCCTTCTTTGCATCTTCTTCGAGTTCCGGCATTTCAGGTCCCCTCCTGGTTCAGTGTTCCCCGGATTGGGAAGCCATGGACATGGCCACCGTCCGGTAGATGACGTGGGCGAACTTTGAGAACGGCATGTAGGCGAACAGCATGAAGATCAGCGTCAGGTGTA
>CAZDOY010000016.1:0-36472 GCA_964507185.1 uncultured Thermoanaerobaculia bacterium
TCTGTGGATCAGGCGCAGCGTGACCAATTCGGCCGATATTCTCAAGCGGCTGCGAGGGGAAGACTGAGCCCGCGGCAGGGAACCGGGGCGTCAATCCCGGAAGGGAACGACAGGCCCGCTCACGACCCGTTGAAGGCCAGGAGGCTCGCCCGCCCCGATGCGTCCAGCCGCAGGTGCAGACCGTCTTCCCTGAACTGCGGGACGAAACGGACCGTCACTCCCGCCGCTCTGACCGTCCTGTTCACGTGAAAATGCCCCAGGACGGCGAGCCCCACGCCCCGGCGCCTGAGGCGCTCGGCCCACACTTCAAGCTCGCGGACCGGATCGTAGCTCTTGTAGGCGGCGTTCGTGCCGGCGAGGTCGGCCTCGAGACGCCGTGCGAGCGCCTGTTGCCACGAGAATGGGAGGGCGTTGACGAGGGCCCTGACGGCACCAGCACGGGAAATCTCCCGCCATCGCATGTAGTTCAGGTCGGACGTATTGATGAGGTCGCCGTGTTCGAAGTGGACCAGGGCCCCGCCCGTGCGAATCTCCCAGCTTTCGGCAACCGACATGCCGGCCTTCAGCGCCGGCCCCTCCACGAAGTAGTCCCTGTTGCCGGCAAGGTAGACGACCTTGCGGCCCTTCGCCGTGAGCGAGCCGAGCGCCGAGAGGACTTCATCCTGCTCCGGCGTGCCGGTCGCGGCCATGCCCAGCCATACCTGGAAGAGATCTCCGAGCAGGACGAGCGTTGCGGTTCCGCTGGAGTCGAAAGCACCCAGCCATCGCAAGAAGACGGGAAGGGCCGGGTCACCGGCATGGAAGTGCGGGTCCGCCGCACACCAGACCAGATCCTCCCGTGATTCCGCTCCCATTCAGACCCTCCCGAAAAAGCATCCGCCGGACCGAGGCAGTATAACCGCCACGGCGTCAGTATAGTCGATTATGCTCGACAGGACGTCCCTCGTGGAGTTTTCAGGTCCGGCAGTGACAATGCGGGAGGCACTTCACCCGCGGGCGACAACCGCTTCCGTCCCGCCCCGGCTCCGGACCGGAAGGGCCATGAAGTGTGCCACACCGCACAAAAGAGCGCCATGGCCCCTCAAACCCCTTGATTAAAGGTCTTTCGGTGCCCTATTTTTAGACAGGGATTCCGACAGGAGGGATGCGCGCCGCTCAGAACGTTGGGATTCATGGAAGCCGGGACGATGGGGCCGATGCGTCGCGGGCGACGAACCTTGGAAGGACCCGATCCGGTCCTGCATGCTCATTTAAGTTGGGGGGATACAATGGAACTGGCTGTCGTTACGCAGAAACGATGTGAAGCGCTGGACATCACCCGAAACGTTCAACAGGCTTGCCGCCAGTGGGGCGGGACGGGCGCCGTTCTCGTCTACTGCCCGCACACGACCGCCTCCGTCGCCGTCAACGAGAAATTCGATCCCACCGTGGCCGAGGACATCCTTGGCTGGTTCGGGCGCATGGTTCCGGAGGACGCGGGTTACAAGCACGCCGAGGGAAACGCGGACGCCCACATCAAGTCTCTGCTCGGCGGCAACCACGTGCTCGTCCCGGTACGACAGGGCAATCTCCTCGTCGGGCGTTGGCAGGGAGTGTTTTTTCTCGAGTTCGACGGCCCCAGGCACCGCACGCTGTGGCTCAATTTCCTCGACGCAGCGGCCGACAGCCCGACCGAAGGAAAGAAGAACATTTAGGATTTTGGATTTGGGATTGCGGATTTAAGAAGCGGCTTGGGACGGGCCTTCGAAGGCATTCCGCCTGCCGTCTTTCAATCCCAAATCCCAATTCCCAAATTCCAATTCCCAAATTCCTAATCGTTGCGCGTGACGAAGCCGTCGAGCTCGAGCTTGTTCAATCGCGTCAGGAGTTCGTCCGCCGCGTCCTCGCTGGGAAGGTGCCCTACCCGCACCCGGTAGAAATCATGGAAGCGGATGACGTAGGCGTCACCTAAACCCTCGCGAAGCTTGTCGCGAAGCCTGATGGCGTTCCTGGGATTGTGGAAGGCACCGACCTGAACGGTGAAGGAGCCGTCGAGAATGTCTTTTTCGGGAGTGCTTCCGGCCGCCAGGATCTGACCGGACGGGGGTGTGTAGTGTCGTTTCTCGTCTCCACCCGAAAGCACCTCGATCCGGACGGGCGCCAGCCCCTGTCCCACGAAACCGAGTTCCTTGGCCGCGCCGTAGGAGCAATCGAGGATACGCCCCCTGACGAAGGGCCCGCGGTCGTTGATGGTCAGGACGACGCTTCGGTCGTTGTCGAGATTCGTCACCCTGACTTTCGTGCCAAGAGGCAGGGTACGATGGGCCGCGGACAGGCCGTACATATTGAATATTTTGCCGCTTGCGGTGGGTCTTCCGTCGAATTTCTTACCATACCAGGAGGATAGCCCTTCCTGGACGCGCTCGCCGCGGGATATGCGACTTGAGGCGTGTCTGGGCCGCCGGTGCGAGCACGAGACCATAAGCATCAAGGCCAGAAGGATGACAACGGTCGCCAAAAATTTGCCGCGTTTCATTAATCCCTCCTCCACGCATCCGGACCCCGACTTGCCGAGACGGGCTCTTACCGGGGCTTTGTGCTCTTTCCCTCCCGCAGTGGGGCGGTGCTGGAACTCCGCCCTATAAACCAGAGAAAGGCCAGGAATGCGGCCAGCCCGAGAACGATCGCCCCCGCGACGACCACGAGCGGTGCGGCGTTGATTCCCCGTTGGTCCTCCGAAAGGCCGAACCACGAACGGAGCGCCTCTAGGGCGGGAATACCCTCGAAGAGCATGTAGAGCGAAGCCAGAACCGCCTTGAGAAGGCGAAGGATCTGTTCTGGCATTGCGGCCCCCTTAGCGCGTTATGGTCCCGTGCAGGCGCCCAGGCGTTCCCCGTCAGGGCTTGAATGTCTCCTGAAAATCCAGCATGCGACGCTGCACCTTGACGCCTGGCGGAATATGCACTTTGAAGGCATCGGGCCCGAGCTTCGGGTTCGATTCCCAGTGCGTGAAGTCGAACCGGATCCGATCCCCCTGTGACTCGACGACCTCGAATGCCGTCGGGATCCCCGTCTGCGCGTCCACCCAGAAGTGAAGCGCCGCCACCTTTCGCTTCATCCGGAACTTCGTGGGCACGAGCTCGATGTGGGCCACTTCGTTCTTCTCTCCGACCCAGAGCACCTTGAAGTGCTTGGTCAGTTCGTTCAACGGTTGGCCCACGCCCAGGTAGCGCATGATTCTGTTCTGGTGCCTGCGGATGTCCTGCACGACGACCTTCTTGGCCGCGGGATCGTACACAAGAAGATCCCCGTCCTTAACAAGGAAAAAGAGCCGGGACGGAGATGAATACGTATAGAGTGCCGTGTCCGGTTTTTCGAGGATCAGAAAACCCTTCAGCACCTGCGGCTTGCTTAGCATGCTGAAGTTGTTTGTCTGGACGAAACCGACCCGAAGCGTCTTCAGGTCCTTCTGAACCTTGTTCATCTTGTTCAGAAGGGCATCGATCCTGGCCGCGTCCTTCCCGCCCGCGGGCTGGGCGGCCAGCGTCCAGAATGTCAAAAGTGCGACGAGACCGAATACTCCGACTAGGACTCTTCTACCCATGCTTGAAATGCCTTACTCCCGAGAACACCATGGCCAGGCCGAGCTTGTCGGCCGATTCGATCACCTCGGCGTCTCTGATGCTTCCGCCCGGCTGTATCACGGCCGTGATGCCGCAAGCGGCCAATTCCTCCACGCCGTCCGGGAAGGGAAAGAAGGCGTCGGATGCCGCCACACAGCCCGCGGGATCCTTGTATGCTTTCATCCTTGCGAGCCTGGCGGCGTCCACCCTGCTCATCTGTCCGGCTCCGACTCCGACCGTGCCGTCCGCTTCCCCGAAGACTATGGCGTTGCTCTTGACGTGCTTGCAGACCTTCCAGGCAAGCTCCATGGCCTTCATTTCCTCGTCTGTCGGGACCCTCTTCGTGACGACTTTTCTCTCCTCCGGGAGGCCCGGCATGTCCTGGGTCTGGACGACGAGACCGCCCGCAACCCTCTTGAGATCCCAACCGGGAAAGGGGTCCGTGTCGCTGAGTTCGATCACGCGCAGGTTCTTCTTCCGAGAGAGGATTTCAAGGGCCTTGGGCTCGAACGCGGGCGCCACCACGATCTCCAGAAACATGTCCGAAAGCGCCTGCGCGGCCTCGCCGTCGCACTTCGTGTTGAAGGCTGCGATACCCCCAAATGCGGATAGCGGGTCCGTCATCTTCGCCCGGGCAAAAGCCTCGGCGGAGGTGCCGCCGAGACCGACGCCGCAGGGATTGGTGTGCTTGATGACCGCGCAGGCGGGTAGCGGAAGCTCGCACACGAGCGCCCAGGCCCCATTAAGGTCGATGATGTTGTTGAACGAAAGCTCCTTACCCTGATACTGGGTCATGGCGGCCAGGAAGCGGTCTCCTTCCCGGTAGAAGGCGGCTTCCTGCTGCGGGTTCTCCCCGTAGCGAAGGTCCTGGACCTTGTCGAAGAACATGGGCATGAAGTCGGGGAATGTCCCGCCGTTTCTCACGAGGTCGTCCGATTCCTCGGTGATTCGCGAGAGATGCCTTGCGATGGAGCCGTCGTAGGTGGCCGTCCTTTGGAAGGCCTTCTTGCACAGCTTCAGGCGGGTGGCGAGGGTCACGCCCCCCTCCTTCGAGATTTCCCCCATGAGAGCCGGATAGTCCCCTGAATCCACGACGACGGCCACGGACTCGAAGTTCTTGGCCGCCGAGCGCACCATGGAAGGCCCGCCGATATCTATATTCTCGATGGCGTCCGCGATGCTCGAACCCGGCGAAGCCACGACGCGCTCAAACGGATAGAGATTCACCACCACGAGATCGATGGGCGCACCTCCCAGCCGCTCCAGGTCCGCCAGGTGCTCGGTCGTCCGGCGTGCGAGAATGCCGCCGTGAATCCGGGGATGGAGGGTCTTGACCCTTCCATCCATCACTTCGGGGGATTCGGTGTAGGCCGCCACATCTCTGACGGGCACGCCTTCCTCCTTGAGCAATTTCGCCGTTCCGCCCGTGGACAGGATTTCGACGCCTCTCTCGGAGAGGAATCTCGCGAAGTCCGCCACGCCGTCCTTGCGCGAAACAGAGATGAGGGCTCTCTTGATCTCGACGGTTTTCATGGTTTACTCCGGGTGAAAGCTCAGGCCCGCGGTGGCCGCCGTGCTTCCTCTAAGGTCCCTTCAGGCAGTCGCTCCCCTTCGGGCGATAGAAGGGGGTAGCCGACAGATCCCCGTCCATGGACTTCCACAGGTACAGCCAGGTCTTCGCCGTGTCCGAGACGGCGTGAGACAGGACGAGCTGCGCCACGCCAAAGGCGTTGGACCTGTCGTCGAACGTCTCCGAGGAGACTCGGCGGCCGTGGGGAAAGTAACAGAAGAGAACGGCCGCCTGATACCGTTTTTCCGTCATCAGCCGGTGCTTCATGTACGCTTCCACGTCTCCGTGCAGAGGGGGCGTGTCGTAACCGTCGAATGTGACCACAAGGATCGGAAGCTTCCGCTCGATGTACCCGTAGTAATCAAGACGGACGTCCAGGGCCCGCGGGTCCCCTCCGATCATCATGGGATCGTTGAGAAGGAAGATCAAGCCGGCCGCGCGGCCGAAGTGACGGGCAACCGCCGGGAAGGGAGCACGGGCGGTGAATAGCCCGGGAATGGTGTCGGCCTCTTTCTGCAGGGCGTCCAGCACTTCGCCGCGGGGGGCGCTCCCGTACCCTTCCACCGATTCCGATACGCCCGCGTCGAGATCGGTCTTGTAGGAAACCAGGGCCGATCGCAGCGCAGCGGGCGCGAGGCGCAGGCTCGCGTCCGTCATGCGCTGGACCGTCTTCGGCCCATAGGCGAAAAGGGAAAGGGGTGCAAGGAGCAGAAGAACCCCTGCACCCCTCAAAGCTCTCTGAATCATGCGCGCTTCATGTTCTCGATGATTGCATCGCCGAACTCCGAGCACTTCAGCTCCTTCACATCCATGCCTTCGCGCTTCATGAGGCGAGCAAAGTCGTACGTCACCGTGTGGTTGGTGATGCTCCTCTCGATCCCGTCGACGATCAGATCGGCCGCCTCGTTCCACCCGAGGAACCGGAACATCATCTCGCCGGAGAGGATGACGGAACCGGGATTCACTTTGTCCAGGTTGGCGTACTTGGGCGCCGTGCCGTGTGTCGCCTCAAAGATGGCGTGGCCCGAGACGTAGTTGATGTTGCCGCCGGGGGCGATGCCAATACCTCCCACCTGGGCGGCCAGCGCGTCGGAGATGTAGTCCCCGTTCAGGTTGAGGGTGGCGATGACGTCGAACTCGTCGGCCCTGGTCAGGATCTGCTGCAGTGTGATGTCAGCGATGGTGTCCTTGATGAGCAGTTTCTCCTTCCACTTGCCGTCGCCGTGCGTGGGCCAGAGCTTGAGGGCCTCGGCCACTTCCTGGATGATCTCCGCCTTCTTGTCCGGAGCGAACATGTGGAGACCGGGCTCGATCATGGCGGCGTTCGCCTCGTTCGAAAGGTCGGGGTTCGCCTCTTTGTTGCCCAGAATCCACGTTTCGCGCTGGGTGACGACCTCGTCGCGGAACTCCTCCGCCGCCACGCGATAGCCCCAGTCCTTGAAGGCGCCCTCGGTGAATTTCATGATGTTGCCCTTGTGGGTGAAGTTCACACTGCGCCGCTTCTGATCCAAGGCGTACTGGATGGCGGCGCGGCACAGGCGCTTGCTCCCCTCTTCCGACACGGGTTTGATGCCGATGGCGGAGGATTCGGGGAAGCGGATCTTCTTGACACCCATTTCCTTCTGAAGGAAATCGATGACCTTCTTGACCTCGGGGCTGTAGGCCTTCCACTCGATGCCCGCATAGATGTCCTCGGTGTTTTCCCTGAAGATGACCATGTCAACCTTCTCGGGGCTCCGGACGGGGCTGGGCACGCCCTTGAAGTACTTGACGGGCCTCAGGCATACGTAGAGGTCGAGGATCTGCCTCAAGGCCACGTTGAGGGAGCGGATACCACCGCCGATAGGCGTGGTGAGGGGACCCTTGATGCCTACCTTGTAGGCCTTGAAGGCCTCGATGGTGTCTTCGGGCAGCCATTCACCAAACTTCTGGAATGCCTTCTCGCCGGCATAGACTTCCATCCAGGCGATCTTCTTCCTGCCGCCGTAAGCGATTTCCACGGCCGCATCGAGCACGCGCCGAGCGGCCCTCCAGATATCCGGTCCGGTGCCGTCACCCTCGATGAAGGGAAGGATCGGGTTATCAGGTACCTGAAGGACGCCGTCCTTCATGGAAACCGAAGTGCCGTTCGCCGGCGGGGTCACATTCTTGAATGTCGCCACGGGTCTACCTCCTCGCTTGCAATTGGGAACGGCCTGGCCATTTCCTGGCGCCAGGTCTGTTCTGGCCATTGGGATCATCTCGTCCCGGTGTGCGTTCCGCACTATACCCGGGCGCTGTAACAGGGAAGTATATCCACAGGTTACGCGGGCGGTCAACATGAGCGTAGGCCCCATGATCGTCCTTGAACCTGTCCCCCCGGCCGCTTGCCTTTCACCGCGAGTAGGGCTTATGATGCTTATCGAGATAATTGGAGGCCAGAGTGGAGCAATATGCGATCACCTGCTGGAATTGCATGGGTGAATTCGACGCCCTCTCAGCCGTTTGGTGTTCCTGCAATCCCAATAAACCCACGAAGGTTTGTCCCTTCTGCCTGCAATGCTTCTGTGAAGCCCCGGAGACCTACCACGAGAAGTTCTGGACCGGCGCCCCCGACCAGCTGGTAAGAGACCGGGAGATGCTCGCCAAGGCCAGGGGACCGCTGGGAGAGGCTCTGATCAAGGCGCGGGTCATCACGTCGGACCAACTCCTCGACGCCCTGAAGGAGCAGGAACGCAGCGGAGGGCGCCTGGGCGAGATACTCGTCGACAAGGGGCTGCTCAACCAGAACACCCTCGACACCTTCCTCACGAGCCAGCGATCGGTCACGCGGGCATCCCTTTTCGATCTGCAGCCCGACCCCATGCTCGTCATGACCGTCGGCATAGACGAATGTATCCAGCGTAAGGTGGTGCCCGTCTCGAAGGAGAAGCTGACGAAGAAGGACCTCCTCACGCTTGCCATGGCCGATCCCTCGGACGGCGACTCCGTGGAGTTCGTTCAGAACGTCACGGGGTGTCAGGCCCTCGTCGTCCAGTGTCCTTTGGAGGAAATCGAGCAGTACCTGTCCTCCTTCCACGAAGAGGCGGCCGCCGCTCAGACAAACCCCGGCGCAACGCAGGAAGCGGCCGGTGCGAAGCTCGCGGCCGACCTGATCCGCAAGGCGATGGCGCGAGGGGCTTCGGACCTGTACGTGGAACCGCGAGAAGGTGAAATATCCGTCCACCTGCGCATCGACGGCCTTCTGTACAAGACCAGGCCGATTCCGAAGGAATACAGGCACGTGCTGACAGCTGAACTCAAGCACCTCCTGCGCCTGCCCCCGGACGCTTCGGACAGGCCCCTCGAGGGCCGGGTCGTCATGCGGTCGGGCGATCACCGGTTCGACGTCGTCGCCCACAGCCTGCCCACGCAGTACGGCGAGAACATCTCCCTGAAGATCATCAACAGGGACACCTTCTTCAAGACCTACGATCAACTCGGGCTGACCGGGGAGGACCAGGCCGCCCTCCGCGAGGCCCTCGGCACCCGGCGCGGGCTGGTGCTCATCACCGCCCCGCTGTTCCACGGATCGACCACGACCCTCTATTCCATCATGAAGGCCCTGTCTACGGACACCCTGCGGAAGACCATGAGCATTGAAGCTCAGAGCGTCTGCCCCGTTCCGAACCTCTCACAGATATCCCTCGGCGAGAACAAGGACGCCGAAGCCACGGCAACGACCATGAAGGCCCTTTCGAACATCCAACCGGACGTGTGCATCCTTGCCGATCTGCTGGACTCCGCGCCCATGGTGGGACAGATGCACAAGCTCGTCGGGCAGATGCTCCTGGTCGCGACCCTCGAGGCGGACGGGACGCTCGCCGCCGTAAAGCACCTCGAAAAGCTCGGCTACTCCATGACGGACCTTTCAGAAAACCTCCTTCTGATCCTGAACCAACGGCTCATCAGGCGCCTCTGCCCGCACTGCAGGGTCGAGGCGGAGCTATCGGAAAGCACGATACATCTCATGGGCCTCGACAAGGAGGAGAGCAAATACCTGACCAGGTCCTACCTGGGAGAAGGGTGTGAGAAGTGCTCGGGCATAGGCTACAAGGGCCGTGAAGCCCTGTTCGAGATCCTTGTCCCCTCGGCCTCATTCAGGAGCGCCCTCGCGCGCGGAGCTTCTCCTAAGTACCTCGAGAAAGAGGCTGCCAAAGCCGGCATGCGCCCGCTGAGACAGCAGGCGCTGCAGGCCGTCCAGGAAGGGCGCACCTCCGTGGAGGAATTCCGCCAGCTCAAGTTCTGACTGCCGTTCAACGAACTCCGCCAAGATTCAGCCGCCCGCGAGTTCCGGCGGGGGGCTTTTTTCTGCCGTGCACTGATCCGGCCATGTGGTGTAGAATCGAATGGCCCTGGGGGTTGTCATGGCCTTGCTTCTCTTCGACATCGACGGAACGCTCCTTCGACCGCTGGGTCTTGGACACAGGGCCTTCCACGACGCCGTGCATTCCCTTTACGGCCGCGCCCCCGAAAAGGCGCCCTTTCCCTACGCGGGCCTTCTGGACACGGAAATCGCGGCCCGGACGCTTGCCGGCATGGGGCTCCCGCATGACGAAGCAGCCACGAAGGCACTGTTGGAAGCTTACGTCGCCTGCCTCGAAAAGAGCGTCCCTCCTCCCCACGAAGAATGCCTCTGTCCCGGCGTTCCGGAAATCCTCGACGAAGCCTCGAGCAGGGGGCATCACGTCGCCCTGCTCACGGGCAACCTGCACGCGGGCGCGCGCATCAAGCTGAGATTCTGCGGCCTGCTGGGCCAGTTCAGGATGGATGCCGGCGGGGAGACTCTGCTGGGCGCCTTCGCCGACGACGCCGCCGAGAGGTCCCAACTAGTCCCGGTAGCGGTGGACAGGTGCCGGCGCCGGTTCCGCAGGGATTTCCCGCCGAGTGAAACCTGGATCGTCGGCGATTCGCCCAGGGACGTTCAGGCTGCCAGGGCTTCCGGCATCCGGTGCGCCGCGGTCGCAACGGGGTTTACAGAACTGGAGAATCTTCGTTCCCTGGACCCGGACCTGGCCATCGCCGACTTGCGCCAGAGCGAGGCCTTTTTTGCTGCCGTTCGAAGGATGGCGGCATGAGCGCTTATCCCCCGAAAATGGACACCCTGCTCGCCCTGCCTGGGGCGCTGGATCTCGAGAAGACCTATGGACAGAAAGCAGTAAAAGCAGCCATGCGGGAGTGCGTGGACGAGCTGACCCGGGCATGGCGATCCGGCGGGCCGGTTCCCGCGGAAAAGACCGTCCTCGATACGGCGCGCCGGAAGCTGGAAGAGGTCTTCAAACCTGCGCTCCGCAGGGTCATCAATGCCACCGGCGTGGTCCTTCACACGAACCTCGGACGAGCGCCCCTGCCACAGGAGGTGCTACACGACCTTCCCAAGGTGCTCGGCGGGTACGTTGACCTGGAGATCGACCTCGAGGCCCACAGACGGGGGCACAGGGACCACCGCATCGAATCCTCCATTCGCGACCTTCTGGGCACGGACCGAAGCGTCGTCGTAGTCAACAACAACGCGGCCGCCGTCCTCCTTCTCCTCAACACCCTGAGCGCGGACAGGGAATGCCTGCTAAGCAGGGGGGAACTGGTGGAAATAGGCGGCGGTTTCCGCATGCCCGAGGTTATGAAGGCGTCAGGCGCGCGGCTGAAAGAAGTCGGAACCACGAACAGGACCCGTCTGTCCGATTACCGGGAAGCCATCGGGCCGGACACCGGACTGCTGCTGAAGGTGCACACCTCCAACTACCGCGTGCTCGGGTTCACACAGGAAGTGTCCCCGGCCGAGCTCGTGGCCCTCGGAAAGAAAGCTGGGCTCCCCGTGGGGTTCGACCTCGGGAGCGGACTCGTCGCCGCACCCGCCAAATCCGGACTCGCGGACGAACCTTCGGTCCAGGAGGCCCTGAAAGCCGGGCCGGACGCCCTGTGTTTCAGCGCCGACAAGCTGTTCGGCGCATGCCAGGCCGGCCTGTTGATGGTCGCGCCCGATCTGGCCGCCGCGTTCAGGGCCAATCCCCTCCTGCGGGCGCTCCGCGTGGACAAGGTCACCTACTTCCTGCTGGGTGCGATGGTGGATCTGTATCGCAGGGGGCGTCTCGACGCCGTTCCAGCCCTGGCCATGCTGGCCAGGTCCGCAGCGTCCCTCAAGGCATCGGCCAAGGTGCTCTTGAGAGAGGTCCAGGCCGCGGCGCCGGGTGCATTCGAACTCGAAGTCGTCCAGGCCGAGGGCCGCGTCGGAGCCGGTTCCGCGCCTCTCGCCCCGCTCCCCTCGCCCGCGCTGGCCGTCAAGCCCGGAAAGGGAAGCGTCGAAGCCCTCGAGGCCTTTCTGAGAACGGGCGGCGATCCGCCCATCGTCTCCGTGATCTCCGAAGGCCGCCTGCACGTGCACGTGCGCACTTTGTTCCCAGGCGACAAGCCCCTGCTCGTCCGTCGTCTGGCCCAGTTCAAGGAGGTAAAGTCGGCATGAAGCTCGCCTCGACCTCACGACTCGTTGCCGCCGCGGCCCTGTGCCTGCTCCTGGGGTGTGCCGCGAGTTCCCCGTCCCGCACGGGGGCAGCCGTCTCCCAGCCACCCCTCGGTGCCGAACCTCCGATCGTCGGCACCGAGGGCGGCCTCGTCCAGGTGGGACGCGAAACGGCAGCCTATCTTATAGAGCATTATCCCGCTTTTGGTCACGGCCGTATGGCCGTCGGTTGGAACAACAGCCTGCCCTTCATAAACGAGGTCGGAAGCGCGTTTGCCGCCGGCTGGCCCAGGGCGCTCCCCCTCTCCGAGATCGGAGTCGTCGCGTCGGATTCGGAGCATGCCTTCGACCAGTTGGACCCGGCCACATTCTCGGGCCTCGTGTGGCTCAAACCCGACATCCTGCCCGGCCCCGAACTCGCCGCGGTGGCCGTAACCCTGCGGTCGACGAACGGCACGGCTCCCACGGAGATCGTTCTGGAATGCAGGCCGCCTTTCGCCTACGGAAAACAGCGGCACGAGGAGGAACCGGCACAAGCGATGAGCCGCTGGCTCGACCTCCCGTCCGCCCCGCTGGCTCTCGGCTGGGAGTCGCCCACCGGGTACCTGTGGGCGGCGACGGCTGACCGCCTCGAACGGCTCGATTCGGACACGGGCTCCAGCATCCAGAACTGGACGATCCCCCCGCCCGAGGACCGCTTCAGCGCGGGCCCCGCCGTCCTGCGCGAGGTGAACGACGGCGGCATCGAGAAGATGGGGTGGTTCGACCTCGGATACGCCGAAGGCAAGTATTACGTACAGGGGGCATCCGGCGCATTCCAGGCCGGCGAGGCCATTCAGGCCTTTCCTCTTTCGATGAAGCTCCAGCGCTTCCTCTCGGCGCCGTTCGATCTGCTGGCGGGCGAATTCGTCCTTACGGACTTCCGCCACGAGGAACTGGGACGTTTTCGGGACATGACGCGATTCCAGGGACCGAGGGGCAGCCTGTTCGCCTTCCTGAGGAGGGACGGTTCCATCGGCATCGTCCAGGGTACGGACCTCTCGGTGGTGAACGGCCCCAATCTCCGTTCCGCCTCCGCCGTCAGCTCCTACGGCAACTACCTCCTGGTCGCATCCGCCGACGCGCCCTATCACGTGAAGGCATTCGTCATGACGCCGGGATTCGTGTGGGAATCCAAGTGGGAATCCGAGGACCTTCCGGGCCCGGCCACGGCCATCTGCGCCGGTGACCCAGCCGGAAACCCCACCCTCTTCATCGCCGAAAAAGGCGAGGGAAACGGCGGGGTCATTCTCCGGACCGTCCTGCCGTTCCAGCCGCTGCCTTCGGGTTCGCGAAGCACACAGACACCTTGAGATAAAGGTGCCAACGGCCCAACCGCAGACAGGGGCCCGGCCGAAACGGGAAGACCCGCCCGGGCAGGGGCATTTGCCCCTTGCCTCCCGACGGCCCCGGCGCCGGATTTTCCCTATTTCACTCCGAGGCGCTATATTGAGAACCTTGTTCGGGGACCTCTACCCCATTGAAATGAGGTGAATGCCTTGAGTTCGCAACGCGACGAAAAACTGGGGCAAATTACCCAGCAGTCGGAGAAAACCGCCGACTTCTCTGATCTTTTCGGACGAAGGGTGACTATCCTGGCGGGACATTTCGGCAGTGGAAAGACCGAAATCACCATCAACGCCGCCCTGTCCATGGCCCGTTCTCAGATCCGCGTTTCCGTGGTGGATCTGGACGTGGTGAAGCCCTATTTCCGTTCCCGTTCCGCGAAGAACTTCCTGGAGCAGGCGGGTGTGGAACTCGTGGCACCGAGGGGCGAGTACTATTCCTCAGACCTGCCCATCATCCTGCCGGAGATCCGGAGCCTCCTCAGGGATCCCAGCCGGAAACTCCTCATGGACGCCGGCGGCGACGACACGGGCGTAAGAGCCGTGGCCTCTCTGACGGACATCATCCCCCGGGAGGAGACGGACTTCTTCCTCGTCCTCAATTTCAGGCGCCCGTTCACGCCGGACGTGGAGTCGGCGCTGACCATGATCACTGAGATCGAAGCCACCTCGCGCCTGAAGGTGACGGGCATCCTGTCCAACACCCACCTCATGGACGAGACCACGCCCGAAATCGTGCGGGACGGCTACGCCAGGGCCATGGAAACCGCGCGCCGCGCCGGGACGAGACTCGTGGCCGTCACGATCGGCGAGGCCGTGAGGCCGAACCTCGACCAGCGGGACTTCGAGTGCCCGCTGATGGTCATGAGACGCATCGTCAAACCCCCATTCGAAGCATCACGCAGGGAACAAACCGTCGGCCCCCTCTTCGTGGTCGGCTGAGAAAGGAGCCCACCGTGCCGCAGATCAAGATCGACAGGGAACGCTGCAAGGGGTGCGAGCTGTGCGTGCACGCCTGTCCGCAGAAAATCCTCGGCATGTCCAAGGACATCAACTCCAAGGGCTATTTTTTTGCGCAGGTCGAAGAGCAGAAGCGGTGCATCGGATGCCGCCTGTGCTGCATAACGTGCCCCGACGTGGCCATCGATATGCAGGTGTACGGCACGATGTACCACTACTTCGCGTACTAGAAAGAGAGAGCCGGGAGCCGCGAGCGGAATACCCAGTCGATCCGATCGGACCACCCCTTGTTCCGATCCCCCGCTTCCAAGCCCCCCCAGAGGAAAGGGTTCCATCCCATGGGAAAGAAATTGATGAAAGGCAGCGAAGCCATCGGCGAGGCCGCCGTGCATGCAGGCTGCAAGCTCTTTTTTGGCTATCCCATTACGCCTCAAAACGAAATCCCCGAATACATGTCACGCCGTCTGCCCCAGGTGGGCGGGACCTTCGTGCAGGCCGAGAGCGAAGTCGCGGCGTCCAACATGATTTACGGCGCCGCCGGCAGCGGCGAACGCGTTTTCACCTCGTCCTCCTCGCCGGGCATCTCGCTGATGCAGGAGGGCATCTCTTATATCGCGGGAAGCGAACTGCCCGTCGTACTCGTCAACATTATGCGGGCCGGCCCGGGACTCGGCGGCATCCTGCCCAGCCAATCTGACTACTTCCAGTCGACCAAGGGCGGCGGACACGGTGATTACCGCCTCCTGGTGCTCGCCCCGTGGTCCGTTCAGGAGGCCGCCGACCTCGTGCAGGACGCCTTCGATCTCGCGGACTACTACAGGAACCCTGTCCTGGTCCTCGGCGACGGCCTCATCGGTCAGATGATGGAACCCGTAGAATTCAAGGAAGACCGCCGGCCCTGCAAAGAGCTTCCCCCCAAGGACTGGGCGGCAACGGGCTGCAAGGGCGACCGCCCCACCAACATCATCAACTCCCTGTTCCTGGATCCACAGGCGTTGGAACACCACAACGAAAAACTCCACGCGAAATACGAGACCATGTGCCGCGAGGAGGTCCGGTGCGCCGAGTACGGCACCGACGAGGACTACGACCTCCTGATCGTGGCCTACGGAACCGTCGCCAGGGTCTGTTCTGGCTCCATAGAGGACCTGAAGGACCAGGGCGTCAAGGCGGCCATGATCCGGCCGATCTCGCTTTTTCCCTTCCCGTACGAGGCGGTTCGCAAGGCTTCGGAAAAGGCAAAGGCCGTTCTCGTGGTCGAGTTGTCGACCGGCCAGATGGTGGAGGACGTCCGGCTCGCCCTCGAAGGGACGAAGCCCATCTACTTCTACGGCCGCACCGGCGGCATGCTGGCCACGCCCGAGGAGATAGCCGGCGTCGGCCGGGACGTGCTCGAGGGAAAACGCCAGGAGGTGCGAAATGCCTGAGACCGTATTCTGCCGTCCGGAGGCCCTCGCGGCCGTCAACACGCACTACTGCCCCGGCTGCACCCACGGCGTCATCCACCGGCTCGTGGCCGAGGTGGTTGACGAGCTCGGCGTGAGGGAGCGCACCGTCGGCATCGCGCCAGTGGGTTGCTCGGTGCTGGCCTACAACTACTTCACGACCGACTTTCACGAGGCCTCCCACGGCCGCGCACCCGCTGTCGCGACGGGCGTCAAGCGCGCCCGACCGGACCTCGTGGTCTTCGCCTACCAGGGCGACGGCGACCTCGCCTCCATCGGCATGGCCGAGATCGTGCACTGCGCGAACCGCGGCGAGAAGGTGACCGTCGTCTTCGTGAACAACGCCATCTATGGCATGACGGGAGGCCAAATGGCCCCGACCACCATGCCGGGGCAGGTCGCCACGACGTGCCCGCTGGGGCGCGACGTTGACCAGGCGGGGTACCCCATCCGCGTGGCCGAGCTTCTTTCCACGCTCCGCACGCCGGCCTATATCGCCCGTGCCTCGGTCCACACACCGCTCTACACCGCCGGCGCAAAGGCCATGATCCGCACGGCCTTCCGCCACCAGGTCGAGGGAACCTGCTTCTCTCTGGTGGAAGTGCTGTCGACGTGCCCCACCAACTGGGGCATCCCGCCCGCGGAAGCCACCAAGTGGCTCGAAGAAAACATGCTGCCCTACTATCCCCTGGGCATCTTCAAGACACCCGACGGCAAGGACCGCGCTCCGAGCCCGATCGTCCCATAGAGGAGGGGGATGGACCATGCAGAATGACGTGATTTTAGCTGGATTCGGAGGACAGGGCGTCCTACTCATAGGAAAAATGCTCGCCTACGCGGGCATGCACCAGGGAAAAGAGGTTTCCTGGCTACCGTCCTACGGCCCCGAAATGAGGGGCGGAACGGCCAACTGCACCGTGGTCATCTCGGACAAGCCAGTGAGGTCCCCGGTCATCCAGTCCCCCAGGGCCGTCGTAGCCATGAACCTGCCCTCCCTGGACAAGTTTGAACCCATGCTCAAACCCGGCGGACTCCTGCTGATCAACTCCTCGCTCATCAACAGGGGGCCCGGTCGGGAGGACGTGACGGCCATCCAGGTCCCCGCCAACGAGATTGCCAACGAACTGAAGAATCCCCGGGGAGCAAACATGGTCATTCTCGGCGCCTACCTGGGCGCCACGGATGCCGTGGACATGGCCGAAGTCGAAGCCCTGGTCAAGGAGACCTTCGCCAGCAAGCCCCAGGTTGTTGACGCCAATATCCAGGCCTTGCGCAAGGGGTACGAACTGGGCAAGGGCAGCGCCAAGGGCGCACAGTAAGGAGCCGCCATGACGAGCAATCAACCGTGTGTGGATACGGCACCGGTGGAGGAAATTCTGGGGCGCTACCCCAGGGAGGAAGCCTCCCTGATCCAAGTCCTGCAGGACGTCCACCGCGCCTATAATTACCTGCCGTGCGACGTTCTGAACAAAGTCGCCGATGCACTCGAAGTGCCCCTGGCCAAGGTCTTTTCGGTTTCGACCTTCTACAAGGCCTTCTCGCTGACGCCCCAGGGCAAGACCATCGTCAAGGTCTGCACGGGCACGGCCTGCCATATTCGCGGGGCGGGACAGCTGATCGAGGAAATCGGACGCCAGCTGTCCATCGGTCCGGGCGAAACGACGGAAGACCTCGGCTTCACCCTCAAGACCGTGAACTGCGTCGGCGCCTGCGCCATGGCTCCGGTCCTCATCGTGGACGAGAAGTACCACGGCAACGCGGCCTCGTCCGACGTGCCGAAATACCTCGGCAAGGGGGGTGCGCGCCATGGCCATTGAGACCCGGAAGCAGTTCGAGAAAGCCGTCAAGGCGGCCGTGGACAAGCAGAAGAAGCACAAGGCCGAAATCCTGGTCTGCTGCGGTACGGGCTGCCTGGCGAACGGTTCCGCGAAAGTGGCCGAAGCCTTCGCGGAGCAGATCGAAAAGCAGGGCATGGACGCCTCGGTTGGCCTGTTTTCCAAGAAGACCGGCTGCCACGGTTTCTGCCAGCAGGGACCACTCGTTTCGATTCAGCCCAGGGGCGTACTCTACAACAAAGTGAAACCCGAGCATGTGCCCGAGATCCTGGAAAAGACCGTGGCCAACGGTGAGGTGATTCAGAAGCTCCTCTACAAGAACCCCGCCGACCGGAAGCGGGTGGAGCAGTACAACGAGATTCCCTTCTACAAGAACCAGACCCGCGTGGCCATGCGCAACATCGGCCAGGTAGACCCCACGGACATCGAGGACGCCCTCGCACGGGGCGCCTACGCAGGGTTGGCCAAGGCCCTGTTCGAGATGAAACCCGACCAGGTGGTGGACGAAGTGGCGGCGTCGGGCCTCCGGGGCCGCGGCGGTGCGGGCTTTGCCACCGCCAGGAAGTGGAAGGCCGCGCGGAAGGCCGAGGGTGACCGCAAGTTCGTCCTGTGCAACGGCGACGAGGGCGACCCCGGCGCGTTCAAGGACCGCTCCATCATGGAGGGCGACCCCCATTCGGTCCTGGAGGGAATGGTCATCGGGGCCTATGCGGTCGGCGCGCACGAGGGCTTCATCTACGTGCGCGACGAGTACCCGCTGGCCGTCGTCAACCTCACGATCGCCATCGATCAGGCGCGGAAGTCCGGGTTCCTCGGCAAGAACATCCTGGGCACGGGCTTTGACTTCGACGTCCGGATCTCGCGCGGCGGCGGCGCCTTCGTGTGCGGGGAGTCGTCGGCGCTCATGCGGTCGCTCGAAGGCAAGACGGGCGAACCCCGCCAGAAGTATATCCACGCCACGGACAGGGGGCTCTTCGATTGCCCGACAGTCCTCAACAACGTGGAGACCTGGGCAGACGTCGGCACCATCCTGGATCGGGGCAGCAAATGGTTCGCCTCGATGGGCACGGACAAATCCAAGGGCACGAAGGCCTTCTCGCTCGTGGGCAAGGTCAAGAACACGGGGCTCATCGAGCTGCCCATGGGCACGACGCTGCGGCACATCATCTACGACATCGGCGGGGGCATCCTCAAGGACAGGCCCTTCAAGGCGGTCCAGACGGGCGGTCCGTCCGGCGGCTGCGTGCCCGAATCCCTTCTCGACCTGCCCGTGGACTACGAGAAGCTCACGGAGGCCGGCTCCATGATGGGCTCCGGCGGCATGATCGTCATGGACGACCGGACGTGCATGGTGGACGTGGCACGGTACTTCCTGTCCTTCCTCGTGGAGGAGTCGTGCGGCAAGTGCGTGCCCTGCCGCGAGGGCCTCAAGCAGATGCTCGCGATCTTCGACGACCTGGTCGCCGGACGCGGCAAGCCCGGGGACGTGGAGCGCATCGAGCGCCTGGCCGAGGGCATGCGGCTCGGCAGCCTGTGCGAACTCGGCAAATCCGCCCCCAATCCCGTCACGTCCACGCTCCGCTATTTCCGGGACGAGTACGTGGCCCATATCGAACACAAGGCCTGCCCGGCCGGCACGTGCCGAGACCTGACGGCCTTCGAAATTCTGGAAGAGGCCTGCAACGGCTGCCATGCCTGCGCAAAGGCCTGCCCCGTGGACGCCATCGCCGGCGAGAAGAAGAAGCTCCACGTGATCGACCACGAGACCTGCATCTCGTGCGGGGCGTGCTTCGACGTCTGTCCCACCGACGCCGTCCGCTTCTTCCCCAAGGTGGAAATCACACAGGAGGTGGTCTGATGCCCGCCCTTACCATCAACGGAAAGACGGTCCATGTCCGGGAGGGTGCTTACCTCCTGGAGGCCATCCGTAAAGCCGGCTTTTCCATCCCCACTCTGTGCAACCACGAAGCCCTCGAGCCGTGGGGCGGCTGCCGCCTCTGCCTCGTGGACGTGACGCGCCGGGAGTGGGACGGCTGGAAGAAGATGGTCGTGTCCTGCATGTTCCCCGTGGAGGACGGGCTCGTCGTGGACACCCACTCGGAGCGCGTCGTGAGCACACGGAAGGTCGTGCTCGACCTCCTGCTGGCCCGCTGCCCGGAGGCACCGGTCATCCAGGAACTGGCGCGTGCCCACGGCATCGAGCAGACCTCTTACAAACCGAATCCCGAACCCACGGACTGCATCCTGTGCGGGCTGTGCACGCGCGTGTGCGACCACATCGGCGTTTCGGCCATCTCCTCGGTGGACAGGGGCATCGGCCGGGAGATCGCGCCCCCGTTCCACAAAGCGCCTCCGGACTGCATCGGCTGCCTGGCCTGCGCGGAGGTCTGCCCCACGGACTGCATACCCTACAAAACGTCCGACAGCGCGCGGACGATCTGGGACAAGAAGTTCGAGATGGTGCGGTGCCCCGCGTGCGGAAGGGCCCACATCACGGAGGAACAGTCCGCTTACTACGCGGACCGCAACGGCGTGCCCGCCTCCTATTTCGAGACGTGCGACGCGTGCAAGCGGAAGGAGCAGGCCGCCACCTTCGCCGGACTATCTCTGGCGCGGTGAAGGCAGGGTGGACGAGCCCCCGGCGGGTCCCGCGGACCCGGCCGCAGAACGGGGAAGACTGGACTGAGGAGTCCCTCATGGACATGATCTACAAAGTAACCGTCGAGCGGTGCATCGCGTGCGGCAAGTGCGAGTTGGCCTGCGCCTTCGCTCACGGTAGCGAAGGTAAACCGAGCAAGAGCCGCATCAACATATTCAAAAGAGGGCCGGAACTGGGCACCCCCGTCGTCTGCTTCCAGTGCGGAGACGCAGCCTGCGCGGCGATCTGCCCGACCGAAGCCCTCGTGCGAAACGAGGAAACAGGAGCCATCGACATGGTCCGGGACCGCTGCATCAACTGCCGCATGTGCGTGGCAGCCTGTCCCTTCGGCAACATGCTGTGGGACGAGACCTATCACTGCGTGCAGAAATGCGACCTGTGCGGTGGCGACCCGAAGTGCGTGCCGTTCTGTCCTACCGGAGCCCTCGCTTACGTGCCCGCCGACCGCGCGAACCAGACGCCCGAGCCCCTGGCCTGGGAGGACCTCGCCGCCGCCGGGCTCAAGTAGCTTCACGGCACAAGGCGGCCTCCGGGCCCATGTGAGGTGATCGAATGAGCGACCCCAAGAACAAGATCCGGGAGATACTGAAAAAGGCCTACCAGATAGAGGTAGACGGCTACACCTTCTACAGCATGACCGCGGACCAGGCCGACAAGACCGCCGTCCAGGAACTGTTCGACAAGCTCGCCAGGGACGAGACCGAGCACAAGGCATTCCTGCGCGATATCATGCGTGGGCATGAGGCGAAGGGCGCCGCCGCCTTCAACGTGGACCGGCGAGATTCCGGCCTCAAGGCCTTCACGGCGACCATTTTCACCGACAAGTTCAAGAAACAGGCCGAAGGCGCCGCCTTCGAGATGGGCGCGCTGTCCGTCGGCATGCAGCTCGAATCAAACGCCATACAATATTTCAGCGAGGCCGCAAAGACGGCCGGAGAAGCGGAAATACGGGATTTCTACACTTTTCTCGCGGGATGGGAAAAGGAACACTTCGACGCCCTCCAGAAGCTCTTCGACGTCATCAAGGGCGACTTCTGGCACCAGAGCGGCTTCGAACCCTTCTAGCCTCTTCCACCCACGGGGTTTTCGGCCGCGATTCCATGGGGGCGGCACCGGCGCGAGGATGTGAGCTGCCTCACTTTACCCCCTTGGGGTTAGCGGGGTTTGCCGGTCCGCGTTCGACCGTCACCTGCGTGCCGCTTGACTCATAACCCCATGAAAGCACCGGGGCCTGGGTCTCAGGCGCCGCACATCCGGCGGACGATCTTCTCTCCCGCCCGGATTCACCGTTGACGGCTCCTCGTCTTGACAAGGCTTCATGTGTAACTTTAAACTTCATTAGGTAGAACGCGTTAGGAGGGACATAAAGGCGCCATGGCAGAACGCTTGGGTGAAATGCTCATCAAGGCCGGGTTGATCTCGCAGGATCAGCTCGAGGAAGCCTTGCAGCTCCAAAAAACCAACGGCGGCAAGCTGGGGTACAACCTCGTCCGCCTCGGACACGTCAAGGAAGAGGACATCACCTCCCTGCTGTCCGAGCAGTACGGCGTCCCGGCCATACACCTGGAACACTTCGAGATCGACGAGTCCATCCTCAAACATATTCCGGCGGACGTGGCGCAGAAGTACCTCGTCATACCAATCGAGAGGACGGGCGCCACCCTGACCGTCGCCATGGCCGATCCGTCCAACGTCTTCGCCCTCGACGACATCCGCTTCATCACCGGCTACCAGGTGGAACCCGTAGTGGCGGCCGAGGCCTCCATACGCGAGGCCATCGCCAAGTACTACGGGTCCTCCCACGACATCCAGCTCAAGGAGATCATGGACGAGATCAGCCGGGAGGAAGTGGCCGACCTCGAAGTCGAGGAAGACGACGACGAGATTTCCGCCGAGGACCTTGAGGCGGCAAGCCAGGACGCCCCCGTCGTCAAGCTCTGCAACCTCATGCTGACGGACGCCGTGAGGAAGGGCGCCAGCGACATCCACGTGGAGCCCTACGAGAGAGAATTCCGCGTCAGGTTCCGCATAGACGGGATTCTCTACGAAGTCCTCAGGCCTCCGATGAAGCTCAAGGAGGCCGTCGCGTCCCGCCTTAAGATCCTCGCCAAGCTGGATATCGCGGAAAAGCGGCTCCCGCAGGACGGACGCATCAAGATGCGGATGAAGATCGACAACAAGAGCAAGGAGATCGACTACCGCGTCTCGACCGTCCCCACTCTCTACGGCGAGAAGATCGTCATGCGCCTCCTGGACAAGGAAGGCCTGAAGCTGGACATGACCATGCTCGGGTTCGAGGAGGAGAGCCTGGCCAAGTTCGAGCGGGCCATCCTCAAGCCATACGGCATGGTGCTGGTCACCGGCCCGACGGGCTCAGGCAAGACCAATACGCTCTATTCGGCGGTCGGCCGGCTCAACACCCCGGAAACCAATATCATGACGGCCGAAGACCCGGTGGAGTTCAACATCACGGGCACCAACCAGGTCCAGATGAAGGAAGCCATCGGCCTCAACTTCGCCTCGGCGCTCAGGGCATTTCTCCGCCAGGATCCCAACATCATCCTGGTGGGGGAGATCCGGGACTTCGAGACGGCGGAGATCGCGGTCAAGGCGGCCCTCACCGGCCACCTCGTCCTGTCCACCCTCCACACGAACGACGCCCCCTCCACCATCTCCCGGCTCATGAACATGGGCATCGAGCCCTTCCTCGTGGCCACTTCCGTCCACCTGATCCAGGCCCAGCGCCTGATCCGGCGGATCTGCAAGGAGTGCAAGGAGGAGGTCAGCCTCCCCCACAAAGCCCTGCTCGACCTGGGGTACTCGGAAGAAGAGGTCGAGAGCATCAAAGTGTACAAGGGTCGCGGCTGCCCCACGTGCAACAACAGCGGCTACAAGGGCAGAGTCGCGCTCATCGAAGTCATGGAAATGAGCGACCAGCTCCGGGAAATGGTACTCATGGGTGCCAACGCCGTGGAGCTCAAGCGGCAATCCCTGGACGAGGGCATGATCACGCTCAGGCGCTCGGGATTGATCAAGATCAGCAAAGGCATTACAACCATAGAAGAAGTTGTCCGCGAGACCGTAATGTAGATCCCATCCGGGAGGGACGATGGAAGAGTGCCCTTCCGGAGAAGGTCGGTAGAAGGAGGGAACCATGACGGTGTCGATCCATCAACTGCTCAAATTCATGGTGGACAACGGCGGGTCCGACCTCCACGTCACGGTAAACTCCCCCCCGCAGGTCCGCATTCACGGCAAGCTCATGCCCATCGAGGGTATCAAACCCCTGACCGCGGCGGAAACGAAGCAGATCGCCTACTCGATTCTCACGGACCAGCAGAAACACCGCTTCGAGGAAAGCCTGGAACTGGACCTCTCCTTCGGCATCAAGGGGCTCTCGCGTTTCCGCGGCAACATATTCTCTCAGCGGGGCGCGGTTGCCGGCGCGTTCCGGACCATCCCTTACGAGATCCGGGGCTTCCAGGAACTCGGCCTGCCGCCCATCGTGGAGAGGATGTCCGAGAAACCCCGCGGGCTCATCCTGGTGACAGGTCCCACCGGCTCGGGGAAATCCACAACCCTGGCGGCCATGATCGACAAGATCAACCGGGAGCGCCACGAGCACATCGTCACCATCGAAGACCCGGTCGAATACCTGCACCCTCACAAGTCCTGCGTGGTCAACCAGAGGGAAATCGGCGGCGATACGTATTCCTTCAAGAACGCGCTGAAGAGCATTCTGAGACAGGACCCCGACGTCGTCCTCATCGGCGAGATGCGGGACCTCGAAACCATCGAGGCGGCTCTCCGCATCGCCGAAACGGGCCACCTGACCTTCGCGACGCTTCACACCAACTCCGCGGTGGAGACCATCAACCGTATCATCGACGTCTTCCCCAGCCACCAGCAGTCGCAGGTCCGCACTCAACTCTCGTTCGTTCTCCAGGGCATCCTCTGCCAGGCCCTGCTCCCGACACGGGACGGAAAGTCCCGGTGCCTGTCCGTGGAGATCATGGTACCCAACGCCGCCATCCGAAACCTCGTCCGAGAGGACAAGGTGCACCAGATCTACAGTATTATGCAGACCGGTCAGACAGGCAGTGGCATGCAGACCTTCAACCAGTCGCTGGCGGATCTCTACCTTCGAGGGAAGCTCGACCTGGAAACCGCGATGGCACGCTCGTCAATGCCCGACGAGCTGCAGGAGCTGATCAACAGGAACATCACGCTTCAGGGACGGCGCACGGGCCCCGGCTTGCCGACGGCTCCCCATCCCGGGACAATGGCCGGACGCAAGCGGTAACCGCCTGAAAGGGAGGGAGAAATCATGGCCCAGTTTGAATGGAAAGGCCGCAGAAGAACCGGTGAGACGGTCGAAGGTGTGATGGCCGCCGATACCAAGGACGGCGTCATCACGGCCTTGCGGCGCCAGCAGATAGTCGCCACGAGGGTCAAGGAGAAGGGCAAGGAGATCGCCCTGCCCAAGTTCGGCGGCGGCGTCGGGACCAAGGAACTGGCCATCTTCACGCGCCAGTTCTCGGTCATGATCGACGCAGGCCTGCCCGTCGTTCAGTGCCTCGAGATACTCGGCGCCCAGCAGACGAACCGGACGTTTCAGCGGGTCCTCTTCGAAATCCGCGAAGACGTTGAGTCCGGTTCATCCCTGCACGAGGCTTTCAAGAAGCACCCCAAGGTTTTCGACCAGCTCTACTGCAACCTCGTCGCCGCCGGCGAAGCGGGCGGCATCCTCGATACGATCCTCCAGCGCCTGTCGATCTACATCGAGAAAGCCGTCAAGCTGAGGGCCGCCATCAGGGGCGCCATGATTTACCCGGTCGTCGTCGTCACGGTGGCGATTCTGGTCGTCGCCATCATCATGTGGAAGGTCGTGCCGACCTTTGCCAGCCTCTTCGCGGGCCTGGGCGCGCGTCTGCCCCTCCCGACGCGGATCGTCATCGGCATCAGCAACTTCCTCGGCCGCTGGGGCTGGCTCATGATCGGCCTGATCATTCTGGGCTTTTTTCTGGTCCGGATTTACTACAGAACGACGGGAGGCCGGTACAACATCGACAAGATGCTTCTCAAACTGCCTATTCTCGGCATCGTTCTCAAAAAAATCGCAGTGGCCCGGTTCTGCCGGACCCTGGCCACCCTCGTATCCTCCGGCGTGCCGATTCTCGAGGGCCTCGACATCACGGCCAAGACTTCGGGCAACGCCATCATCGAGGAAGCCATATTCAAGACCAGGAAGTCGGTGGAGGAAGGCAAGACCCTCACCGAACCGCTCGAACAATCCAAGATTTTCCCGGGCATGGTCACCCAGATGATCGGCGTGGGCGAGTCCACAGGCGCCCTGGACGCCATGCTCAGCAAAATAGCCGATTTCTACGAGGATGAGGTGGACGAGGCGGTCGCAAACCTCATGTCGCTGCTGGAACCCGTCATCATCGTCTTCCTCGGCATCACCATCGGCGGCATCGTCATCGCCATGTACATGCCGCTCTTCACGCTGATTCAGCAAATCAACTAGTCAAGTGAACGGTCCCCGTCCGGCCTCGCCGGGCGGGGACGCAACCTGAAAGAGGCCGATGATCGAAGACCGCTGTCTCGATCTTCCTTTTCAGTTCCCGAAACAGTCTACCCCATCCGGATTGCGGGCCTCGATTGCAGGTACCGACCTTTGCTCGAAAGAGCCGGAGGGCAAACCGCGATGAGAAATCTCGAAGGCCAGGCCGTTCGCCTCCTGGGCTACAGGACCATCGTGGTGCTCACCTTCTTCCTGGCCACGCTTGGGGTACAGGCCTTCCTCGGCGGCGAAAACTACCTCAAGCCCTTCTACTATCTCATCGCCTTCATCCTCGCGCTCAACCTGTTTTTCATCGTCCTCTACATGACCATGAAGCCCCTGCGGAAAGGGCCGTTTTTCATCTACGTTCAGATATTCGGCGACATACTCGGCATCACCTTACTAGCCTTCATGACAGGCGGGATATTCAGTATCTTCACCTTCCTCTACCAGATACTCATCGTGGTAGGCGGGTACTTCCTGAAAAAGCGGGGTGCGTTCGTCGTCGCCGCCATGGACGCCGTCTTTTTCGGTCTCCTGTGCGTCGCGCTCGTCTACAGTTGGACGAGTCCCGATCGCTTCGGCATAGAATTCCCCTACGAGGCCCCCTCCATCGAGAGCGCCCTCCACGCACTCGTGGCCCACTATGTGGGCTTCTTCCTCGTGGCCCTTCTCATGGGCATTATTTCGGGCCGCTTTGAATCCTCTCAAAAGGCGCTGGGCGTGGCCGAGAAGGACCTCTCCAACACGCGCATGTTCACGGAGCAGGTCGTCTCCTCCCTGAACTGGGGCGTCATCAGCACCGATTCCACTGGCGTCGTGACGTTCTCCAACCCTGCCGGCATGAGACTTTTAGGCGAGACGCTGCCCGTAGGCTGGAACCTCTTCGAGAGGATCGGCCAGCTCGGATACGACGGCCCCGACCTCAGGGCCGCCGGTGAGCCCACCGACAGGGAGTTCGTGCTTTCCCCCTCGGGCGACCACCACCTGGGCATCGTCATCGCCCCGCTCCGGTCGGGCGATGACGATTCGGAGGCCGGATATCTCGCGCTGATCCGGGACCAGACCGAGGTCGTCAGGTTGCGGGAACAGCTTGCGATCAAGGAACGTCTCACCGCCACGGGCGCCATGGCAGCAGACATCGCCCACGAGATCAAGAACCCCCTGGGAAGCATTTTCGGGGCCGCGCAGATGCTCCAGATGCAGGCTCCCGAAGGGACCAGCCAGGCGGATCTGCTTCAGATCATCCAGGATGAGAGCAAGCGCCTGACGACGATCCTCGACAACTTTCTGCGGTACGTCAAGCCTCGCCCTCTGGAAAAGGAGGCCCTCGACATCGGGGCGCTGGTCCAGGACGTGGTCACCCTCTTCAGGAACGCCCCGGAGTGCAGCGACGGTGTCGAACTCTTCGTGGATCTGCCCGGCGGGGCGGTCGTCATACATGCGGATTCGGGACGCATCCGCCAGGCCCTTTGGAACCTCCTCCAGAACGCCCGCAAGGCCATCCTTGCAGAAGGAAGTATCCACGTTTCCTTAACGGAAGAAGGAGAAAACGCTATACTGGCCGTGGAGGACAACGGTCAGGGTATGCGGCAGACACAGATCAAGACATACTTCCAGCCGTTCAGCCGCGGGTTCGTTCAGGGCTCGGGGCTGGGACTGTCCGTCGTTTACCAGATCATGGAGCAGCACAAGGGACGCGTGGAAATAGACTCCAAGCTCGGCAGGGGAACGATCTGCCGGCTTTACTTCCCTCTCGGGCCGCGCCATGGATGAGAAAATCCTCGTCGTAGACGACGAAGCGTCCATGCGCAAAATGCTGGAGATCCTCTTCACCGGCGCCGGCTACCAGGTCCAGTGCGCCGAGAGCGCAGAATCCGCCCTCAAGGCCATGAGCGGAAGCCCGTTCGACCTCATCCTCTCGGACATCAGGATGCCCGGGCTATCGGGGCTCGACCTGCTCAAGCGCCTCAGGGAAGAGGACTCGGAGACCGACGTCATCCTCATGACGGCCTACGCCTCCACCGAGTCGGCCATCGAAGCGCTGAAGCTCGGGGCCTTCGACTACATCACGAAGCCCTTCCAGGTCGAGGAACTCGTCAACATCGTCAGGCACGCCTTCGAGAAGAAGAGCCTGCGCGAGGAAAACCGCCAGCTCAGGGAGGAGCTGGCGCGCACGGAGAAGTTCGGAGAGATCGTGGGGGGCAACAGCAAGATGAAGGCTCTCTACGCGATGATCGAACGCGTGGCGCCCACGGCCAGCACAATCCTCATCGAGGGCGACAGCGGCACGGGCAAAGAACTGGTCGCCCGGACCATTCACCAACGATCCACGCGGGCGAAGAAGGCGTTCGTCGCCGTGAACTGCGGCGGCCTCCCGGAAACCCTCCTCGAGAGCGAACTTTTCGGCCACGTGAAGGGCGCCTTCACCGGCGCCGTCAACTCGAAGCGAGGCCTTTTCGACGTTGCGCAGGGCGGCACGCTTTTCCTCGATGAAGTCGGAGAGATGACGCCTGCCATGCAGGTCAAACTTCTTCGGGCCTTGCAGGAAAAACGCATCAGGCCCGTGGGGAGCGACGAGGAACACTCTGCGGACGCCCGTGTGATAGCGGCCACGAACCAGGACATCCAGAAGCTCCTCAAGGAGAAGCGCTTCCGCGAGGACCTCTATTACAGGATCAACGTGATCTCCCTCAGAATCCCCTCGCTCAGGGAGCGGAGGGAAGACATCCCTCTGCTCGCGCACCACTTTCTGGAAAAGTACGCGCGCCTGCTGGGCAAGGATGTCCCGGTCATTTCGAACGACGCGATGAATCGGCTCGAGGCCTTCGACTGGCCCGGAAACGTCCGCCAGCTGGAAAACGTTCTCGAACGCGCCATGGCACTGATCGATGGGAATGTCGTAAACGTCGGGCACCTTCCCGAAGAGGTTCTGGGGGTGGGGCGCCCGCTGATCCACGAGGACGTAGTTATTCCCGAGGGCGAGTTCTCCTTGAGCGACGCGGTGGAATCGTTCCGGGCCGCCTACATCAACAAGGCGCTCGAACTCGAAAACGGGGTGATGGTCCGGGCCGCAGAACGCCTGGGCATTACGTTCCGGTCCATGCGTTACTTCGTCAAGAAATATAACATGCAGGCAAAGGGCTGAGAATGATTGGGGATTTGGGATTTGGGATTTGGGATTTAAGTAGCGGCTTGGGACGGGCCTTCGAAGGCCGGCAGACGCCCCACTCACCTACTCCCCTAATCCCTTACTACCGGCGCCGCCAGGCACACAAATCACTTGATCACTCGATCACCTGGTCACTAGATCACTGCGCCGAGGGCGCAACGGAGGTTTCGGTTGTTGGACGCTGATCCGGCGGCGGCAAAGACGACGCCCGAGTTGAGCCTGTTGATCCCCCTCTACAACGAAGAGGAGAACCTCGAACTCCTCCTCGACCGAATCGAGGCGACCATGGGGGACCTCGGGCGAACTTACGAGGTCGTGCTCGTGGACGACGGCTCGAGCGACCGCACGCCCGAACTTCTCCAGAAAGCCGTGACGGAGAGGCGTCACCTCCGGGTCGTGCTGTTCCGCCTGAACTCCGGCCAAACCTCGGCGCTCTCGGCGGCCATCGAGTTCGCCAGGGGCGACATCCTCATCCCTCTCGACGGGGACCTTCAGAACGATCCGGCCGACATCCCGCGCCTGCTGGCAAAGCTCGCCGAAGGGTACGACGTGGCCAGCGGCTGGCGGCGCCACAGGAAGGATCCTTTCCTTACCCGAATCGTGCCCTCCAAGATTGCGAACGGGCTGATCTCCCTGATCTCGGGCGTCAAGCTGCACGACTACGGGTGCACGCTCAAGGCCTACCGCAGGGAGGTCCTCGAACCCCAGCTTCTGATCGGCGAGATGCACAGGTTCATCCCGATTCTCGCCTCGTGGCAGGGCGCCAAGGTCGCCGAGGTGGAGGTCGACCACCACCCGAGGGCCTTCGGCAAGAGCAAGTACGGCCTGGGACGCACCTTCAAGGTCGTCCTCGACCTTCTGACCATAAAATTCATGGGGTCCTTCCTCACCAAGCCCATCTACGCCTTCGGAGGCGCGGGCACCGGCCTCATCGGGCTGTCCGGCCTCCTCTTCCTGTACACGCTCTGGGAGAAGTTCGTGGACGGCGTGTGGGTACACAGGAACCCAATCTTCCTCATCGGCATCTTTTTCGCCCTCGCCGGCATGCAGTTCATCATGATGGGCCTTCTGGGCGAACTGCTCATCCGGATCTACTTCGCAAGCTCCAACACCCGCCCCTTCGTCATCGCAAAGATCCTGGAATCGACATGTGCGGAATCGCCGGCTTCAGCCTGAGGGGGGCCGCCGACCGAACCGCTCTCGCCGCAATGACGGCCACGCTCGCCCACCGGGGCCCCGACGGCGAAGGGTTCTTCGTCGCGGCCGGCGTGGGCCTGGGGCACCGCAGGCTCTCGATCCTCGACATAGAGGGCGGCGCACAGCCCATGACCAACGAGACCGGTTCTGTGACCGTCGTCTATAACGGCGAGATTTACAACTACCTCGAACTGAGATCCGAGCTTCAGGCCAGGGGGCACGTATTCAAGACCCGGTCGGACACGGAGGTCCTTGTCCACCTCTACGAAGAAGAAGGCGAGGCCTTTCCCGCCCGCCTCAACGGGATATTCGCCTTCGCGCTCTACGACCGGGAACGGCGCGTGCTACTCCTGGCCAGGGACCCCGTAGGCGTCAAGCCCCTCTACTACGCCGACGTGCCCGGCGGCGTCCTCTTCGCCTCCGAACTCAAGGCCCTGCGCGCCCATCCCGCTTTCCCCGGCGAGCTGGACCTGGACGCCCTAAAGGCTTACCTGACGTGCGAATACGTGCCCGCGCCCCTGTCCATCTACCGGCGGGCAAGGAAGCTGCTGCCGGGACATCTGCTCACGATCGGCCCCGAAGGCGCAAAGCTGAAGCGCTACTGGTCGTGGGACATTCCGGAATCGCCGGACTTTTCGAAAGAGGCGGCCGCCGAAAGGCTGCGGGCCGAGGTCCAGAGGAGCGTCGAGGGCCAGCTCATCTCCGACGTACCCCTGGGCGTCTTTCTGAGCGGCGGGGTGGACTCGAGCATCGTCGCGGCCTGCATGACCGCGGCCGGAGGCAGCGTGGAGAGCTTCTCCATCGGTTTTGAAGACCCCTCCTTCGACGAGAGCGCATACGCCCGCGCGGCCGCCGAACACCTGGGCTGCAACCACCACGAACATGCCTTCAGCGAACGGGAACTCCTCGATGAAGTCCCCCGCGTACTCGGCATGCTCGACGAGCCCTTCGCCGATCCGTCGGTCTTCCCCACGGCCCTGCTCTCGCGCTTTGCCCGGGAACGCGTCACGGTGGCCCTGGGGGGGGACGGCGGCGACGAGCTCTTCGCGGGCTACCCCACCTACTGGGTCCACCGGCGGTACGGCCTGTACAGGACCATGCCCGGTTTTCTCAGGCGGGCCGGGCTCGGCCTGGCGGACAGGATCCTGCCCGTCTCCCACGCGAACCTCACCCTGCCCTTCAAGCTGCGAAAGTTCCGCGACGGCGCCGAGCACGCCATGCCGCTCAGGCAGCACCTGTGGTTGGGCGCCTGGACGCCGGAGCGCCTCGCCCGCCTGATGCCGGGGCACGCTTCGCCCGCCGACATGCCGGGCGCCTGGATACCGCCCGCGCCGTCAAGCGATCCGGTCACGGATGCCCAGTGGCTGGACTTCCACACCTATCTGCTGGAGGACATCCTCGCCAAGGTGGACAGGGCGAGCATGATGGCGTCCCTGGAGGCGCGCGTCCCCCTGCTCGATCCCGGCGTGGTCCGCATGGCCTTCTCCATGCCGTGGAGCTGGAAGCTGGACGGACGGGCGGGCAAGGCTGTCTTTCGGGAGGCCTTTGCCCGGGACTTCCCCACCGGCCATTTCGACCGGCCGAAGAAGGGGTTCGGCATTCCCATCGCGCGGTGGCTCACGGGACCCCTCAAGCCATTCGCGGAAGAGTTGCTGTCCGACGGCGTGCTGGGCGCGCTGTCCTTCATGGACCCGGCGGAACCGCGGAGGATGTGGCGCGAGCACCTCGCCATGAAGGCCGACCACCGCAAGCCCCTATGGAGCCTCCTGTGCTTCCTGGACTGGTGGCGGAGGGAGAGACCGGATGCCTGAGTACATGGGAAGGGGCCCTTGGATCGAGGACAAGTCCGGGTGGTGGAGGAGGCTCCGCGTCAAGAACCCCCTCCCACATCTCCCTCCGCCCGAAGGCCCGGCATGGAGGGAGTTCACACTCCTGGTCCTCCTTCTCTTGACGGTGGCGGCAGCTAGTTACACACCATTGTGGGATCCCGATTCCTTCTGGCACCTGGCCATCGGACGGGAGATGTGGCAGACAGGGCATCTGGTGCGGACGGAGACCTTCTCCTTCACCGCTCTCGGAGTTCCCTGGGCCGACACCGAGTGGCTGTTTCATCTTATCGCCTATCCCCTGTGGTTATTGGGTGGAAACACCGCAACGGGACTATTCACCGCTGCTATCGCGGTCCTCACGATCTGCCTTCTCTACCGTTGCGCACGCCTTGCCGGTGGCGACGCCGCTTCTCTCACGGTCTATACCCTTCTGATGTTGGGTGCTTTCTTGGCCCGCGCACGATTCCGCCCGGATCTGCTGTCTCTTGTTCTCTTCGCGCTCCTTGTCGAGGCACTCGCCAGGTGGAAGCCCTCTCCCCCACACGTGGGACGCCTATGGCTCTTTCTCGGAGTACTTTTCTGCCTGTGGGCCCAGTGCCATGGAGGATGGACCTTCGGCCTTGCCCTTCTGGGCGCCCGGCTTGCCGGAGAATTCCTGGATTCCTTGCGCGAGAAGACACTCAGTCTGCGTTATGTGGCGGCTCTTTCCCTCACGGGGCTTGCACCGATAGCCGCCGTCTTCCTCAACCCGTACGGATGGAAAATACCCTGGTTCCCGATCAAGTCCCTCATCGGGTTTCAGGATCCCACACTCGTACAGATCGCCGAATGGCAGCACACCCCCTTCAGGGGACCACATGCGCTCTTCCTGATTGTTTGCGCTTGTATCCTGCTGCTGCTTCTGTACAAATGGAGGAATTTGGATTGGCGTACCCTTCTGGTCGTAGCATCCCAGGCATTTCTTGGGTGGTACTGGGTCCGGTATGAGGCCTTCACGGTCATCGCGCTGCTTCCCCCTTTCGTGCAGGTGACCGCACCCTGGCTGCGACGGAAACCGATCCGCCGGTTCATATGGGGAATCTCTCTTGCCACTATTCTGGTTGTCCTTCCAATCAAGGTAAACGGGATAAAGACAGCCTACGATCTCACAGAGAAGTACCCGGTGCAGGAAACAGCTTTCATCAAGGCCCATGGCATAAGAGGCAATATTTACAATTCATACGTATGCGGGGGATACCTGGATTGGGAACTCGCCGGCCGCTGCCGAGTTTTTATGGATGGGCGCTATTACCCCTTCATCAAGGCCATCGGCGACTACCGTAAGGGGATGCGTTCCGTGTCCCGATTTCACGCCTTCCTCAATAAGTATCCGATCGATATCGTCATCTACCCATATGCTGAATACAAGCTCCGCGACCCCGACTTCGGCAGGAAGGTTCCCCCCCGCGATCCCTCGGTGGTCCTGTTTCCCCCCAAGGATTGGGCTCTGGTATATTTTGGTAACTACGGGGAGCTTCTCCTTCGCCGAGAACCACGAAACGCCGAGTTGATCAGTCGTTTTGAATACCATCTTCTCCGCCCTGCCGACATGGCCTACCTGATGCAGCTGGCGTCCCGAAACGTCCGTGACAGGCAGGAGCTGGAGGTCGAAATCAAGCGAAAGCTGAAAGAGGACCCATGGACGCGCTTTCGTTCGAAGCTGGAGGAGTCGCTGGCCAAGCTGGAGGATGAACATGACACGGCACGGTAGGCCTTTTCTCTGGGGCACCCTCCTGTTTCTAGCCAGCTCAGCCGTCCTTCTGAGTGCCTTTTCCTGGCATTTCATGCCCGTCCAGAGCGACGAGGCTTCCCTTGCCTGGATAGGCAAGCAGGTGTCGATGGGACGGATTCCCTACGCAGACTTCTTCACCTTCTACCCTCCTATAACCCTCTTCGGCCTGGGGGCAATCTTTAAGATCTTCGGGGCCAGCATAGGTGCCTTGAGGCTCTTTACCGTGGTCTGGCTACTGGCTGCCATCATGATTTACTTTACGATTCTTCGCCGCCGGGGGCTTCGTGATCCGTTGGCCGCAGGCCTGGCGTTCTGCTTTCCCGCACTGGTGGTATCCGTCTGGCCTGTCTCCAGCCACCACTGGTTCGCCCTGGGCTTCGGCCTCGCGGCCCTGGGAACGGCGCTTGAAGCCTCCCGCAGTGCCGCACCATTCAAGTGGGCCATTGCAGGGTGCCTCTCGGCCATCACTCTGCTTACGCTCCAGAGCGACGGCATGTTCTTTGCCTTTGCGTGCGGTACCCTGCTCCTGCTGTCGACACGTTCTCGCGCAAATAGGACGTGTCTTGCCGCGGCCTCGGGAGCTTTCCTCCTGCCGTTCCTTGTGATGGCCGGCATACTCCTTCTGCAGGGATCCATAGACCTGGCGATTCATGACATCTTTGTCTGGCCTGCGCGGTACTACAAACAGACGGGCGGGTTCAATGACGTAAATCCGGCGCACCAGATTTGGACCACTTTTCACCGCATGCTTCCACGGTCCCTTCACCCCGCAGGCATTCTTGACTTTCTCTCCGCCTGCGCGGCGGGGATGCTGATCGCGGCGCCACTGATTTCACTGGCCTTCTCACCGGTCTGGCTGCGAGCACGACGTCTACCCGGTAAGCGATGGGTGTGGGCCGTGAGCGCCGTCGTTGTCATAGGGTTCCTTTACCTCAGGGGCCGCCCCGACTGGACACATCTGGTATTGTGGGCGCCCATAGCCGCACTCGTGGCTGTTTGTGAGATCGACTGGGCGCGAGAACGTTGGCGGCCGCGCATCGCCGTTTGCATCATCGCCGGTATGGCGGCCGTTGGGGCGGCCCGATGGATCGCGACCTGTGTGCACGTACCCCCGCTGGTGAAGAATGTGCTGGCTGTAGACCGCCAGGTGGAGGAGCACAGCTATCCGCTTATTCTGAGAATGGTGCCGACCATTCCCAAACACCACTCCCCGGTCCTGTGTCTCCCCGACGGGGGAACGCTGTACTTTTTCTGGGCGCCGATCCCGCCTCCGGTAGACATGATACTGCCTGTTTCCGAACGGGCGAATGCGCCACTGGACTACGGCCTCTTTGTGGCTTTCGCGCAGAAGTACGACATCCCCTACATACTCATCCGCCGATCAAAGGTGAGGCAGTTTCTCAATCAACCCTCCCCGATATCCATACTGCTCAATAAGGACTATCACCTTGCCAGGTCCCTCCCGATCGGAGATCTCTTCGAAAGGAACGACAATGCATCCAGGCATCCTTAGCGTACTGCGCTGCCCGTCCTGCAAAGGCCCCTTGGAAGCCGGTGCGGAGCCGGGAACCGGTGCCACTTGTCCTCACTGCGGGGCACACTACTCCACGAAGCAGAACGTTCTCCATCTGGCCGGCTCAGGCGTGCCGAAGCCTACTGCCCGGACCGTCTCCCAGTTCGGGGCCTCCTGGCAGATTCACGACCATTTGGCAGACTACCAGCGCCGGCAGCTGCAGGATTGGATGGCTCCGATGGAACTGGGAGACCTGAGCGGCAGGCGCGTCCTGGAGGCCGGATGCGGAAAAGGCCGCCACAGTGTTGTCCTGGCCTCCTTCGCCCCCAAAGAACTCCTCAGTGTCGATCTGTCCGAAGCGATCTATCTCGCGGCCCGAAACACCGCAAACCTGGACAACGTCACGTGCGTTCGCGCCGATCTGCTAGACTTGCCCGTGGAAGCGGACTCGATGGACGTCGTCGTGTGTCTTGGAGTCCTCCACCACCTGGAAAATCCATTGGCGGGTCTGCGCGAACTCTGGCGCGTTCTCAGACCGGGAGGGACGCTCTGCCTCTGGGTCTACGCGCGGGAAGGGAACGGGTGGGTCGTCTCCCTGGTTGACCCCATCCGCAAGGGCATCACATCCCGAATACCAACAAAGCTCCTCCGCCCCCTGCTGCTCCCGCTCTCCTCTTTCCTGTACGTTCTCCTGAAATTCGTCTACGGCCCATCCACAAGGAAAGGGGCCAAACGGGCGAAGTGGCTGCCATACTCCTTGTACTTGGGCTACATCTCCAAATTTCCGTTCCGGGAGATCGAGCACATCGTGCTCGACCACCTCTGCCCCCCTATCGCATACTACCTTTCCCGCCCCACGCTCGAGACGTGGTTCGACGGGCTTGAGCCGGCCGAGATTCACTACCGCTGGCACAACCGAAATTCCTGGACCGTCGTTGCCCGCAAGTCTTCCCGGGGAGAAACCGCGTGAAGGAGAAGAGCGTGCCCCAATCGCACGGCAGTTCAGCCGCTCGATTCGCGAAATCGGGCATTCGGAGCATCCTTCCGTTTGAATGGGTTGCACTCTCCGCCCTGCTACTGACGCTGATCGCCCAGGCGGCCCTTCCGTCAGGGCTCAGGCTGCCCTTCTTTCTGAGAGTCAACTTCCTGGCCACGATTCCCTCGTATCTGGAATTGTTGCTGGTGCTCGCCGCCTTGCTCGCGCTGAGGCATCTCGTCTCGGCCGAAAAGGGCCATAGGATTGCGGCGGCCCGGCGCGGCTTAGGCGATTCCGTCTTCGGCAATGCGATTTTCTGGATCGATGCCCAGCGCATCCTGTTGGCGCTATGGGTCGTGCTTGCCTGCCGCTTCGTCATCAAGACATCCATTCACATGATCAACCCGAAGGTCTTTGATCTGTGGCTCTGGCGTTACGACGCGATCCTCGGCTTCGGGCACGACCGCGTTCTGCCTTCTGTGGGTAGTGGGCGGCCTTCTCTACGTGAGCTTCCCGT
>CAZDOY010000016.1:36572-67878 GCA_964507185.1 uncultured Thermoanaerobaculia bacterium
ACCGCGTTCTGCCTTCTGTGGGTAGTGGGCGGCCTTCTCTACGTGAGCTTCCCGTCCTGGGGACCCGTCTTCATCCATCCGCACTTTTTCGAGCGGACGCTCCAGTCGATGCCAATCACCGTCTACGTCCAGCAGGAGCTTTTCCAGGAACTGAAGGGCGTCCTGTACAACCCGCTAGGGGCAAGGTCCATCCGGTTCGGGGGCGTAGCCGCCTTCCCGAGCCTGCACCTCGCCGTGATCTCCCTCTTCACGGCGGCGAGCCGCAAGGTCAACCGGTACTGGTTCGCGTTCAACCTCGTCGTGGCGGTCGCCATGTTCTTCGGAAGCCTGCTCACGGGGTACCACTACCTCTTCGACAGTCTGGCCGGTGTGGCCGTGGGCTTGATCTGCTACCATTACTCCCGGCGCTGGGCCCACATGAGCCTGGCAGCGCCTGCACCCGCGAAAGGGGGGGAATGACATCATGAAGTCATCCGATCTTGGCCAGGCGAAGAAGAGTCTCCGCGGCGCGGCGGTCCTTGTGACCGGGGGCGCGGGCTATATCGGATCGCACGTCTGCAAGCGCCTGAGCGCTTCCGGGTACACGCCGGTGGCCGTCGATGACCTCAGCCGCGGACATGCGTGGGCCGTCAAGTGGGGGCCGCTCGAAGAGGTCACCCTCAGCGATACCGACACCCTGGAACGCGTTGTCGATAAGTACTCTCCAACGGGCGTCATCCACCTTGCGGGATACACCTACGTGGGCGAATCGGTGGAGAGGCCGGGGTTTTACTACACGAACAATGTGGCCGGCAGCCTGAACCTTCTCGAAACCATGAGAGAGAAGGGATTAAACCGCATCATCTTTTCCAGTTCGGCGGCGGTCTACGGCCTGCCGATGGAGGTCCCCATCCCCGAGGACCACCCAAAGGCGCCTATCAACCCTTACGGTTTTTCCAAGCTAGCCGTGGAGCGTTTCCTGGAAGACTACGACCGGGCGCTCGGGCTCCGGTCCGTGTCTCTGCGCTACTTCAACGCCTGCGGTGCGGACCCCGAAGGCGAAACGGGCGAAGCCCACGATCCCGAAACCCATCTCATCCCCAGGGTCCTCGGCGCAGCCCTGGGCGAGGTTCCGGGCCTCGCCATATTCGGTGTGGATTACGACACACCCGACGGCACGTGCATTCGCGACTACATCCACGTCACCGATCTGGCCGACGCCCACGTTCGCGCCCTGGAGTACCTGCTGGAAGGTGGCCCCACAACGGCCTGCAACCTGGGCACGGGGCGCGGTTTCTCGGTCCGGGAGATCATCGACGCGGCCGAAGCCGTCACGGGGCAATCCATTGCCGTAGCAGTCGCGCCACGGCGGGCCGGCGACCCATCGCGGCTCGTCAGCGAATCGAAACGCGCCGCCCGGGCGCTGGGGTGGAGGCCGAAACACTCCGACCTCCCCACCATTCTCGAGACAGCCTGGCGCTGGATGAACGGCCCTACTTTTCCTCGTGGTAATCCTGCTCGGCGTTGACGGACCAGACGTTGTCCTTCGAGACCACGCCGTTGACTATGTTTTCGACGGCGGTCATTGCCGCCAGCATGGAGTGGTCCTGATTGTTGTACCGGTGCTGGCCGTTGCGCCCGATGGGGAAGAGGTTGACGAACCGGTCGAGGAAGGACCGGATCTCGTCGAACCGGTCGTAGGTGCCGAAGTAGGCGGGGTAGGCCTTCGTCATGCGAATGACTACGCTGTCCAGCACGTCGCGGCGCTCGATAAAGCCGATCCTGGCGAGCTCGTCGGCGGCCAGTCCGGCGATGGCTCCGTCGGCCTGGCGCCAGAATGCGTCCCCTTCCTGGCAGAAGTACTCCACGCCGATCCAGACCTTCCGCGGGTCCTGGACCATGTAGGGACTCCAGTTGTTGAAGATCTGGACCCGGCCGATCCGTACGTCGCTCTCCTGGATGTAGATCCAGTTGTCGGGTACGATGTCGTTGACCGTCGGGATTGCCGTCTCGTTCCGGATCTTGAGCTTGTCCAGGAGGACGCCGACGGTCACGAAATCCCTGTAGGCCAAGCCTTCGGCCACCTCGCGAACGTTGCCGGGCGCGCCGCTCCCGAAGCCCACGATCAGGTCCTTGACGGGCATCGACGAGAAGAAGAATTCGCCCTCGAAACGCTCGACCGTGCCCGACGGGATGTCTCTGACGGTGACGGCCCGGATCCGGCCGCCCTCGTGCTCAACGCCGACGACTTTCTTTTCGAGGAGGACTTCGGCGCCCCTTTCCCGTACGAGACCCGCCACCGTCTCCCACATCTGGCCGGGTCCGTGCTTTGGGTACATGAACTGCTCGATGAGGCTCGTCTCGGTGTCCTTCTGCGCCACCGAATCGCTGCGGCTCCACAGCCTTTTGAACGCGTGCGCGAGGGCCTTGGTGACCGACAGGCCCTTGATGCGCTGAGCGCCCCATTCGGGTTTGATCTTTTGGCACGGAACGCCCCAGACCTTTTCGGTGTAGTCCTTGAAGAAGGTCTCGTAGAGTTCCCGGCCGAAGCGGTTGACGAAGAAGTCCTCGAGGGATTCCTCCTTCCGGATGGGCAGGAGGCAGACCTTCAGGTAGCTGAAACCGATCTTCATCGTGCGGACGAGCCCGAGGTTCAGGACCGTCGAGACGTTCAGGGAGACGGGGTAGGGGAAAAACGTCCGCAGGAAGAAGATGCGCGAAAGGCGCCGCCGGAGAAGCATGACCTCGTCGTTCGTTTCCGGATCCGGCGCGGGGACGGGGCGGGCCTGCTTGTGCCCGATCGCCCTCTGCAGGCCGCCGGACGAAAGCGGGACCGGCCGGCCGAGGATGCGGTCGTCGCGCGCGGGTTCACCCTGGAGCGGGAGGATGTTCCGCCACCAGTCCATGACCCTGTCTGACTTGGAGAAGAACCTGTGCCCGCCGATGTCGATCCGGTTGCCCTTGAAGTTGACGGTCTTCGAGAGGCCGCCTATGTCGCCGCTCATCTCGAGGACGACCGGGACGACGTCCGTCTTGTCCAGCAGTTCGTACGCCGCCGTCAGCCCGGCCGGTCCCGCTCCGATGATGATGGCTGTCTTCCGCGGCATGCGTCCTCCCTATCGAAAGAGCAGGTACTTGCGGGCGAAGAAGTTCCAGAGGAGCACCAGGGCCGTGGCGATGACCTTGGACACCATGTAATACAAGTGGGCGTGCTCCGTGAAAAACCAGATAAACAGCTCGTTGAAGCCCAGGCCGACCACACCCACGAGGGCGAAGACGCCGAATTCCAGCCAGCGACGTTCCAGCGTGCGCCGGTTGAACACCCAGAAAACACTCAGCGCGTAATTGGCCACGAGGCCCAACAGGAAAGCGATCGCCGCGGAGGTCAGATAGTAAACCCGCGCGTACTCTGTGAGAACGAAGAGCGTGCCGAAGTCGAGCACGAAGGCCGCCCCGCCCACAAAGACGTAACGCAGGAACTGGACCGCAGTGCTGTCCGTGGGAACTCGAAGCAGGGTTTCAAGTCTGAGCTTCACGCCCGCGCCTCCCGTCGCCCCGCTCCTCCTTCTGCCGGAACGAGCATGGATTGGGTTTCGGCATAGGATATCACGCGCCGTATCGCGGGTCGCACGAAACGACCCCCGGCATCCTATCGAACCAAGAGGTACACGTCGTAATTCTCGTTGGTGAGGGCCTTGTCAAACCTGGCGATGAGACGGGTCGACGCGTTGAAGGCTCTCAACTGCCTTCCGTCCCACGCAAACGTACGCTTGCCATGGTAATGAATGACCGCCGACTCCCGTGTTCCCCATTCCGCATGTCCGATGACTATAAGGACGGGTACCTTGTAACGACTCTTGAGCCCTTCGGCGTCTACGAGGAGTTGACCCAGGGTCAACGATCTCCGGTAGCTTTCGGAATACGGTACCTTCTTCCCGAACTTGCCGGCCCTGGCGAAGAATATCCGGTTATCCGCGTAGTAAGGCAGGGACTCCAGGAAGTTGTCGGGCTCCGGGACTATGATCGCGTTCTTCAGCCCCCGGTCATCTCGGAGCAGGGTCGCAAAGGCCTCGTTCGAGCTGAACGGCAACCGCCAGTCGAGTTCGATGGGCCCGCGCGACAGCCAGATGTGGGTCAGGAGGACGCCGAGCAGGACCCCGAACACGGCAATCCTCTGCAGTATGACGGCAACCTTCATCACCCTCGGACTCTTCCAATCGACCTGGCCTCCTTCTCTCGCCAGCCAGTAGAATGTCACGGCGGCCATGAGCAGGAGCCCCTGATGGCGAAGGCCTCCGGGGTAGAGCGCCAGGAAGAGACACTGAAGAACAAGGGGATAGAACGCGAAGATGACCATCAGGACCGGGCGGGAGATCAGGCCGATCACCATGCCCCATACCAGGAGGTCCCTGACGACTCCGGGAAAAGGAAGAAGCACCTTGAAAGTCAGGCCCGGGTGCAACAGAGACGTCCCCAGCGCTGACAGAAGGCCTTGGAGGCCCGGGGTGGAAACACCGGGTGGCAGGTAGCCCTTCTGGGGGATGCACGTGAGCACGGCCCCCAGGGCACTCAATACCACGAGGATAACGGGGACAGCCAGGCGGCCCAGCGTCCTCGTAAACTCGTGGCGATCCCGGAAAGAAACCTCATCCCAGATCCAGAAGGCGCCCAGTCCCACGACGAGCGGCAGAGAATGGACGTTCGTGTTGGCCAGGAGCGCGAGCATGAGGGCCGGCAGGTAGGGTTGTCTCTTCCGAAGGGGGTATACCGCCGCGAAAGCGAACAGCAGCAACATGCTGATGCCGTAGTTCCTCGCGATCACGCTGTACTCGTAGAGCGGGAGAAAGCTCCATATGAAGCAGCTCTTCCACCAGCCGGGGAAGGGAGCGCGCCACAGGAGGAGTCCGGAAGCCGTGAACCCCACCGCGATGCTGACACCCTTGAGCACGACGGGGCTGCGGAATATGTCGTAGGCGAATCTCAGAAGAAGATACCACAGGACGGGGTGCCCTTCGTTGCGCAGCGCGGTCGGAAGCTGCCACCACCAGTGGGGCTCGATGGCGATCGTGAGAGCGCGCACTTCATCGCCCCAGGGCTGGTGGTGAGCACTCATGAGGATGACGGCGAGAGCCCAGAGGGCCAGCTGCGCCCCGTAAAAGAGTCCCGCGCCTCGCGTGGAAAAGGTGTTACTTACGCGAAGGATCTTCAGGAAGCTCTTGGATGCTTCTCTGATCTGCACGCCGGTCCTCCAGGGTAGAAGCGCCCGCCGGTCTTCTCATGGTCCAGTAAGCTATGCTACCAGAGCGCAGGTGCTGGCCAAAGTGTCGCCGTCGCTCTTTCTGCCCCGGACCGGGACCCGGGGCTTCACGGCGGGCTCTTCGCGATTGGATTCAGCCTCTGTTCCGCCTGAGGATGACGCCCACCCATTTGTGCGATATTCTTTCAATTGTAGAAAGGAGGTCGAACAGCGATGGACACCTCCGGCGCCATGGGAGAGACTAGTCGGCCCCTTCGTTTCGCCGCCCTGATTGTCGCTTATAACGCCGTCTCTACGCTTCGAAAGGTTCTGGACAGGATTCCTGAATCAGCGTGGGAGAGGCTCGAGGAAGTCTACGTCTTCGACGACGCAAGCCAGGACGACACGGCGCTGCTTGGCCAGGGCTACAAGAGCACCCGAGGAATCCGGAATCTCAATGTCTATAGCAATCCCTACAATCTGGGGTACGGGGGGAATCAAAAGAAGGGCTACGATTATGCGGCAGAGAGAGATTTCGACTACGTGATCCTGCTGCATGGCGACGGCCAGTACGCGCCGGAGATGATCCCCGAGTTCATTGCCGCAGCAGAGAAGACCCGCGCCGCGGCCGTTTTCGGTTCGCGTATGATGAAGCGCGGCCAGGCCCGAAAGGGAGGCATGCCCCTTTATAAATATGTCGGGAACAAAATCCTCACGACCGCAGAGAACACCCTGCTGGGCAGCCGCCTGTCGGAGTTCCACTCGGGCTACCGCATGTACTCCGTGGAGGCGCTGAGAAAGCTCCACTACGCAGCTTATACGGACGATTTCCATTTTGACACTCAGATCATCGTGGAACTGCTGCACCAGGGTATGGACATCGTGGAGATACCCATACCGACCTACTACGGCGAGGAAATCTGCTACGTAGACGGGATGCGCTATGCTAAGGACGTCATGCTCTCGGTACTGCGCTACAAGCTGTTTTCTCTGGGCGTCCTGGGTTGTGAATGGATTGGTGAGAAGGGCACCCCTCCCCGACGCTATCCGGCAAAGCGCAGCCCCTTGTCCAGTCACGGACGCATTCCACGCATGGTGCCCGCCGGCGCTCGCGTCCTGGATGTGGGAGCCGAAGGCAACTACGTCGGCGAACTGAATGACAAGGGGTGTGAGGTGGTGGGGGTGAACAACCAGCCCTCGCCTCCCGGCGTCACGAACCTGTATTCAGCCTATCACGTCAAGGACCTGGACCGGGAGCCCCTTCCCGATCAACGAGAGGTTGGCCTGTTCGATTGTATTGTCCTGGCCGACGTGCTGGAACACTTGACCGCGGCGCCTGTTCTGCTCTCCTCGGCACGGAGTCTGCTCTCCGAGCGCGGAACCCTGATCGCGTCCACGGGCAACGTAGCCAATTGGACGGTTCGGCTGGCTTTACTGTTTGGGCGGTTTACTTACCGGCAGAGGGGAATCCTGGACGACAGCCACGTTCACCTCTACACCCGCAGGTCCTTCAGGCGACTACTGGAGGGACAAGGGTACAGGGTGCGTAGAACCAAAGTGACGCCTATCCCATTTGAGCTGGTAGCGGGGCGGGGAAGCTTCGCGCGCTCATTCTGGAAGGGCGTGGAGTATGTATATTACGCATCGGCAAGACTTTGGCCGACGCTTTTTGCATACCAGTTCATTCTCATGGCGACTCCCGCTAAGGGTATACGAGTGCGGTCCGATTCCTCTCCCGAATCTGCATGAGGCTTCCACGCGTAGACCGGCAGTTTGCCTTGAGGTAAAAGAGCCGTAGTGTTTCAGGGCCGATGGATGTTGCCCGGGAAACACAAGTCAACAATGGAAAAGAGTTTATGAATCAATGGATGGCAGGGCTGGGCAGGACGTGGAAGGAGTGGCGCAAGATACTCTTGTCGACCGTGCTTCTTACAGCTCTCACCTTCGCGGCATTTTCGCCTCTTCTGAATGCCTCCTTTGTCGACTACGACGATCAGATATATGTCACGAACAACGCCAGGATCCAGGCCGGAATTACATGGCCCAATGTGGCATGGGCCTTCAGCACCATGGACTTCGGCTTCTACTACCCCCTGACCTGGATGTCCCACATGCTCGACTGCCAGCTTTACGGTCTACACGCGTGGGGACACCACCTGACGAGCATTCTCATACACATAGCAAGTACGCTGTTGCTTCTGCTCTTTCTGTGGCGGGCGACCGGCGCATATTGGCGGAGTCTGGCCGTGGCGGCCCTCTTCGCCCTGCACCCTTTGCACGTTGAGTCCGTGGCCTGGATCGCGGAGCGGAAAGACGTGCTCTCCACCTTTTTCCTCATGCTGACATTTTTGGCCTACGAGCGCTACGTTCGCAAACGCGGTTTCGGACGCTATGCGGCTGTCTGTGTGTTCTTTCTACTGGGGCTTATGGCAAAGTCCATGCTCGTCACCGCGCCTGTCCTCCTGCTGCTCCTCGATGTCTGGCCTCTGAAGCGCCTGTCCTCGCGTCTCTCGGAGCCGGAGTCCGACTTGAGTCGCAGGGACGCTTGGCGAAGGGTGTTCGATGCCTGGCGGCCTCTTGTGATGGAGAAGGTCCCGCTCTTTGTCCTCTCCCTCATCTTTGGGATTCTGACCCTCTACGCCCAGAACAAAGGAGGAGCGGTCAACGCTCTCGCTACGCTTCCGATCTGGTTGCGGCTTCAAACCGTGGTCGTGGGCTACGCCAACTATCTCGTCAAGATGGTAGTGCCGATGAACCTGGCCGTTTTCTATCCGATCCGGCAGAACGGATGGCCGCTGTCTCAGGTGATTCTCTCCGCGTTTCTCCTGGCCCTGTTGACCCTGCTGGCCTGGAAATACCGTCGCAGTAACCCGTACGTAGCCGTAGGGTGGGTGTGGTTCCTGGCGGCCATTGCGCCAGTTTCTGGCATCCTGCAGGTGGGTCAGCAGGCGTACGCCGACCGTTACACCTACGTGGCGCTTATAGGAATATTCCTCGTGATAGTCTGGGGTCTGGCGGACGCGACCGAGCGGATCAAGGGATTCCGGCCGGGCGCAGTGGCGACCGCAGCCGTTCTCGTGGTTCTTTCCCTGGGTGCCACGACCTGGCACCAATGCGGATACTGGCGAAACGGCGTTACCCTGTTCACCCATTCGCTGGAGGCGGGCGGGTGGAACGAACCCATGCTCAACTCCCTGGGCTTTTCGCTGATAGACGAAGGACGCGCAAAGGAAGCCATCCCCTTCCTCAAAATGGCCACGGTCCTGAACGCCCGGTCGGTAGGTGCCTGGGGCAACCTCGGAAACGCCTTTCGGGTCGTGGGCAATCTATCCGAGGCCAAGGCCTGCTATCGTCGTGTCTTAGAGCTGAACCCTGGAGACGTCAAATCCCTGTACAACCTGGGCGATACGCTCGAGCGGGAGGGTAAGTTCGACGAGGCCCTGTCCGCCTTCCAGCGTCGGGCGGCCCTTCAACCCGACAATGCCGAGGCGCTGGTTGACGTTGGGAGGCTGTTCGCTGAAACCGGCCGCATGGACCGGGCGGCCGCGACCTTCAGGAGAGCCGTGTCACTGGCACCTGAAAACCCAGCCGCGCATTACTTTCTCGCGCTGGCGCTGGACCACCTCGGACGGTCGGATGAGGCTTCTTCCGAGATGCACAAAGCCCTGAAGGCGGCGAGGCGCCAGGGGGATCGGACGCTCATCAAAGAGATAGAAAGGCGCCCGTCGTCACCCCCCCATAGAACAGCCCTGCCTCATGAGGCCCACGCCCGCTCTCGCTGACCGGGCCAGGTCGCGCCTCCCGTCCGGGCGGATGAGGGACGATCGGCGTCGACGACACGGCCTCAGAGAAACCGGCGCCGCACAAGAAACCATCCCGCCGTGGTCAGCCAGGCCAGCAACGAGAGCCAAAGTCCCCAGTTCATGGCGTGCGTGTCGTAGCGCATCTCAACCGTATGGTTCCCCGCGGACACGGGAATGCCCCTGAACATGACATCCGCCTTCACAACCGGCGCAGGAATGCCGTCCACGCGCGCCTTCCACAAGGGCGCGTAGGCGTCCGTCACGACGAGGAGTCCATCCGACGGGGTGTTGACGCTGAGGCGGAGCATTGACGACCTGCGGGCGATCCAGGTGACAGTCGACACCTGCTTCTTCGAGACCGGAGGTGAAGAGGGCAGAGACAGAATGCCCCCAGCCCGGCCTTCAACCGTCGCGACTTCGTGTACGAATCCTCTCGACAAAAGCCGCTTGAAGGCCTCGAGTGCGGCTGCATCATCGCTCTCCACCTGTGCGCACCGGACCACGAAGGCGCGCGGTCCCGGCACCAGCCGATAGACTTGGAACAGGGGACCGGGGGAAGGTGCTGCGACGGCGATGCGGGAGACGCCCAGGAACCGGAGCAGTTCGGGTCCGGCATCGGAGAAAGTATAGGTAAGGTGGGAGATGTAGCCGCCGGGCCCCCATCCGTGCGAAAACACGTCGGATCCGGGAGGGTTCAGTACGGAGGATGAGCGAACGTCCGCGATTTCGCTTAAGAGACCGAGGTTGGGGATCAGGTACGGCGCGCGGGTGTGTTGGCTCGATGAAGCCCAGAACCGCCCCGCCGGGTCCTGAGCCTCGTGTTTCATATGCAGGAAGGCTTGCCAGTCTGGCTGGGGTGATCCACTGAAATACGGGTACAGGAACTGCTGAGTTGCCAGGGGATACAGGACCAGCAATCCGGTGAGAATCCCGAGAGCGACGCCCCGGGATTTTCGTGCCGACGCGAAGAGTGCAAACAGGAATCCAAGGGCGCAGGCCGAGAGCCAGCCTGCCGGCATCGAGCGGGTGCCGGCCAGGGGCCAGAGGGCGTCGAGAGACCATGCCGTGAGGACGATGCAGAGCGTCGCGGCGCCCAATCTCTGCAGCGTCGGCGGAGAGGGGTTACCGTCCGAGCAGAGGGTCTGGAGCCCCAGTGCGCAGAGAGCGGCGACCGGCACGCAAGCCAGTTCAACGCCGTGTAGAGGTGGGATAAGGCCGTTCAGCCTCAATAGCCGGTAGGGCAGGGTCTCGAATACCGCCGGCTGGCTGAACCCTAGAGAGAAGAAAAGCACACACCCGAATCCGGCGACTTCCCACCTCATTCGCTTTCCGGCTAGCAGGGCCACGGACCCGAGCAGGGCGGGAGCCAAAAACACGTCCGAGAGCGGGTTCAGGAATTGGCTCATCGGGTGAGTCAACCGGGCCGCCGACGTGATGCCCTGCGACTTGTACCAGACGGCGCTCCTGACCACCTCCAGGATGGGCACCCACTGGGCGGCGCTGAGGGCCGCGGCCAAGACCGCGGTGAGCAGCAGTCCGCCGGCCAGCCACTTCGGAGAAAGGCCCGCAACCGGGGCACGGCCGGCGACCATGCATATCAGCAGGATGCCGCACATTTCCCCCAGGATCAGGGCCGTTTCGGGCTGGCCGCACAACACCATCAGGGCGAGTGCGGCGGCGGCCAGGAACCAGCCGGCCGGATGCCGCTTCCTCACTGCGAAGAGTATGCCTGCGAGCGCAAGGGGAAGCCACCAATAAGCCCAAACCGAACTCATGATATAGGACGAGGCCGTGAAAGGGTTCCACGTCCAGAGGGCCGAGCCGGCAAAGGCAGGCAACAGCGACAGATCCATGAGCCTGAACAACCAGAATGCGCCCAGGAAACAGATCAGGCTGCCCAACAGGAACTGGAGCGTGTAGGTCCACGGTGACGGGTGGATGACCAGCGGCAGCAACAGCGGGGAGAAGGGGTGAACCTGTGCGTTGCCGAGCCAGGCCCTGCCCATTCCGATATCCGGATTCCACCACGGAATGGCCCCATGGCGAATTCGGAGGGCGGTGTAATACTCGTTCGGATAGTCCATGATTACCGCCGTAGCGTCGTTTCCCGGCATGTGCCGAAGCGACGGCGGCAGGCTGCGCTGGTATTCGACTCCAGTGAATCTCGGGCTGAAGAGGTGGAAGGGCACCGAGTGCCAGCCCCAGGCCATCGGGAGAAAATAAAGAAGCTCCAGAGTCAGCAATCCCATCAGGACATAGAGATGCCTTGAGCTCGGCCGGCGAGATCTGGACGTCTGTTCCTCGGACCCGGACGTTGTCGCCATTTATGTAGTATAGATGGAGCGGCCTCTCAGCCAAAGCCCTGGCAGCCTGCTAGGATTGTGGCTCGGTGAACCCTTATAATGTCAACCGATGAGGTGGGAACCATCCGGAAACCGGCGAGACCAGCACTCCAGTGAGCGCTTCCAGGTGTATCGTCGTCCCGGTCCCCGCTCAGCGAAAAGGGCCAATCCAGGAGGGAGAGGTATCTTCTCATGATCTCGGTCAGGGGCGCGGAACACGACGAAATCCTTGGCAGGCCATGGTTCGTCTTCGGGCTCCTGGTGTTATGTACCGGTCTGGCCATTCTGTTGCGTGGCTACGCTTACGGTGTCGAGGATCAGAACCTCTATCTTCCGTTCATCCTGCACTGGAACAACCCGGCGATTTTCCCCCACGATTACCTGCTCAAACTGGGGTATGCCCGCGAATCCATTGTCTGGAGTCTACTGGCCTACGCAGCACTATGGGTGCGATTGCCGACGCTGATGGCCGCACTATGGATCGCCTCCAGTTTTCTCGTACTTCTGCTCACCTACAAGATCGGACTGGCCCTGTGGGGTAGTCCACGCGCGGCCTGGGTCGCTGTCTTCCTCTGGCTGCCGACATACCGCGTCCCGGGCGTGGCCAATAATACGTTCGACGGGTACTTCACGACGCGCATTCTGGGCACACTCCTGGGGCTGCTCGCCCTCTATTTTTTCTTCCAGCGCAAGCACGTCAGATCTGCCGCCGCCGCCTTCTTCGGCATTCTCTTTCACGTGATTTCGCTCCTGCCCCTGGCCGCGGCACTCGGGCTGGCGCACCTCCTGAGACGACGTTGGAAGGCTCTGGCCCTCATGTTTTCGGCCTGCGTCGCGGCGACCGGCATCCTGATGGCTTTTTCGGCTCATTTCGGCATCAGGCACGACATCTTCACCATGTATTCCGGTCAATGGCTGACGATCGTTCGCCATGCCGATTTTGAACTTTTTCCGCAGTCTTGGCCCCGCAACGCGTGGATAAACCTCGGGCTGTACATCGCCTCCTTTTACCTGATCCTATGGGGGCGAAAGAGGACCGGAGAACTCACCGCGAAGGAAGAAGATACCGCGATTATCAATACCGGTATCGTAGTATGCTCGGGCATCGGCTTGGCGGGCACGCTCACCGGTATCGCCATACTCGTGCAGCTTTGCCTATTCCGCGGCTACCTCTTCTTCATGTTTTTGCTTGCCCTCTGCCTTGCAGGCCCCGTGGCCAGGCTTCTCAGGGAGAATCGCTGGCCTCCCGTCGCGGCCGGATGCTGGACAGCCCTGGCATGGTCCACGGGCGACTGGATGCTTCAGGCCGCGGCGGTCCTCATGTTGATCGCTTACCCCGTCCTAATCCGTGCGGATGAACTCTGGGCCTGGTTGACCCGGAAAAAAGAGCGCCTGTTGAGCGCGTCTGTCGCCGTCCTGCTGATCTTTGCGGCATGGGAAGTCAGCCGCCTGGTGTTCGGATGGAGCCTGGCGGCGTGGCAACCGGACCACAAGGCGCTCGTGGGCAGCCTGCTGGCCACCTGGATTCTTCTGTTGCTTAGAGCCCTGGCTCCCCGACTTTGGAAGCGCGCCGGGGCCACCCTTCTTCCTCTTAGTCTTGGCGTGCTGGTCCTGCTTTCTCCTACTGCTTTCATGGTGGATCACCTGGGCGGTTACACCTGGTTTCGCCGGGCCTACGGGTCCGCCATCTGGACTTCGGAGCGCCGTCTGAAGGAAGAGGCCGAGGCTGTGGAAAGGCGGTCTGCCCTGGCGCATCTCGTCAAGGACAATGTTCCCGAGTATTCCACGGTGATCGTACCTCCCGACTGGATGTCCTTCCGTCTGGATACCCTGAGGAGTCCATTCGTCACCTTTAAAGACCGTGCTCCGGCTGAGTTTTCCAAGGGCTACGCAGATCAATGGAAGGCGAGATTGGACAGTATTCACGGCATCGACTACACACGCGGCGCCTGGCGCTGGGACAACAGCCTGCCGCTGACCCCTTCAGAAATTTCGACGCTGGCCATGCGCTACCGGAGCATCCATCTGGACTACATCCTGACCAGGGCCGAGTACGATTTTCCCGTGGCGGGTCAATGGCAGGACTGGTCCCTTTACAGGATTCCAAGTACGGTAAGCCAGACAAGCCGGAGATGACAGGGAGGGTGGCATCTTGCATTTGGGACTCAAACGGCCATGACCAATCGAACCAGGGAAGTCCTATCCCGCCTCATCGGAGCGACCCGTAACGCATGGAAATATCTTCGACCATCCAGGCACCCCCGGCAGGCGGAAGAGGCCAGTTCTGCCCACCCTGGACTGCGGATCGATGCCATCGGGGAGGACGCTTCATACCACAACCACAGCCAGTCAGCGTTTTTTGTCGCGGCCTCCATATTGGTCTTATATTGGCTCGTGTATTTCTTCCCGGTAATTGGACGGGGCGAAAGCTACATGCCCTACCGGTTTCTTGAGGACCCGGGCATTGCGGGTCTGCAATCCAATGTTTCGCTTGCCAGGGGCTTCATGAAGTTGCCTAACAACGACTATGCCTTGATGCTCGTCCATTACCCGGCATTCGATTTTATGGCCAGAGGATACGAATCCGGGCACCTGTCCACCTGGAACCCTTACGTGGGGTGCGGAACGCCGGTTGATTCGAATCCCCAGTACAAGGCGCTGGACCCCTTCATGGGACTGTTCTACTACATCCCGTCGCCCTGGAGTTTCTGGGTGGGGCTCGGTATCGAAGCCCTGATTGGGATGTTCGGGTTTTACATCTTTCTGAGGAGGGTCGGGCTCTCCCCCGTCTTGTCCTCCGCGTGGGCTGCATTCGCGGTCTTCAATCCGTGGACCCAACAGATGATGATGCTATCCAGTGTCTGGTCGGACTGGCTCCTTGGCTGGGGACTTCTGGCAGCCTGGATAGCGGCGAGAGGCAGACTGCGGGCGAGTGTATTGCCCGGAATCGCATGCGCCCTTTTTCTGTTCTGCGGGCATCCGGAGGAAGCCCTCCTTTTGACCGGCGTTGTGATGACAGCGTTTCTGGGGCTCGCCTTGAGCGAAGGTGTGCCCTGGCTGGGGATTATCAAGCGAGGGGGCGTCTTCGGCGTGACGCTCGCGGGACTCTCCTCCATTTATGTCCTGCCCTACATGGCCGGCCTCCCTCTGTTCTCGAGTTACAAGAGTCTCTGGTCCGGGATTGGGGGGTACCCCGTGGGTGCTCTGTTCAACCCCGGCCAGATGGTCTGGATACCGCCGCTTCTCTGGGGGCTGGCATCGGTGGCCTTCTTCAGCGGTGGAAGGGGCATCCGGCCCGCTGCGGCTCTCGCGGCCCTCGGCGGGCTGATCGCCTTCAAATGGCCGTACGTCACCGCAGTCCGAGACATCCTTGCGTTGAACAACACACTCGTGGCCATCTACGCACAGACGCTGTTCTGGCTCGGTGTGCTATGGCTTTCCGTCATAGGCTCGAAGGCTCTGGTCGAGGCCTCCAGGGAAAACAGGAATCGACTGGCGCGGGCACTCGCTTACGGGTTTGGGTTGTACTATACGCTCTCCTGGGCTTATGCGACCCTGCAGGAACAGATATTCTGGCCCTCGGTCTATATCAGGGCCCACCGCCTGCTTCTCGGGGCTGGCCTGCTCTTGCTGGCGAGCCTTTACGCCGGGCGGCTCAGGCCGGCGCTTATTGCGGCCGGAACCCTCCTTCTGCTGGCTATCGCCCCGAGTCTGCCTATGGCGCCATATCGGTTCCTGACGAAGAGCACCCCCGTAAGCGATCCTCCGGCAGTGGTGCGATTCCTCCAGGACCATGTGGCCCCACACGGCCGCATCTCAGGGCTTCTATGCGTTCGTCCGAACGGCACCATCTCCGGCTACCCGTTGCTGACGCCAAACCAGAGCGTCGTCTGGGGCCTCCGCGACATACGAATTTCGGACCCCTATTGGCTCTCCTCATACGCCGCGCTACACCGACGTTGGGCCACTATCCACAACGGCTTCACCACATCGACGTTCAGCCAGGCAAACGTCCGCCTGCTATCCTGGCTCGGGGTCTCCTATCTGGCGGTCCCGCATGGGAAAGGAGTGGTGGATGGCTTCAAGCTGGCGTACTCGGGTGAGCCGGCGGATGTCTGGGAAGTCGGAGAACGGCCGTCACGGGCTAGAATGATCTATTCGTGGACGCGCTGTGATGACGAGCGCGAAGCGGCCCGCATGTCCCGGGAGGACTTCAGCGGGCCCATGCCGGAGCCGGGGATCCCTGTCTCCGGAGTCGACAGCAGGGCGGGCAGACCTTCGGTGGAACCAAAGTGGAACCTCCGTTGGCTGGAGGACGGAACGGACGTCGTCAGCATTCGAGTCACCACGGACCGCCCGGGACTGTTGTTCCTGGCAGATTCCTACCATCCCGACTGGAAGGGATTCATCGACGGCCGCCCGTGCCCCATCTACCGGGCATTGGCCGCATTCAGGGCAGTGGCCGTGCCCGCCGGCGTTCATACGGTTACCATGAGATACAGGAGCAACGCGTTTCTGGCCGGCGCCGCGATTTGCGCCGGAACGGCCCTCCTGCTGGTGCTCCTGGGCCTCGCGGCCCTGTTTTCGCGAACCGCAAAACCTACAAGAGGTGCGAGGGACCGATGAGAAAAAGCACCGACATTCAACATCCAGGCCCGACCGGCGGCCGGGCTGACTGGACCGGACACGGGGCCACCGAATCCCTTGAGAAGCGGCGCAGCTTCCCTCGAATCCGCGCCTTCTTCGAGCCGGAAGACAGGGCGCTGGTCGTGGTCTGTGTCGTCTACGCCCTGCTTCTGCTGTGGTCCCATCGCAACTCGGCGATTGCCTTCCTGGGAGACTTCAAAGACTACCTGGACACGTCCAAGCTCTCCCTGCTGTCTCTTCAGTTCTACGCGCGCCGGCCATTTACCGTTCCCCTGGTCTACAAGTTCCTCGCCCAAAACCCCGCGGAAATCGTTTCCGCCCAGCTCGCTGTACACGCGGTGTGCTGGCTCCTTCTCGCGGTAGCGGTCTGGAGAAGCATCAAGAGCCGCGTTGTGCAGTGGCTGGCCGTTGTCGCCATTCTCGGACTCAGCCTGACGGTGCAGATTAACATCTGGAATTTCTCTATCCTGTCCGAGTCCATCGCAGATTCTCTGACGGCCCTCCTCGTGGCGCTCATTCTTTTCACGCTGAATCCGCGACCTCCCTTCGGAACCGATTCGGCGCAGGGCGTTCGCCTTAACAAAAGGCAATTGTCTCTCCTGTTCGTCACCGCATTCTTCTGGTCCTTTTCCCGGGATGCGAACCCCTACGGGCTTCTCGCGGCTTCAGCAATCCTGCTTGTGCTTCTGGCGGTCGGCCGGATGCGCCGCATGGTGCGCCCGCGTCTCATCCTGTGCATGGTCGTCTTCCTGGCAGGTACCTTCGGGCTGCAGTCCTGCTTGCTCTCGCGGTCGGTGCGACACCCGTGGACGGCGGCTCTTTCCGATGTGATCTGCACCCGGATCCTCCCCGTCCCCGAGTTCAGGCGCTATTTTGCGCAAAAGGGAATGCCAGCGGACGGCCCGATCATGCAGTTCGCCGGAGAAACCAACGAGTACATGCAGAACCAGTTCTCACCCGAACCCGATCCATCGAAGATCGACAAACCTTTCGACGAGTGGGTCGGAAGTCACGGGGTAGCAACCTACATGTCCTTTATTTCGAGCCATCCCTTGACGGTCCTGGGATGGGTATGGGACCTGAGGGGGCAACTAATTTCACCCCGGCTGCGCCGTTCCTGGATGCCGCCGGCGACGGTTGTTTTCCAACTGCACTGGGGCAAGCGCATCCCCATGTACTGGATGTGGCCCCGCGGCACCATCAACGGTGAGACGGGACTTACAATCTGGCTCTCAAACCTCCTGTTTCCAGCCTGGCAGGGCTTCTGGTGGATCGCCCTCCTGCTGGGGGCGGCTAGCGTTTCGACGTTCTTCCTCGCGAGACGGTCTTACGTCGCATGGGTTCCCATCGCGTTGATTATCATTGGTTTTTCACAGGCTCTTCTCGTGGCTCTGGGGGACAGTGCGGAAGTGGACCGGCACGCCATCGGTGCGGCCGTCCTTGTCCACATAGGTGCCCTGTTGGGCCTGCTGGTGGTTCTGGACGCAGCGGTTAGCTGGCTTTCGCCGGGACCGGTCGGATTTTTATCGCCGGGTGGGCTCCGGAAGAGAATAACTCTAACGGGAATTGTCCACCGTCTCGAGAAGTGGAGGCACGAATGAACGTGGAAGAACGTCCTTCGCCAGGCGAAAGGCGGCGTCCTCAAGTGAAAGCAGCCACGCACGTCCGTCCGGACCCTGAAGTGAGAGCCCAAGTGAATTGGGACCACGGAAAGGCGCGAAGGTTCGACGACGTCCGGCTCACCTGAAGTGATATCCTGAACGTCGGTCATAAAAACGGGGGTGGGCTCTGCAGAGAGATTCTGGAGGAAAAATGGCGGGCAAGCCCGGAAAAGGCGCTCTCCAGGCGACGGCGGTCGTCGCCTTCCTGGCAGCTTTCTGGTGTTTCCAGTTTTCGCCATGCCTCCTGTCTCACGAGAACATACTGGGATACAGACTCCTGGACGCGCGCATTACAGGGATCCAGGCCTCCGCCGCGCGGAACAGCATCTTCAACCGCCTGCCGAGTCAGGATGCGTCGATGCTCCTGACGCATTATCCATACCAGTATTACCTGGCGGCATGTTTTCAAAAGGGCCTTTTTCCTCTGTGGAATCCGCTGGTCGGCTGTGGCGCCCCGGTAACGTCCGATCCTCAGTACAAGCCCTTCAACCCCTTCTTCTGGCCTTTTTTCGCCTTTCCCTCGGCGTGGATGTTCTCTCTGGGCATCGCGGCGATGGCTCTGGCCGGACTCATTGGATGGCTCCTCTTTTTCCGCGAGACGGAGCTGAGCTGGCTCCCGGCGGCCGCCGGAGCGTGTCTCATGGTCTTCAGCCCGCTGACGGAGCAAACCATTATTCTTTCCAATCCCTGGGCGGCTTGGATGGCCCCGTGGGCGATGTGGGCGGCGGAACGATGGCACCGGCGGCGACGCGGAAGCACGGCTTTATTGGCGGCTTTCATTGCCCTCATGGTCTATGTCGGGCATCCCCTCGTAGCGATCCTTTATTCTGCCATCGTCGTGGCCTACCTGGTCTTCCGGCCTTCGGGCCGCAGCGTGTCCGAAAGGGGCCGCGCCCTGCTCGTGATATCTGTTCTGACCGTCCTCTTGACGGCTGTCCACACGCTCCCACTCCTGGGCACCATGCGGGAGTTCTGGAGCTACAAGTATGACTGGGGCGGGGGCCCGTACTTCAGCTGGGCCGCACTGGTCAACCCCAAGAGCGAGATCTACGTACCGGCGCCCTTCTGGGGCCTTGCCATCGTGGGGCTACTGCACGGCCGAAGGCACCTCCGCTACTTCTTCCTGTCCGTCCTCGCCTACGGGGCTGCGGTGATGTTCCCCTGGATCCAGGGCGTTCCGAGGTGGATTCTGACGTTTGGCGGGTACCTCGTTGCCAAATACGGAGAAGAAGCCTTCTGGCTAGGGCTTATAGGCCTGGCCGCCTTGGGATTGGAGGCCGCGATCGCATCGCCGCCCGAGCCCTTCAAAGACAGGCTTTCCAAGCTCCGTCCGTTCGTCTACGGGGTGGCCTGGTATTTCGGTCTCACCTGGATCACGGTGATCAAGGGCAACCTCTACTGGCCGAGCGTCTTCCGCCGGCTTCCATTTTGGCACCAGTATGTCTTTTGGGAAACGCTGGCGTGCCTTGTGATGGCCACTGTCTTTCTGGTGCCGGGAAAGGGGCGAACACGCATCATTCTCTTCGTTGTCGCGTCGTTCTTCCTCGTCCTGATCCCCGGCCGCCTGCCCATGCCCCTCCAACGGTATTTCTCGACGACGGACCTCTCGCTCTCACCTCCGGCCGTCGTGAGGCGCATTGAGGGCAAGAACGAATACGACGCTTATCGCTTTTCAGCGGCCTGCTTCCAGCTGGACACGCCCTCAATCCTAGCCCCCAACCAGAGCCTCTGCTGGGGCATCTCGGACATCCGGCTGACAAACCCTCTCATCCTGAGGCGCTACAAGATTTTCTCGGATCACTGGAACAACCGGGACTGGTTCGGGACATACGCCTATTTTCCTGAGCAGAGCCCCAATCTCCTGGCCTTCCTCGGCGCCCGCGACTTCGTTACGGACGATCGCGGCCGGATGAAGGCCCTTGGGGCCGCCGGGCATTTCGGTGGTCTATCGCTCCAAAAGGTCTCCGAGGCAGAACCATGGGTCCGCCCGGTGGGACGATGGGTGGTTGCGTCCGACACGAAGGACGGATGGAGAGAAACTTTCGCATCCATACAATCCGGCGCGTGGCGGAACACCGCCGTGCTGAATGTTCCGCCCGGCCTCCCTGCGACGCTCCCCGGCTGGCGGCCGCCTCACGTGACATGGCTGGAGGCCGGGCCCGATTGCTGGCGCTGGAAAGTGAGCGGAGAGGACGCCTGCCTCCTCGTCGTGCTTATGAATGACCACAGCGGCTGGCGCCTGCGGCTGGACGGCGTCCCGGGCAAGATCCTCAGGTGCTATGGCACCTTCATGGCCGTGGCCGTGCCGGCGGGAAGGCACGACGTAACGCTCTCTTTTCACGCGCCCTGGTTTCTGGGAGGGCTGCTGGCAAGTGTGGCCGGATGGCTCATCGTGGTTTTTTCGTTCTTTGTCGAGAGGCGGCGCGCCTCGTTCCGTCCCAGGGAGAATTGAGTCCATGGGAAAGGGCCCAAGGCATCCGATACACGATCTCAAGGTCTCTGCAGCCGGACGCTTCACGAGCGCGTGGCTTCCGGCCGTGGCGATCCTCGCCGCGCTCCTGCTCTACTTCTTCCCCTTCGTAACACGGGGCGACCACGCCGTGCCGTTTCACTTCGAGTCTCCCGCCGTCAGCGGCATGGCGGCGGGATCGGCTCGCCGGACCATCTACCAGCGTTTTCCGGACTACGACGATTCGCCTGTGTTGATTGCCTATCCCAACGCAGCCTTGGCCGGCGAAGCACTCAGGAGGGGGAGCCTGCCGGCCTGGAATCCCTACGTGGGGTGTGGGACGCCGGCCATGGCAGGCGGTCAGGTCTTTCCGTTTTCGCCGTTCATGTGGCCTTTCTTCGTGGTCCCGGGTCCCCGCGTCTACACCTTGGGACTGCTTCTCATGCTCCTCTGGGCAGCCTGGGGGGCTTACCTCTGGTTGGGACGGCTCGTACCGTCACGCGGTCCTCGTCTTCTTGGCGCGCTCCTGTGCGCCTTCAATCCCTGGACCGCGAAAATCTTCATCTTTTCCAGCATGGGTGCGGCGTGCTGGATGGGATGGACTCTCTGGGCCTGGGACCAGGCCCTAACCCCCCATCTGCGCCGGTGGTGGCTGCCGGCCGTTATGATTGCCCTGTCGGCCTACAGCGGACACCCCGAGATCGCGCTCATGATGGCTGTCTGTTCGGCCTTCTACGCCGTGGCGGTATGGGCGGTGGGCGGCAGTGAACGCCTCCCCCCGCTGCGTTTTCTTGGCGTGGTAGCAGGCACCGTCTGTCTGTCGGCCCTCCTGGCCGCGGTGCAGTGGCTGCCGGTTCTGGCCAGACTGCCGGAGGTCGTAGCCTACAAGTTCCAGGGAGCAAAGGCCAACCTCACGCCCGGCCACTACCTTTTCACAGACGTTTTCAATCCCCGGTCACCGGTCTTTGTGAACCCCGCGCTTTGGTGCGTCCTGCTCCTGGGCCTTGTGGCATCGGTTCGTCTGCGCCGTCTGTGGCCCTTACTGGTCCTGGCGATCGTGAGTCTGCAGCTCTCCTTCTGGACCATCGGGATCGGTCCGATCGTCCGATTCCAGACCGCCGGCGGCATGATGCCGGGCATCTACGCTCGGGGCGCGCTATGGTTCTCGATAGGCGCGCTCGTATCGGCCGGCGCAGCCTTTGTGGCTGGAGCAGAAAGGGGGCGATGGTTTTCCGTGCGGCTTGTCGCCCTCGGCGCGCTCGCCTTTGCGGGGCTCTCCTGGGCCGATTATCAACAGGGGTCCATGATCTACCTGTTCTTGCATAAAGACTTGATCCTTTTCTATGCCTTCCTGGTCGCTCTCTTACTCGTCGGGGCCTTTCTGCGTCCCGGCCTCCTGCAAATGTCGGTACTCGGCCTCGCCGCGTTGGCGCTCGTAGCGGCCCCGCTGGCCGACACCGGTTTCCGCTACAGCTACTTTAATGAGACGAGGCCGAGCGCCGAAGCATCCCCCGCCATCGAGGCACTGCATGGCCGGGGATACAACTGCCACGATCGAATAGCCGGGGCACTCCAGAAGGGTCACGGCAGACCCTGTCTCTCTCCGGACCTCGCAACGCTGTGGCGGGTCAGGGACGCCCGATTGCTGGACGTCCTGCAAAACCGACGCCTCTGGAGCCTTCAGCGCGCTCTGGGAGCCAAACCGCGCGAACTGCTGCGGACTTTCGTGGCATTCCCGGACCTTACCCTCAAGGGATGGGGCCTTCTGGGTGTGAAAGAACTCGCCGTGACCGATACCACGACGAAGGCACAGATCCGATGGGAGCGCATCCCGGGCGCTCGGTCACGCGCCTTCATAACCCACCGCGTGACAGCCGCCTCGGACGAAGAGACATCCGAAAGGGAGGTCGCAACGCGGACCAAAGGCGGACTCGATGCGCCCGTCGTACTGGAAGGCTGGACGGGCCCTGAGACCCTTGGCGCCATTTCGGACCGGGATGCGATAGTCTGGAAGCGAGACGGATTGAGCGCCGTGCGCCTTGGTGTTACGGTGCCGGAAGGTGGACTGCTGGTTCTTCTGGACACCTATGCCTCGGGCTGGGAAGCTCGCGTGGATGGAAAACGCGCGCACATTTATCCTGCCGACCTGGCCTTTCGTGGCGTGGTGCTTCCGCCGGGAACACATGACGTATCCTTCCAATACCGGCCATGGTCCGTTCCGGTCGGGGGCGGGCTTGCCTTCGTAGGATTGCTTTTGGTGGCACTCGAGATTTTCCGTTCGATGCGTGCCCGTAGAGGATCATTCCATGCCTGAATCCCACCGACTCGGTGACTGGCAAAGGCTCGGCACTCCGGCCGTTCTCGTATTTCTTGCCGTGGTCCTCTTCTGGCCGCTTTTCTTCAACGCGAAGCACCTGGTCCCCTTCCACGTCCTTGCGGGTGATCCGGCGCTGACGGGCATCGACGTGCACTCGGACAGGCCGGACTGGCGGTCCTTCGACCTCTCGCCCGTCGTCATGTTCTACTCGGAAAAGGCCGTGGCGGCCCGCGCCCTGCACCACGGGGAACTGCCGCTCTGGAACCCCTATAACGCCGTGGGCGTGCCCCTCCTGGCCAACGCGCAGAGCCAGCCCTTCGCGCCATTCTTCCTGCCGTTCATGGCCTTTCCGAACCCGTGGTGCTATTCCTGGATGCTGCTGATCCAGCTCCTTTTCGGGGGCTTCGGCGCCGCGCTGCTTCTGAGGAAGCTGGGTGCCAGTCCCATGCCCCAAGCGTTCGCCGCCGCCCTTTTCGCTTTTAATCCCTACGCCCTGAATTACATGGTCTACTCGGACGTCTGGGCCTACGTCTGGTTTCCGTGGGTCTTCCTGGCGACGGAGAGGTGGGTCCGGCGGGAGAACGGCGTCCTGCCGCCCGCCCTGCTCATCGCCCTCATGGGCATGAGCGGCCACGTCGAGGTGGCCTTTTTCGGCGCTGCGTCGGCCTTTGCCTACCTGGCCGTCCGCCTCTTTCAGAAGGGCGCATGGCGGGAGCAAGGACGGGGCTGGCTCGTCCTGCCCCTCCTGGCAGCTGCGCTGTCGGCCTGGTGGCTGGCGCCCTTCGCGGAGTACGTCCTGCACTCCACGACGGGCCGCTTCGGGAACAACGTCTGTTACCCCTACCACATCTCCGCGTCCTTCATCGTCGGATCGGAGGTCTTCTGGCCGCCCGTTCTCCTTATGGTCGCGGTGATCGCTTTCATGGTCCCCGGCAAGAGGCGCTTCGCGCTGGCGCTCCTTCCGGGCCTGCTCTGGTCGCTCGTCATGATGTTCCCCTTTCCGCTGGCCCTTCAGGAGTTCGCCACTTTCGATCTGCTGAGCGGCCGTTACGGCCGGTCCGTGGCCTGGTTCGTCCTCGTCGTGGCGGCCGGCCTCGGGCTGGACGCCGTGTCGAAGGGGGAAGCCCGCCGGTGGATGATCGGCGTCTCGCTGGCCGTGCTCGGCGCATGGCTGGGCCTCGGTTACGCCCTCCACCCACCGTCCCTGGCCGCCGCCGCAACAAATCACTGGGTCCCCCTGCAGGGAACTACCATGGCCCACTTTCCGGTGCTCGTCGCCCTCAACGTCCTCGCCTTCGTGCTGGCCGTCCTGCCCTCGCGCTGGTGGCCCCTGCCCCGCCTCGCGGCAAGCCTCGCTGTTCTCATGCTCGCGTCAGGCCTCTTTTTCCACTCGGTCTTCAGCGTCTACTGGAACGATTCGGCGCCGGAACCCGTCCCCGCCGTCCGGGCGGCCCTCGAAGGAAACCCTGGACGCACGTGGTTCCCCTCGCAGGGCTACTGGAAGAGCTGTCCGCCGAACCTGAGCGCGCTCTTCGGCATCCGGGACATACGCTATTCGGACCCGTTCACGCCGGCAAGGCTGGCGGCCGTGCCCTGGAAGCGGTCGTCCCACCAGGACCTCTTCGAGAGCTGGGGCGGCACGGCCGAATCGAGCTTCCTCGGCGTGGACGTGGCCTGGGGCTTCGCGGGCAGACCGGACGTGGCGAAGGGGCGCATTCCGGCCCTGCGCCCGGTGACACTGGAGCCTGACGCGGGCCGGGTCCTCTGGGTGCAGAACGACGAGGTGGAGGCCGGCGCCGGGGAGGCCCTGGCCGCAGCACGTGCAGACGGCGCATGGGAACACACCGTGTTCCTGGAAACGCAGCCGCGGGAGACGCCGGTCCCGTCCCTCGGGACGAGCGCGCCCGCCCGAATCAGGGCGGTCGAAACGGGCTTCAACGTGGGTGTCTGGGAAATCGACGCCCCGGAGGACGGGTGGCTCCTGGAGAGGGACCTTTACTGGCCCGGGTGGAAGGCCGTACGGGACGGACGCCCGGCGGAACTCTACGCGGCGGACGGGATCTATCGTGCCGTCTTCGTGCCCGCAGGACGCCACATGGTAACCGTCCGGTACCGGCCGCTGTCCTTTATCGCCGGCGTCCTCGTCACCCTTCTCTGCCTGCTCGGCTCGATCGCGTACAGATGGATGGGAAGACGATGAAACAGCGCGCCGGGAGTCCTCGAGCCGGACCGTCCGGCGGCGGGCGGGGCGCCGCCGCGCTGGGGTTCCTCTTTCTGGGCATCTTCCTGCTCCTGCAGGTCAGCCCCGTGCTGAACCCGGTCACTTACGACGAGAGCAACCTGGTCTACGACGGGGCACGGCTGAGTCAGGGCGAGATACCCTACCGGGATTTCTTCAACTTCGTGCCGCCTGCCACTTTCTGCCTCATGGCCGGCGTCCATCCCATCCTGCCGGACCGGCCCGAGACGGCCGAACGATACCTGGTCGTCACGCTTGTCTTCCTGACGGGCCTGGCCTGGTTCCTCGCGCTGGAACAACCGGGCCGGAAGAGGTACGAGGCCCTCGCGAGCGCCGCTTTCTTTCTCGTCTGCCTCTACCCCTTCAGCCCCTTCGCGCCACACCACTGGTTCGCCCTCGCGTTCCTCATACCCGCCATCGCCTTGGGCCAGATCCTCTCCCGCCGTCGCGAATCGGTGCGGGCATGGTTCCTGCCCGGACTCGCGGCGGGTCTTGCCCTGTGCACGCTGCAGACCGCGGGCTTCTTCGCATGCGCCTTCATCGCCGTGCTCATTCTTTCGAGCCGCGACGGGCGCCAGGTTGCCGTGCTCCGGGTCCTCTGGTCCGTCCTGGGCTGGGCCGCCGGTCTCCTCCTGTGCCTTGGGCCGCTGTTCCTCGCGGGGGCGGGCCGTTCGCTTTGGCGGGACCTCGTGGCGTGGCCCATGGCCAATTACCACCGGTCAGGCAACCCCAATGACGTCGCCTTTCTCTCGGACCTCCCCGAGCGGCTGGCACACCTGTGGACCTTCACCGGTCCGGGTGGCCCCGCAGCAAGCTTCGTGCGCGCCATTTCGGGGAGCGTTCTCTACGTCGGGATACTGGTCGCGGCCCTGGCCTGCCTGGTCGCCTCCATCTGCACGTTCGTCCGGTTCCTGAGGCGGCGGCGGCCCGAGCCCCCCGTCCTGGCGACCGCCACGCTGACCGTCCTCGTTTTCGGCGTTTTCGCGCGCTCGAACCCGACCTGGGTGCATCTCGTCTACGGTCTCCCCGCCGTGCTTTTCGCGTGGCTCTGCGCGCTCGCATCTTCAACCGGGCGTCCTTTGCGGCGAGCGCGGGTCACGGCGGCCGTGCTCGTCATTCTCGTCTCCGGCCTGGTATACAGGATTGGCCTTCTTTCCGCTGCGCCCCCCACCCCCCGGCAGCTGACCGACGTGGACCGCGTGGACCGGGACAGTCCCCTGAACCGCTCGCTCAGGGCCTGGTCCTACCTGAAGCCCGGCGACAAGATCGTGGTGATTCCCACGGGTGGCAACGTCTATCTCTACACCTACCCGGCGGCCATCGGCTACACGTACTTCTTCCCGTTGCAGGACCACTACAACGACATGGAGGACCACAGGATCGTGGCGCGACAGATCGAACGGTGCAAACCAAAGGCCATCCTCATCCACAAGGTGAGTTACCAGGATTTCCTGGCACGGGAAGATCCAGTGTCGCGCCTCCTGAAGTCGCGCTACCGGAAGGAGGGGGAAACGCCGGCTCTCATTATCCTGGCAAGAAAGGGGAGCGACGACGTCCGCGAGGGCTCACCGGACGACGCGCATGCCGGGCAGGGGCGGCCCGACCTTTTGGGTGGGACCCACAATGAGTGACCACCGGGTGACTGCTTGTCCGTCTATTACGGCGCGGCAGACGGCCTCGGCCGTGACTGCCACGCTGTGTACGGCAGCTGTTCTGCTGGTGGTCGTCGGCAAGATCAGCCCGCTCCCCAACGTCCCCAAATGGGACGAGTTCATCTATCTGTACGACGCCCAGCGCGTGCTGACCGGGCACGTGCCCTACCGGGACTTCTTCCAGTTCACGCCGCCGGGAGACATCTTCGTTCTGGCTGGATGGTTCCGGGTCTTTACAGGGCGCGCCACCGTCACCTGGGGACGCTACCTGTCGGCGCTGGTAGCCATCCTCTCCTGGCTCTGGATCGGCCGGACCCTGCGCAGGTCGGGCTGGAGCCGCGGGCTGACATTCGCGCTGGCCAGCCTGTATCCCATTTGCCTCTACACCTTCTGGCCCATTCCATCCCACCACTGGATGGCAAACCTGGTCTTTATCGGGGCCTTTGAGGCCTACGACTTCGAGCGCGCAAGAGTTCGAGGGGCACCGGGCTGGTTCTACCTGGGGATGGCGGGAGGATTCGCCTTCCTCTTTCTCCAGACGGCGGCGGCTGACATGGCGGCGTTCTGGGGGGTGCTCTGGCTGCTAGGGATCGCAGGCAGGAAGAAAATCAGGAGTGCATTGTGGGCCACCGCCGGCGTGTTCGCGGTCGTGGCGCCGGTCTTTGGCTGGTTCTTTGCCAATGGCGCACTCGGGGATTTGCTCCGCGATGTCTTTCTCTGGACGGCCGGGCACTACCGGGTGGTGGGCGGCGTCAACGCCGTCCCTCTCCTGCAGGACCTTCCGGGCCGGATCGCCGCCGCGTGGAGTCCGCCGGCGGGAACGAATCCGTTGATCTGGGGTCCGCTGGCCGTGGCGGGCAGCCTTGTCTTCCTGTCGGTGCTATCCGCCGCGACGGTGATTCTGGTTGCCACCGCGTGGCGTTTCGGCGGGGCGATCAAGCGCGGGCGGCTGCCGGATTCTCTTCCGTCGGCCGTTTTGTGCCTGAGCGTCGTTGAATTCAGTCTCTTCCTCATGGGGAAGCCCGACTGGCTTCACCTGGTCTACGCACTCGGAAGGATAGGACCCGCCTGGCTTTTTCTGGGCCCTCCCAAGGCGCTGGCCCGAAAGCGCATCCATTCGCTGGCCGCCGTTGGGGTGGGCCTCATCGTTCTGGGAGGTACGGCCTTTGGCGCGGGGTGGATGTGCTTCCAGCCTGTGTCCTCATGGGAATTCATGGACGCCGACCGGCCGGTGCGTGAGGCGCCCGTGAACCGCTACCTGCGATCCAGGCCGTGGCTCGGCCCCGACGACACCATAGCCGCCTTTCCCGAAGGCGGCGAAGTCTACCTGTACGTCAGGCCCGCCGCCGTGGGCTACACGCTGCTCTATCCGCCCGATGAACCTTACTACGGAAAGCGCGACTACCTCGCCGTCGCGAAGCAGATTCTGAAAAACCGGCCGAGGTGCATCGTCATGACCGTGGATACTGCGCCTTCCTTTCTGGCGCCCGCCTGCCCGCTGAGTGGCCCCATCCGCAGGAACTACACGGAACTGAGGCGGATCGGAGACGCGCTGATTTTCAAGTTGAAGCAGGAGCCGTCCAGCGACGGTGACGGAGGAGCCCCCGTGAAGCGCCTGGCCCTCCCGAAGCGCCTTCTTCGTTCCGGCCGACCTTCGGTGTGATCGGAAATCGCAAGGGGCCGCCTGAAAAAGCACCCCGAGGCGACAGGAACCACGTGGTAGTATGAGGTTGACACGTATGAAGCGGGTTTCTCATACCCCGGAGGCGAGTCCCATGATTCCCGTCAACAGGTCCGAACGCCCCTCGTCCCGTGTGCGCCTCTGGCTTCGATGGTCACTGCCGGCTGTGGGCGTCGCCCTGTTCCTATTGCCGCTCGTCAGCTCATCGATTGTCTACCCGAAGTGGGACGAATTCATCGTCAGTTTCGATGCCCAGCGCATCCTCAACGGGCAGATCCCGTACAGGGATTTTTTCAACTTCATTCCCCCCGGCATCTTCTATTTCCTTGCAGGCGCGGGGTGGATCTTCGGCAGGGTGACTCTGACCGTTTCCCGCTTCGCCGCCCTGCTGGTGATTCTGACCAACTGGCTCCTGCTGCGCACTGCGCTCGAGAAGGCCGGCTGGAGATGGTGGCACGCACTCGCGTTATCGCTAGTATATCCGGTCTGTCTCTATCCGTTCTGGCCGGTCGCCTCCCACCACTGGCTCGTCCACTTGACGTGCATGGCGTTTCTGCTGGTCGTCGCGAAAACAGATGCCTCTGACATGAAATCAGCTGCGTTCATGGGGCTTTGCGCGGGGACGGCTGCGGTAATTCTGCAGACGGACGGCCTCTACCTTGGCGTGGCCGGGCTGGCCCTCATCCTGTTGACTTCCAGCGAGAAGAAGGTCTTCAAGAACCTCACGATGTGGGGCGGGGGCCTTGTGCTTCCTCTGATCCTGGGATTCGTGCCCCTGCTTCTGATGGGCGCGGGGCCTTCCATGGTGCGCGATATACTCTTGTGGCCGGCCCATAACTACAGCCGAACCGGGAACGACAACGCCCGAGGCGTGTTGGCGGATCTCCCCATCCGCCTCGACGCAATCTGGTCGGGAGTTCACACGACCGGGGACATGTGGCGGACGCTTCCACTTGCGATCGCGGGCACAGTGCTTTACGCACTTCTTCTGGCGTCTACCCTTGGGTTATTCGTGGCGGCCATCTGGGTGCTGCTTAGAGCCCTGCGGCGACGCACGCTCGATTACCCCGTCACCGCCGTGGCTTCGCTGGTAACGGTTCTCGCGATTGGGATGTTCTTCCGCGGGAGGCCGGGCTGGTTGTGGCTGATCTACCTTTTTGCCTTCCTGATGGCTTTCTGGCTCGTTGCCGCGGCAAAGACCCATCTATCAGAAGTCGCTCGCCGCCGCATTGTGATTCTGGCTTTGATTCTGTTGGCGGCGGGGGGCATCTACCAGAGCCGCTGGATCTGGTACCACTGGCCGAATGCGCAGGAGTTGACGGACGTTGACCGGCCGATACGAGACAGCGCGGTGAACCGCTGGCTCCGGACGCCGGGCGTCCTGCGAAAGGGCGATACGGTAGCCGCCTTTCCGGAAGGTGGAGAGGTTTATCTCTACGGAGCCCCCCCCGCCGTCGGTTATACCTTCTTCATGCCCCTTTCGGAACGGTACAACTCCCTGAGGGACCACGAGATCGTGGCCAACCAATTGGTCAGGAACAAACCCCGCTGGGTACTCGTCACCCCCGGAATGGAGAAGGCCTTCCTGGATCCCGCTTCGCCCGTCGGCAGACTGCTGAGGAAGGACTACAGGCGCCTCGGGCAAGTCGGCGATGCGGTCGTATACAAGCGAACGGCCGGGCCATAAGAAGCACTGAGAAGCGCTTGCTCGAACCCTGATGCGGCCCTCCCATCTTCCGAAAGAGGACTGCCGCACCGCAGGGACCTGGAGAACCTGGAGGATATTGCCACCGCGGCTCCTGTAAAAGGAAAAGGGCCCCGAAGGGCCCTTCTTCTCATGGTGTTACTGGGTGAATTCTTAGTTACACTTCGCCTGCTTGCCTTCGGGAGTAACCACGAAGCCATCGTCAACCCAGACGATGTCGTTCTCGAAGCAGCCGGTCTTGACTGGAGTGAAAGTGTTGACACTGACCGTGCCCCAGACGGCCAATCCGACTGTTCCGTCCTTGCCGTAAGAAGCCACACCAAAATCCCTGCCCCCGGTTGCGGCGGCGTAGTAGTAAGGGTTGTTCCACGGATCGGGATTGGGGATAGCCTTGATGTAGTCGGGGGTCAGGTCGGCATTGATTGCGGCGGTGTAGGCGGAGGCAAAGCCACCGGTATTCTGAATCGGGTAAACCTGGGCATCCGTCGCATAGGACTGTGCTGCAGTCGCGATGGAACGGACCTCAGCCATGGCCCTCTTCTGCTTTGCACGCTGAATCGCGGAGAGAAGGTTCGGAATGGCGATCGCGGCGATAATGCCGATGATCGCGACAACGATCAGCAGCTCGATGAGCGTAAAACCTTTCTGTTTCTTCATGCATACCTCCTTCTATGAGAGACATCCAAACTGCAACTATTGTGCCACTACTATCTTCCTGATACAAGAGGGTATCGACAGGAACATGGCCGTCTGTTGTCAGATACGCCTGACACAATTTGTCGGTTACGCTCATGATGAAGCCCCGGCAAGCCGGCCGAACGGCCGATTACCATCGACCGCTGCGGAAGCGGCGGGAGACGGGTCTTCGAAGACCGGCATACACCCTATTCTCCTGCTCACGGCGCCGCCAGGTGCCCCAAAAAGTTAAAGGCCGCCCGGAGGAGGCGGCCTTTCTTACGAGATGAAACAGGAGGGTTATAGGACTAAGGCGTCGACGGGGAGGCCGGTGCAGGTGCGCCGGCTTCGGTGCCGCCTATCCCCGTATAGATGTGGGTCGTCGTATTGTGATCCAGGCTTCTGGCCGGGAGGTTGAACGATCTGAAATAATCGCGGAACCGGGCGATGACAGAGCGCGCCCTGCCCCACGTCACGATGTCGTTGGGCGCGGTCGAATAGAAGTTCAGGCCCATGAGCCTGAGGATGTGGGCGAGGTCGCTCTCCTTGAGGGTCGCGGCGGGAGACCAGGCTCCGTTGGCGGGCGTAATGTCCAGGCCGGCCAGGAAGGCGGGCGCATTGGACGTAGTCCATCCGCCGTTGGGCGCGGGACGGTTCAGGCTCGATGCGAGTAAGATCGCGAAATCGCCCTGCGAAATGGACGCTTCAGGCTTCTGCGCCACGACGGCGAATGACACCAGAAATAAGCCAGCAATGACGGTCAAGGCTATCTTACGCATCGACATATCCTCCTGTTACCTGTAAATATATCCCGTTTCTGGACATAGTTCAAGTAGCGGCCTTTGCAGACACGAACTGACTGCGGCCGATGGCAATCGGCCGTTCGGCCGGCTCCCGCCGGCCGCTACAACGGCAGACAA
>CAZDOY010000017.1:0-10537 GCA_964507185.1 uncultured Thermoanaerobaculia bacterium
ATCGCCATCTGGTGGGCCGTCTACATGCAGTACGGCGACGTCATGAACCTGTGGGCCCGCGATTACACCCAGCCGGTCAAGGCCTTCGGGCTCACCATGCCCATCGAGTGGTACCAGGCCGTCAACCCCATCTTCATCCTTCTCTTTACGCCCATGCTGGTCTGGTTCTGGGGTTACCTGAACCGCCGGAAGAAGGAACCCTCCACCTCCGGCAAGATGCAGTGGGGCTTTATTCTGAGCATCCTCTCGTTCCTGGTCATGGTGGGCGCAGCGACCGTCTTTGCGCATTCTCACTCGGCTGTAAGCCCCTGGTGGCTCGTGGGGTTCTACGCCGTCATGACGCTCTCCGAGCTGTGCCTGAGCCCCATGGGCCTGTCCTACGTCACGAAGGTGGCGCCGCCCAAATACCAGTCCCTCATGATGGGCATGTGGTTCGCGGCCAGCGGGGTGGGGAGCTTCTTCGCGGGATTCCTGGGGCAGATGTGGATCACGCCCCACATTCAGAACCACTTCCCCATCCAGCTCCACCCGACGAACTACTTCTGGGTCATGAGCAGCCTGTCCGTGATCTGCCTGGCCTTCATGGTCCTGGCATTCAAGTTGATCAACAAGGCCCCAAAACTCTAGAAACACGTTGTCGCCCGCCCCGACGGGGCGGGCGACATGCCTCTCCGGATACGCCCCCTCCCGACTTGTCGCTATTATACCGAGTGTTCTCAGGGCTTGACGCGGATCCTGGCAGGGCCTTCTGTGAACCGGCCGACCACCCACCACCGTTGGCCGCGCGAGGACAGCGCCGATTCCAACGAATCCCTGCGATCCGCGGGCACGGCAAGCAGGAGCCCGCCCGAGGTCTGGGCGTCCGCCGCCATGACGATCTGATGGGGCTCGACGCGTTCGCCGATTTCCAGCGAAGGCAGGACGAGGTCGCGGTTCGCGTAGGTGCCACCCGGAACCATCTCCCTTTTCGCGAAGGCTTCCACGCCCTCGAAGAAGGGGACGGCGGACAGATCCACCGAAGCGCCCAGGCCGCCCTCGGCGCACATCTCGAGCAGGTGCCCCAGGAACCCGAAGCCCGTCACGTCCGTCGCCGCTTTCAGCCCCGCTTCGACCGCGGCTTCTGCAGCGGCTCGATTCAGCTCGAGCATGGATTCCACGGCCTCGCCGTATCCGGCCTCGTCCAGTTCATCGTTCTTGAAGGCCGTGGCGAGAATGCCGGTGCCGAGGGGTTTCGTCAGGTAGACCAGGTCGCCGGGCGACGCGGCGTTCTTGCGCAGAAGGCTCAGAACCCGTGCCTCCCCGATGACGGCCATGCCGTACTTGGGTTCCGGATCATCTACCGTGTGTCCGCCGACAACGAGGCATCCGGCCTCGATGGCCTTGTCGGACCCGCCTTTCAGAATTTCGATCATCTCCTGCGACCTGTGTTTCCGCGTGGGGAAATTCATGAGGTTGAGCGCGAGCTTGGGCGCTCCGCCCATGGCGTAGACATCCGAGAAGGCGTTGGAGGCGGCTATCCGGCCGAAGGTGTAGGGGTCGTCCACCACCGGCGTGAAATAGTCCGTCGTGAACACAAGAACCCTGTCCGCGTCCAACAGGTACGCGGCGGCGTCCTCCACGTGCCCGGAGGCTGTGAGGAGCCTTTCATCCGTCATCGGGGGCAACTGGCGGAGAACCTCCGCCAGGTCCATCGGACTGATTTTGCACGCTCAGCCCGCGCCGTGGCTGAGTGCCGTCAGTCGCCCGATGGGCGGCCTCTCGGTCATGGCCTTCTCCTTAACACGTTTGATCAACCGCCGTCTGCCGCGGGCTCTTTCCCTGTTTGGTGAACAGGCGGCGGCGCCGGAATTTGCCGCAGCAAGTCCATGGCGAGCGGCTGGGCCAGAATGTCGCCTACGCCGTCGAGCGTTGCCGATGCATCGCCAGCGGCGCTGAGCAGAAGAGGTCTCGCCTCCTGCAGACGTCCCAGTTGTATGAGAGCGACGCCCCGGACATAGTCGAGGCTTGCCCTGCTGAAGAACCTGGAGTCGGGCGCCGTGACGTTCTTCAAACCGTCCAGCGCCACGGCCGGGCGGCCCAGGTTAAGTTCGGCGAACGCGACGTTCATACGCGCGGCGAATGCCTCGGCGGGAATCTCGGCTCCGAGAAGCGCCTGGTGCCCAAACAACCACAGTCTCCTGTACCCGGCGTTTGGTCCGAGGTAGGGAATAACCGCGTGAAAGTCCTCCGCATTGAATGTCCAGGTTTGCTCGCTTCCCGAGTGGAGGAAACGAAAGACGGGATCGCCCTTCTCTTCCATCGCCTTCAGTGCCGAGACCGTGTTTGCCGTTATGGTCCTATCCACGCCAAGGAGGACGTCTCCCGCCTCCGGTCCTCCCGGTACGCGCACCCCCCGCACGAAAACCGGCCCGGGCTCGCCGGCAAGGTCCGCCAGAGCCACTACCTTCCATGGCGTCACCTTGAAAGGGTCGCTGTTCAGGAGAGCCAGCGCATCGCCGGCCTTTTCGGGGGCGCTGACGAAATCGCTGTACTCGTCGTATCCGGGCAACCCCGGCACAAAAAGCCGCAGCGTCACCTCGAGTTTCTTGTCTGGGGCGGACCTCAAGAGCCCGACAAGCAGCCCCTGGCTCTTGTACTTCCTGCACAGGCTCTCCGCGGTGGAGGCCCTCACCTCGAAGCCCACGCCATGCGCAAAGAAGGTGTCCGGGAGAAGAGGGTCCCTCTCTTCAGCTATTGTGCCGTTGAACAGAGGCATGCCCGGCACGGAATCCTTCAGCACGGCACCTGCCTCCTTGAGTTGTGCCTGGGTAACGTCCTGCTCCCTCGTCAGCCCGACCCAAAGAAGCGTGGGGCGAAGCGTGGCCCGCACGACAAATGGGCTGGAACCGGTCACGTCTACCTTTGCCTTGTATTGGCCCACCCCCTGCTTCTGCACAAAAAAGTCGTGTTCACCGATGCAGAAGTCGGCCACCTGGAGGGGCGTTTTTCCGTAGTCCCTACCGTCGATGCTGACCTCCGCACCCGTCGGGCGCGACATCAGCCGAAGCTCGACGGTCTTCCTTTCGAGCGCGATGGGCTTGATAAACCCGGGACTGTCGTTCTCCTTGTCGAGCGCCACGTTCAGCAGAAACTCCCGCGGCGCAAAACACTTCCTTTCCAGGGTTACCTTGTGGCCGCCCGGCGGGAGATAGAGCGCGGGAATCACGTAGATCGAGGCAGGATCCGTGCCGTTGTTCTGGGCAAAGCGCGCCCATTCGTCCCTGGAGGACGCGAGCTTCCCCGCCGTTCCCACAAGGTTCCCGTCCACGTAGAGTTTTGTGCCATTGGGCTGCACGAAGAAATAGATGCTGCGAGCGTTGGGCACGAGTTTCACGTTGAAGGGCACCGAGACGCCGACCTCTACATTCAGTTCCTTTTCCGCCGAGTCGTACCCGCGGTGAGCAACCTTAACGACGTGGAGGCCTTTCAATACCGGGATAGAGGCCGGTATGCTCGTTCCCAGCGAGCGCCCGTCGAGAAACACCTGGCTGTCCGGCGGGGTAATCGACAGTTCGAGCGTCCCCGTAAGCTGCTTTCTGATATCTTCGAAGAACTTCCGGATCTTGGGAGTCCTGATCCGTGCAAAAGGGTAATCGGGACGAAGGTTGATGAGTCGGGTGAAGTCCTTCCTCGCGTCATCGAGCTTGCCGAGATTGAACTCGCAGATCCCCCTCAGCTCCAGCGCCTTCTCCAGCAGCGATTCGTCCTGGGGTTGCAGCCGGCCGCTCGACTCCCACTGCGTGAGCGTATCAAGCAGGGGGTTCAGGGCCTGCAGGGCTTCCGGGAACTGGTAACTCTGGAAGGCTTGGTCGGCCTTCTGGAAGGACTCCTGGAGCGAACCAATCTCCTCCATGACGACCTGGCCGAAGACAGGACACGCGAAGAGAACGGCAACTACTGCGAGGACGGCGGTTGCGCGCCTCATGTCCCGATCCTCCCCAGTACGGCCGCCCGCTTGTCCACGTATATGATTCTGTTCAAGCCGTCCCAGCCCGCCACGTAAATGCGCGCCACGTCTTCTCTCGTGTTGCCGAGAAACCGCCCGTCGGACGAAAACAGGAGAAGCTCGTGAGCCCGGCCGTCGAAGAGGAGTGTGTCGCCCGCGAAGTCCACGAAGAGACCCTCGAGCTTGCGGACCCGATGCCCCGAGGCTTCTGGGTCCAGTACGCGCAGCGGGCTCATATCCGCGCCGAATACGAAGACCTTGTCCCCGTCGCGGTCGGCGACGTAAATCCTGCCGGCCAGGTCCGTGCGCACGATGGTTGGTTTTCGGATCGTCAGGGCGGCGCTTCCGCCCGGGACGCCCTTTGCATCAAGCCTGAAGAGGCGTCGCTTCCCCGCGTCCAGCAATATGAGGCTCCCGTCCGGCGAAGCGGCCACCGACGCGGGTTCATCCAGGCCGCTGGGCAGGTGTATCACCCTGTCCCCCCAGAGGATCTGGCTGTCCCCAAGCGCAAGTGGGCGCCCCGTCTCGTCGAGGCTCAGATCCCGGGCGCCGGGGAGTGGCTTGCTGGACAGGAGCTTCCCGTCCGGCCCCATCCTCACGAGGGCGCTTTTTGTCAAAAGATAGGCCGAACCGTCGGGCCCCGGGACGGCGGCCTCGATTCGCTTGAGGCTGCCCTTGTCGTGTGTGGGAAACGGCTTTTCGCTGAATGTGAAGTAGCTGCCGGGGTGCATCGGCCCCTGGCGCTGGAGCAGGGCGCGGACTTTCTCAGACGCTTCGGAGTCGCCGTTGTGGAGCTTTGCGTAGCACTCCGCCGCCCTCATGGGGCGTTGAAGGGCCAGGTAGACACGGGCACACAGGTCCAGGAACGGACCCTGATCGTCCAGTTGCGGCGCCGCCGTCACGAGCAGGCGGTAGGCCTGGTCGGGACGCCCTGAGTAAAGGGCGGCGTTCGCGGCTCCCGTGAGGTCCTTGACCGATACCCCGCTGTCCTGCCGCGGTGGGAATGTCTGCACCGGGCCTTCCGCACGTACGGCCAGGGGCCTCGCCGCACACGCGATCAGAACGCTAAGGCACAGAAACCTTGCCGGAATCGTAGTCCACCACACGGGTCTGGTCCCCCGGCTTGAGGGTCCACTTGAAGCTGACTCTCTTCCCGTCGGAACCCACCACCGTGAAACGGTGGAAGCCCACCGCCAGCGGCGTCGTCCCGTTGAGAGGAAGGTCTTCCAGGTACGTCCCATCCACTATCACCTTTCCTTCATCGGCCGGCTTTCCGTACAGGAAAACCTTGACCGTCTTGAAAGCAGGGACGTTTAACGTATTCGTGGCATCGGGCTTGATGGTGACCTGCTGCTCCCGCGTCCCACGAAGGGTCTCATCCACGAAACGCACAGTGTGTTCTCCCGCTGGGAGTTCGATGGACTGTCCCGAACGCCCCAGCAGGCGGTTGTCTTCGTAGATTTTAATTGTACCAGAGGCACTCACTGCCCGCAATGTTCCCTTGTCCGGCTCTTTTGCGAGCGATACCTTCAGGCTCGTGGACTCCCTCGGGTTTACCTTGACTTCTTTTCGAACCCATCCCTTGCGGACGAATGCCAGCGTGAACGGTTCACATCCCTCCCGGTCAAGTTTGAGCGGCGTCGATTTGCCCGTGTCCTGACCATTCAGAAAGACATCGGCGCCGGGCGGGTCGGTCTCGGCCGTGAAGGTGTAGTAGCCGGGGCGCAGGGCCAGCTTGAGCGTCTCCTGTCCACGAACGTTGCTTATTGACTTCTTGGCGCTCAGACACCCGAGACGGGCCTCTATGAGATGAAGTCCGTGATCTCCGGGCGGGATGGTCACGACCTTGACCGGGGATCCGTCGAGGAAGAGGTCCGCGCCCGGAGGATCGGTCACCACGTTTATGAGTACCGGCAGCTTTTCCTGGGAAGCCGGCGGGCGGATGATGGGAATGTTGGCTCCGTCCTGTTCCGACCAGTAATAGTCGAGTCCTATGAATACCGCCGCGGCCAGAAGGGCAGCCAGACCGGCCAGTAGCAGGGCGCGGCCCGGCGTGCGCCCCCTTTTCTTTCTGCGTCGCACGCCGGTCGAAGGGGGCGGCGGCAGAAAAGAGTCCGGCACGTCTCCCGGCTCCGGCTCCTCGTAGGCCGGGCCTGCCTCCCGGTGCTGCGTCGGCCGGCTCGCAAGAAAACCCTCAAGCGCCTGCTGGAACGCCAGCGCGGACGAATAGCGAGATTCGCGGTCCTTCGCAAGCGCCTTCTGGAGGATCGCCGCCAGGGATTCCGGGATCTTTCCGTTGACCTTGTGGACGGGCAGGGGAACGTCATGGATGATCCTGTATATCACCGTGGAGATACTGTCACCCGGGAAGGGCCTCTCTCCCGTGAGAAGCTCATAAAGAACCACGCCCATGGAAAACACGTCGGAACGGCCATCCAGGACCTCCCCTTCAATCTGCTCCGGTGACATGTAGTGAGGCGTTCCGACAACCATGCCCGTCTGGGTGAGGTGGGCCCCGGCCTGTCGCGCCACCCCGAAATCCATTATCTTAAGCGTGTTGCCGTCTTCGACCATCATGAGATTGGCAGGCTTAATATCCCTGTGGACCACTCCGTGCCGGTGCGCGTAGTGGAGGGCCGACAGCCCCTGCGTAACGAGTTTGAGCACCTGTTCCATGGGCAGGAGGGACTTCTTGCTGCAGTAGGCGTCCAGCAGTTCCCCCTCCACGTATTCCATGGCGATGTAGAGGATGCCCCGGTCCTCGAAGACGTCGAATATGGTCACGATGTTGGGATGAAGGAGCCTTCCCGCGGCTTTCGCCTCCCGCAGGAAGCGTTCGCGCGTCTCGGCGATCTCCTCGTCCCGCGCTCCTTCGAGCGGGCGGATGGTCTTCAGCGCTACGCGACGGTCGATCTGGGGATCGTAGGCGAGATAGACCACGCCCATGGCCCCCCTCCCGATGACCTTTTCGACCTGGTAGCGACCGACCTGGATAGATTCGTCCATCGTTTCTGGCTCCGACTTAAGTTTCTCACAGATGCGGCTCCCCACAAAGTAGGGATCGACACAAGGGAGACGGGTTGGGCCATTCCGCAGGGCAATACGGAGGGACAGCAACCGAAGAAACTTGACATTGAAGCACTAATATATTATATTGCTTATACGCTCAGGTTTAGTGAAGACCGGGCCCAGGAGATGAACGATGATGAAGTGGGAACAATTCACTGAAAAAGCCCGTGAATCAGTATCCGCAGCGCTGGAACTGGCGACGCGGCACCGCAACTCGGAAGCGGCGCCGGAGCACTTGGCTTACACGCTGGTGAGCCAGGAGGGCGGAATCGTGCCCGCGGTCCTGGAACGTCTCGGCATCGACCTCCTCCCCCTCACAAACAGGCTCAAAGACCTCATCGGGAAGCTGCCCGTCATCCAGCAGGCCACGGAACCGACGCTCGCGCGGCAAACAGTGCAAATCCTCGAGGCGGCAGCCGGCCAGGCACGGTTCTTCAAGGATGATTTCGTATCGACCGAGCACCTGTTGGCCGCCATGCTCGAGGCCACGGGTTCCCCCGTGGCCGGTGTTCTGAAAGACGCCGGCATCGACCGCGAACGCCTGCTTGCCGCCCTGCAGGAAGTACGGGGAGCCCAGAGGGTCACGGACCCCAACCCGGAAGGCAAGTTTCAGGCCCTCAAACAGTACGGCCGCGATCTTACGGAGATGGCCAGGCTCAACAAGCTCGACCCGGTCATCGGACGGGACCACGAAATCAGGCGCCTGGCCCAGATTCTCGCCCGGCGGACCAAAAACAATCCCGTGCTGGTCGGGGATCCCGGCGTCGGCAAGACGGCCATAGTGGAGGGCCTGGCAGGCCGGATCGCCAACGGGGACGTACCCGAATCGCTCAAGGACAAGCGCCTCGTCCAGCTCGACCTGGCCAGCCTCATCGCGGGCACCAAGTTCAGGGGCGAGTTCGAGGACAGGCTGAAAGCGGTCGTCAAGGAGATCGCAGCCTCCGAGGGCGACGTCATTCTCTTTATAGACGAGCTCCACACGCTGGTGGGCGCCGGCGCGGCGGAGGGCTCCATGGACGCCTCCAACATCCTGAAGCCGTCCCTCGCCCGGGGCGAACTGCACGCCATCGGCGCAACGACCGTCAACGAGTACAGGAAGTACATCGAAAAAGACCCCGCCCTCGAGAGGCGCTTCCAACCCGTGTACGTGGGCGAACCCGCCGTGGAGGATTCCATCGCCATCCTCAGGGGCCTCAGGGAACGTTTCGAGGTGCACCACGGCGTCCGCATCCGCGACGCGGCCATCGTCGCGGCCGTAACACTCTCCCACCGGTATCTGCACGACCGGAGGCTCCCCGACAAGGCCATCGATCTCGTGGACGAGGCCGCCGCGAGGCTCAGAATCCAAGTGGACTCGCGTCCCTACGAACTGGACACTCTGGAAAGGCAGATCGCCTCGCTGCAGATCGAGAAACAGGCCCTGCTGAGGGAGCACGACGCCGCGAGCAGGAAGAGGCTCAAAGCGCTCGACGGAGAACTGGCCGACCTGGAGAGCGACGCCAAGGTCATGCGGGCGCGCTGGCTCTCGGAGAGGGATGCCATCAAGAAGATCCAATCCGTGAAGCGCGACATGGAAGCCATGCGCGGCGAGTCGGAGCGCGCGGAGAGGCTCGGCAACTACGACGAGGCGGCCCAGATCAAGTACGGACGCCTGCCCAAGCTCCAGGAAGAACTGGCGCAGGTCCAGGAAAAGTTGGCCGCGATCCAGAAGGACCAGCCTCTCCTCAAGGAGGAGGTGGACGAAGAGGATATCGCGCAGGTCGTCTCTGCCTGGACGGGCATACCCGTCGCGAAGATGCTCGAGGGCGAACGCAGCAAGCTGCTCGAGATGGAGGACCGTCTCCGGCTGAGGGTCGTCGGCCAGGACGAGGCCCTCCGGGTGGTCTCCGACGCGGTCCGCCGGTCGCGTTCCGGCCTCGCCGACCCGCACAGGCCCATAGGATCGTTCCTCTTCATGGGCCCCACCGGTGTCGGCAAAACCGAACTGTGCAAGGCCCTCGCCGAGTTCCTCTTCGACGACGAGAGGGCCATCGTCAGGCTCGACATGAGCGAGTACATGGAGAAGCACGCCGTGGCCAAGCTCATCGGAGCGCCCCCCGGTTACGTCGGCTACGAAGAGGGCGGACAGCTCACCGAGGCCGTCCACAGGCGCCCCTACAGCGTTATTCTTCTCGACGAGATCGAAAAGGCCCATCCCGACGTCTTCAACGTCCTCCTCCAGGTCATGGACGACGGTCGCCTCACGGACGCCAAGGGCCGTACCGTCAACTTCAGCCAGACCATCCTTGTGATGACCAGCAACATCGGCTCCCGCTGGATCCAGGAGCTGGCGGCCACCGACCCGCGGGGCATGCGCGAGAGGGTGTTCCAGGAACTCAAGGCCACCTTCCGGCCCGAATTCCTGAACCGGATCGACGAGACCGTTCTCTTCCGCTCGCTTTCAAGGGAAGACCTGGAAGGTATCGTGCGCATCCAGATCGCAATCCTCCGGAAGCGCCTCTCCGAACAGGGCTATTCGCTCGACGTGACCGCCGGGGCCGAGGACTACCTCGCAGAGGTCGGATACGACCCGGACTTCGGTGCCAGGCCGCTCAAGCGCGCCATCCAGCGCCACCTCGAGAACCCTCTTTCCAGGGAGATACTGTCGGGGCGCATTACGCCCGGCCGGACGATCAGGGTCGTAAGAGGCGGGGACGGCCTGGCTTTCGAGCCTGAAGCGGCCGACGGCCCCGGGCCGGGGACAGATCCGGGAAAGGGGTGACGCCGCGCTTGGCCGCTCCCGCCCGCCCCTCCGGGCATCCTCCGGGACGTTCAAGTTGTTATAATGGCGGGGACCCGCCACGGAGACGGGCCTCCCATTTCAAGCGGAGAACGATCGATGGGTAACTGGTTTAAAACGATGGTACTCTTCGTGGCCCTCGCGGCCCTTCTCATGCTCATCGGCGGTGCGGTGGCAGGCCGCGGCGGATTGATCATCGCCTTCGTGATCGCCATGGGTATCAATTTCTTTTCCTACTGGTTTTCCGACAAACTCGTGCTGGCCTCCTACAAGGCGAAGGAACTCACCGAAGCCGAAGCCCCGCGGGTCCACGCCGTCGTGGCACAGCTCAGCCAGACCGCCGGTATTCCCATGCCGAAGATCTACCGGATTCCGAGTGATTCACCGAACGCATTCGCCACCGGCCGGAACCCCGGTCACGCCGTCGTGGCCGTCACGGACGGCATACTGGAACTGCTCGATGAAGAGGAACTCAAGGGCGTTCTCGGACACGAGCTGGCCCACGTCAAGCATCGGGACATCCTTATCGGGACCATGGCCGCCGCCGTGGCGTCGGCCATCATGTTCATCGCTTCCATCGCCAGGTGGGGCCTCATCTTCGGCGGCTACGGAGGTGGAAACAGGGACCGGGGCGGCAATCCGATTGCCCTCCTGATCGCGGCGCTTGTGGCCCCGATCGCCGCCCTGCTGATCCAGATGGCCAT
>CAZDOY010000017.1:10637-34184 GCA_964507185.1 uncultured Thermoanaerobaculia bacterium
TCCTGATCGCGGCGCTTGTGGCCCCGATCGCCGCCCTGCTGATCCAGATGGCCATCTCCAGGCAGCGCGAGTTCGGCGCCGACGAGGCGGGCGCCCACTACGCCGGTAACCCTTACGGACTGGCCAACGCGTTGAAGAAGCTCCAGGCCATGTCCCTGAAGATTCCGTTGCAGGCCACGCCTGCAACGGCGCACATGTTCATCGTGAAACCGCACGCCGCAAAGGGACTCATGGACCTCTTCTCGACCCATCCTCCCGTCGAAAAGCGGATCGAGAGACTCATCGGCCGCCGCGGCTGATCACTCCCGGGGGCATTCGAAGCACGCCCCGCCGAGGACAACTTTGAAGGAGTGCAATCATGAAGAGTATCCCCCTACGGATCATCATGGCAGCGGCGCTCATGCTGGGCGCCGTTCCAACGGTGCTGCGCGCCGGCCTTTCCGTCCAGGAACAGTACGCCATGCGGGACACGCAGGTGGTCAAGGTCGTCCGGAAGGTCAGCCCGTGCGTGGTCTACATCTCCTGCAGGCATCGCGTCCAGAACCCGTTCGCGGGATCGATCTGGGACATGTTCGGCGGCGACGTGTTCGGGCAACAGCAGACCGAAGAAGAATATTCGCTCGGATCCGGCGTCATCGTGGACCCCAAAGGTTATATCCTCACCAACGAACACGTGATCATGGGCGGTTCCGACATCCGCGTCACGCTGACGAGCGGCAAGCGTTATCCGGCCAAGGTGGTGGGCGCGGCGCCCGAGATGGACCTCGCTCTGCTGAAAATCGATGGCACGAGCCCCTTTCCCGTTGCCGAACTCGGACGCTCGGACGACCTGATGATAGGGGAGCCGGTCATCGCCGTGGGCAACCCCTACGGCCTGTCCAACACCGTCACGGTGGGCGTGCTTTCCGCGGTGGGCCGGACCTTCAAATCCGACAAACGCGAATATTCGGATTTCCTGCAAACGGACGCCGCCATCAACCCCGGCAACTCCGGCGGCCCCCTGCTGAACATCCTGGGACAGGTCATAGGCATCAACACTGCCATCATCAAGAACGCCCAGGGCATCGGCTTTGCCATACCCATCGACCGGGCTCACCGGGTCATGGACCAGCTGAGGGTGTACGGGCACATGAAGCCTACCTGGCTCGGATTCCTCGCGCTCGATCCCAGCGAAACCTACAAGCGCAGGCTCGGAGACAGGAAGGGCGTGGTGGTCGCCAAGACCTACCCCTACGCCTATCCGCAGGATGATATTCACCCGGGCGACTACCTGACTAGGATGAACGGAAAGCCCATCGACGACGCCGGCGACCTGAACGCCAAGCTGCCCCTCCTGCCCGTCGGTCAGCCCGTGACACTTTCGGGCATGAGGCACGGCAAGCCCTTCAGGGCGACACTCAAGGCGAGGCTGATGCCCGATGAACTTACGCCGGGCATGACGTGGGCCCTGCTCGGGCTCAAGGTCGCGCCGGCCCGGGGCGGTCTGGCCGTAGCGGACGTCAGGCCCGATTCGCCGGCCGACGCCACCGGCCTCAGGCCGGGCGACTACATCCTTGCCGTGGACGACCACAGCGTTGCCACACCCAGGGCTTTTTACAGCAGGGCCCGGACGGCCCTCAGCGCCACGGGCCTTCTCATCAGCGTGGGGCGCGGCGGCTGGACCTATTACGTAACTCTAAACCTGCTCACGCCTTAAGTTATTGAGGTACGGCCATGCCAAGGAAGGAAGGAAAAAGTATGTCAGCGAACTCAGCGAGTGAGGAACTTCCCATCAGAGGCACCATGAGCCACGATTCGGACGATCACAGCGTGCCCGTTTCAGTGGTGGACAAACGCAGGGTAGGCCGGGAAGACGCCGCAGGTACGGCTCCCACGAAGCCCAATCTGAAGCCCAGCTATGTGGAAGAACTGGAGAAACGGGTACAGCTCGCGGAAGAGAAGCTCAAGGGCCGCATCGCCGAACTGGAAGAAGAAACCCGGAGATCCAGGGAACGACTGCTCATGGACCTTGAGAAGCGCTACGAAGAGAAAGAGCGCGCGCTCCTCACGGAAGTGTTGGACATCCTGGACGACGTGGACCGCGCGTGCTCCATGACCTCGGAAGCACCTGCGGTATCCGAGGGCCTTTCGCTCATCGCCTCGAGAATCCAGCGCTTTCTGGACGGTCATGGATGCAGGAAGGCCGAACCGCAGGGCGAGGTCTTCGATCCGAATACGATGGAGGCCGTGACCGTCCAGCCTGGTCCCGAGAACACGGTCGTCAAAGTGCTGCAGGCCGGCTACGAGCAGGGCGAGACACTGCTCCGGCCCGCTCGCGTGGCCGTGGGAAACGGCGGGGCCGGCGAGCGACGGGACGACTGAAGACGGCCCCCGGGCGGCCGGGAGCGGATCATGAAGGGCGACAATCATCCGGACGGCGGATCCTTTCCGGACTTAGTGTGGGAGATGGCTTCGGCCTTCAGGCGAAGCAGGGTCCTCCTCACGGCCGTCGAACTCGACCTTTTCTCGGCGCTCGGACCGGCTTCGAGGCCGTCCTCGGAAGTCGCCGGGGCCATCGACTGTGATCCGAGAGCCACGGACCGGTTGATGAACGCCCTGGTCGCCATGGGCCTTCTGCAAAAATCGGGGGAGCGCTTCGCCAACGTGCCGGACGGCCTGCGATTTCTCGCGCGCGGATCGCCCGACTACCTGGCGGGCCTGATGCACAGCGCCAACCTGTGGGACAAGTGGTCCACACTGACCGATGCCGTGCGCGCCGGGGGATCGGTCCAACCGGCGGGCAGGGCCGGTCGCGGCGAAGAGTGGATTCGAGCCTTCATTTCCGCCATGCACGACAGGGCCCGCCTGCGAGCGGAATCCCTGGTCTCCCTTCTGGACCTCGGGGGCGTCCGGAAGGTCCTTGACCTGGGGGGCGGATCCGGCGGCTACGCGGCCGCCGTCGTCCGGGCAGGCGCCGGCATCACGGCAACGGTGTTCGACCGCCCTGAAGTCGTTCCACTCACGCGCAGGTTTCTGGACGAGGCGGGGTGCTCCGATACCGTCCAGGCCCTGGCCGGGGATTTCCACACGGATGACCTCGGTTCCGACTACGACCTCGTGCTCATATCCGCGGTCCTCCACAGCAACACCCCCGTCCAGAACTGCGCCCTCCTTGCAAGAGCGGCTTCGGTGCTCAATCCGGGAGGCCGCGTCGTAATCCGCGACTTCATAATGGGACCGGACAGGACCGTTCCCCTCCGAGGCGCGCTTTTCTCTCTAAACATGCTGGTCAACACGGCAGGCGGAGATACCTACACCGAAGAGGAATACAGGGCGTGGATGAAGGACGCCGGCCTGGTCTCAATACGGCGCGAGGAAACGTCCGGCGGCGATGCAGTCATGATCGGCACAAAGCCGGCCTGAAGCCGGTCCGGGAGCGGACGGGCGTACAATGCGCCCTCTCCGCTTTCCCCTGCAAACCGGATTTCGCGCGACGAGCCCGCGTTGCGGGTCGAGAGCTGAGTTTTCTTTTCATTCCAGGTTGTTGCAATCCAATTCTTCGCATGTTATATTCACACAGAGGCTGCAGAGGCTGGAGGAGGATAACATGCGCCGTGTGCTTTGTTGTGTATTGTTATTCCTGGCGACAGCGGTCGCCGCACAAACGACTTACCAACCTTCCTGGCAATATAACGCCACATCTTCCGTCGTTTTCGAACCGACGTTAGGAAATGACGGCTCCGTGTATTTCGCTACCGCGGACGCCAAACTGCGTGCCCTCAACGCCAAGGGCATCCAGGTTTGGAAGGTTGATCCGGGCGGTCAGATCATCACGCCGATCGCCCTTCAGAACGGCGTGCTTTACTTCGCAAATTCGTCCCAGCAGATCCGGGCGTATTCCGTGGCGGGGAAAATGATTTGGAAGGCCAAGGTGGGCATCAATGCCGCCACGCCCCTCGCCGTCTCCCCGGATTTGCAGATATTCTTCGGCGCCGCAGATGGTGACCTTTACTGCGTGGACGGAAGCACCTCACAGGTCAAGTGGCACTTGCACCTCGGATTCGTGATAGGACCACCTACCGTGGGCCACGACGGGACGGTGTACGTGGCCTCCGAAAACTTCGTCAACGCGGTGAATCCGGCCAACGGACACGTGATCTGGCGGCGGAATTTCTTCAATTTCTCGAGCGTCCCCATTGTCATGGACCAGTACGACGACCTTTTCTACAACAGGAAAGGCATCCTCGACGTCTACGACATGAACGGCAATTTCCTGTGGGAGGCGCGGGACGATAAGGGAGCTCTACTCCTGATTCAAGAAGTGCCGCCAGTAATATATGGCGACATGCTCATCGCCGCCGTCCAGGGCGGCGGCGACGTATACGCCTTCGACGTATCCACCGGAACCATCCTCTGGGAGTTCAACGACGTCAATAGCGACTGGAGTCCGTCAGTGCCCCACTCCATGGCCATCGACAGGTTCGGGACGGTTTCCTACTGCGACAGCACGGGCGTGATTGCCTGGTTCGACGGCGTCACGGGCGCCTTTTACGGCTATATGCCCAGCGTGGGCAACGGCCGCGATGTGAACCTCGTCGGTGATGGATCCAATGGCTTCATCGTCATCCGTTCGGGCACCGACGCCAGCGAGCTCGTGAGTTACAAGGTTCCGGCCGGACCGGCTCCAGGCCCTTGGTCCCAGGCCGGCATGAGCGCCAGGCACCTCCAACGGCGGGACGACGCCCCATATATAGATATGGCCGCTCCCCCGGACGGTTCTATAGTGACCGGGGCATTCAACGTCACGCTGAACGCCACCGACGATTTTTCCCTCAGCAAAGTGGAACTGTACCTGAACGACACGGAGGTGGCCAGCTCGAAGACCAGCTACCTGAGCTGGACCGCTAATTCTGCAGTTTTCCAGAACGGAAATTACACGCTTACGGCGATCGCCTACGACTCGGCCGGGAACCAGGGGACGCGGTCCATATCCCTGCAGTTCTCCAATCCGGTGCCCGTCTACGCGCTAAGTAGCGGATCGCCCGTGTTCACCTGGCTCTCGAACGGGATCGACAACAAGTACCAGGTTCTGATTTCCATGGATCCGTCCTTCTCGTCCGTCGTCCTGACCAGCAAGACGCAGCGAAAGAAATGGGTTAAGGGCACGTCATGGCAGCCTTCCCTCAAGAAGTGGCGCAAGAAGGTTATCACCGCCGCTTCGCAGAATCCGGCCACACAGGTTACTTTCTATTGGCGGGTCGTGGGTAAGAAGGGCGGCCTCGTGCTGGACAATTCCTTCATTTTCGACAAGTCGAAGTAAATCCTAATCCGCAAAGTTCTCGTATCCGAAAAAAGGGTCCCTCGGGACCCTTTTTTCGTGGAGTGGTCTTGCAGGTCCCGGAGAGAAAGGTCGCGGCTTCCTATTCCGGAAAAACGACGGCGGGCTGCAGCTGCCGTCCATCCAGCCGGGCCAGTGCGATAAATCGCCCTGAGGGAGCGAGGATTTTCACGGGCGTCTCATGACCCACCAGGGTCCTGGGAGCCGGGATCTTCTGCCCATACATCAGGAGCTTCTCTTCGCGATGGTTCGCCTGATGAACCGGAAAGCCCGGATTGACCTGATCGAAAGGTATGAAGCCTTTCTGGTCGAATGCCGCGTCGAGCCGGTTGGCCGAATGCACCGTGAAGGGGCCCACTTCGGTCCTGCACAACTGGTAGCAGTGCGCGGGACAGCCCGCGGCCTCGCCAATGTCCCTGGCAAGGGCCCTGACGTAAGTGCCGGACGAACACTTGAGGCGGAAGTGGATGTCTCTCTCGTTGACCGGGGAAACGGCGAACTCGTAGACCGTGATGGGAACGGGCGCGAGCTCGGGCGTTTCCCCGCGCCGGGCCAGCTCGTAGGCGCGGACGTGCCCGATCCTCTTCGCCGAAAATGCCGGCGGGGTCTGCATGCTCTGCCCGACAAACCGGTTCGCGAGGGCCTGAAGGTCCTCTGATGCTAAATCGGGGGGGTTCCCGGTCGCGGTGACCTTGCCGTCGCGATCGAAGGTGTCGGTGCTCTCGCCGAAGCGCATGACTCCTTCGTACGCCTTGTCCATGCCCTGGAAATAGCCGGCGAGGCGGGTGCATTTGCCGGTGAGCAGGATGAGCAGGCCCGTGCAGAAGGGATCCAGCGTCCCCCCGTGCCCCACCTTGAACTTCCTGGGACACAGCTTCCTGACCTCCGCCACACAATCGTGCGATGTGAGACCGGCTGGCTTATCGAGAAGAATCATTCCGTCGCGCGGTTCAGGGAGTGTCGCCATCGTCGTCCTTGTGAATGGCCTGGATCAGTTCCTCGATGTGCATGGCATTTTCGTAGGTGTCATCGAAGGCGAACCTCAGTTCGGGCAGGTGTTTCAGGCGAAGCTTGCTCGCGAGATAGGAGCGGAGCACACCCATATTGGCCGAGATGGCCTTCCCCGCCTTTTCCCGACTCAGATTCTGTTCGAGGACCGTGTAGAAGATCCTCGCCACCGAGAGGTCCCTGTTTATCTTGACCTCGGTCAGGTTAATCCACTTCAGGTCGGGATCCTGCAGCTCCGTAAGGAAGGCGTTGGATATGGCGTGACGGAGAAGGTCCGAGACCTTGTCCTTCTTTGCGAAGCGTCTCATTTAAGAGCTCCTCCATGTAATGGGCCTGCCTGAAAAAGGGCCGCAGAGCACCCGCAGACGGGCAGGGAACTCCCCTGCAGTCTGCGGCCATCCTCTCTCATAAAGGCCTGTGGGCGCTTGCGCGGCGGATTAGAGCGTACGCTCCTGGTACTTGACCTCGTAAGCTTCCAGGACATCGCCCGGCTTCACGTCGTTGAAGTTCTCCAGGCTCATGCCGCATTCGAGCCCTTCCTTGACTTCCGCCGCATCGTCCTTGAATCGCTTGAGCGAACTCAGCTTCCCGGAGTGGATCACCACATTGTCCCTGAGCACGCGGATCAAGCTCGTGCGGACGATCCGACCGTCTTCGACCATGCAGCCGGCCACGGTACCGACCTTTGGAATCCGGAAGATCTCCTTCACCTCTGCGTGCCCCAGGACCACTTCCTTCTCGATGGGCTTGAGCATACCGCTCAAGGCCTGCTTAAGCCTGTCGACGAGGTCGTATATGACGGTGAAGAGATATATCTCGACGTCTTCGGCCTTGGCCACGTCGGCCGCCTTGCGCTCCGGCCGAACGTTGAACCCTATGATCAGGGCGTTGCTCGCGGACGCAAGCAACACGTCGCTCTCCGAGACGGCTCCTACCCCCTTGTGCACGACCGCGACCTTAACCTCGTCCGTGGAGAGTTCTTCGACTTGCTGGGCGATGGCCTCCAGGGAGCCGTGAACATCGGCCTTAATGATGAGGGACAGCTCCTGGATTTCCCCCTGCTGAATGGCCCCAAGAACATTGTCCAGCCGGACCTTGCTGGTTCGGAGGGACTTGGCCTTGTTCTGTTCCTTGCGGAAAGACGCCACCTGTCTTGCCTTGGCCTCGTCATCCATCCCCTGGAACACGGAACCGACCGCCGGAACTTCAGAGAAACCGAGGACTTCGACGGGGGTGCTGGGACCCGCGTGCTCCGTGCGTTCGCCCTTGTCGTCGAACATGCTGCGGACGTGACCGAACGTCGCACCGCAGAGGAAGAGATCCCCCACATTGAGCGTTCCGTCCTGGACGAGCACCGTCGCCACCGATCCCCGAGCCCTGTCGAGCCTGGATTCGAGGACCGTGCCCATGGCGTTCTGATCCGGATAGGCATCCAGGTTGAGCATGTCGGCCACCAGCCCAACCATGTCCAGCATATCGCCCACGCCCTTGCCCGTCTTGGCCGAAACCGGCACCGTCACCACGTCGCCGCCCCAGTCTTCGGCCTGAACCCCGTGCTGGGTCAGTTGCTTCTTGACGTTCTCGGGATCGGCCCCGGGCTTGTCGATCTTGTTGATGGCGACGACCATCGGCACGTTGGCCGCCTTGCAGTGGTTGATGGCTTCAATGGTCTGCGGCATGACGCCGTCGTCGGCCGCAACGACCAGGATGACGATGTCCGTAACCTGGGCGCCGCGTGCGCGCATCAATGTGAACGCTTCGTGGCCGGGCGTGTCCAGAAAGACGTACTCCCGATTGTGGGTTATCACCTTGTAAGCACCGATGTGCTGAGTGATACCTCCGTGCTCCTTGCCCGTGATGTCCACGTCGTGGATGGCTTCCAGGAGGGATGACTTTCCGTGGTCGACGTGCCCCATCACCGTGACGACGGGGGCACGAGGAGTCTTTTCACTGTCCGGTGCCTCCTCCTGCGTGAGGATCATCTCATCCTCGAAGGAGATAATCTCGGCCGCGAAACCGAACATCGACGAGACCTGGATGGCCACCTGCCCGTCAAGCGGCTGATTGATGGTGGCGAGAATGCCCCGCATCATGAGTTTCCCGATGATGTCCTTGACCTTGACGTTCAGCTTCTCGGCCAGTTCCTTGACGGAGATGCCTTCCCGTATGAAGATCGCCTCGCCCTTCTCGGCTTTGGTCTGGGCCTCGACGAGTTCCTGCTGGAGACGTTCGCGCCTGTCGACCTTGGCCTGCAGTTTCTCCATCCGGCGTTCGCGTTTTGTCTTCCGGCGCGCCTCGGGCTGGGCGGCCTGCCTCGGAGCCGGCCGTGCCTGTCCGCCGGGCGCCGGGCGCCCGGGTGGCTGTCCCTCTTTCCCCCGCTGGGGCTGAACCCTGCCGTGATGAGCCCCGGCCGGCCTCGCCGGGCCGCGCTCGGGAGGAGTCCCCGGCTTGCCCGCTACGCGCTGGGGGCGCTCCGCAGGACCGGGCTCGGCATTTCCACCCTGCTTGCCTCGTACCGCTGCCGCCCGCCCCTTATCGGCAGACCTTCGCGGCTGATCCCGCGCGGTCGGTCCAGCCTGTTTCGCCGCGGCGGCCGCCCGCTTGGAGGGTACGGGCGCCGGCTTCTGCTTCACGGCGGGTTGTTTCGTGCTCGCGTCTTGAGCCCTTTCCTGTTTGGCCTCGGGACCCCTGGCAGACGTTTTCTTGGCGCCGCCGAGCTGGGCCATGGCGGTTTCATCCAGCGTCGAAAAGTTGGACTTCACCTCCACGCCGAGCGCCTTGAGTTCTTCAAGAAGCTGGTTGGACGGGATGCCCATCTTCTTAGCGAGTTCGTATACCCTGATCTTCGCCATAGCTTATTCCTCCCCCTCATCCGGTTCCCCTTCTGCCCATGCTCTCAAGCCGGCTAGGATTTCGGGGTTCATGCCCGGGACGTCGTTCAGTTCCTCATCCGATGCCGCGGCCACCGCTTCGGGGGTTTCCAGACCCCTTTCCGCCAGCGCCGTCATAACCTCCTCGGGAATCTGGCTCACTTCCTCGGTATCCGCGTCGTAGGCGCCGTCCTGGTCGATATCGGCCGTATCATCGGCCGCCTCGGCGGAGATTTGTTCTGCGTCTTCCTCTTCCGGTTCTTCGACGCCCTCGGCCTCGCCCATCATGCTACTCATGGCCGCGAGGATTTCCTGCTTCTTGGCCTCCTCGCTCTTCACGTCCAGTTCCCACCCGACCAGAATACCGGCCAACCGGATGTTCTGGCCGCGTTTTCCGATGGTCAGGGAAATCTGGTCCTCGGGCACGACCACTTCCATGTGCTTTGCGTCGGAATCCGTAATCTGGACCCTGGTAACCGTGGCCGGGGCGAGGGATGCCTTGACGTAATCCGAGAGCTCGTCCTTGAAGGGTATGATGTCGATCTTCTCACCCCGGAGCTCCCTCGTCACGGCCTGGACCCGCATGCCCCGCATGCCGATGCACGCACCGATGGGGTCGACATCGCGGTCCTTGCTCATCACCGCGATCTTGGTCCTCTCTCCGGCTTCCCTCGCCACCGCCTTGATGACCACCGTCCCGTCGTAAATTTCCGGAACTTCGGCCTCGAAGAGCCTCGAAACAAAATCCTTGCTCGCGCGGCTCAGGACGATCTGACTCCCTTTCGTGTTTTCTCTCACGTCGATGATGAGGGCGCGAATTCGGTCCGACTGGAGGAAGCGCTCGCCGCGGCACTGTTCGGAAACGGGCAGGAGGGCTTCGGTGCGCCCGATATCCACCATGATGTTGCGCTTCTCGATCCTCTTGACCACGCCGTTGATGATCGTCCCGATACGGTCCTTGTATTCTTCAAAGATGATCTCACGCTCAGCCTCGCGAATCTTCTGCGTGAGTACCTGCTTCGCCTGCTGGGCGGCTATGCGCCCCATGTAGGGGGTCGCCTCCAGGGGGAATTCCACGATGTCGTCCACCTGGGCGTCCTTCTTGGTCTTCTTCGCCTCTTTCAAGGTGATCTCGGTCAGCGGGTTCTCTACTTCAGAACCTTCCACCACCTTCTTGATCTTGGCAAGTCTCATCTCGCCGGTTTCCCGGTCGAAGTGGCCGATGAAGGCCTCCTGGGAATGCAGCACCCTCTTTGCGGCAGCAGCCATGGCGTCTTCCAGAGCCGAGATGACTATCTCCCTGTCGATGCCCTTCTCGCGGCCGAGAGCTTCAATGGCCTGTAAAAGCTCGCTGGACATTCAGATTCTCCTTACATCCAATTCATGGAAACTTAAAGACCAGGTGGGCTTCCTTGATGCGCTCCAAGGCCACGCTGCGCGTGTCCTCACCCACACGGATCAATACCTTGTCACCCTCTGTTCCCAGCAGGTCGCCCTCAAGAACCTGTCCCGCATCCTCGCCGCCAGGTCCGAGCACGACGCGGGCCGGATTGCCTTTGAACCTCTCAAAGTGGCTTATTTGCCTCAAGGGGCGCTCAACGCCGGGCGACGATACTTCTAGATCATACGCGTGTGGAATCAAATCTTCCACATCAATCTGAACGGACAGGTGCCTCGACACGTTCTCACAATCGGTTATGCCTACGTGTCCGTCCTCCCTGTCGAGGGTGATTCTTATCCACCAGCGGCGCCCCGACAACCTGTACTCCAGGTCGAACAGCACCAGGCCGTAGGACCGGGCCGTCGACTCGGCAAGCGTTCTGAGTTTCTCCAGCCATGGAGCGTCCATGATCATGATCTCCATACAAAGAAAAAAGTGGGCTTGTGGCCCACTTGAAGGTAAAGATAACACAAAACACAAAATTTTTCAAGAACATAGGTGCTAGAATGTCTTTTTTCCGGCACCATTGGACGTGGGAACTTTATACCAGGAGGGCTCCATGGCACCCGTTCTTATCGCGGCTAACTGGAAGATGTACAAGGACATCCAGCAAACCAGAGAGTATTTTGAAGCGTGGTGCTCCCGGTCCTTTCCCCTCGGTCGGGAGGTCCTCTTCCTTCCGGCCTGCCCCTTGATTCACCTCATCCAGTCTCTCCTCCCCGAAGGTCAGAAACTGGGTGCCCAACTTTGCCACGAAGAGGACGAAGGGGCATTCACGGGCGAAGTCTCCTGTGCGCTTTTGAACAGCCTGGGGTGCCAGTACGTCCTCATCGGACACTCGGAGAGGAGGCACCTATTCGGCGAGGAGGATACGCGTCTGTCGGCGAAATTCAAGGCGTCTCTCAGGCATGGCCTCAGACCTATCTTTTGCGTGGGAGAGAAGCTGGGGCAGCGCGAGTCGGGCGATACCTGGGCCGTGATCGAATCGCAACTTTCGAAGGGGCTTGAAGAGAAGCCTCCGGCCGGAGGTTTCGATCTGGCCTACGAGCCCGTGTGGGCCATTGGGACCGGTAAGGTGGCCAGTCCGGAGGATGCCGGCGAGGTGCACATGAAGATCCGGCGTTGGCTGGCCGAACACGGGGTCGACGGCGGTACGAGGATCCTCTACGGAGGCTCGGTCAAGCCGGATAACGCCGCATCCCTCCTCAACGTCCCCGAGGTTGGCGGCCTTCTCGTGGGGGGCGCCAGCCTCTCGCCGGATAGTTTTTCGGACATCCTGTGGGCCGGTCTTCGGTAACGACCCCGGCGGCGCGCCCGCACCGGCCGAACCGGCAGGCGGCTAGGGCGCCCGCGGCCCATGCAACACGATTTGCGAGGGTTATTAGTGCTATAATTACGCTTCAGGAAGAGGTGAATCATGCAAATGCCGATGGTCATCGTGGGTGGACAATGGGGAGATGAGGGCAAAGGCAAGATCGTGAATCTGCTGTCCGACGGAGCGGACCTCGTGGCGCGTTACCAGGGGGGCCACAACGCCGGCCACACCGTCATAATCGGCAAAAACAGGTATGCCCTGCACCTCGTTCCGTCGGGCATTTTGGCGGCGGGAAAGCTGTGTGTCATCGGAAACGGAATCGTCATAGATCCAGAGGCCCTGGTCAAGGAGATCCGGTCGCTGAAGGATCTGGGTATAGACGTCCACGACCTCCGGATTTCGGATCGGGCGCACATGATCCTGCCGCACCACGTCCTTCTCGACAAGCTCAGGGAAGAACGTCGGGGCAGCGGCAAGATAGGAACCACCGGACGGGGCATAGGTCCTTGTTACGAGAGCAAGTTCCACCGCGAAGGCGTCAGGTCTATCTTCTTCACCGATACGGAGAGGCTCAAGACCGAAGTCACCCGCCTTTCGGAAGCCAAGAACGCCCACCTCAAGGCCGTTTACGGCAACGAGGGCATTCCTTCAGAGGAGGTGGTGGCCCGGTTCCTGGAACTCGCGCCCGAAATCGCGCCGTTAATCACGGATACGTCCATCCTGGTGAACCGATACATCGACGAGGGGAAAAAAGTCCTGTGCGAAGGGGCCCAGGGCACCATGCTCGACGTCGACCATGGCACCTATCCGTTCGTAACGTCCAGCAACAGCACGGCCGGCGGCGCCTGTACCGGTCTGGGCATATCCCCCACCAGCATCCGGAGCATTATCGGTGTCTACAAGGCCTACTGCACCAGAGTCGGCGAAGGTCAGTTCGTGACCGAACTGAAGGACGCCCAGGGCGACCTCATCCGTGAGCGCGGCAAGGAATACGGAACGACGACCGGACGTCCCCGGCGGTGCGGGTGGTTCGATGCCGTGGCGGCGAGGCACTCGGTCCGTATCAACGGATTGAACGGCATTGCCCTGACGCTCCTCGACGTGCTGGACGCTTTCGACGAAGTGAAAGTCTGCACGGCCTACGAGTACGATGGCAGGCGTTTCGACAGCTTTCCAGCGGCGCCGTGGGCCCTCGATGGGGCGGTTCCTTCTTACGAAGTTCTTCCCGGATGGAAAACAGATATTTTCGGTACGACCAGGTGGGATGCCTTGCCCGGGAACGCGAAGGCATACGTCGAGAGATTGGAGCAGATCCTTGCGGTACCGGTGGTCATCCTCTCGACCGGACCGGACCGGGCGCACACGATCGTCCGTGATCCGTCCCTCAGGAGCCTGCTGAGACAATGAGATTCCGCCTCCTTCTCGGCGTCGGCGCCATCGTCCTGGCAAGCACCGCCCTGACAGCCCGAGCCCCGCGTCAGAAGGTGGTGGTCCTCGGTTTCGACGGGGCCGATCCGGGCCTGATCCGGAAATACATGGCAGAGGGAGACCTGCCTCACCTTGCGGCGCTGGCCCAGAAGGGTACTTTCCGCGACCTGAAAGTCACCAACCCCCCACAGACCCCGGTTTCCTGGGGCACCTTCATAACGGGTTGGAACCCCGGCCGCGATCAGGTGTTCGATTTTCTGAGCAGGGACGTTAAGACCTACAAGCCCAGATTCGCGCTCATGGAGGAAGTCAGCAAACCGTTCCTGCTCGGGCCCTGGAATCGCTGGGTCTTTCCTGGCCTCGTCCTGCTCCTGACCCTGAGTGTCCTGCTGGCCGCCCGCGCTGTCCGATCGCGCCCGCATTCTCGCAGGGCCTCTGGCCTTATTATCGTTGCCGGGGCGGCCGTCGCCGGCGCTCTATTTCTGTTCATCTCGGGCTATCTGCCGAATCGCCTCCCCGCGCCGAAGAACCACCTGAAAGGCACGCCCTTCTGGAAGACGGCCGCGGGCGACGGGCTGAAGTGCCTGGTTTTCCGCGTGCCCGATACGTTTCCCGCCAGACCGTTCGTGCAGGGGCGCCTCTTGTCCGGCCTCGGCGTTCCCGACATGCGCGGCCGGGTAGGCACACCGTACATCTTCACGACGGACCCCAGACTCACCGCGGGCGACAACGAGTTCTCCGTGGAGGTGGTCTCCATCAAGCCAGGATCACCCCAGCCCGTAGCGACCACCATCAAGGGGCCGTTCAACAAACCCTTCTACGACTACGTCATTCAAGACACCGGCACGGGATCCAACGACCCGACCGTGCGGGCCGAGCTGAAGAGGCGATACGAGGCCAAGCTCAAAAGAGAGGGCGTGAGGCCCACCATAGACGTCCCGCTGAAGCTGTCCTGGGACGCCGCCAGGGCCTCTTGCACATACGAGGTCCAGGGCCAGAGGGCTTCCATCCAAAAGGGGCAGTGGTCGCAGTGGGTGGTGCTGGACTTCGCCTTCAACCGGTTCCTCCACCTCAAGGGGATGGTGAGGTTCTACCTCCTCGGGACGTCCCCCTATCTCCGGCTCTACATGTCCCCGATTCACTTCCACCCCGAGGACCACGGCATCCCCATTTCGTATCCACGAGACTACGCCGAAAAGCTGCTCGAACGTTTCGGCTATTACAAGACAATGGGGTGGGCCATCGACACATGGACCATCTCTTCCGGGCTGTGCGACGAGGACCAGTTCCTCTCGGACCTGAACCAGACCGTGGACGCCTACGAGAGGATGATGAACGGCCTGCTGAAGGACGGCGACTGGGACCTTTACGTCCAGGTTTACAACTATACGGATCGGATCGCCCACATCCTCTGGCGCTACATGGATCCGCAGAATCCCATGTACGACTCGCCCAGGGCCGCCGTCTACCGGGAGGCCGTGCGCCGCGCCTATATGCGGATGGACCGGATCGTGGGGGAAGCCGAGGCCGAAATGCCCAAGGGCGCAACTCTCGTGGTTCTGTCCGATCACGGCTTCACGGCTTTCCGGAGGGGGGTGAATTACAACCGCTGGCTCATCGACCACGGCTACATGGTCTTGAAGGCGGACACCGGGGTTCTGACCCTGCAGGACCTCTTCGACGACGACAGGCTTCTCTTCAAAAATGTGGACTGGTCGAAGACGAGGGCTTACGCCCTCGGCCTCGGGAGCATCTACATCAACGTCGAGGGCCGGGAAGCGCACGGTATCGTGCATCCCGGCGCGGAATACGACGCTCTGTGCGCCGAGCTGAAACGCGACATGCCGCAGATGGTCGATCCCCAGACGGGCGCACATCCCGTTTACGCGGTCTACACGCGGGACGAGATGTACAAGGATTACGATCCCGACCTGACACCGGACCTCAGGGCCACCAATATCCCCGGATACCGTGTTTCCTGGCAGACCTCCCTCGGAGGTGCGCCTCCTGAACTCATCAGCATCAACACGAAACCCTGGAGTGGCGACCACTGCTCCAACGACCCCTCCTTCGTTCCGGGCATGTTCTTCTCGAACCGCCCCGTGACGGCCGCACCAAGTATGCTCGACATGGCGCCGACGGTTCTGCATTGTCTGGGCGTCAAGATACCTTCGGGCTTGGAGGGCCGCCCGATCATCGGGGCTGCTGCCAGATGAAGACGAACCGCTGCCTGGCCGCGATCTCCCTGTCACTGGTCCTCCTGACCCTTCCGGCCGCCTCGAAGCCGAAGGACGTGGAGGGTGAGATCCGGCTGCTTGCCCGTCAGGTTGCGGAAATCGCGGGCAAGCAACGGGGGCTTCTGGACCAGGTGGAACTCCTGAAGCGACAGGTCAGGCTGGATGAAGCGGTCCTTGCGCGCCTCCATGACCGGCAGTCCCGAACCCAGAAGGAACTGGCCGCAACCAACGACGAACTCCAGAGCCTTTCCGACAAAGAGGCCGGCGTGAGCGTTTACCTCAGGCAGCGCATGCGCCAGCAGTACGCGCTCGGCGTCCTCCAGGAGTATCGGATATACTTCTCCGTCAGCTCCACGCAAGACCTGAGGACCGCCGGCATGTACCTCCAGGCGCTGGCCAGGAAGGACGCGGCCAGCCTCAAGGAGCTTCACGCACTGAGGGTGGAGAAGCAGAAAACCGCAGAGAGGTTGAACGACCTCAAGGAACAACTGGACAATCAATCCACGGAGGCCGCAAAGGAGAAGGACAACCTGCTCCGGGAACAACGACGGTTCGCAGGCATGCTGTCGGACCTCGAGAAGAAGAGGCACACCGCCCAGCAGGCGCTCGACGAGACCATCGAAGCGGCAAAGAAGATGGACCGCTACGTTTCCGACCTGGCTTTCCGATCCCGCGTGGACCTCTACAGCAAGAACATGTCAGACTCGGAAGGGAGCCTGCCTTTTCCGTGCAGGGGACGGATCACCCGGGGATTCGGTGACTACGTGAACCCACGCTTCCTCACGCGGGTTCCCCATCCCGGCCTCGACATCAGTGCGCCTCTGGGCACTCCCGTCAAGGCCGTCTTCGATGGTATGGTCGAATATGCCGACTGGCTATCGGGTTATGGGTATACGGTTATCCTGAGGCATCCGGGAGGCTATTTTACGATCTACGCCCACCTGGACAGGGTGACGGCCCGCAAGGGCGAGGCCGTCAGTCAGGGTCAGGAGGTCGGCACGGTCGGAGAAAACGCCACGACAGCCTCGACGGGCCTCTACTTTGAGTTGAGAGAGGGAGGAAAAGCAATCAACCCCCTTCCATGGTTGAAAGGAGTATCACATGGGAAATAGGTGCTCGCCTCACAAGCGGGCTGCCGTGCTGGTGGTCGCGCTGTTCATGATTGCGCTGGTTCTTCCGGCGTCCGCTCCCCCACCAAATGCCCAGCAACCCATGGACGGCGAATCGTGGGACCTCTTCAAGAAAGTCTTCGGCATGGTGCTCAGAGACTACGTCGACCCAAAAACGCCGAAGGATGTCATCAGAGGCGCGCTTCAGGGTGCGGCATCCAGCGTCGGCCCCGAGTGCGCCTATATTCCGCCCGGGAACGTGGCGGCCTACGAGGCCCTCGCCAAGGCCGGACCGCAGTTGCCCGTGTATGTCACCAAGGGCAAGGACTTCGCCCGCGTGCTGGCCGTCTTTCCAGGCCAGAAGGCCGACATCAGGCCCGGCGACGCCTTGCGTTTTATTGGAGATGAATCCACCTACGACCTGACCTATCCGGAGGTGCTCATCCAGCTTCACGGCAAGGACGACAAAGGGATCAAGTGCACCTTCCTCAACCAGGAATCCTGGCAGTCGACGACCGTGACCCTGACCAGGACGCCTCCCGTGGCCCCGACCTGGACGCCGCTTCCGGGAGGCGACGGCGCCCTGACCATCCCATGCCTGGAGGCAAAGCTCGGCAGCCGCGACGCCAACGCCGCAAAAGCCTGCAGGGGAACGGTTGTTGTGGATCTTAGGAACTCCGCATCCGGAAGCGTGACAGACGCCATCAGGTGGGCGGGCGACCTCCTCGGCCCCGGCCGAAGCGCGCTCTTCGAGAGCAAGAGGGGGAAATCGAGCGATCCGGTGTCCGGCCCCGGGTATCTCAGAGGAAAGCACATACGCGTTCTCGTGAACAAAACCACGGCCCGGGCGGGCGAGGTGCTCGCCTCCACGCTCGCGGCCGCCGGGGCGATCGTATGCGGCGAACCGACTTTCGGTTGGGCTCCCAGGTTCGAAGACTACCCCCTGCAAAACGGAGGAATCTTGAGGATCATCACCGCGTACTACGTCGCACCGGACGGGAAGGCCATGAACGACCACCCCATCCGACCGGGAATATCGCTGAAATTTTCTGCCGCGGAAAGCGCCGCCGCAACCTACGAACGAGTCCTGAAAGCCGCGCCACCCGCTTCGACCGGGGACCGATCGAATGGGGCCTAAGCGAAAACCGGCCGCCAGAAAGAGGAAGCAACTGCCCCTGTGGCTTTTCGCACTCTTGCTGGTGGCCCTTGCCGGGGTGGTGATCGTTCGTTTGAAGCTGGGGCCGCACAGGTCCCACCGCAGGCCGCCCCGGAAAACCGGGGTCAGCGGGAAGCAAACGGCCGGAAAAACTCCCTCCGGTGAGCGTTCCCCCTACGCAAACGAGAAGACGCCTGAATCCGCGCGGCATAACAACACGCCCGGCGAAGGCCCGGCCACCGTGTCCATCGTCATCGATGACGTGGGCTACCGCATGGACCTCGTCGAGGAGGCCGTCGAGAAGCTGCCAAGATCGGTCACCTTCGCCATCATCCCCTTTCTCCCTTATTCCGAACAGTCGGACGACTACCTCCACGCCCACGGCTTTCCGGTGATCCTGCACGCACCCATGGAACCGGAAAACAACGGAAGATGGAAACACACACCCGGCGAACTCATGGTCGGGATGCCCCGCGCCGAGGTGGACAAGATCCTGGCTGAAGACTTCAAGGCCGTCCCTCACGCGGAGGGCGCAAACAACCACATGGGCTCCATGGCCACCTCGGACCCGGTCCTCATGCGGGATGTGATGGCGTTTCTCAAGGCCAGGGACTTCTACTTTCTGGACAGCAGGACGACAGCCCGGACCGTGGCTTACGATACGGCCCAGGATATGGGGATCCGTTCGGCGTACAGGACCGTGTTTCTTGACGATGTCGATGAAGAAAATGCTATCATTAAGCAGTTGGATAGCCTGGTTACCCGCGCCGAGAGAGAGGGACCGCTCGTGGCGATTGGTCATCTGCGCCCGAGGACGATCGAAGTCCTCTCCAGAAAGATTCCAGACTGGACGGCGAAGGGCGTGCGTTTCATCCCCCTTCGAGAGGTTGTGCACTGATGACGTCCGACACCTGCCCCCCCGCACCCGAGTACATCGGCAAGTACAGGATCGAGAAGGTTCTGGGAAAGGGTGCCATGGGCGTGGTCTATCTGGCCCGCGACCCGACCATCGACCGTCCGGTGGCGTTGAAGACCATCGTCCTGCCCGAGGGGCTGGATGACCAGAAGGTGAAAGAATTCAGGGCCAGATTCCTTATGGAAGCGCGGGCGGCCGGCCGTCTGAGCCATCCTTCCATCGTCACCGTTTACGAGGCGGACGACGGCGCCCGGTCCGGCGTTCCTTTCATCGCCATGGAGTACGTTGAGGGGCTTCCCTGGAATTACAAGATCCGCAGGGGCGCGAAACAGGATCCCGATGCGGTCCTTCCCCTCATCCGCCATGTGGCTTCTGCCCTGGCCTACGCCCACCAGTCCGGAGTCGTTCACAGGGACATCAAGCCAGCGAATATCGTCCAGACTCCGGACGGGCACGTCAAACTCATGGATTTCGGCATCGCCAAAGTGCCGACGTCGGAGTTGACGAGGGAGGGCCAGTTCCTCGGTACCCCCGCGTACATGTCCCCCGAACAGGTCATGGGCAAGCCGGTGGACGGTCGTTCCGACCTGTTTTCGCTGGGAACGGTTCTCTACGAACTCCTGACCTGTCAGAAGCCGTTCCCGGGCGAGGAGATGACCTCCGTCGGATTCCGAATCTGCAATGAGCAACCCCGCCCCGCCGAGGAAATAAACCCGGACATTCCGCCGGAGGTACGTCAGATCCTCCGCCACCTGCTTGAGAAATCCCCCGATGATCGATATGCGACGGCAGTCGAACTCGTCCAGGACATCGATGCCTACATGGTCGGAGCGGGTCTTCCGCACGCCGGTACGGCGCCTGTACCGGCGGCGACTCCGGTGAACGACTCAACGCTCATCACCGATCCGCCCTCGGATAAGGATGCACGAATCCGGCCGGCCGCGTCCGGCAAACAGGCTTCCCGTCCCGCGGTACCGCGCCGCCGTCCCTTGCTCAGACCCGGTCTCGTCGTCCTGGGCCTGGCGGGCCTTTTCGTCATTGCCGTTGCTGGCGCAGGCGCGTTGCTCATGGTCAGGGACTCAGGGGAAACGGCCCTCCCCGCTCCACCGGTTGACCGGGTCCAGATCGAACAGGACGTTCCTCCGGACGTGACTGCCCGGGCAGAGGCGCTCCTCAACAAGCCGGTTTCTCCTCCCCCGGCGCCCCGGAATGCGGCGCCCATGGCCCGGCGCAGCAGGACACACATCGTTCCCCCCAAGCCCGGCGCCTCGAGCGAGAACGTCCCGCCGCCCGCCTCCAAGGGCGATCTCTCCGCCAATCATGCCGTCGGCGGCACGCCCGAACCGGCAAAGGTCTCCTATCTCTTTTCCAGCAAAATCCTCAGAGGGGAGTTCCAGATCCTCGTGGACGGCACGCCTGCGGTGAAGAAAATCATCCACCGAAGATTCTCCTTCAGAGACGCCGTCTACAGCGGCACCTTCCCGGTCCCGCCCGGAACGCATGAAATTTCTTTTCAGGTCAAAACAGAGATCCAGAACATCTCGGAAATCTACAAGGAAAAACAGACCTTCCAGTCCGGCAAGGACCGCACCCTCAAAATCGTAATGACCCGGTTCAACAAGGAGATTCACTTTGAGTGGGGCGGCTAGGAAGGTCCTGGTCCCCGCCCTCCTGCTTACACTGCTGATGGGGTGCGTCAGGAAGCAGCCGGGTGTCGGCCAACCGCGCCTCATCGTTCCCGAAACGGCCTTCTCCGCCGTGGTGCGTTGCACCGCGGCATTCGGAAAGACGAATGTGACGGCTTCAGGAGGGTGTGCCGTGGATCCGGTCTTCGGCGCCCGCATCGAATTGAGAGACCCTCTTGGCGCGGCCAGGTTGCTCCTGCTCGTCAAGCCCCGCGAGGCCACGCTCATCTCCATCGAGAGCGGCCTCTTCTTTACCTGGTCCGACGCCTCCAGGAACATGCCCTGGAGTGCCTCCGATCTATGGGCCGTCCTTTCGGGACGACTCCCGGGCAATGCGCACAGGATCAAACTCTCGAGGGACGGAGCAGTTCTTTCTGCCAGATGGCGGAACGCCGACGGCAGAATCCACGCAACGTTCAGGGCCTCGCACGAGGGGCCTTGCCCCTTTTCCGAGGCTCGCCTGTCAGGTCCGCATTCCGCGTCCCTGAGCATCTCGTTGTCCCGGGCAAGGACCAACGAGTTTCGCCGGAGCATCTTCGCACCACCGGCGGATCTCGAAAAGAAGCCTGCTCTCCCGGCGGATATCCTCCAGGATTTGCTCCAATGAAGCAGCCCATTCGATACCGCGCACACGCAAAGATCAATCTCGGGCTCGAAGTCGGCGGGCTCAGACCGGACGGCTACCACGAGATGCGGTCCGTGCTTCAATCCATCGCCCTGTGCGATATTCTGGACTTCAGCCCGGCGGAAGAGGGCATCCATTTGACGTGCTCCGCCCCCGGCCTGGGGACCGGAGAGGACAACCTCGTGATAAGGGCCGCCAAAGCCCTTCTCGCTGCCTTCAACTGCGAAAGAGGCGCCAGGATCCACCTCAACAAAGTAATTCCCATGGAGGCGGGCCTGGGAGGGGGGAGTTCCGATGCGGCCGTGACGCTCCTCGCTCTTGCAAAACTGTGGAAACTCGACGCCGACAGGGAAGACCTCCTGGAACTGGCTCGGGGGCTTGGATCGGACGTCCCGTATTTCCTTGTCGGAGGAACGGTTCTGGCGGTGGGACGCGGCGAAGAGGTATACCCCCTTCCCGACGCACCGCAGCTCCATGTGCTCATCGTACCCACCGCGTCGGGAATGTCCACCAAAAGGGCTTACTCCCTCATTGACAAGAGGTTGACAGAGTGCCCGGCGGTCCCTAGAATATTTACGACAGTCCAAGGCGTAGTGGAAGGGAAGCTGAGCGAGGGAGTGCTATTCAATCATTTCGAGGAGGTGTATGGGCAAATAGAGGGAGAGGTGGCGGTTTTGCGTCGGATTCTGCTCAAGAATGGTACGGGGCGTCTGCTGCTTGCGGGCTCGGGTTCGGCATGGCTCGGTATTTTCGCGAGCCTGGAAGAAGCCCGGGAAGCAAGGAGGAGCTTGGCACTCGCCGGCAGCAAAGGCATATTGACGCAGACTCTGACGCGCAAGGACTACTGGGATCTCACCGTACCTTCAGTGGAGAAGGAGAATCGACAATGAAGATCACCGACATCCGGATCTTCCCGGTGGATGAGCCCAAGCTCAAAGCTTTCGTTTCCATCATCTTTGACCAGTGCTTCATCATCAGCGACATCAAGGTCATCGAGGGCAACAATGGTCTTTTCCTCTCGATGCCCAGCAAGAAGAGGAGAGACGGGACCTTCAAGGACATTGCACATCCCCTCAACAGTGAAACCCGGAAGATGATGGAAGATGCCGTAATTGCCGCTTACCACGATGCCATGAAGGAGAAGGGGGCGGAAGAGACCTCGGCAGCGGGAGCGAACATGATGGACGACCCGCCGAAAGAGGCTCCGGAGGCGGCACCTGAAGGGGCGTTACCTGAAGAGGTTATGGGCGAACCCATGTGATTCATTCGAAAACCGATTGCGTCAAGAGGACCGGGGTGCATCCCGGTCCTTTTTTTCTCACGCGCCGATTCCCGGAGGCGCGCCCAATCCGGAGGATGCTGTCCAAAACCTGTATGCACAGAACTTTCCTCATCCCGTGAAGCGGCCATAAACCGGTCGTGCACGCTTGCCTAGATCTTCCAGTATTGCTATTCTGTAATCTCGATTGTGCCTCGCCGTTACATCGCACTGGGGAGTAGCCAAGCGGTAAGGCACCGGTCTTTGGAACCGGAGATCGGTGGTTCGAATCCACCCTCCCCAGCCACGCATCCATATTTTTTTCGACCCAAGGAGTCAGGTGGAGAGAATGGACGAGAAAACGGTTGTCTTTTCGGGAAGGGGGAACCCGGAGCTGGCGGATAAGATCGCCGCCTACCTGGGCATCCGTTTGGGGGAGATCAAGCTTTTCAACTTCTCGGACGGGGAAAATTACTGTCAGGTACTGGAAAACGTGAGGGGGAGGGACGTCTTCGTCATTCAGCCCACCTGCCATCCGGTGAACGACAACCTCATGGAGCTTCTAATCATCATGGATGCGCTCAAGAGGGCGTCAGCCCAGCGGGTGAACGCGGTTATCCCCTACTACGGGTACGCTCGCCAGGACCGCAAAGACAAGCCGAGGGTCCCCATTACCTCGAGGCTCGTGGCCGATCTGCTCGAGGCCGTCGGGACCGACAGGCTCATCTGCGTGGATGTTCATGCCGCTCAGATCCAGGGCTTCTTCAACGTGCCGGTTGACCACCTTTTTGCCGCACCCGTTCTCATCAATCACATTGCAAGGATGGGCCTCCCGAACCTCACCGTAGTCTCACCCGATGCAGGGGGCGTCGAGAGGGCGAGGGCCTACGCCAAGCGGCTGGGCACCCAGCTTGCCATCGTGGACAAACGCCGCGAAGTGGCCAACGTGGCGGAGGTGATGAACGTCATCGGAGACGTAAAGAACCGCTCCTGCTTTATCGTGGACGACATCATCGATACTTCGGGAACCCTGTGCGAAACGGTCAAGGCTCTGCTCGAAAAGGGGGCAAAAGCGGTCTACGCAGCCTGCACCCACCCGGTCTTTTCGGGGCCCGCCGTGGACCGGCTGAACGCATCCGGCATCTCGAAGGTCCTCGTGACCGATACCATTCCCATCGGCGA
>CAZDOY010000017.1:34284-35391 GCA_964507185.1 uncultured Thermoanaerobaculia bacterium
GGCGAGAACCAGCCGTTTCTCGGTTCGAAATCCACGTCGGAGCAAAGAGGGGCCCGCCTGTTGTGTGGACACACCTCCTGGCATCTATCGCAGCCGAAGAGGTGGCCATGGAGGGGAGGGACGTCCGACGGAAAGTCGCCGCGGTGCTCTATCGTCCACGTCGACAGGCACAGGCCCGCGTCCAGCGTACCCGGCTCCCCCAAGGCGCCGGTCGGACATCCCTTGAGGCAGACCTCGCATTTTCCGCATCCGTCTGTAACCGCTTCGCCTCCCATAAGCTCAAGGTCGGTAACGAGTTCACCCAGAAACACGTACGAACCCCATCCGGGTACGATGAGCATCCCGTTTTTCCCTAGAAACCCGAGGCCCGCCTGGACCGCCAGCGCCCTTTCGAGCAGGGGCACGCTGTCCACGCATATCCTCGCGCGATACCCCGCCTTTTCCAGGATGGCCGCCCCTGTCTTCAGCTTTCGCTTCAGCACCTTGTGGTAGTCCCGCCCCCAGGCATACCTGGAAACCCATGCGCGCCCCTCGTGAATGCGCTTCGCCGACACGACGCGCGACGTATTGTAGGGCAACGCCGCGCAGAAAACGCCATTCGCCCATGGAAACAAGGCACGGGGATCTGTGCGCCGACCGCCCGAATCCGACATGTAGTCGAGAGGACCATGGTGGCCGCCTTCGATCCACCGGCGGTAACGATCCTGAAAGCCCTTCTCCAGCTGTGCCGGGCTCGTGCCGGCTGCCACAAACCCTGCGCCCCTGATCCGGTCGAGTACAGACTGCACAAGATCATTCTTCTCCATGCGACCTATTTTAACCGGGCGCGAACGAAACGCCACCGTCCCATGCATAAGGGGCACTTTCAAGCAGAGAAAAGAAAAGGGGGCGCCCGAGGGCGCCCCCCATAGTCCGGTGAGGATTGAAGACTTTATTTTCTGTCCCTCTTGATTCCCGCCGGCACGATATCTCCGTTGGCGGTGAGCCCGAGAGCCGTCGTCCCCGTCCTGAACGCCAGGTCGTCGCGGTCGTTGTAGCTTCCGCTGTAGCAGGCGTTCGTGCCGGGGTCCGCGTTGTAGGTCATCTGCGCACGGACCGCCTGCATGG
>CAZDOY010000017.1:35491-64674 GCA_964507185.1 uncultured Thermoanaerobaculia bacterium
ACAGCGTCATCGTTACGCCGTTCGCCACGTCCCCGCTTACGGTCCCGGAGATGGAATAGGTCGTGGGGGGCGTTCCTCCGCCCGGGACGACCGACTTGACAGAAGCTACCGGACCGAAGCACGCGTCGTTCGAGCCCACGGCCTGGACGGAGTAGTAATAGGTCAGACCGGGCGCTACGGCAGCGTCGGTGTAGCTGGTGCCGCTCACCGTGGCCACGATCGTCATGCCGGCGTTGGCGCTGAACTCGTTGCGAAGGACCTTGTAGGCCGACGCGTTACTCACGCTGGTCCAGGACAGGCCTACGCTGCCGGAGCCCGACGTCGCGGTCAGTGCAGGCTGGCCGATGCTGGGGCAGGCGGAGTAACTGGTGTTGGTCACGCTGGTGCAGGCGATGCCGTGGCGGTTGAAGGCGGCGTAAATGGCCGCTGCGTGAGGTGTGCCGTTGCTCAGGTTGCCGTCGTCATCGTCAACGGCCCGGAACGTCGTGAACCAGTTACTGGTCCCGCATCCGTTGGCCCCGGAGAGATTCGGGCAGCTGTAGGCGTCGCCCGACGTCGAGCGGGACAGAAAGAAGAGCCGGTCCGCGATCATCCAGGACGTCGCCTGGTCGTACCCTTCGGCGGGAAGATCCTTTGCGGCCAGGTCCCACCCCACTTCGGACATGATGTAGGACTCGCAGTGGCCCTCGTAGCCGCAGGGACCGGGATAGCTGCTGCTGGTTGAGCAGTGGAAGCCGCTTGAGCCGGAGAGCTGCGTCGGCTTGGCCGGCGTCGTGGAATAGGAGTGCTTGGTGTAGTCGGCGTCACGAATACCCGTGCAGTTGGTGCAGGGGTTACCGTAACCGGAGCACTGCTGGCCCGGAATGAAGTTAACGCCGATACACGACTCATGCGTAGTGAGGACGGCGTTGATGTCCGCGTAGGATTCGCTCGATCCCACCGTGGAAGAAGGGCTGCCGTCGTTGGAATCGAGGCCGTGGCCCACTTCGTGAAGGAAGACCGTGGGCAGCTCACCCGTGTTGGAGCAACCTCCGCCCGATTTGAAGAAGTTGACCGCAGACCCATCCCAGTAGGCATTACAGGTCTGATTGAGGTTCACCTTGTCCGTGAGCTGTCCCTTGAGCCAGCTGTTGGAGGGAAGCCAGCCGAGCGCCTTTTCTTTCCAGGCCGTCAGGTGGTAGTAGGTCGTGCGGGCGGCGTGGGTGTTGCCCGATCCGCCGACGCCGGGAGTCGTGCAGTCCGTCCCCGAGGACGTCGAAAAGGCCAGGTCTCCCGGGGAAGTGGACGTGCTGAGCGAGGACGTTCCACAGGAGTCGGAAACCTTGACGTACTTGCCCGTCAGGCTCGCGCTAGCCGTTCCGCCGCTGTAGGTGTAGTTGCCACCGGCATCGGCGGTCTTGGTCCCGCTGTTGGATACGTTGATGAAATGCATCGGACGAACCACTTCCGGGTCCGCGTTGGAATTCTGGTACACGCCGCCCGTTACCGAGCCGTATTCATTGGCGTCGCGGAAGGCGAGGATTTCGCCCGTGTGCGCGTCGATCTTCGCGGTCCACGTCCCAAGAACACGCGGGCGACGGAACGCAACGGTGTAAACGAGCTTGTAGTCCACACCGTGACCGGGTGCGGCGACGTAGATGCCGGAGTCGCCCTGTGGCGCGGTGGGAAGGATGCTCAGGGACCCGGGGTTCACCCAGACGTCTCCGCGGCCGAGACCACCGATGTAACCTGCGAGAATCTGGCGGGCCGTTTCGGCATCGATGGTGGGAATCGGATCGACGTCGATGGTGCCCAGAAACTCGCCGCCGAACTGAATGAGGTTCCCGTTGTTAACTCTGAAGACGATATAGGCGTTTTCCACGGGCAACCCGTGGAAGGTCCGGCGGAACTGGACGTACCAGAGATACCCGCCGTACTCGCCGGTCCCGCCCTGCGCGACCTTCAGATCCGCAACGTCGACGCCGAACAATTCGGGATATCTGCGCATGAAGTCCTTCGCCAGTCGGACGACAACGTGCTTGTTCACCCGGCCGTTCGCCCCCATCTCGGCGCGAAGATCGACGGAGTGCAGGCTGTTCCCCCGGCCCGGAATCCAGGGTATGCCCTGGCCTTCTATCACGGCGGGAACGCCCGTGCGCCTGTCCATTTCACAACGCCATTTCGTTCCGTTTTCTGTAAGGAATCGGTCCCAGCCCTCATAGACCTGCCTCATGGCCGGATCGTCCGCCACGCTTATGTGCTGGCGTAGCGCGTTTCCATCCACGATCGATGCGTGGACCTGGAGATTGCCTGAAGCCGTCGCCAGATCATCGAGCGTGTTACGAGCCCGTTTTGCCACCTGGGCCGGCGTACACACGGCCAGCAGTAGCGCACAGGCGACCACCGCGATGAATACACTTATGCTTCTCTGCTTCACCTTGCATCCTCCCTTGTGTGAATTCTGACTTTCCCCAAAAATAGCAAGACTCCCCAAGGGTGGTTTGAAGCAAGCGCTGTGCCATAGCGGCACTCTGGGCATATATTCTTGATAAATATGGGGATTCAACAGATCAACGAAAACGGCATGGTGAGAACTCCGTACACGGACTGCAGTGCTGTTTCGCATCCATTCACGAAAGATACTGCAAAGACTTGCTATTTTTGACTGGGAAGACGATTCACACCCAGATTGTATACTGCGTACACACCTTTGGGGGTATTCCTCGCGATGGCGAGGCCCCATGCCGTTGCTCCTTTATCTTCGAGCGGGTACCATGGGGCCGTGGCCGGACAAGTCCTCGGCGACCGCAGGTTCGGAGAGGATGGGTGACCATGGACCAAACCGCAAGGGAAGCGCCCAGCAAGAGCTTGGCCATCCTGGTTCTTTCAGGGGAACTGGAGAAGGGCCTCGCCGCGTGCAACCTTGCTCTCGCTGGAGCCGCATCCGGCGGCCGGGTCACCCTCTTTTTTAGTTTCTGGGGACTGAATCTCCTCAAGCGCAGAAAGGCGACCATCAGGGGCCCCCTCCTGACGAGGGTTCTCGGACGCCTCAACCGGGACAACGTCGACCACCAGACGCTCGGCCGATTCAATATGTGGGGCCTGGGGCGCAGGGCCCTTATCCGGGTGATGCGGCGGAAAGGCATGGCCTCCTTTCACGAGAGCCTCACAGCCGCTCACGAGCTGGGCGTCAGGATCATCGCCTGTTCGACGACCATCGAGCTCATGGGGCTCGACCGAGGGGCGCTCATCGCCGAAGTAGACGAGATAGCAGGCGCCATGACCTTCCTTGGAGAATCGGAGAGCGGTCGGTCGCTCTGCATTTCGTAGTCGAGCGGGGAGAGGGCCGCCCGGTCGAACGCCCTCGCTTTTGACCCGGCTTGGGCTATACTGATCCTCATGTACGAGGCCTTTTACGACCATCACGTCCACAGCGCTTTCTCATGGGACAGCGAATCTTCCCTCGAAGATCTCGTAGCGTCCGCCAGAAAGCTGGGCGTGGGCGGCTTCGTGCTGGCCGACCACGTCGAGTTCGATCCGTCGGATCCCGGCTTTGGAGCCTATGACTACGACTCGGCGCGCGACGCATGGGATGACATTCAGGCCATAACGCCGGACCTCAAGATACGATTCGGCTCTGAAGTAACACACCAGGAGCGATTCCTCTCGGAAATAGCCGCTTTCCTCCATCGCAGGCGCTTCCACTGGGTCATCGGCTCGACACACTACGTGGGGAGGGAAGAACTCTCTTCCTACATCGCCAGGATGGAAGCCGAAAACGAACCTCTCGAAGACTGCCTGGACGATTATTTCTCGAACTGTCTGAAAGCGGTGGAAAGCAACCTTTACGATTGCCTCGGGCATCTGGACTTTCCCAAGCGGTACTCGAAGCGCGGCCCCGACCTCACGGGGGAATTCTGGCTCGAGCACTACGGCCCGTACATCATGGATATCCTCGCCGCCTGCCTGGATTTCGGCGTCTTTCTGGAAGTCAACACGGGCTCCTTCCGGGTGGGCTTCAACGAACCCTTCCCAGGCTGGGCCATCCTTGATAAATACAGGATGCTCGGAGGTAGCGAGGTGGTCCTCTCATCAGACGCCCACCGTCCCGAGGACGTCGGTACGGCCTACGGCGCCGTCATCAAGGAACTCGTCAAGCGGGGCCTCTCCGTCCGGAACGGCGTGGCTTAACTCTCAAGTGACCAAGTTATCAAGTGATCCAGTGATTGAGACATGGGGAGGTCTTCGAAGAGACCGCGATTAGGGGTGTAGGGAAGGGCAGATGGCAATCTTCAAAGGTCCATCCGCTGCCGTCCCTGGTCTTTTCTTCAGCCCTTCGGCCTTAGGCCTTAGCCTTTGGGTGAAGCCCCATTCCTCATTTCTCTGCGGTCTGTAAAATCCCAATTCCCAAATCGCCCTTTTCCCTTTTCCCCCGCCCCTTGATCCTGCCGGCGGTGCAAAACTCTGTATCCTGAGTGCGCGCTGTGGTTCAAATCAGGCCACGCCAGGGCGATGCATCACAGGAACTTGAAGGCGACAAGGATGGCGACCGCGATCCCCATAAGGCTCTCGCCGGCAATGATGCCCGACGCCACCGGGATCGTGTAGTCCTCGGCGGTCTTGGGCGACCTCTTCTCCACAACCCACGCGATGAGCGCGCCCAGGAACATGCTGACCGAGTTGAACGCTGGGATGACCAGCGCGATGCCCATCCCCGTCGGCGAAGGAAGGAAGGTCCGGCTCCGGGGCCATTTCTTCTCGGCGATTGTGATGACCAGCCCGATGATGCCGCCCACCAGAAGCGCCCATCGCGCCGAGACGGGCAGGGCCGTGATGCCGTGAGACAGCAGCATGGCCACGCCGGCCCAGACCTGCGCCGCGGGCGCTGGAAGGCGGGCCGTACCGATCACGCCGGGGTTGGGTATGAGAATGTTGTAGACGGGCACGCAGATGAGCGAGCCGAACACGGCGCCGACGATCATGACCGCGAACTGCTTGCGAGGGCTGGCGCCCACGTTGTAGCCGCACCGAAGGGCCTGCAGGAGGTCGCCCGAGGAGGTCGCCGCGCCTCCCGTCACGTTGGCCGTCATGAGGTTGGTGACCATGTTGCCCGGCGCGATGGCGCCGTACATGAGCTGCGTGATCTTGCCCATGGCGCCCACGGGTGTGATGTCCGTCTCGCCCGTGGCCCGGCAGGACACGATGGCGAGGAAGAAGGACATGATGACGGCGAGAATCGCCATCCACCAGTGGATCCCGAAAAAGGATATCTGAAGGATAACGGCACCCGCCCCCACCAGCAGCACCCCCAGGCCGAACCACGAGCCGGGGACTTCCACGTGCGCCAGGGGATCGCCGCTCTCCTTGTCCTCTTCCTTCTTCCGTACAAACATCCCTGTCAGGCCCGAGAGAGCCCTCAGGATAGTCCTCCACTGATAGAAGAACGACAGGAGTCCGGCGGTGACCATCATGGCGACGCCGGGCCACATCAACCAGTGGACCATGTTCCGATAGCCGCCGTAGTTCTGCCGTCGCGACTGGCCGGAATCGAACCCGAACAGCGCGTCGCCGCTCCCCGGGGTCACAGCCAGGCTCGCGTCCCACTGCCTCGCGTGCTCCAGCTCCGCCGTCAGGTGTCCCCTTACCATGGCAAAGTGAACGACGCCGTGCAACGGGTTGGCGCCGCCGTCGGGCGTCGTCGGGCCGTTGAGGGCCTGGAGGAGGGCCCTTTCATCTTCGAAGCGCGCCTCGTTCTCGAAGGTCAGCGAAATCGTGCGCGCAACGATCTGCCCCCTGGGGCCATCCGCCCGGCCCGCGGTGAACGCCAGCGATGTTCCAGCCGGCACGCTGAAAGGAAAACGCAGGGCGCGCCCCGCCGACCCCGGCGCGAAACCCAGCGCCGGATGGACAGTCGCCGGGGAAGACGACAGCGTGGTCGTGCCCGAGAGGGTTCCGGCGGTTTTCGCCAGGAGGTGATTCTTCGCCGTATCTACCTCGAAGGTCACGACACCGGCGAATGGGTTGGGCGTGCCGTCCCCGAGCGTGGCCGCATTGAGCGCGTTCTCGAGGGCCGACCTGCTGTCATAAGTCCTCGCCTCCTGCCACGTACGGGCCAGGAGGCGGGGTGACTGCCCTTCCTGCTCGATCTGAAGGGCCAGCGTCTGCCCGGCCTTCACCGTGACGGGGAAGTACAGTTCATGCTGTGAATAGAGTTCGGCCGACGGGCCGAATCCCTCGGCGGCCCTGATTTGCGGCGCCGGGTGCTCGATGTCTCCCCGCTGGATCAGGACCGGTCCCAGGACGCCGTATCCCAGGAACGCGGCAAAGAGAAGGCTGATGCCCACCCGGATCCCCATGATGGCACCGGCCCCCACCATGATGAGACTGCCTTCGAAGGAAAGGGTGAGCCGGGACAGGGGCATGCTCAGGATGGACCACGAGGAGGGGATGAACGTGGCGGGAATGCTCGGCAGAAGCCTCTTCCACTGCCACGTCCCCCAGCTCTTGACGACGTGTCCGTGCAGGAACTCCGGAAAGCCTATGACCCCGTCGCGGCACCAGGCCACGGCGAGGCCCAGGCCCATGGCCCCGAAAAGAGCGCGCGCCTTCTTGATGGCCTCCCCGCCCGTTTCGTGGATCCCCTTCAAGACCTCGGCCGTCGCGGTGCCCGTCGGAAAGCGCAGGTTCTCCACGTTGATCATCTGCCGCTTCATGGGGATGGCCATGAAGATTCCGAGCAGGAGGATCGTCATGATCCAGAGCATGAGCTTCCACGGCGCGAGGGTGATGCCCGACACCATCATGAGGGCTGGTATGGCCGAGACGAGACCCGCGGAGGAGGTGTCCGCGCAGGCCGCCGCCATGGTCTGGAGGCTGTTGTTTTCGAGAATTGTGAGGTCTCTCTTGAACAGGAAGGGAAGGGTCGTGCGCACCGCCTTGAAAACCGCGAAGGCCATGATGGCGGCCGTGATGGTCACGCCGAGCCCCCAGCCCGTCTTGAATCCCACGTAGAGGTTCGACAGGGAGAGAATGGCGCCGATGAAGAGCCCCAGTATGAGCGTGCGGACGGTGACTTCCTGTTCCTTCCCGCCCATGTAGGTATTTGCCAGCCACTCCCTGTCCCGGGCCTCGACCTCCCGCTCGCTGTCAGTCATCCCCTTCTTCTCGGTCATGCAACCTCCCCTTCAACACCCAACGCGGAAGTCAAAGATTAACCTGAAACACGCCGCCGTCCAAGCCCGGGCCCCTTCGGGCAGACTCCACGGGGGACTTCCATAACCAGAGAGTCCGCTTCTGAATCCCGCAGTGAGAAGGTGAAGCAGTGATAAAATGCGCAATTGGGAATGCGGAATCGGGATTCGGGATTTGAAAGAAGCCAACAAATAGAGGAAAGATCAGAAACGGCAGGGAAAAAACGCTCGAAGGCCAGACGATCGCCGTCTTCACCTCCACCCTTTTCCCTCTCCCTTTTTCCTGCGCCGCCAGGCGCAATCACTCGATCACCCGATCGCTTCACATATGCATCTTGACGATGTTGACCACGCCGGCAATGACCATCTGGACGGAAATGACGGTGAGGATCAGCCCCATGAGGCGGGTCACCACCTTGATGACGCCCCGGCCCATGCGTGCGACCAGCTTCTCGCCGGAAATGAAGCAGACGTAGGTGACCGCGCACATGAGCGCGAATACCGCGACGACGACGCCGTTGTAGAGGTAGCCGGAGTGAGCCCCTGCGAAGTTCATGGCCGTGGAGATGGTACCCGGGCCGGCCAGGATGGGCAACGCGAGGGGCGTGATGGCAACGTCCTCCGCGGCCCCTTCGCTCTCGCCCGATTCCCCGGCCGGCGGGTGGTGCATGGCCGACTCCCGGCCGTGAAGAAGCTGGTAGCCGACCAGGAACACGAGAATGCCTCCCGCGATCTGGAAAGCCGGCAGAGTGATGCCGAAGAGCTTGAAGATGATACCGCCGCCTATGGTAAACACGGCTACGATAAAGAACGCCAGCACCACGGCTTTGCGGGCAACGCGCCGCTTGGCCTTCTCGTCGAGCCCCGTGACCAGCCCCAGGTAAATGGGCGTGTTCCCGATGGGGTTCATGATGGCGAAGAACCCCATGACAACGGTCGAGGCGAAGAGGATCATCTCTTTCATCTCGGACTCCCACGTCGGTCCGATAATTATAGCATCGCCTGAATGTACCCGTTCCTCGGCTTGAACGTCGGCCCGGTCGCCCGCCGCTACGCCGTCCCTTTCAGGTACGCCTGGCGCCTCGGTTCGGGAAACCTCTCTATGGCGTAGCGGAGCATGGTCCGGGGCATCCGTCGGTAGTGTTCCAGCAGGAAGGCCTCTTCGGCCGGCCTGCGGCGCTTGCCCACTTCTCGCAGCATCCACCCGGTTGCCTTGTGGATGAGGTCCTCGTCGTCATCGAGGAGCATTGCGGCGATCTTCAGGGTCTCGTCGTACTCGCCGCGCTTGATGTAATGGAAGGTCGAGACGATCGCGATGCGGCGCTCCCAGAGATTGCGGGACCCAGCCAGCTTGACGAGGGGCGCCCTGTCGCGGTCGGCCAGGTAGGCGCCCACGATGTGCTCCGCCGAACCGTCCACGAGGTCCCAGTTGTTCACGCATTGAACGTTGTCGAGGTATGCCCTGTAGATGCGCCGGCGGCCCGCCCTGTTTGCCCGTTCGAAGGCGCGCACCAGATGCATCAGTGCGAGCGAACGATCTTCGTGGACTTCCGACCGCAGGAGTTCCACCGATGTTTCGGGCGGTACTTCGCCGAGGGACTTGGCCAGTTTGCGTAGTTCCGGCACCGCAATGCCGAGGAAGACGTCCCCTTCACCGTACTCGCCCGGGCCGGTCTTGAAAAAGCGCCGGAGTATCTTCGCCCGGTTCCCGTCGGCCATCTCCCTCAGCTTCGCTCTTATCGTCTCCGCGCCCGGCGTTGCCCGATCACTCATCCCGTCCCCGTTACCGTTTTCTCGCCTGCGCGACTAACGTCGCCGTGTAGGCCCTCCGGTCGATGGGCCGGTGAACCACGGGATAGGGATCGACCGACACGAGTCCGATTTTCAGTCCGCCGCTGACGACCTCTTTTGGGCCTTCCGCCGTGTTCAGTTCGGCACGATCGCTCCGCCCGCCCGCAAACTCGATCGTGACCGCTACGCGGGCGTTGCCCGCCCGGATGCACATGGCCCCCCTGGGGCACCGTGAATCCTCGATCACGCCGTCGAAGCGAACGCTCGCGCCGGCCCGCTCGACGACCGCCGACTGCCCAACCTTCAGGACGAAGTCCCTGCCCATCGTCACCCGCATTTCACCACCGGGCCGCGGCGCCATCGCGGCCGTAATAAAAAGGAACACGATGAACCATATTCTCTTCAAGGCGTCACCTTCGCACATAATTTCATTCCACCGGCCTGGCCCTGCGGGAGACGAAAACGAGCACGCAACACAGCCCCGCCATGCCGAGGATGGCAAGAACTTCCCCGAGCCTGCCTTCGAAAGCGTGCTGCGAAAGTACGTGCACGACGTTCTTGGCTTCGACGCCCCCGGTCGACATCTTGATGGCCGCGTTGATCACCGCGTCGATGACCCCCATGATCGCGCCGCCGGCCATGAGGCCGCTCGCGATGAGAACGCCGCGGTCGCTCCTGGCCTTGGCGACCGCTTCGCCCTCGCCCTTTCGCTGCCTGCCGACGAGATAAGCCATGATACCGCCGAGGAGAACCGGGGTGTTCAGCTCTATGGGCAGATACATGCCCAGGGCGAAGGCAAGGGCTGGGACGCCCACCATCCTGAGGATCAGGGCCAGGATCACCCCGAGGCCGAACAGGTACCACTGCAGCGGTGCCGCGGTCGCGCCGAAGATGCCCACCAGGATCTCCTTCATGGCCGAGGCCTGCGGGGCCGGAATGGCCCTCGTGCCGAAGCCCTGGCTTGGGTCGGCCTGGGCCATGACCCACATGGCCAGCCCGCAGAAGACCGCCGCTACCAGCGTCCCGAGAAACTTGAGCTTGAGCTGGTTGGCCGGCGTGGCGCCGAGCCAGTGACCCACCTTGAGGTCCGACGCCAGCGCGCCCGAGGCCGCCAGGGCCGTGCAGACCACGCCGCCCACCATCATGGTGACGAACATGCCCCGCCCTCCGGTGAAACCAAGCTGGAGCATGACGACACCCGTCACGATCAGGGTCAGCATGGTCATGCCGGAGACCGGATTCGTACCGATGATGGCGATGGCGCGTGCCGCGACGGGCGCGAAGAGAAAGGCGATGGCCATGACCAGGGCGGTTCCTGCGACTGCCGGGATGAGCGCCTCCTTGATGCCCAGACCGTAAGAGAAGAAGAGGAATGCGCTCGCTGCAAAGATTGCCAGACCGGTGGCCGTGAAGGATCCGGACAGGGACCGGTCGATCCGCGGAATCGCGGTCTTGTCACGCCTGTCCTGGCTCGAGAGGCCTTTCAGGTTGGCCCCGATGGACCGGACCATGGAGGGTACGGAGGAGAGGATGCCCATGATACCCGCACCGGCTATGCCGCCCACCCCGATGATCTTGACGTAGAATTTGAAGACCTGGTCCGGGCTCATGGCGCCGATCAAGATATCCCCGGGCGGAACGACGACCGTGATGTGGCTCCCGATGGCGTGCACCATGGGCACCAGGACAAAGTAGGACAGGAAGGACCCGGCGCAGATGTAGGACGCGTACCTGAGACCCACGATGTAGCCGATCCCCAGCACCGCAGCGTTGTTGAACATCCGGAACGTCAGGAAATGCTCGGAGAGGAGTCTTCCGACGTAGACTGTCCTCAGGCTGATGTTCTCGGCCATGCCGTGCAGTGTGGTGACCGTGCCGTCGTAGAGCGCGCCGAGGCCCGCGGAAAACGCCAGAATCTTGGCCTGCCCGCCCACGCGCTCCCCCGACAATAGGATCTCGCTGGTGGCCGTACCCTCCGGCCACGGGAACTTCCCGTGCATTTCGATCATGAAGTGGTAGCGGAGCGGGATCAGAAAGAGGATGCCGAGGCACCCTCCCAGGAAAGAGACGATGATCACCTGGAGCACGGTGGGCTGGGCGACGCCCGAACCCGGGGTGGCAGCCAGCATGTAGAGCGCCGGAATCGTGAAAACCGCGCCCGAAACCACGTGGGACGAGTTCGCACCGATGGACTGCACGATGACGTTCTCCAGCAGGGTGCTCCGCCGGCTGAAGAAGCGCGACATGCCGATGGCCAGAATCGAAATGGGGATCGCGGCTTCGATCCCCTGCCCCACCTTCAGGGCCAGGTAAGCCGCGGCCATGGCGAAAACGGCGCAGAAGGCCAGCCCCATGATGACCGAGCGTCCCGTCACCTCCGGCACGCCCTCCTCTGCAGGAACAACCGGTACGTAGACCTCATCGTCCGCGAGCGGTCGCCGGGCGTTCTCCGGAAGACCGTCCCCGCCCGTGCGGATTCCCTCGTCCTGCATGCTCTTCCCCTTCACGATGAAACGTTGCCTCTTCTCTTCCAGTGATGCTTGCGCAGGATTGTAGCATAAGAAGAATGCGCAAACCGGCTTCAGAGGAGGCGCCACCGGACGGCGCCGCGGGAGTCGTTGCGGAGAAGAGGACGTCCAGACTCCGCCTGCGCTTCAGCTCAACGACTATGGGAAGAACTGAGTGCGTGGATGGATAAAGCACGGGCTCGGGCTCCGCGCTTTTTTGCGGCCGGGTGGTGGGAATAGGTGCTCTTGCCCTCCGGTTAAGATCAACGTAGGATAAGATAGAGTAAAGCATCATGGGCGTGCACGGGGTTTACTGAGGGTAGTCTTTTTCAACCTGTTTGTTTTGTCCCCGGTTCAAGGTTGGCGATCGGTCCGTCCATTTGAGGACGCGGTCAGCCAGGACGGTGAATCGAGATAGAACATGCATCGAGATTTCAGAGCTGCAACGGGGCGGCTCAAGGAGGTAGAGGCATGAGACGGATCGGAATTGTGACGGTACTGGTCGCACTGGCGTTTCTCTCCGTGGCAGCGTTGGCGGGGACGCCCCCCGCGGCAAGTTCTTGGGGAACGATGACGCTCCAGCAGCGGAAGCAGGTTTTGGAGTCGCGCCACGGGGTGCGCAACACTACGCACCCGGCCTCGATGGCCTCCTCGCTGGGCCACCCCGCGCCAGGTTCCCGGACACACGCCTGGAAGAAATCATCCAAGAACGCCGTGGTCCAGACTGCGGCGCTCGCTCTTGTCGTCACCAGCACAAACGACAGCGGGCCGGGATCCCTGAGGGACGCCATCGACCAGGCGAACGCGAACCCCGGCTCGACGATCACGTTCAGCCTGGCCTACCCCACCACGATCACATTGACCAGCGGACAGCTCGACATCGAGAGCAACATGACCATCACCGGCCCGGGCGCCGGCAAGCTCACGATTGATGGCGACGGGGAAAACCGCATCTTCGAGATCGGAGAAGCGATCGTCTCCATCAGCGGTCTCACCATCGCGAACGGCTACTCGAGCTATGACGAGGAAGCGGACTGGTCCGGCGGCGGCGGTATCGAGAACTGGGGCATTCTCACGCTCACCAACAGCCAGGTCGTGGACTGCTACACCGAGGGCTACGGCGGTGGGATCTTGAACCTCTATCAGCTAACGGTTAATAACTGCAGCGTCACCAACAACGAATCGGAAAACTACGCCGGCGGCATCGAGGACGCCAGCTATCTCGGTGGCGAAAGCGCCCCGGTGGGCGTTTCTCAGGAAGAGCTTTATTCCATGGTCCTCGTCAACACCAGCCTCCTTAACAACAACGCGTGGAGCGACGGCGGCGCCATGTCCCTGGACGGATACGTGGTCAGCATGACGAACGTGACCATCTCGGACAACTCCAGCGGAGGATGCGGCGGCGGCTGCTGGGGCCACGGTGACGAAGCGGAACTCCTCAACACGGTCGTCGCCTACAACGAGGCGGAAGGCGGTCAGGACTGGTGCGGCGGCTTTTATTCCTACGGCCACAACCTGATCGACTACACAGACGACATCGACTACATCGACGGTCCGGCGACGGGCGACATCTACAACGTCGAGGCTATGCTCTCCTACCCGCCCGCCCTTAACGGCGGGCCCACGCTGAACGAGTTCCCGTGGCCGGGCAGTCCCCTCGTCGACGCCGGCGACGACTCGGTTCTCGCGCCACCGCTCAGCCTCGTTTACGACCAGCGGGGGCCAGGTTTCCCGCGGAAGACCGCCAATCACGTGGATATAGGGGCCATCGAGTCCGAGGTCTTTTTGAGCCTCTTCGACGACTACGCAAACTCGATGACCTGCCTCGGTCACACGACCGGGACTTTCGCGTGGATGGTCCTCAGCGGCCCCTATGCGGGCAACATTTACTCCGGCACGCTCAAGGTCTACAACGCCGGCTACATGTTCTGGAGCCAGCCGGGGGCCCCACAGTACGTCTACATCTACATCGACCCCAACAACCACACGGCCTGGGGCTACCTCTATGACTACGCAACCCACGTCTACTCAAGCCTCTACGATTCGAACACGCTGGACGATCCACCCGTGTGCGAGTATTTCCAGGGTGGCGGAGAGAACTGATAGTCACCATCTATGAGAGGGACTGAAGGGGTCGGTTTCTGGCAATGATGACGGACCCGTATGAAGTACATTGGATAATGCGTTACCTGGCTCACAGCCGTATTGGCAAAAGTCTGCAGTGCAGGCATGGGCACGCATTTCACCCGGAAGGAGCAGGAGATGAAGAGATCAGGGAACCTCATCGTCGCAATCGCGGCCGCGGCGCTGGTGTCACTCTGCGCATGGGCGGCTGCACCCGTCACCGCGGTCCATTTGCCCGGTCAGAACGGACAGGGAAGGATCGGTGTGAAAGGCATCCCGAGCAGCGCAGCGGCCACCCCGCGACCTCGGGTGCCCTCGCCCTCCTTCGAGACCCACAAGGCCTCCGCCCCGCAGGCCCTTGCGGCCGCTTCCATGTCGGTACTGATCGTCCAGAATGAGTGGCCCTGGGGAAAGACTGCCGACACGGACGTGCTCAGCTCCATCGGCTACTCCTACACGATCGTGGACACAGCGACCTTCGACGGGATGAGCGCGTCCGCCGTCCAGGCGTACGACATCGTCTTGATCGCCAGCGACCAGTTCGATGCCTTCAATACGTGGTTCAACGCGAATCTGGCGAGGTTTTCCCAGTACGCCCAGGCGGGCGGAGCACTCATCGTCTTCGCGGGTACCAACTCGTCCGTCAGCACCACCCTGCCCGGCGGCCTTCAGTACCTGAGCCCCTACACCAGCGGCTATTCCAACCACGACTACATAGTCGACGCCACGGATCCCATCGTCACCGACGTCCTGTCTCAGGGCGTTCCCCTTACCGATGCGGACCTCTACGGAAACGCATGCAGCCACGGGTGGTTCGTGGAGAACACCCTGCCGGCCGGAGCCGACGTCGTCCTCCGCGAAGCCGACTACGGCGGTCACCCGACGCTGATCCGTTACAGCCTCGGCGCGGGCTCGGTCATCGCCTCGTGCCAGACCTGGGAGTGGGCCTACTCCCATTGCGGCGAGTTCAACTTCTCATGCAAAGCCCTGGACGACGTCTTCCTGAGCGCGGCAGGATTCAACCTGGCTTTTCTCGACGACGCGGGCGCCTCGGAAGCTTGCGCGAACTCGCATACGGGCCGCTTCCAGTGGGCGGTCCTTAGCGGGCCCTATACGGGCACGACCTTCAACGGCGCCCTCAACGTCTACAACGGCGGGACCATGTTCTGGAGCCAGGCCGGCGCTTCGCAGTACGTCTATATCTACTACGACCCCAACAACCACACGGCCTGGGGCTACCTCTACGACTACACGACCGGCCTTTACTCGAGCCTGTTCGACAGCAACACGCTGAACGACCCGGCCACCTGCGGAACAAGCCAGCCGCCGGTGTGACGGCCGTTCAATATCTGCACTTCCCAGCGCGGGGCTTTGGCCCCGCGCTCTTTTTGTGTGCAACTAGCCGTTGCGCAACAACCTGTGCGAAGAGGGTGTGACCGATACCGCCCGCCGCCTCCCCGCCCATGATCGCCGGCGCGTCACCGCGAGAACCTGAAGATCTCCGGCTCGATCAGCTTCGTGTAATCCTCCCGCTCCATGACGATGGAAACGGTCAGCAGTCCGGCGTTGAAGGCGATGCGGTCGTTCTCGAAGATGGATTCGTCGAGGTAGAGGTCGAAGGGGAGGATGGGCCGGCCGAAGGGTGGCACGCAGCCAGGTACCAGTCCCGTCAGTTCGAGAAGTTCTTCGGGCGTGGCGAAGCGGGAGTAGTTGACGTGAAAGCGATCCTTTAAGCGCCTCGAATCGAGCTTGCGCGCCGCACTCATGACGAAGAGGCGAAAGGCCCCGTCAATAAGAATGACGAGGGCCTTACCGCCGATGGCGATATCTTCGCCCCTGGCTTTCGCCGACTCCTCGGACGTGCGCGTGGGGGCGTGGCGGACCTCCCGGTAGTCTATTCCGTTCTCATCCAGCAACGACTTGATGGCCCGGTAGACCCGTTCGTCCGGCATGGCGGCCTACTGCCCGAGGTTCTCGAGGAAGCCGATGACCGACTCGATCCCCTTGTGAAAATTCGGGATGTTGAACTTCTCGTTGGGGCCGTGGGCGCCGTCGTCGGGTAGCCCGAAGCCCATCAGGATGCTCGGCGTCTTTAGGTGTGTCCCGAAGGCGGCCACGATCGGGATGGAGCCGCCCGCCCGGATCATCACCGTGTCCTTGCCGTACACGCCGCGCATGGCGTCCGCGGCGGCCCTCACGAAGCGGTTGTCCGTCCCCACGACAACAGGCGGGGCCGCGTGAATTTTCCGCACTTCCATCCGGATGCCTTTCGGAACGATGGACAGGACGTAGTTTCTGAAGAACCGGAAGATCTCGTCGGGGTCCTGGTCGGGCACGAGGCGCATGGAGATCTTCGCCCTGCCCCGCGCCGGAATGACCGTCTTGGCACCGTCGCCCGTGAAGCCCCCGGGCATACCGTGTACTTCCAACGTAGGCCTGGCCCACGTCCTGTAGAGGACGGAGTAGCCGGGTTCACCCGTGAGTTCGACGGAGCCGACCTCCTCTTTTCTGTATTCCTCTTCGTCGAAGGGAAGGGTCTTCCACGAGGCGAGTTCGGCGTCGGAGGGCGCCTTCACGCTGTCGTAGAAGCCCGGGATCATGACCCTGCCCTCCTCGTTCTTGAGCCGGGCGATCACCTGGCAGAGCGCGAAGATGGGGTTGGGCGAAGCGCCCCCGTAGCTGCCGGAGTGCCTATCGACACGGGGGCCGCGGGCTTCCAGTTCGGCATAGAGGATGCCCCGGAGGCCGATCGTCAGGCTGGGCGTTTCCGGCGCGAACATGTGCGTGTCGGAAACAAGCGCCGCGTCGCACGCCAGGCGATGGGCGTTCTCCTTGAGGAACTTCTCGATGCCCTCGCCGCCGATTTCCTCCTCGCCCTCCACGATGACCCGGACGTTCACGGGGAGCCCTCCGCCCCCGGTCTTCATCAGCGCCTCGAGGGCCTTCATGTGCATGAAGACCTGCCCTTTGTCGTCCGAAGAGCCCCGCGCGTAGATATTCTCGTTACGGATATGGGGCTCGAAGGGCGGGGTCTCCCACTCGTCTACCGGATCGACGGGCTGTACGTCGTAGTGGCCGTAGCACAAAACCGTCGGCTTGCCTTCGGCGTGAAGCCAGTCGGCGTAGACCATCGGGTGGCCATCCGTGGGGATGATTTCCACGTTCTCAAGGCCCGTGCGCTTCAGGTCTTCGGCCACGAACCGGGCCGCGCGCTCGATGTCGGCCTTGTGTTCGGGCAGGGTCGAGATGCTGGGTATGCGGAGCATGTCGAGCAGTTCGTCCAGAAAGCGCCGGCTGTTCTGACGCGCGAATTCAACGGCTGGGGAAAGGTCGCTCATGGTCACCTCCTCGTACGCTCTCTTGTGTGAGGGCTCCGGCTATCCGGAGGACGTTCCCGTCTTCCCCCTCTTATACTACGCCGGCGGCAAGATGGCGACCTTCGCCGGCACGCTCACCGCCTGCAACGGAGGCACCATGTTCCGGAGCCAGTCCGGCTCTTCGCAGTACGCCTACCTCTACTACGACCCCAACGACCACACGGCCTGAGGCTACCTCTACGACTACACGACCTACGTTTACACCAGCCTGTTCGACACGAACACGATCAACAATCCGCCTCTCTGCACAGGAGGGCCATGATCACAAGCCATCGCAGATCCGGGCACATGGAAGCGGGGCTTCGGCCCCGCTCCTTTTCGCCCCACTGGAGAGACGAGGCCCCTGTCCCTGCGTGCCTCCGTTTCACCCGTATGGCATGGCGAACTTGATTTTCATGCGCCGGTTCCTTATATATTTCAACAAGTAAGAGGCGATTCAACGAGTTGCGGCCACCAGGGAGGAGGGGAAGGTGTTCTGGTGTGTGGGAGGTGAGTGTACCCTGCGTCCCGCCGCAACGGACAATCCCCCCACAATTCGGCAGGCGTTGGCGCGAGGGAGACTCCCAACCCCGCATTGGAGGTGACGGCGGAGGATCGTGGTCTCTTTTGCCGCAGGGTGGTTTCGTTTTGCTTTCGGCCCGCGGGAGGGCCGGGGAGGGGCTAAGATGAAGAGAAGGTCGATCATTTACTGTGTTCTGGGAGCGCTTCTGGGGGTGGCTCTAGCCGTGCCCATTCTTGGCGCCGCTCCGGCTGAAAACCCGCCGGCGGCGGAAATCGTGGGGAGTGTGCTGTTACCCTGCCCGGGACCACCGACACAGGCCCTTGCGCCTACAACCAAAATGCCCCAGGTCAGTTCTGGAGTCGAAACGGTCAAACCGCCGATCGGTATCGGTGGCCTGGCGGCCTCGCCGCCCCAGTACCTGCCGACCGTCTTCTTCGACCAGCCTCTCAGCGCGGCAAATCAGAACGCATACGTGGACCAGAACTTCGCCGATATGCCCACCTACACCACCTATATCGCGGACGACTTCTCAAATGCAGTCCCGTGGAGGGTCGGTCGAATCTACGTGCCAGGCGATTTTTGGAACGGCGGAAGCACCTTCATGAACGCGTCGAGTCTCACCTTCGCCATCTACGCCGATGCGGGCGGGGTCCCCGCGGGCTACCCCAACGACGGCGTCACCACCCCCCTCTGGACGATCACGCTGGCGCCCTACGACCACCAGGTGACTTACTCAACCGGAGTGCCCGGCGGGTACCAGAGCAACACCGTCCTGTCGTTGGACACCCCCGTGGTGATCCCACCCGGGACGTGGTGGATGATCTTCGCTCCCAACATGACGTTCTCCGGAGGTGGACAGTTCGGCCGACAGCCTTCGGATACGACGAACGGCGCCGTGGCCAAGCTCATCAACCCGGGCGGCGGATTCGGCCTCGGCACGACCTGGCAGGACTGGACCGTCCTCGGCGTAGCTCAGCACGACATCGCGTTCAGGCTCGAGGAGCCCGTATGTCCGGTCTTCGACAACGGTCCCCTGGTGACCCACCCAGGCGGCGGGGCCGGCGGGGCCGACGCGAGCGCGCTCCAGACGGCCCTCTCCATGAGCACCTACGGTTTCGGCATGCAGCAGACCTACGGGTACAGGCTCGCCGACGACTACACGGTCACCAACCCGGCCGGCATGTACGTGGACAAGCTCGTGTTGTTCGCCTACCAGACCGGCTCGGGGACCGATTCCACCATCAACCACGTGAACCTGAGAATCTGGAACGGCGTCCCCGGCGTGGGAAGCGTCATCTGGGGCGACACGGTCACCAACGTCTTGGAGAGCATGGCTTTCCACAACGTCTACCGGGTCGCCGACTACAGCCTGACCGCTTCGAACCGCCCCATCATGGCCTGCGTCGTCAACGTGGGAACGACCCTGCCGCCGGGCACCTATTGGTTCGACTGGCAGATGGGCGGGAACCTGTCCTCGGGTCCCTATTCCCCGCCCGTCTCTATCCTCGGCCAGACCTCCACGGGCAATGCCATGCAGTATACGACGGGCTGGGCGAACGCCCTGGACACGGGAACCGGCACGCCCCAGGGCATGCCGTTCATCGTTCTCGGCGACTGCTGTCCGGCCATTACCGTCTCGCCCGCCACCATTCCCTCCGTCGTCGCCGGAACCCCCTACAGCCAGACCTTCTCGGCAACGGGCGGCACTCCGCCCTACACCTACTACGTCACAGGTCTTCTGCCCGCCGGTCTGGCGCTCGTCGGGGACACGCTCTCCGGCACCCCCACCGGGACGGGCGCCTTCAATATCGAGATCTGGGCGGTGGACGCCAACGGCTGTGCAGGAATGCAAACCTACAATTTCACAGTGGACTACACCAATTTCTACGACGACATGGGCAACGCGGTGATGTGCGTCAACAAGATCACGGGCGATTACAAGTGGACCATCCTAACCGGACCTTACACGGGATTGACCCTGGCGGGGACGGCCAGAGTCTACCACGGCGGGAATATGTTCTGGAGCCAGCCGGGCGCGCCCCATTACGTGTACCTGTACTACGACCCCAACAACCACAGGGCGTGGGGCTACATCTACGACTACAGCGCATACATCTACAGTTACTTGAACGACACAGACACGACCAACAACCCGCCGCTCTGCATCGGAGGACCATAGTCGACAAGGAAAAGTGAAATCCAGTTGCATTTGATGCGGGGCTTCGGCCCCGCTTTTTTTTGCAGTTGCTCGCTGATGTGCAGGAGTGCGAACCTTGGACCTCCATCAGACTGTTCGTCCCGATCTTCGTGTAATCTCATCGCGCGGCGCTGATCAGCGCCGCGCTTCGATTGAAAGGGCGCGTACGGAGTCTCCGTTAGGGCCGGTTCCCGCAGGTGTGCGTGCCCTCTTTCTCTCTCCGCCTAGGCCGCGGCACGCACTCCAAGAGTCCCGTCCGTCGGCATTCATCCCACAGGACGCGCCATCAAGATCTATGGCCGTCGCAAGATACGGGAAGATTCCGTCGACATTTCGGCGAAAGAAGAAGGGCTTTCATGGGTCCTCTGTGAAGTCAACCTTCGTTTTGTTCCGGCGGCGGCGGCGGGCCTTCCTCGGGATTATCATCCAGCTTCTCGACGACGATCCGCAGCCGCGCCACCAGTGCCGCGATGGCCCCGAGCGCCGCCCAGACGGGCAATAGGACGGCGCCCACCACGCCGAGCGTGAGCGGCACCTCGATGAGGGTATCGCCCTCCGCGTTCTTTATGGTGATCCGGCGGACGTTGCCTCCGTGGATGATCTCCTTGATCTTCGCGACGAGCTGGTCGCCGCTGATCGTGAACTCCTCTGTTCGCACACGCTTGCCTGCCATCGAATCCTCCTGCGAGTCCATGCTCCATGGGAAAAGTCCCTTTGGTGCAGAATACGCGGGGGCGGCCTCGTTTGTTTCCCCTGCCCGCTCCGGCGAGCTCTTTCAGATAGTCTTCCACGCCCAACCCCGTCGCCGTTTCGACGGAGAACCTGGACTGCGCCTACTGCTACCAGAACGGACGGCGCGTGCGCGACGCCCTCCCTTGGGACGCCGCGCGCGCCGCCCTCGACCTGCTTCTGGAGCGAGGTACGCCCCCGCTCCTGCTTGAATTCAGCGGGGGCGAACCGCTCCTGGAACCGGACCTCCTCGCGCGCTACCTGGAATACGCCGAGTCGCCCCGGCCCGGCGTTGCCGAGGTCCGGACCATCCTGACCACCAACGGCACCCTCCTCTCACCTTCGATCCAGGACTTCCTGGAAGCGCACGGAGTCCTCCTGCGGTTGAGCTGCGACGGGCCGCCACCATCCCAGCAGCTCAGGGGACGCGGCACTTTCCAGCGGTTGGCCGGCAGGCTGGACGAGCTCGAATCGAACCACCCCGGCTACCTGCAGCGGTCGGTCCGTATCCAGGCCGTGTCGACGCCCGGCACGCTGCCCCACCTCGCCGCCGGCGCACGGTTCTTTCTGAACCGGGGCATCGCGGACATCGCCTTTCAACCGGTCATCGGCCGGAACGGGGATTGGAACGATGCAGCGTTCAGCGTCCTGGAGGAACAGGTCGGGGAAATCGTCGCGGAGGCCGCGCGTCACTGGGCGGCCCGCAGGGCCGTTCCGGTGGCATTCCTCCGCGGGCCCGGTCCCGAGGCCGGACACGGACCGGGCGGCGGCTTCATCTGCGGGGCGGGGGTGGGCAAGGGTCTCTGCGTGGACCCCGACGGACGCGGGTGGACCTATCCGCTCTTCGCCTCCTCCCTCCAGGACCTATCTCCGCTGGCGCGGCAGGTCTCGGCGGCCGTGGATCTGGGGGACGTCCGCTCGGGCGGCCTCTGGAAGCGGCTGTCGACCACGCGGCAAAGGACCGGACCGCTGACGGTGATGACGAACAGGCACGGCAGGTACTCGCCCTACGGCGCCTGCAGGGACCGCGCTTGCATCGACGAGTGTTCACTCTGCCCCGCAGCGGTCGCACACGCCCCGGACAACGGGGACCCTGACCGTGTGCCAGCTTTTATCTGCGCTTTCAACCGCGTCACCGCGCGAGCACGGCGCGAATTCCGCGCGCTGCTCGTCGGAATGCAACGCGGAGGGTGACCCGGCGCTCAGGAGCGCCCGGCACCCTGTATGGCCCCGGTCTGGTCCATGTGTATCTTGATCATGCCCTCGCCCTCGCCGACCGTGATCTGGATGTTGTTGATCCCCTCGGAGGCCGGGTAGGTCCATGTTTTGGTCTCACCGCTCTTGAGGGTGAAGGCCAGCTTCTCGGCCTGGCCGGCGCCCTCTCTTTTGAGCAGAATCCGGCCGGTAGAGTCGCCGCCGTCCTGGTCGGCGCCCGTGATGGTCATGGCCAGCGGTTTGCCCGGCCTGGCCTTAACCCAGGTCGTGTATCCGCCACCGTTGAACAGGTCCCGGGTTCCCTTGCCCTCCTGTTCCACCCGGGCGAGAACCAGGCCCTTCTCGGCCCGGACCACCACCTCGTCGACCCGGAAGGAGGCGGACATCTTCAAGGTGGACGGACTGTTGAAGTCCCGGTCCCAGGTGGCGTAGAGGTTCTTGAGGGTAGTGGGGTTGACGCCTATGGACTCCACCTGCTTGCCGTCCCTGAACGGAAGGACGAGGACGGCGGATTCACCCTTCGCGAGGTTCTTCAGGGAGACCTTCACCGCGCGGTTGCCGGCCACGGTCACCCTCATTTCGCCGCCCGGGCCGAGGCGCCTGCCCATCGGCACCGTGCCCTTGACCGGCGACGTCAACGCGGACTGCGGCGCGGCGGCCTTCTTGCTGCCCGCGCTCGTCTTGTCGACCTTCTTATAGTCCGCCGGCACCATGAAGAGATCGGGGGAAACGTCTCCCCGCTTTATGTTCTTCAACTCCATCGTCCACGCTTCCTTGCCGTGGGTCACGACCTTGACGGGGTACCCGAGGTCCCTGGCGACCCATCCGGTCATGAGCTTTTTCCCCTGCGAACTCACGACGATCTTATCGCACGAGTATCCGCCCACGGTCTCCGTCCCCTCCTTCGCGGCCGTGTAGCGCCGGGATGCCGTCATGAAGGCCTGGATCGGATCGTTGGCCAGGCTACGCATGCTGTCCGAGGCCATCTTGACGAACTTCTTCTCGGACGGCATGAAGACGCGCGTCACACCCTTCGCCAGGTCCACGGTGACCTTCCCGCGTTGTCCCTCTTCTTCGAACTCGATGGCGTAGTTGTGGCCCATGACGCTGAGCTTCGACGTCCGCGTCGTCTTGCCCCGCACCTCTACCATGTCCGCCGTGAATTCCGCCGAGAACGCCGGCACGACCCACAGGGCCGCCGCCAGCACGATCAGGGCCGCCCGCAGCGGCCATCCGCCTCCTCGCTTGCCCATGGTCCCCTCCTGAAACCGGCCCGTGCGCACACGAATATCCGCGCCGCGCGCGTCCGGTCGCACAAACTTCGAGACGACAATGCGCCGCCATCGTGATTGCTTTGATCCGCGCGGTTTATGACCTCGGTGTTTTTTTAGTATGACACATGACGAGGGCAAATTCATCGAAGCCGTCCCGCACGGCCCCGTTGACGGACGCTCACACCGGTGCTACGTTTGTCTGGTAAGGCTTTGCGTCATCTTTCCAGAGGAACAAGGGGGATCTGGATTCACGGTCGTCGGAGATGCGCGGGGGTGCGCGTCTCGAAGGGTATCTGTTCACACGTGGAGGTGAAGGATGACTGAAGGTGTGGTGACTCCCCCAAGACCGGACGGCGGGCAGGACCCCGTCGAACGCATTGAGTGCCAGTGGTGCCAGGGGCAGAACGAGAAGACGGCCACGAGCTGCCGCTTTTGCGGCGCGCCCCTGGACGTGCGGAACCTCGTGAGCGAGTCGGGATGGCGGGAAGCGCCCCGCCTCAGAGACATGACCGAGATTCACTTCGGCGAGAGCACCTGCCAGGTCGAGGGCGAGATCGTGCCCGTTGCCGAAATACACCTGGGGCAAGGCGATTCCGTCTACTTCGAGCACCACGTCATGCTTTGGAAGGAGGAGGCGGTGCCCCTCACCACGCTGCAGCTCCCCGGCGGCTTCAAGCGTGTGCTGGCGGGCATGCCCTTCGTCATCAGCGTGGCCCAGGGCGCGGGCCGCATCGCCTTCTCCCGCGACGCCACCGGAGAGTTAGTGGTCCTCCCGCTACACCCCGGTATGGAGCTGGACGTCCGGGAGCACGCCTTTCTTCTGGCCTCCCATCACATCCAATATTCCTACGTTCGTATCAAGGGCCTCACCAACATCCTCTTCGGCGGCCAGGGCATGTTCATGGACCGTTTCGTGACGGGGAACGCGCCGGGGCTGCTCGTCCTTCACGGCTACGGCAACGTCTTCGAGCGAATCCTGAAAGCCGGCGAGAGCATCATCGTGGAACCGGGCGCCTTCCTGTATAAGGACTCCTCCGTCACCATGGAGGTGCAGCGGCAGAAACTCACGTCGGGGCTCTTCGGGGGGTTCGGCATGAGTCTGGCCAAGATGACCGGTCCCGGACGCGTGGGCATCCAGTCCATGTACGTCCACCACGACACGAAGTGAGGAGGGCGTCATGGAAGACAAGTCTCACGATGCCTCCAGTGTCGACCGCCGGCGTTACACGTGCCCCTACTGCGGCGCGGAAAGCGACGGCACACAGGGAGCCTGCACGCGCTGCGGCGCGCCGATAGACGTCCGCGCCATCGTCTCTCCGGAGCGCTGGACCGAAGTGCCGGGCCAGAAAGACATGGCGAGGCTCCAGTTCGGCGGCTCCGACTGCCAGATCGAGGGCACCTACGTACCCGTAGCCGACTTCCGGCTGTCTTCGACGGACGGCGTCTATTTCGCCCACCACGTGCTGCTCTGGATGGAGCCGACCGTGCAGGTGGGCGCCATGTCCTTGAAGGGCGCATTCAAGCGCGTACTGGCGGGCATGCCCGTTGTCATGACCGAGGCCAGAGGACCCGGCCGCATCGCATTCTCCCGCGACGCGCCCGGCGAACTGCTGGCCCTGCCCCTCCAGAAGGGTGAAACGGTGGACGTGCGGGAGCACCTCTTCGTCGCCGCCACCCACGCCGTGGCCTACGACTGGTTCGGCACCAAGGTGTGGTACAAGATCCGGGTTCAGAGGGGCGACAAGACCGAGACGGAGACCATCTATCCCCTGGGTATGTTCATGGACCGGTTCACGGCCGCCCAGGGCCCCGGGCTGCTGCTCGTGCACGCCTCGGGCAACGTCTTCGTCCGCACCTTGCAGCCGGGGCAGACCATCCTGATCAAGCCGACCGCCTTGCTCTTCAAGGACCCGGGCGTCCAGATGCAACTCCACTTCGAGCACCCGAACCAGACCTTCAGCCTCTTCGGCGGCTACGGTCAGCGCTACACATGGCTGAGGCTTCAGGGCCCGGGCCGGGTTGCGGTCATGTCGGCCTTCGAGCACGTCGAAGGCGAACAGGCCCGTCTTGTAAGCTGCTCCCCGGCGACCGAGAAGCGCTGGTGACATCCCGCGGCGGATGGGCCATTCGCCCCGCCGCTGCCACCCGGCTTCGATTGGCTGCCATTCCGGGAACGACTGCGCATAAGATATTAGTGAAGGAAAGGAAAAGAAAGGAGGAGAATTATGCCGGAGTTCGGATCCCCATTTTCAGGTTTGGCCCACGACCGCAAGCTCACCGACAAGGAACTCGTCCGCGCCATCCGCTTCATGGTGGCCGCCGAGTACGAAGCCATCCAGATGTACATGCAGCTCGCCGAGTCCACGGACAACAAGCTCGCCGTCGAGGTCCTTACGGACATCGCCGACGAGGAGCGCGTCCACGCGGGCGAATTCCTCCGCCTGCTCCACGAGCTGGCGCCCGATGAAGCCAAGTACTATAAGGAAGGCGCCGAAGAGGTCGAAGAAGAGATCGAGAAGAAGGGCTGACGTCCAAATCGGTATCGCTATCGGTATCGGGTCTCGTGTCCCGCCGTCTAAGAGTGTGCCGCTTTTTTGCCGTTTAGCTCACGCCCTATGTTGAGCGTCGGCAAACCAGGAGGCCGATGTCGTTTCGGGTGCGGTTTCCGATTTCGATACCGATTTCGATTATTTGATCCCGGATGCTGAGCGGGAGAAGATCGGCTATAGGCTGCAGTTCTCCCCTTCGGCCAGAGGAACGACTTTCGCCTCAGGCCCGGCCTCGGCCAGACGCCGCGTGAAACCTTCCACGCTCTGGCCCGTCCGGAGCGGAGGCAGTCGGGGCGCAATGCCCAGGTGGATGGGGATCACTACCGACGGTCCCAAGGCGCGCACGGCTTGGACGGCCCCCTTCTCTCCCATGGTCATGGGTGCCCTGAAGGTCGTCACCGGCATCAGCGCCGCGTCCAGCGAAAAGCGCCGCCCGATTTCCTTCATGAAGGGCCGGTGATAGGTATCCCCCGCAAAATAGACCCTCTTCCCCTCGGCCTCGATCACGTAGCCCACGGTGGCGGCGACGTGAACGGCCGGCACCGCTGTGATGGTAGCGTCCCCGAAGCGCCGTACCTCCCACGGCCTCACCCCCTCGGCGTGCCTCGCCCCCCGCAGCCGGGTCAACCAGGCGGCCCGCGCCGGCGCCAGAACCCGTACGTCTTTTCCCAGCCCGTGCAGGAACGGTCCGTCCGTGTGGTCCCAGTGGTTGTGCGAGACGAGCACCAGCGTCACGTCGCCCACGTCCTCCCGCTTCATCGCGGGGGGCGCGAGCCGCTTGAAGGCCGGATTACCCAGCGTTCCGAAGTACGGATCCGTGAGTATTTTCTGCCCGTCCGTCTCGATAAGAACCGTGCTGTGTCCGATCATGGTGATCCGCATTTTCGCTCACCCTTCTTCGTAATGGGCGGCCCTCGCCCGGTCAGGTATTTCCCCTCAGCAGCACCAGCGGAGGGAAGCAGGCCAGCAGGGTCGAAACGCCGAGAATCACCAGGGCGACCACGGCAGGCAGGTGAGACCCTTTGGCGCAGACGTAGCCGAGGCCAGCGAGGGCCATCATGGGAAGATTCATCATGGCGAACAGGGCCAGTCCGCTCGTGTAGTAAAGCGCGCGCTTCCCGGCGGCGGCTGAGACAATGAAGCCCGCAACCGCGGGGATCAGGAGCAGAGAGGGCCATAGGAAGAGGTTCACGTCGCCCTCCCTCGCAACCTGCCAGAGGGGCTGGCCCGTCCTCACGTAGACCCCGAGGGCGACCAGGAGGACGGCCCCGATCCAGATGGTTCCCCCCGCGGCCAGCGTGTACAGATAGATGCCGCGCAGGATCGTCTCCCGCCTCAAGGGCAGGACGGACAGTGCGCGGTACAGATCTCCCGGCCGGACGCCTCGTCGCCCCTTCAGACCCCACCCCAGCAGATTGCTGCCAAACGGCTTGAACAGCATGAAAACGGCCACAAAAGCCAGGACCATGCCGACCAGGAACGATAGGTGGGCCAGGCTGCCCGCGAGCAGCAGCACCGCCGCGAGCCCGCCCGCCAGGAGGTAGAGCAGGCCGTACCGGCGCAGGGGGAGGACCGCCAGGTCCCGCCGATAACGGGCTTCGGGCGTAATGGCCGGGCGTACTCGGGACGAGGCTTTCGCCATTAGGGTCGACGCACGGCGCAATCCGAGCACATACCTGCCGTCGAACAACAGGACGGCGGCCGAGAGCACAATGGCCACCGGCACCAGCGAAATAAAGCCGGCCAGCAGGCCGAGCTTCTGCGCGCCGAGTTCGAGCAGCGCCACCACCAGTCCCATGACCGACTGCATCTCGAACGAGCCCGTTTTCTTGGCCCAGCACAGAAGGATGGGCAGCATGATCAGCGCACCGGAGAACGTCGCGCTGAAGAAAGGCGCGCGCTCGGCGGCTGCAAGAAAAGGAAGCACGAACACACGCGCCGCGAGAACGAAAGCGAGGACGACCGTCACCTCTCCGGCCATGCGGGCCTTCGGGCCGATGGGCAGGGCGGGCAGGGCCAGCGTGACGTTGTCGTCGCCCGACGAGAAGAAGCCCGTCGCCCGCCCGGCTGCTCGCATCGCCGCGATCATCGGCCAGATGTAGAGATACATCATGGCGATGAGAAGGGCCTGGAGGGGCGTATCGGCGCTCGAGAGCCCTTTGAATCCGAACCACGGCCCGGAGGGACCCGCAAGCCCCGGCCAGAGTAGAACGGACGTTCCCGCCACGAACAGCAGCATCATCATGAAGGACACCGGCCGCGTGCAGACCGCAACCAGGCGGATCCGGGCGTGCCTGAAAACGGCGCCTGCAGTCGTGGTCATCCCGCCGCCCCCCACGCCACGAGGGCCTCTTCGAGCGTCCGGCTCTCACCGACCAGCTCGTCGGTGGGCCCCTCCTTGACCACCTCGCCCCGGTCCAGCACCAGCAGCCGGTCCGCGATCCTCTCGATGTCGGCCAGCATGTGCGAGCTGATGATCACGCTTCGGGAGGGGTCCCGCACCACGTCCAGCACGCTCTCCAGGAGGGACCGCCGGCCTGCCACGTCCAATCCGGTCGCGGGCTCGTCGAGCAGGAGCACCCTGGGACGAAAAGCCAGGGCCGTCACCAGCCGGATTCTCGTCCCCTGCCCCTTCGAGAGGGTGTGCACCTTCTGCTTCGGGTCCAGCTTGAACCGCTCGAGAAGCACCTCGACGAGGGCGGGATCCCAGCTCTTGTAATAGCCCGAGAGCGTTCGGAGGAGATTGCCGATCCGCATGTCCAGAACGGGCATGTCGTCGCTCATGAAACCGAGGGACGACCGGACGGTCACCGGATCGCGGCAGGGATCGAGGCCGAAGACCTCGACCTTGCCCCCGCCGACCCGCCGGAGCCCGGCGACCGCCTCGAGCAGCGTCGTCTTGCCGGCCCCGTTGGGGCCCACCAGCCCGACCACTTCGCCGGGGGCCACGGACCACTCCGGCACGTCCAGCGTGAAGCCGTCGCGTTTTATTTTCAGGTCGCGGATCCGGACCAGTTCACTGCCTGCCATCGTTCTGCTCCTCTCCCGCCAGGGCCTGCTCGAAGATGGCCCGAATCTTCTTGCCGTCCAGTCCCATCTGCCTGCTCTGGAGTATGATCCGCTCGAACCCTTCCATGATTTCGGCGGCCGCCTTGTCCTTCGATGCCATCGTGACCTCCTTGGCGACGAACGTGCCCGAGCCCTGGCGCCGGACGATCAGTCCCGCGCCCTCCAGGTCCGCGTAGGACCGCCTCACCGTGATCAGCGACACGAGGAGGTCCTTGGCCAGGTCCCGCACGGAGGGGAGCATGGCGTCGGGCTTCAACTGGCCGGACCGGATCAACTGGGCGACCTGGTCCACGATCTGCCTGTAGTAAGGCACTCCCGTCGCGTCGCTCAGACTGAGCGGGAGTCTCTCCGGTGTCATACCTCCGCCACCTCCCTCCTGCAAATCAGTACAGTCCTGTCGTCCGACGCGTGGGCGCCGCCCGAGAAGGTCTCCGCCGCCTCGACCAGCGACCGCGCGACCTCTCTCGCAGCGGCCTCGCGACGCGATTCGAGGTGCTTCACCAGCCTGCCCGTCCCGAATTCCTCACCCCATGGGCTCCGGGTCTCTGTGATCCCGTCCGTGAAGGCCGCGAACATGTCCCCCGGTTCGAGACGACTCACTTCGACCTCGTACTCGAAGTCCGGGAAGAGCCCCACGAGCACCCCGCCCTTCCTCAGGACGCGGACGTCGCCGCTGCCGC